>CBDCNU010000006.1:0-117440 GCA_965219475.1 Opitutales bacterium | reverse complement strand
CGCCGCGGTGGGGCCAAAGGTAGTTTGCTTCAAAAACCTGGCCACCAGTGCCCCTGCCACCAGGGTGGGATGATCTTCCATCCGCATCCGCAAAAATTGAGCCCTGGGCCAATCATCATAGGATAAGGTCACGCTTCCCAAGGCATTATCGACGACAAATCCCTCGGCAACCGGTTCCCACGGCGCGTTGCCGAGTTTTTGGGCAAGCACCGTCCATTCGCCTTGGTTGAGACTCGGCTTGCCATCTAGGTAGTAAGCCAAATCCCGCCTTCCGGGAAAGGGTAACAGGACCACGTTGTTCTCCCCATTGTGCTGAAAAGTCATGGGCCGGCCCGAGGCGCCGGCATTGACCGCATCCTCCGGAGTGGCGCCAAGGGCATACTCCAAAAAACTAGGCACGCCATCCCGGTCCGGGTCGGAACCGGATGGCTGGAAGGGAATCCTGGAACGCCACTCTTGGTAATCGAGGGGATCATCCCCAATATCGGCGGGCAGTGGAGAAATCCAACCGGCCAAGGCCGGAAGGATCAGCCACTTCCCAGCTCGGGCAAACAGGGAGGGAACTTTCACGGAATCATGTTGAAGAAAAAGTTTCAAATCGAACTACCAATATTAGCCATAAAACCATGGATTGGAAAGGTTCATTGGCAAATTACGACTTCATCAGGCATTGGAAGCTTCGGAAAGCCGATATAGGAGAAACAGATATCGTTTCTGGGATTTGAATTGTTCCGAGTCCAAAAGTTCCCTTTCCCGGTTGAGTTTTTCCCATTTTTTGCGGAATAAACGAAACGCCATCCGAGTGAGGAACGGGTGCTTTTTTCGGGTTTTGTCCGTCAATATATCCAGTCCCGTCAGTATCCGATGGGCCAGCAGGTTGCCAAGATCCAATGTTTTGGCCACTCTATCGGTAAGATCCCGCTCTTCCATCAGCTTGAATCCATTCTTTTTGGATTCAATTCTGAATTTTGTCAGGTTATGGCCACTTTGGGCCATTATTCCCCTTGCATTGTCCAGGACGAAGTAATCGCAAATCATGAGAAACCCGCTGGGGGAGAGGCTTTTTTTTGCCGTTGCGAAGAGTTGCGCATAGGGAATGTACTGGGCGGATTCGCTCATGACGAGGCAGTCAAATCTTTCCCCTGGTTCAAAATCTTCAAACCGGCAGTGGTAAAAGGGCGCGTCCAGGTTCTCGGTAAAATTATTTTTTTGAGTTTGGTCGGGCGATAATCCGTGTACGTCCAACCCCATGGATAACATTCTCCGGGTCATGGCGGACGTCCCGCAACCCACGTCGAGGACCTTTTGGGCGGATGGGGGCAAGCGATCGATGAGAAAATTCTCATAGCGCAATTGAGCCCCCTTGAGATTTGAAAGGGTCAATTCATCCTCTTCATTCCACAGTCCGTAGTGAAGGTGGTCCAGGCCCAGGACTTCGTTGTAAAACCTCAGTACCCTGTCATCTTCTCTGGACATTTTGGGATAATTGGTTTTACCGGAAGGGCCCGCGTCGAGGGGGATTTGGGCGGATCAAAGATCCAAGTCCTCCTGTTGCCCCAAAGTTTTTCCATCCTCCTTGGAAATGGGTTCGGTCAAAAGGGAAGTTTTCAAGCCGCCGATGTATTCACTGAAGATTTGGCCATCGGACCGGTGGCGCAAGGCGTACTGAACCATTCCCATGCGGGCATCGAGGTTGTCGACCATAGACACGAAAACCGCTTCCGGAGTTGCCGCTAAACTGGCAGCGCCCCATTCCAACGCACCCTGATGCGAAAGAATTATGTGTTCCAGCCGCTCCAGGAGTTCGGGGGATAGTTTGGCCAACATACCAGCCCTGCGGGCCAGGCGATAGCCCAGGACCACATGTCCCTGTAAAATGCCGGATTTGCTTTTGTTGGAGCTCAATTCCCCTTCGTATTCGATGGCTTTGCCGACGTCGTGCAGAACGACTCCAGCCAATACCAGGTCCGGGTCCACTTCGGTATACAAAGGAAGCAGGGCGATGGCCGCTCGCGCCATGTGAACGGTGTGTTCCAACAATCCGTGTCGGTAGGCGTGGTGCATCTTCATTGCCGCCGGAGCGTAGCGGAATTCTGTTTCCATCTCCTTCAGGGTCCCTTTGTACCGTTTCCCGCAAGGCCGAGTGCCCGATCCTGTCGACGATTTCCTGAAGTTCCGCCCATAGCTCATCGGGATCTTCCAGACAGGTTTCCACCAGGTTCTGAAAGAGAGAGGGGTCCCTCAATTCCTCCTCCGTGAGGGGGCGAATTTCAGAAAGATCGGGGGATAAGTTTCCTTGGTAGACACTGGTAACCCCTCTGACAAAAACGGGAGAATCCTCCGCAATGGCTTCAATGCGCGGATGGAGGGGATGACCCCCAAAGCATGTGCTACGAAAATTGCCACTCTTGTCCCCGAATTCCAACCCCCAATAAGTCGAGCCATTCCTGGCCGTTTTCCGCGCTTTTCTTTTGAGAACGAATATGCCCTCGAATTTCAGACCACGGGAGAGGTCGAGTTGTTTAATCTCGGCGACCGATAGCAGTTGTGTGTTTCCCTCCATGACAGGATTTAGAGCAATAGCCATGAACCGAGGCTGAGAAAAATAAAAAAGCCCGTTATATCGGTAATGGTGGTCAGGAAAATGGAAGAACTTTGCGCCGGAATCCAACCCCATTTTTTTTAGGATCAGGGGGATAAAGGCACCGCAAAATCCGGAAATGGCCATAGTCAGGACCATGGCTACCCAGACCACGAAGGAAATGGTCAAATCCCGCTTTATGAAATAAGCCATAATTGCCCCAACCAATCCAACTCCAACCCCATTTAGAAATCCTTTGAGCAGTTCTCTAATGGTGAGCTTGAGTTTGTCCGCATCCCGGATGTCCTCCAAGGCCAGGCTCCGGATTACCACGGCCAGGGTCTGGGCCCCGGTATTGCCGCCGGTTGCCGCAATAACCGGCATGAAGACGGCCAGGAAGGTGACGCTGGCGATTTGTTCTTCGAAGAACGATACCACACCGGCTGCAAGGGAAACGGTGAGCAAATTCACCTGCAGCCATATGTGGCGTTTCCTGAGGCTGTAAGAAAGGAGATCGTGCACCGTTTCATCTGCGCCGGCGCCCACCAGTTTCTGAATATCCTCGGTTGCCTCGGCTTGCAGAATATCGATCACGTCGTCATGAGTGACGATACCGAGAAGCCTGTTGCCGGCATCGACCACGGGGAGGGCGATCAAATTGTATTCCCCCATCAGATAGGCCGCTTGTTCCCGGTCCGTTTCCGGAGAAAGAACCCCCAACATCTTTGTCTTCATGATGGAAGCCACCGCAGTTTCGGGAGTGGCCATCATGAGATCCCTCAGCGAAACGACCCCAACCAACTTTTTAAATTCGTCGACCACGTAGACGTAATAAATGGTTTCCAACTCGGAAGTCTGTTTGCGAATCGCCCTGATGGCTTCGTCCACCTGGTAAAAATCATGCGTGCAACACACGTCGGGAGTCATGATTCCCCCCGCTGTGTCCGGCTCATATTCGAGCAGTTCTTTAATCTCCTGGGCCGATTCCGGCTCCATTTTGCTCAGAAGATCCTCCCGCTTATCGTCCTCCAATTCGGCGACCACGTCGGTGGCGTCGTCGGGATCAAGTTCCTCCAGAAATTTTACGGCGCGCCGCTCCACCATGGCCTCAACCACTTCGGCGCTGGCCTCGGTATCCATTTCCGCCAGGATTTCCGTGGCCATATCGTCGGAGACCATGCGCAGGATTTCCCGCCTCTGATCGATTTCCAGCCGGTCGATCACGTGGGCCAACTCCACCGGAGGCATTCCCTGCAAGAGGTCCGGATCCAAATGCCGCAGTTCCCCCTGGGAAAGTCCGAGCAGGTAATCCAGTGTATAGCCCTGTTTTTTCAAGGGCCGGTCTGTTGATCCGTCGTGAGCGTTCATGCCAGGTCGGGGTGGAATTCCCAGGATTTACATACGGGACTGAGGGTTCAGACAATCGCGGATCCCAATAACGGGCTTGATTAAACTCGACATGGGGGCGGACATTAGGTCTCCCACGCGGGATAAACAACCCGATTTCTATGGAATGTACTTCTCGCGCGCATCCACCTGCACCAGCCTTTTTTCGGGCAAAATAAAAGCCGTCAGTTTTCCTCCCCAAACACACCCGGTATCGATACCCAGCGACCTTTCCTTCCGGACAACAGAAGGTTGTGGAGTGTGTCCGTAGACGACGAACGGCTTCTGGTCCCATTTTTTGGCCCAAAATGTGCCCATTGGGCAATCCTTTCGATTACAGGGCATTCCGCCATGGCAAATATTCCGGATACTGGTAACGATGGAGGCATCCTGTTCCCGCCAGGGAATTGCGGGCAGGAATCCTCCATGCACAAAGAGGCAATTATTTCGGGGCCAGTGCAGGGTCAAGGCCATGGATGAAAGGTAGGCCCAATCCTCCTCTTCGAGAGTTTCCACGGTTTTTCTATCATCAGTATTGAGATGGGCGGAATTTTGACTGTAGCGGTACTTCAGCAGGCGAAGTTCGTGGTTCCCCATTAAGGATAACGCTTCCAAGCCCCGAGCCAATCGAACCACTTTCCTGGAATGGGGACCGCGATTGACCAAATCACCCAGAAAGAGAACCCGGTCCTTTTTCCCGGGGTTTACCTTGTGTAGCAAATCTTCCAGTTCCCTTATACAACCGTGGACGTCACCGATAATAATCCAACGCCTGTCCGGATTGTCGGAACTTTGCAAAGCCCGCACTTGATGGTAGGGAAACAATCTGCTTTTTATTGTGGGGTTCACCAAACGAACCTGACTTCATGGAGTGGGAATTAAAACCTTTTGGTAAGAAATCCTCTGTTTCTGGCAATCCCTTTAACGATGGAGACACCATTCATTGCTTCCTCACTCAGGACCGGGAGGGAAACTTGTCCCGGCAGGATCTTCTTGGGGATGGCTTGGACCAATTGCCTCAAGAGACCCGAATCATAGGCCGTTGGACGCGAACATACAAATCCGAACCCGATGTTCGGCAAGAGAACTTGAACTACCAGAAAACGCTGGAGGAATTGTTCTTCAGTTTCTTCAAGGCAACTGATGCGGCGGGGAGCGAAGAATCTGACGCCCTCAAACAGATCGTTTCCCTCATGCTGGAACGGAAACGCATCCTGCGCCGTGCCGCAAGACCTGCCGCCGATACGAGCCTGCGCTACCTGCACGTGAAATCAAAAGTGGAATTCGAAGTTCCCAACCGCGACATTACCCCCAACGTGATCATGCGGTTTCAAGAAAACCTAAATGCTTTGATTCGTTGAATTCAGGCAGGGGTGGCCCCAGCCTCACCCCGGCTGGCGCCCTGCCTTATGCCCTCAATAACCCCGCTTAACTAAGCGCCATTCGGGTAAAGGGACCGGTCTTTCCGAAGGTTAGTCGGAATAGCGGCGCCTCAGATAGGTGGGCGGTATTCCGAGTTCCTCCCTGTATTTCGCCACTGTTCTCCGGGCAATCTCGATATCTTTTCCTTTCAATTTATTGACGACCACCTGATCGCTGAAAGGTTTGGCAGGATCTTCCCCGTCAATAATCTGAGCGACCATTTCCTTGATTGTGGTATTGGAGAGGGATTCACCATCGCCCGAGCAATACCCCGGCGTAAAAAAGTACTTCAAGGGGAATAGACCATGGGGTGTTTTGATGTATTTTCCGGCTATGGCCCGACTCACCGTCGTTTCGTGGACCCCAACGGCTTCGGCCACCTGGATCATGGTGAGAGGGCGCAACTTGCCGAGCCCATCTTCAAAAAAGTCCTTTTGAAAAGTGAGGATGCAACGCGTAATTTTTTCGATGGTTTGTTGGCGTTGTTCAATGGAATTGATGATGAACTTTCCCGATCGAATTTTCTCCCGGATGTATTCCTTCTCTTCTTTGCTCAGGTTTCCGCGGGCGATTATTTCCTTGCACACATTGCTGATGCGCAATCGCGGTATGTATTCATTGTTCAGGGACACGGTCCAATACCCGTTGTCCTTTTCCACCGTTACATCCGGGGAGACGACGTGGTTGGTATCATCGCTGAACTTTCTTCCCGGAGAGGGATCGAGGGTGGCTATCTCTTCGATGGCGTCCTCTACCTCTCCCAGTCCGCTTCCGGTGCGCTTGGCGATTTCGGGAATTCGGCGGCGCGGGAGAAGGTTGAAATGATGTTTTACCACCCTTGCCGCCAAACTGTTTTCCCGGTCTCGTTGTTTCAGTTGAATCAACAGACCGTCCTGCAGGTCCTCGGCCCCGATTCCCGGGGGATCGAGGGTCTTCAAAACGCGGTGGGCTTCCTTCAATTTCCCCAGCGGTTTTCGGGACAGGAGGGAAAGCTCCAGCAAGGATGAGGTCAAATATCCTCGATCATCCAGACTACCGATCAAAAACCCCATGGCTTCGATCTGTTCCTCGTCCAGGTCGGACAGCTTGGCTTGGCCCATCAGGTGTTCCTGCAGGCTGATTCCGCTCACCAGACTGTTGAAAAAGTGCTGCCTCTTTTTAGAATCCTCCGAGGTATAAACCTGGTTGGAGCCCTCCCGGGCCAATTGTTCGCGCCAATCCCGATCCAATTGTTGCAGGGTTTCAAAATTCAATTCCTCGGAAGAGTCGGGCAGTGTGGCTTCTTCATCATTGCCCAAGGCAGAATCGAGGCTGGCGCCCTCCATGGGCAACTCTTCCAGAGCGGGATTGGTTTCCAACTCCCCGAGAATTTCATTGCGTAAATCCAAAGTGGGGGCCTGCAGGATTTTAAGCGATTGGCGCAGTTGAGGAGCCAAAACCAGGGCTTGGGACTGCTTTTGATCTTGCTGTAGGCCTTGCCAGAGTATCGCCATGAATGAAAACTAGATAGCATTGTTTCAACATTTTCAAGCGCCTAATTGAAAATGAGGGTGGCGTCGCGAATGGAACCGGGAGGGTGGGGCAAAGAAAACGTATCGGTAACGTTGACTTTTTTGCCGTTTGGCTCATGGATGGTGGCATGATTTCAATAACTGAATCTGCCGCCAGGCGGATTGCCGCCTTGCACGATAACGAGAACGATCCCGATAATATGCTGCGCATATTCGTGGATGCCGGCGGTTGCTCCGGAATGGAATACGGTATGGGTTTTGATCAAGCCAAAGAGGGGGACCAAGTGCTCCGGAATGGGGGCGTTTCCTTTCTCATCGACGAAACGAGCCTGGCTTACCTGGCCGGATCGGTGGTCGATTTTGACGACGGCCTACACGGCAAAGGGTTCGAAATTACCAATCCAAACGCCAAGACCACTTGCGGGTGTGGTCGCTCGTTCAGTTGACCCGGGGAAACCCCGGACTTCAAAAAACGACTTCCGGATCGCAGTGGGCTCCGTAATCCACCCCGGGAATTCCGAAACCGAAGAGTTTTAAAAACTCGGCCTTGTAACCGGCATAATCGGTAATGTCCTGGAAATTTTCATTGGTCACCTGTTTCCACAACATGGCCACGGCGTTCTGGACTTCCGGCTTCATCTCCCAGTCATCGATGCGGACCTGGCCCGCTTCATCGAGGATGGCCACCGAATCGTTATACATCTGGGTGGCGTAAAGGCGGTAAAGCTGTTCGATGCAACCTTCGTGAAGCCCTTTCTTCTTCATGACTTTGAAAAGAATGGAAATGTAAAGGGGAACGATGGGGATGGCAGCGCTGGCCTGCGTGACAACGGCTTTGTTCACACTGATAAAAGCCCTTCCACGAGTGGTTTTCAAGGATGCGTCGATGCGTTGGGCGGCCTGGGCCAGATCGTGCTTGGCCTGTCCTATGGTGCCCCGCTTGTAAATGGGCCAAGTCTGTTTAGGGCCTATATAGGAAAAAGCGACCGACCGGCAGCCTTCCCCCAACAGGCCGGCTTCCCCCAATCGGTTCATCCATATTTCCCAATCCTCTCCGCCCATAACGGCCACCGTATCCCCAATTTCCCGTTTTGTGGCCGGTGGCAGGTGTATGTCCTTGATAATCCCTCTATCGGTATCGACGGTCGGTCCCGAAAAGGATTCTCCAATGGGCTTGAGAACGGACTTGTGGAGAAGCCCCGTCTCGGGATGTTCCCGCCTCGGAGCAGCCAAACTGTAGATGACGAGGTCGAGCGGGCCAAGTTCGTTTTCCAGGACCCGAATCACCCGGTCCTTGACCGGCTTGGAAAATGCGTCCCCATTTATGCTTTTGGCATACAGTCCCTCCCGTCGGGCTTTTTTCTCAAATGCAGCGGAGTTGTACCAGCCCGCCGAGGCACACCTTCCATTGGTGGAGGGACGTTCAAAAAAAACTCCCACCGTAGCCGCCTTTCCCCCAAAGGCGGCGGCAATTCTCGCCGCCAAACCGTAGCCCGTGGAAGCGCCGATCACCAAAACTTTCCTGGGACCATTTCGCAACGGCGCCTGGCTCCTTACGAAATCAATTTGCTCCTGCACATGGGCTGCGCAACCTTCCGGATGGGCCGTAATGCAAATAAATCCGCGAACTTTGGGTTTAATGATCATGATGGCCAAAATCGTTCTTCCAGGAAGAGGTTGGTTTGTACACCCTCAGGTTTCAGTGCGGCAAGAAGGAAATTGTTAGGCTCCCACCAGGGTTATGGGGCGGGCCGTTGCGTGGAGACCGGGTGGAGAGGTGATCTGCGGCAGGCCGACAGAGGAGAGGTTTCCGGAAGGGGTATCGATATTGAGAAAAAATTTGACAGCTCTCGAAGCATACTCGATTATTAGCTCCTTTAATGTCGACGAACATCTTAGCTTCTGGGTTTGGTTAAATTTGGAAGCTAACTAATCAGCAAAACATATCATGGAAAATATAATTGAAACAGCCGTTAAATGGATCAAGAAACTAACAGAAGCAGGTATCGCCCTCATAGCTTTGGCCATCGTCGTCCAAGTTATTTTTGGCGTGGATGCCGCTTTTGTGCCCGGTAATGTAATTGGTACTATTACCAGCATTATCGATCAACTCGGTTCTAATGGTCTGGTTGGTTTGGCAGCCCTCGCTGTCATCTACGCGATTTTCAAGCGTTAGATTGACGGGATATATTCGGTTTTTTCCGGCCGGGTGAATCGGAGCAATACCCTGTTCGCCCAGTTAGGAATTAGTTGATCGCTTGGCAGTCTAAATCCGGTCTCGCAAATCTTCCGTCCGGGGCCTTCGCGATTTGTCGCGAGGTTATCTACTCGGGAACGGTCGTTACGGGAACGGATCGGCTGCCCGGTGATGCAAGTTCCCAGAGGGATAAAAAGTTAAGTTATCACAGGGACTGACCCAAGGCATCGAAAACCGGTGGGAGGTGATTCTGCCGATCTTTGATGACCTTGGGATCAAGCCCCCGAGTCGTTATTTAACTTTTCCTGGAAAAAACCATAAGGGAAAAGGGTAGGAGCGATCCGGTGTCCAGCATCGGTGGCCTCCGGAATCACTCTCCCCGACAAATCGGCCACCACCAGGCAAGCGATTCCAGGGTGGCTGGTGCCAGAGGGCAGAGTTGAACTGCCGACCAAGAGCTTATGAGTCTCCTGCTCTACCACTGAGCTACTCTGGCATTTTTAAAAAAGCTGACGAAAGCAGTTATCCACCTTAAACAAAACACTGCAAGCCAAATTCAGGCGCCGGAACGACGCTTTTCCAGACACCGTTTTAACCGTTTGACCCGGATCCATCTCTGCCGAAAGGACCCGACATCTCATTCCCAAAATGCCGGCCCACGCCACCGTCCGGCCCTTTTTATATTAATCTTGCTATATGCCCCGTCGGCATTATAAGCATGTCACCCCATATGCATGTCACCCCATATGCATATCACCCCATGAATAAGAAATACCAATTACCCTGCTTTTTTCTCCTTACCTCACTGGCCGTTTCCCAAGTAGTGGCTCAGGAATTGGAGTCGGAGGAGGACATCTACGAACTCGAAGAGTTGGTGGTGGTAGGTTCCCGCCATCATGCCCGCTCTGCAGCCGAATCACCCGTTCCGGTGGAGGTGGTCCCCCAGGATGATTTTCTCAACCAGGGATACACGGACATGGACTCGATGCTATCACTGGTCATCCCTGCCTACAACGTCAACGAACAGCCGGTCAGTGGCAGTCCGTCGCTGGTGCGTCCGGCTTATCTCCGAGGGTTGCCCGGAGATTCCACCCTGGTTCTGGTCAACGGCAAGAGACGGCATCGCGCATCGGTAATAAATATCTTTGGCGCCGGTGTCACCGATGGGTCCCACGGCTCCGATCTCGCCGCCATACCCGCCATAGCGCTCAAGCGGGTGGAAGTGCTGTGCGATGGCGCCTCTGCTCAATATGGCACCGACGCCATTGCAGGAGTGCTCAACTTCGTCTTGAAAGATGATCCTTCCGGCAGCGCTCTGGAATCCCGCTGGGGGCAATATTACCAGGGAGACGGCGCCACTCTCACCTTCGCAGCCAACCTTGGCATTCCTTTACTCGAAACGGGTTTCGCCAACCTCAGTTTCGAATACACGAAAGTCGACCCGACCAGTCGCAGCGTTCAGCACACCGGTGCGCAAGCCCTTATCGACCGGGGAGAAGAACTGAAACAAAAACGATCTTCCGGCGCCCAGCTCACCTACGAGGAAGAAACCGCCATCCTGACCGGCGACAACGTGCCAAGGCCCGCCCAGCGCTGGGGCGTTCCGCAACTCCATTACAATTACAAAATCTTTGGCAACATGGGTTTCGATCTGGGCAAGGGGCAATTCTACCTTTTTACCAACTGGGCGCAACGTAAGATGTACCAAGGTTTCTGGTATCGCTACCCCTCCGGAGGGCGGTTTTACCCTACTTTGGCCATGTTGGATGATGGTAGCGTCTTTGACCCCAAGAATGTTTTTCCCGGTGGATTTACCCCGGATTTCGGGGGAGTGGCAACGGATATGAGCCTGGCTTCCGGCATTCGCGGAGAGTTGGATAACGGTTGGTCTTACGACTTCAGCGGCGTCGTGGGGCAACACGACACCTCTTTCAGCATCTGGAACACGGTGAATCCACAGCTTCTCCATCTAAAGGAGGATATCCCTATGTTCTACCGGCCCGGGGGCTACACGGAGACGGACTACACCTTCAACTTCGATTTAAACCAATCCTTCCATTTGGATGGTATGCATTCCCCGCTCAACGTCGCTTTGGGTCTTGAGTATCGCGTAGAGCAATACGAGATCGTGGCGGGAGAGCCCAATTCCTGGTTCGACCACTCCGGCGATCCGAATCCGCCCCTGGTCAATTGGAGAAAATTCGGCATCGGCTCCGATGGCTTCCCGGGGTTTAACCGGGAGTTCGCAGGCGAATCCGACCGAGGCAACTACTCCGCCTACTTCGACCTCGAAACGGATGTTTCCGATGCCGTCCTGGTCGGCGTGGCGGCCAGGTATGAGGATTATGAAGACTTTGGAGGTACCCTCAACGGAAAGCTATCTACCCGTTGGCAATTGACCGACAGCTTTGCCTGGCGCGGATCGATCAGCACCGGGTTTCGGGCGCCCACGGTGGGACAGGCCAATCTCGTCGACGTTACATCAGCCTTTGACGACGACGGCAACCTGGTGAACAACGCCACCTTGCCGCCGACCCACCCGGCCTCGGTAACATTGGGCGCCGATCCCCTCGAGCCGGAAACCGCCCTGAATTTTACCGGAGGACCGGTGTTCAACATCGGCGACGTCGGCTTCACCATCGACTACTACCGCATTGAGATGCAGGACCGCATTTCGCTGACCCGCCAAGCGGATTTGACCGACGAGCAAAGAGCCGATTTGATAGCTCAGGGCGCCCCGGGTGCCGCCGCCATCAGGACGGTACGCTACTTTGCCAACGACTTCGACACCACCACTCAAGGAATCGATTTCGTGGCTGATTACAACACCGATCGGTTTGGCGGCGAAACCAATTTCACATTGGCGGCCACTTGGAACGATACTTCCGTGGAAAGTGTATCCTCCAGCGGTATCGATACCAAGCGGATCAACCAGATCGAGCGCAATCTGCCGGAATTCCGGGGCATCCTGACCGCCCAACACGGGTGGGATTCCTGGCAATTCCTGGCCCGGCTCCGCTACTATGACTCATTTTTGGAGTACCATGCCGATTGGGTCGGCTGGCCCATAGAAGCTGGAAGCCGTACCTTGATGGACGCGGAACTGGGTTACACATTAAAGAGAGGCATCCGCTTGGTGGCGGGAGCGCAAAACCTCTTCGACACCTATCCCACCGAAAACCCGCACGCCAGATCTTCCGGGGCCAGATACCCCGATTCTTCCCCCTATGGATTCAGCGGCGGCTTCTACTACCTCAAAGTAAGTTTGAACCTCCCCTGATCCGGAGTGGGAACAAGGATGACCTTTCTGTTACTGGACCGGACCAAGAAGCCTGCATCGAACACCTGGAAAATATCCGGTGGGGAATCAAACCTGGATGCCCGCATTGTGGAAGTGAGCACGTCGCCCGCAAGAATGAGGGTCGGCGCGTTGGCCGGTGGAATTGCCACTCATGCCATTCAAGTTTCAATGTGCTTTCTGGAACGATCATGGAAAAGACCAGAATCCCCCTTCAAAAGTGGTTTCTGGCAATCGGATTGATGGTCAATGCAAAGAAAAGCATTTCCAGTTGCCAGTTGGCAAGGGATTTGAATTTGACTCAGCAATCGGCTCTTTATATGCAACATAGAATCCGTGCTGGAATGGCCCTCGAACAAAAACCGATGCTTCAAGGAATCTTGGAAGCCGATGAAGTGTATATCGGCGGAAAACCGCGTAAAGCCAATAGGAAAGAAGACAGAAAGCCACACAAACGCGGACGGGGAACAAGCAAGACTCCGGTTATTGGAGTGGTTGAACGGGCTGGGAATGTAACCGCCAGGGTTGCATCCAACCTTACCGGTAAGGGGATCCTAAATTTCCTGAAAGAGACGGTTGAGCCTAACGGGTCGGTCCTCATCACGGATGGATACAAAGCCTATAAAGCGGTTCAGGGATACATGCCCCATGCAGTCATTGACCATGATATTCTCTATGCCGACGGCCTTACCCATACCAACACGATTGAAGGGTTCTGGTCACTGATTAAGCGGGCCTGGTATGGCAGCCATCATCATTACTCGAAAAAGAACACAGGATTATTCGTTGCTGAATCCTGCTGGAAATACAATCAGCGCAAAAACCCGAATGCCTTTGGGTATTTCATCCAAGGGTTGTTTCTGGGATGAACAAACTCTATTATGGGGATTGTCTTACGGTCATGCGTGATTTGATGGGCCTGAATTGCGTTGATCTAATTTACCTGGACCCGCCCTTTAATTCCAACCGCGAATATAACGCGATTTACAAAGACGAGACGGGCCGACCGCTTCCCGATCAAATTGAGGCTTTCTGTGATTTGTGGACGCTTGACAGAGAGCGTGAACGGGCCATTCAGCGAATGCCGATCCTTTTGGCCGAGGCCGGTATTGATGACGAGGTAACCCAATTTTGGCGGTTCTGGACGAATGCCCTACGCAATACCCAACCGCGCTTGCTCGCCTATCTATCCTACATGGTGGAACGATTGCTTTGGATGAAGGGGATTTTAAGGCCAACCGGGTCAATTTACCTTCACTGTGACCCCACTGCCAGCCACTACATCAAGATCATGATGGATGCGATTTTTGGACATCGAAATTTCAGAAATGAAGTGATCTGGAAGCGGACAAGTTCACATAGCGATGCTAAACGACTTGGAGCCGTCCATGATACAATACTTGTATATCAGGCATCGTCTAAAACTACCTATAATCGACAGTATACGCCTTACTCCCCAGAATACATTGCCCAGCGCCACAAACATTGTGATCCAGATGGCCGCCGATACATGGATGGCGATTTGTCGGCCAAGGGCTTAAAAGGAGGTGGGATACGAGTATGAGTATGATGGGGTGAAATCATTATGGCGAGTTCCTGTGGTTAAGATGCGAGAACTCGATTCAAATAACCGACTTCATCGAACCAGCCGGGGCGGTATCCGCTTGAAACGCTACCTTGACGAAATGAAGGGGTTGCCGCTTAACGACATTTGGACGGATATATCCCCTATCAACTCGCAAGCTAAAGAACGCCTGGGTTACGCAACCCAGAAACCCTTGACACTCCTAGAACGAATCATCAATGCCAGCTCAAATCCTGGGGATGTGGTATTTGATCCATTTTGCGGGTGCGCGACCACCCTTGAAGCGGCCCATAATCTGGGGCGGAAATGGATTGGCATTGATATTGCCATTCATGCAATCAAGCGGGTGGCAAGGGTGCGCCTGGGTGATCGTTGCGATTTAGTGGAAGGGGAAGATTACGTCATTGAAGGCGTCCCTAGAAATATTGAAGGAGCCCGTGATCTTTGGGTGCGCGATAAATACCATTTTCAAAAGTGGGCCGTCGAGTCGGTCGATGGATTTGTAACAACCAAGCGGACGGCGGACGGCGGTATTGACGGGCGATTATACTTCTTGCTTCCCGATAGGCCCGATATTCAAAGCATGGTGCTTGAGGTAAAGGGTGGCAAAAACGTTGGCATTCAAGCCTTGCGATCCTTGCATGGGGTCTTGGAAAATAATCATGCGTTGTTGGCCGGGCTTATCGTTATGGAACCGCTAGGTCCTACCAAGACCCGGAATTTTAAACGCTTTATGGCGAAAGCCGGCGATCTTGAGCTTTACGGGAAAAACTACCCCTCGCCTTCAACTTCTCACCGTTGCGGAGATACTCGACGGGAAGCGGTTTGAGACTCCTTCTGTAGTGGGCCGCGGCAAAGCTGGGACTCAAAGCCAACTTGGCATTTAGCCGTTAAGCCCGTAACTCGTAACTCGTAATTCCGAAATAATATATATGGCATTATAGTTTGATTTCTCACTCTGTCAATGATCATACTCCTTCTCTATTCACCGTAACCAAAATATCCATGAAATACACCAGCATTATCAGTCTCCTTACAATTTTCTGTTTCTCGGCTCTGTTGGCGCAACAGGACGAGGCTGAAGAAATCTTCGATGAAGAAGCACTCGGGGAGATTGTGGAACTCGGGGAATTCGTCGTGGTCGGGTCCCGACATGAAGAGCGCACCGTTTTGGAATCCGCCTTAACCGGTGGATTTGATAAGCGGAGGGGAGCTTTCCTCTCAGGGATATCGGGACATGGACGACCTTCTGGCCAACATTCTCCCGTCCTTCAATATAAACACTCAGCCTATCAGCGACGCCGCGACGCTGGTGCGGCCCGCCAATCTACGCGGCCTCCCTTCGGACTCTACCCTGATATTGATCAACGGTAAACGTCGTCACCGCGCTTCCGTCATCTCTTTCCTGGGAGGTGGGACCGCCGATGGGGCGCAAGGTCCCGACCTCGCGGCCATTCCCGCCATCGCGTTGGAACGTGTAGAGGTTCTCCGCGACGGCGCTTCGGCCCAATACGGTTCCGACGCCATCGCCGGTGTTCTCAACTTTGTTCTCAGGGACAGAGCCTATGGGGGCAGGTACGAAACGAGTTGGGGGGAACACTATGAAGGGGATGGACTGTCCAATTCCATTGCCGCCAATTGGGGGATGCCTCTCACCGAGAAAGGCTTTGCCAATATCAGCTTTGAATATACAAAGGCCGGCCCCACCATTCGCAGTGTGCAACGTGTAGACGCCCAAGGGTTGATCGATGCCAACCAGCCTCACATCAGCCCATTTATCCGCCAGCCCTACGCGCAGATCTGGGGCTCCCCCGTGGTCCATTCCGATATCAAATCCTTCGTCAACCTAGGGGTGGAAATAAGTGACGTAGCCGAATTCTATAGCTTCGGCAGTTTCGCGAAACGCAAGGTTGACGGCGGGTTTTATTATCGGAATCCCACTAATCGAGGCGGGGTCTTCAGGGGAATTCCTGGGGAGACCACCAGGGTGGCCGATTTGAGGGACAACCCCGATCCGGCTACCGTGCCCGTGGTCAGACTCATCCCAGCCGCCAATGGGGCCCTGGTTCCCGACCCGGTGGCTCTGGCAGCAGTGGAGGCCAGCCCCGATTTTTTTGCCTTCAATGAAAAGTTGCCCGGTGGATTTACGCCGCAGTTTGGCGGGTACATCAACGATATGAGTTGGGCATCCGGGGTACGCGGAGAATTGGAAAACTGGTGGCGCTACGATTTGAGCGCAGTCATCGGGCGACACGAGACACAGTTCTACATGCATAGAACCATTAATCCGCAGACCATTGTGCACCCGGATTTCCGCAACGACCCCGCATCGATTCCAACTACTTACAGACCTGGAGATTACATCGAAACGGACTACACCATTAACCTGGATGTATCCCGCCCCTTTGATGTGGATTTTCTCGATTCCCCCTTGAGTTTCTCTGCCGGCCTGGAATATCGGGTGGAAGAGTTCGAGATTGTAGCTGGGGAAGAATACGCCTGGTATGTCGACCGCCGGGATGGGGGAATAGCTGCACAGGGTTTCGGCGTGGGGTCTAATGGATTTCCAGCCTTCCCACCTTCCATTGCGGGAACAGAAAATCGTGGTAGCTACGCGGCTTATCTCGATATGGAAACCGACATCGCCGAAGATGTCCTTTTAAGCGGCGCTATCCGCTATGAGAATCACGAGAATTTCGATGCCATCATTGGCGGCAAGCTGTCCTTTCGTTACGAAGTGTCGGATGATTTTGCCCTTCGCGGCTCCGCCAATACGGGTTTCCGAGTGCCCTCTATCGGACAGGCCAGCGTGCGCAATGTCACCACCGAGTTCGGCCCTCTCCCGGACGGTGGCTTCGGGTTGCGCGATCGTGCTCTTGCGCCGATAAGTGAACTTCCTCCCGTTTTGGGAGCCAAGCCCCTGAAAGAAGAAACTTCGGTTAACTTCAGCCTCGGCGCCGTCTTCCACCAGGGTGATTTCCACGGCACCGTGGATTATTACAACATCAAGGTAAAAGACCGGATAGGGGTGACCGATGCGTTCAATTGGCCGGCTGGTGCTCCCAACCCCAACAATTACTCCGCCGTGAGTTGGTTTTCCAACGACTTCGACACCACCTCGCAAGGACTGGATATTGTGGGCGACTACGACATCGAGTGGGAGGAGGGAACCACCGTGTTGACCTTGGCGGGCAACTTCAGCGATACCAAGGTAGATGAAGCGGGTGACTTCATAACTCCCAAGCGAATTGACCAACTGGAGAACACATTACCAAAACATCGTATTACCCTCAGTGCCGAGACCACTATAGGGCCCTGGCGCTTGATGCTACCCCGCCTGCGTTATTACGGCAATTTTATTGAATACACCTCCAACACCGACACTTGGTACCAAGAATATGGCGCCAAGACGCTGGTGGACGTGGAAGCGGAATACTCCTTTCAAAATGGTGTTTTTGTCGCCGCCGGAGTGAAAAACATTTTCGACGTTTACCCGGATAACAACAATCCACTCGCAATCGCGGGGGTAGGCGCCCTTTACCCGGAAGTTGCTCCTTTCGGCTTCAACGGCGGATTCTACTATGTGAGAGCAGCTTACGACTTTTGACTTCCGGGCCCTGCGAACCGGCCTTTTTTCTTTTTTAGGCTTTCTATTTCATCCGAAGGCGGCGCTCAACCCGTAGGCGGCAAAGCCCGATTCAGTGCGGGCAGGACTTGTCCCGGCGGGGAATCAAATCCTGGGTCAAAGCTGCCGAGCGGGATCTTCCGCCTGCGATCTATGCGCAGCCCGTTTGGAATTGACCCTCCCATGGCATATCATATGCAATGGCCCTTACACAGACACCTTCCAGGTGTTTGATTTGCCACCTGAAAAGACATGGTGCAAGCCTCTGCCAAGATACTCATTATCGATGACGATTCCCAAGTACGCTATTCCCTCAAACGGGTATTGGAGTCCCACGGGTTCGCAGTGGTGGAAGCGGGTAGTGGAGAAGAGGGCATCGAGGTGGCCTCCCGGAAACAACCGGACGTAATATTTCTGGATAACCGTATGGAAGGCATGTCGGGGCTGGAGGCCCTGCAGCACTTGAAAGGGGTGAGTGACCGTTTCCTCGTAGTCATGATGACCGCATTTGGAACTACCAGGACCGCTATTGAAGCCATGAAATTCGGCGCCTTCGACTACATCGTCAAACCCTTTGATGTGCAACAGGTTCTGCGGTTGGTCAACGCCGCCTTGGAGGCGAAGGCGGATCGCGATAAAACCGAAGCTTATGAACCCTTACTGGACAGCGATGACTACAAGGAAGGCATAGTAGGCAGCTCCCAGCCCATGCAGGAGGTCTTCAAACAAATCGGACAGATTGCGGCCAGCGACGTGACTGTTTTGATCACGGGGGAAAGTGGAACCGGGAAGGAACTGATCGCCAAGGCGATCTACCGGCACAGTCTGCGGTCGGCCGGTCCTTATCTTCCGGTCAATTGCGCCACCATTCCGGAAAACCTGATTGAGAGCGAGTTGTTTGGCCACGAAAAAGGGTCCTTTACCGGTGCCAACAAAACGCGGAAGGGAACCTTCGAAATTTGCGACCGGGGAACGATTTTTCTGGATGAAATCGGGGACATGGCGCTGGCCACCCAAACAAAAATTCTGCGCGCATTACAGGAAGGGGAGATCCAAAGGGTAGGGGGGAGTTCTTCCATAAAAGTCGATGTCCGGCTCATTGCCGCCACCAATAAGGACTTGGAAAAACTGGTTGCGGAAAAGCAATTCCGGCAGGATTTGTATTACCGCCTCCACGTTGCCCGCATTCGGTTGCCCAAGCTGGTTGACCGCAACGAGGATATCCCGGAGTTGGTCGATTTTATGCTGCAACGACTGGGCAAAAAGGGCAATACCGAGGTCAAGCGGGTTAGTGCGAACGCCAGAACCCTGCTCATCCGGTATCCCTGGCCCGGGAACGTGCGCCAATTGGAAAACGTGATCAATCGGGCTTGCGTTATCGCGCAAGGGGATACCATTCTGCTGAAGGATCTACCTCAGGAATTGACCGAATGGGCAGCGGAAAACGGGGTTGAATTATCTTCCGGAACATCCGCCAAGCACCCTGTTCCCGGCCCGAAAGAAGGGGAAGAGAAGGGTTTGATCGGCCAAGCGGACAAGAGTTTCAACGCCCGGAAGGGGGATAACCTCAAAGACTGTTTCGATAAGCTTTACCAGTTGCTGCGCGAGAAAAATCGGGAAGCGATTTTGAAGGTTATCGAAGGAGAAATGATCCGGCGCGCACTCGGTGAATCGGGGGGGAACCAGGTCAAGGCCTCCAGATTCCTGGGAATGACCAGGGCCACCCTGCGGAAGCGAATCGAAAGGTTTGACAAGGTCTAGCCCGCATGTCTCACAAATCTTCTACTGCGCTCCGGAATACCGGCACTGGCGCGGACTTCGTTGGATTCGCGACTTTGCAGGGTGTCGACCCAGCTTCCTCCGCTCATCAGCGCGAAGCCCACACCAACACTCGATCTTCGTTCGCTCGCTACGAATTTTGTGAGACATGCGGGCAAGTGCGGATAGAATTAATTGCCGCAAAAGGCATAAAAACACCCAATTCCTAAATCCTATTTCCTGCCTCTCCCTCCTTTGTGCCTTTGTGCCTCTGTGCCTCTGTGCCTTCTAACCTCTGCCTTATCATCGAATCCATCGGGATGAGTGGAGTGCCATTTCCAAGCCGTTGCGACAATGTCCTCCAGATGATTGAATTTAACCTCCCAGCCCAGGATATCTTTGGCCAAGCCGGGATCCGCAAATAGGGTAGGGGGATCTCCGTCCCGGCGCTCAGCCAGATCCACCGGTACCTTTTTGCCACTGACTCGTTCCACCGCATCGATCACCTCCAGGACGGAATAGGGTTTTCCCACCCCGAGGTTGAGGAACAATTGAGTGCCGGGCCGTCCAAGTTTTTCAATGGCGGCAATGTGGGCGCGGGCCAGGTCATCTACGTGAACGTAGTCCCTCTGGCAGGTTCCATCCGGGGTGGGGTAGTCGGTCCCAAAAACCTTCAAGGCTTTACCTTTCCCCATGGCAGCGGCTATGGCGAGGGGGATGAGATGGGTTTCGGGATCGTGGTCTTCCCCGATGGTTCCATCTTCCGCCGCTCCCGCCGCGTTGAAATAGCGCAGCACGGCAAACCGAAAATCTTCCACCTTGGACAGGGAACGCAAGAGGGTTTCGATGTCCAGTTTGGTTTGACCGTAGGGGCTGATGGGAGCTCGTTTATGGGTTTCGCTGATGGGTAGAAAATCGGGAATACCAAAAGTTGTGCAACTGGAGGAAAACACCAATTTATTCACCTTGGCCCGTTTCATGGCATTGAGTAGATGAAGGGTGCCGGCAACGTTGTTGAGGTAATACTTGAGCGGATCTTCCACGCTTTCCCCCACGTAGGCAAAAGCGGCAAAATGCGTCACCACTTCGATCTGCTCCTGTTGCAGGATACCCGCTATGAAGGATTCGTCCTCCATATTACCATGGTAGAAGGGGATATTGGGTGCCAACGCCCCCCGGTGACCGAAAACGAGGTTATCCACGACAACGGGTTGGTGACCGGCCGCAACCATTTGCCTTACACAATGACTACCGACGTAGCCAGCTCCCCCTACGACAAGGATTTTCATGGGTAGGTTGTAAAATGGATCGATGGAAAGATAGCCAATTTTTTCCCCTAGGTTACGTTTTGTCCGGTTCGAGCGGTCCTCCGGTATAGATCGGCCAGAAGTTGCAAATATTGGGAACTCTCACGCGTCAATTTTTCCAATTGCCAGGTTTGATAACGCCACTGCCAATTGCCCAAGGCCTGTCCAGGGGTATTCATGCGCGCTTCACTTCCAAGGCCCATCAGGTCCTGGAGGGGAAAGATGGCTAATTTCGCAACGGAGCGGTAGGCGGCGCGGACCAGATCCCAATTGATGGCATCGCCCGGTGTTTCCAGGTACCGTCTCACGTGATCCCGGGTCGATTCGGAGGCAGTGTTGAACCAACCCCTTGAAGTATCGTTGTCGTGGGTTCCCGAATATGCCACCGAATTGGGTTGCATATTGTGAGGCAGGTAGAAGTTGTCGTTGCCACCCCCAAAGGCAAATTGAAGCACCGCTATTCCCGGAATACCCGTATCCTCCCGCAGTTTTACAACTTCAGGGGTTATCAAACCAAGGTCCTCAGCAATGATTTTGGCATCGGGAATAGCACCCTTTATCACCTCGAAAAAGGGGAGTCCCGGACCCTTTATCCACCTGCCTTGGGAAGCTTTTTCGGAACCGGCCGGAATAGACCAATAGGCTTGGAAACCTCGGAAATGGTCAATTCGAATGATATCGAAAAGGGAAAATGCAGCCGAGAGCCGCTCTATCCACCAACGGTATCCTGTTTTCTCCAACCGATCCCAATCGTAGAGGGGATTTCCCCAAAATTGGCCGTCCTCAGTGAAAAAGTCAGGCGGAACACCGGCAAAGGCCTTAGGTTGAAAGGTTTTTGGATCGATTTGAAAACGTTCCGGACAAGACCAGACATCGGCGCTGTCCAGGGCGGAATAGATGGGGACGTCTCCTATGATCTGAATGCCTCTTTCATTGGCATACGCTTTGAGAACTTTCCACTGCCTGAAAAATAGGAACTGGTAGAATTTGTGGGCTTGGTTCAGCAATCGGGTGTCTCCATCCAGGACCCGGGTCGATATTCCCGAATAGTCGCGAAATTTATCCGGCCAATCCAGCCAACTCCGACCTCCAAATTTTTCCTTCAGGGCCATGTAAAGGCCCCAGGGTTTCAACCATGCCGCGTTGACCTCGGAAAATTGCCGGTAGGATTGTTCCAGGTCTTTCCAGCGTTCCGGCGATTCCTTAAATGAAAGAAATGCTTTGTAGAGCAGGGGCCATTTTTTTTCATAGACCATCCCGAAATCAGTCTTGCTGCCGGGCAGAAAACGCAAGGGGTCCACATCCCGGTCCCGCAACAGACCTTTTTCAATCAACTGACGAAAATCGATCAGGTAAGGATTGCCGACAAAAGCGGAAAAAGTCTGGTAGGGAGAATCTCCAAACCCTGTCGGTCCGAGAGGGCAGACCTGCCAGTAACCCATATGGCACTTTTCCAGAAAATCAATAAAGGCGTAGGAAGCATTGCCGAGGGTTCCAATTCCCTGATCGCCCGGAAAACAGGTGGGATGCAACAAAACACCACATCCTCGATCGGTCAGCCAATCATATAGAGGTAGTGGAAGAGGTAGTCGGTTCAAAACGATTTGGAGTTCAGATGCGTCATACCTTCCACGGGGTTGAACGAAATATCAATACAGGGAGAAGGGGAGGGCCTGAGACCGGGTTTGGCCGCCTAACGTCACCCAGCGCAATTTTGGACATAATATATCTTGTGCGTTTTTTATTGCGAGGAATTCCAATGACCGGGAATGAAAGATTATCGGGCCAAGCCCCAGCGACGCGTGAAAGGATAATAGATAAAGAGGGCTTTACCCACCATTTCCTCTTTGGGGACAAAGCCCCAATAACGGCTATCCGAGCTGTGCGGGGAATTGTCCCCCATGGCAAAAAATTTATTTTCCGGAATCGTCACTTTTGCCTCCGGATGATTGAGATAGTGCCTGCTGGTGAGTCTTTTATAGGAATAACCCGAATAATTGCCTTCCCGCGCCGCATTTTTCTCGAAAGCTTCGGCTCCCGTAATGAGGGCGCCGTTTCGGTACAGTTTCGGAGCTTTTACCTGAAGCTCATCTCCAGGCGCTCCTACCAAACGCTTGATGTAGTATTTGTCATCGTTGGTAGCTGGAATATTTTTCGTCTTGAACACGATGGCTTCTCCCACATCCGGACGAACGAAATGATAGGAAAGGCGATCCACAAAGAGGGCATCCCCTGTCAGGATATCGAATGCCATCACCTGGTCTCCGGCCTGGAAGGTTTTTCCCGTTTTCAGAAACCAGCCATAACGGCCTTGGTAGCGGATTCTCCCCTCCTGGTTGAACCGTTGGACAATTTCGGGCCAGTCTCCCTGTTCGTCTGGGAAAAAAGTCTCCTTGTAGAGATCGGTTGGATTAAAATCAGCCGGCACTTTGAAGTGCATGGGCTCATCGCCGACGATGAGGCTGTATCGAACATTAGTGGTGGGAAAAACGAGCCACTTTCTTCCCGGCACCCTTTGTCCCACCAGGCGTTCGGAACGGCCGGCCAGGGGTATGATCAATTCTCCCGAATCCTGGGCTACGACTTCCCTCCTGACCGCTCCCAAGGCCAGGAATCGAAAGATCTTCGTCCCATAGCCCTGGTTTTTTCCACTGGTGATAACCTCGTGGGTGACCCCGTTATAGGTGGGATACATGGAGTTGGTAGGTATCTTGAAAGGTTGCAGGAAAAAGGTTCGAATAGCCAGGGCCACTATGGAGGCAACGAGAAACATTTCCGCGTTTTCCGCCCAGAATGTCTGAGGGTAAAAACTGCCCCCAACCTGTTTCAGAACGTTCTCCAATTGTTCGGAAGCCATTCGCACTTTTCCCCAATCTACCTCACCCTTTTCTCGCAGGGCCCGGTGCAGCATTACTGAGGTTTCCTTGAGTTCCCTGAGCTCGCCATCCGACAGTTGATCGCGGCGAAAATGGTAAATTTTCTCCGCTAATCTGAGCCAGTTGTCTGCACGCTCTCGGAGTTTCTTGTGTTTTTTCGGTTTAAAAATGGAAAACAAAGCAAAAAGTAGTGTTCGGGATTAAACCAACCTGTCGGGTTTTACTTCAACCCTCCTTTTAGGATCAGTAGTTGCTTTTCAGGATATCGAGGAAGGCTTCCTGGGGAATGGCGACCTTTCCAATTTGTTTCATGCGTTTTTTCCCCTCCTTTTGTCTCTCCAACAATTTTCTTTTTCTCGTTATGTCCCCGCCATAACACTTTGCCGTGACGTCCTTGCGGTAGGCGCTGAGGGTTTCCCTGGCGATCACTTTCCCATCAATTGCGGCCTGGAGGGGGATCCTGAACATTTGCCGGGGGAGAATATCCTTTAATTTCTTGCATAGGTCCCTCCCCTTGTTTTCGGCTTTTTCCAGGTGGACGATGGAAGAAAACGCATCCACCGGTTGGCTGTGCACCAGGATGTCGAGTTTGACCAACTTCGATTTCTGATAACCGGCCAATTCGTAGTCCATTGATCCGTAACCCCGCGTGATACTTTTCAGTTTGTCGTTGAAATCGACCAACACTTCGTTGAGGGGCAACCGGCAGGTCAGCATGACCCGGTTTTCGTCCAGTGTTTCCGTGTTTTGACAAAGGCCTCGTTTTTCCATAATCAGGGCCAACAGATCCCCAATGTGCTCACTGGGGGTATGCAGGATGGCTTCGATGACGGGTTCTTCGATATATTCTACGATTTGCGGATCGGGCATGTTCACCGGATTATCCACGAGAAGGAAATTCCCGTCCCTGGTTTTCAGCCGGTACACCACACTCGGGTAGGTGGCAATGATGTCGATATCGTATTCGCGGCGAATCCGTTCCTGGATTATTTCCATGTGCAGCAACCCCAGGAAGCCGCAACGAAACCCAAATCCCAATGCGGCGGAACTCTCCCCCTGAAAAGTAAAGGCCGCGTCATTGAGGCGCAGCTTTCCCATGCTCGTTTTCAACTTCTGATAATCGGAGGTATCCAGAGGATAAATCCCGCTGAAAACCATCGGTCTGACTTCCTTGTAACCGGGGAGCATTTCACCTGCAGGCTGTTTGGCATGGGTAATGGTATCTCCAATTTTTACGTCGGCCGAGGTCTTGATATTGGTGACGACATAACCGGAATTTCCGGCTGTCAGCTCGTCCACCCTCTTCATGCCGGGGGTAAAAATACCGACTTCCTTGACCTCGGTTTTGAGTTCGTCGCTCATGAAAACAATGCGATCTCCTCTTTTTAGGGATCCCGAAAAAACCCGGACGTAGCAAATGACCCCTCTGTAGGCATCGAAAACCGAATCAAAAATGAGCACGCGGGTGGCAGGGTAATCGGACAGGCGTGGAGGAGGAACCCGCTTCACAATGGCTTCGAGGATCTCCCCTACGCCAATGCCATCCTTTCCGCTGGCCAGAACTGCTTCCTCGGCCGGAATAGCCAATATGTCCTCCAATTGACGGGAGCACCGTTCAAGGTTGGCGCTGGGCAAATCGATTTTATTAATAACCGGGACAATGGCCAGGTCCTGGGATAGGGCCAGTTGGGTATTGGCAACGGTTTGGGCCTCTACCCCCTGTGCCGCATCGATGAGCAACAAGGCGCCCTCCGCCGCGGCCAGACTGCGCGATACCTCATAGGAAAAATCTACGTGACCCGGTGTGTCGATGAGGTTGAGGCGATAATCCAAACCATTCTCGGCCCAATATTGCATGGTGACGGGGTGTGATTTGATGGTAATCCCCCGCTCGCGCTCCAAATCCATGGAATCGAGCAATTGGTCTTTCATTTCCCGCTCATGAACCGTTTTTGTGCTCTCCAAGAGGCGATCCGACAAGGTTGTTTTGCCGTGATCGACGTGGGCGATGATACAGAAATTGCGAATCTGTGATAAGTTGTCCATGGAAGGCTCGGCTAGGCCGCAACCGTGGCGAAACCACAATCACCTGCAAATAAAAGGGGAAAGTTGGATGGAAATTTCCATTCTAAGCAAGAATTTAAACCCGCATGTTTCACAAAATTCGTAGCGAGCGAACGGAGATCTGCCTGCAGGAAATGTTCCAATGTGTCGCAGGATCAAAGGGACTGCTTAAAAATCGGCAAATTCCTGCAGAGAAATTACCTCCAATCCCGGATCGATTCTCCTGGCCAGACCTTTCAGCACACCCCCTACCCCACATTCTCTAAACGTCATGACCCCCGCTTCCCTGGCCGCCAGCATACAATCTTCCCAATAAACGGGGGAGACGATTTGTTTGACCAGCTTTGCTTTGATGGCGGCGGGATCCTGGGCAGCGGAAGCATCGACATTGGAATAAACCGGCACTCGCGGAGGGCGAAAATCGATGGGTGCCAGGAAATCCTCAAAAGCCGCCTTGGCCGGTTCCATCAGCCGACTGTGATAGGCGCCGGCTACCTCCAGGGGAAGGATGCGCTTGAATCCTCTCTCCCTTCCCGCCCGGATGGCTTGTTCCAAATTGGCCCATGGGCCGGAAATCACCACCTGCCCGGGACAGTTCAGGTTTGCCAGGTCGACCTCGAATTCAGCGGCCAGGGCCGCAACTTCATCCCGCTCCCCTCCCAGCACACTGGCCATGGTTCCCTTGGCTTGGTCACAGGCCACTTGCATGAGCCGACCCCGTTCGGCCACAATTTTCAAACCAACTTCAAAATCATAGACATGGGCGGCGGCCAGAGCAGTGAACTCGCCCAGGCTCAATCCCATGGCCAAAGCGGCGCTTTCCTCCCCTCCCAATTCTTTCCATACCATAAACGAAGCGAGTCCGTGCACGTAGAGAGCCGGTTGACAGACCTCCGTTGGGGTCAACCCTTCAAGGGGTCCCTTAAAACAAAGTTGGGCAAAGTCGTAACCCAGAACCTCATTGGCCGTTTCGTAGAGGCCACGGGCCGAAGGGCTGTATTGATAAAGCGAACGCCCCATCCCCACCCGTTGAGCTCCCTGGCCCGAAAATAATAGCCCAATTGACATATCGGCCCCCCCAGCCATCAGAATTGCCTGCTTCGGGCAATAAAAAAAGTAGGCCCCCATTCCCAATTCCTTATCTGTAGTTTGTCTAATACCTCGCCCCTTGCTTCTCAGTACCTTGGCATCTCGGCATCTCAATTCCTCTCCCTCTCTTAGCGCCCTTCGCCCCTCAGCGAAAGTCAATACCCTATCCATCTAATCATGATCCTGATCGTGATCTCTCTCTAACCCCTGCGTCCCTGTCCCTCCGTGCCTTTCCAATTCCCCATTCCCAATTCCTGATTCGTGAGCATAGCGAAATTCCCCCCCTCTCCCTCCCTCCATCATTCCAACATTCCCCCATTCCATCACTCCACCTCCCCTCCCTCCCTCCGTGCTTTTCCCCATTCCCAATTCCTGATTCTCCCCCTCCTCAGGCCGGTAATTTTCAGGGTGGGCAACAAACGGACGCTTGCATTTTTTCCCGAAACCAAATCCACTGCGGAAGCAAACTGAAGAAGCGTCCATGAACAGCCCGAATTTTTCCGGAGTCCTCACCGCGATGGTCACCCCGTTTCGACAAGGGCGGATAGACTGGGACTCCCTGCTGACTTTAACAGAATGGCAGATTGATAGTGGGGTGCAGGGCCTAGTGCCGGTAGGAACTACTGGGGAGTCCCCTACCCTCAGCCATGAGGAACATATGCAAGTTGTTGAAGCCGTGTTAGATAAAGTTTCGGGGCGCCTGCCGGTGGTAGCCGGAACGGGGTCAAATTCCACCCGCGAAGCGGTCCGGTTGACACAAAGGGCCCACCAGCTCGGGGCCGATGCCGTCCTGCAGGTTACTCCCTATTACAACAAGCCTAGTCAGGAGGGGTTATTCCAACATTTTTCCGCCGTTGCCGAGGAGACGGACAAACCGATTGTTCTTTATTCAATTCCCTCTCGTTGTGTGATCGAGATTGCCATCGATACCTTGGTTCGACTTCGAAACAAGTATCCACACGTCAATGTGATCAAGGAAGCAGGGGGTTCTTGCGATCGCGTAATGGAAATCCGCGCCGCTTTGGGCGGCGACATGACCATTCTGAGTGGGGATGACAGCCTGACCTTGCCCTTTATGGCGTTAGGAGGAAAGGGGGTCATTTCGGTAGCCTCCAATCTTTACCCCAGGGAAGTGGTCGCGATGGTTTCCGCCACCTTGCGCGAGGACTTTGCCACTGCCGCAAATCTCAACCGTGTGTTCCATCCCTTGTTCATAACCTTGTTCGTGGAACCCAATCCTGTTCCGGTAAAATGGGCCATGAAGGAGGCGGGCCTGATTGCGTCGGACGATGTAAGGCGGCCACTGTGTTCAATGCTGGAGGAAAACCAGGCCCTGATCAGGTCGACGGTGCAATCCCTCAACCGGGAGTTAACCCCATGAAACTGAATATCCTCCTGCAGGGCGCCCTCGGACGCATGGGCAAGGCCATCAAAAGCGCTGCGACCGAACGCGGACATAGGATTGTGTCAGAAGTGGATTTGGGTGATCGGGTAGCCGACCATTTTCCCGGGATAAACATGGCCATCGACTTCAGTCATCATGCCGCAACTCGAGAATTGGCCCGTTGCTCCGCAGAACGGGGTGTTCCACTGGTTATCGGGACAACAGGCCACTCCGAGGAGGAAAAAAAGGATATTCTCGAATTGATCGATCCGGTTCCCGTCGTATGGACGGGCAATTATTCGCTTGGAGTCAACCTGTTGTTTCACCTCACAGAACAGGCCTCTCAAATTTTGCCCAACGATTACGATGTGGAATTGGTCGAAATACACCATCGTTTCAAACGGGATGCCCCCAGCGGTACGGCGGAGGAGTTGCTCAGGTGTATCCGGGCCGCTTCACAAAGAAGCAGCCATGTTCCGGTGCATGGCCGAAAGGGAATAACGGGAGCAAGAACCGAAGGGGAAATCGGGGTTCACGCTTTGCGCGGCGGTGATGTGGTGGGAGATCACACCATTGTTTTCTCCGGCCAGGGTGAGCGGGTCGAACTCGTTCATCGCGCGGCTGACCGCATGATTTTCGCCCGAGGAGCCATCCATGCGGCTGAATGGTTGATCGATCAACCGGCGGGATTGTATGATATGCACGACGTTCTGGGATTGAAACAGGGATGATTGCCACGCTGAAAGGCAGTATTGTCGAAAGCCGTTTGCTGCAGGTCGTAATCGAAGCCGGAGGCGTCGGCTACGAGGTCAATATCCCCATTAAAACCGCGGAAAATTTGCCCCCGATTGGAAGCGAAACCAAACTGTTTATTTACCCCATCTATCGCGATGATTCCCAAACCCTTTACGGATTCCTCAATCGTGAGGATCGCGATTTTTTCAAGGTTCTGGTGGAAAAAGTCTCCGGTGTGGGGCCCAAAATGGCGCTCATGCTTTTCAGTAGATTGAGTATTCGTTTGTTGCAGGGAGCCATTGTCCGCGGGGATGCCAAGCTGCTGGCCCAATGCCGGGGCATTGGAAAGAAGACGGCGGAGCGCATCATCGTAGAACTCAGAGACCAGGTGAAATCAGGCCTCCCCTCCCCCGCCCCGGCCGTTTTACCTGCTGACGGTGATGGAGGGACAATCCCCGTGGGAACGAACCTTTTTCAGGATGCCATTTCCGCTCTTGGAGTTCTGGGCTACAAGGCCGTGGAAGCCGATAAGGCGGTAAATCGCGCCATGGACCGATTGGGACCCGAGGCGAGCTTGGAGGACATTATCAAGAAGGCCCTGTCGGGTTAGGATTTCCCAGGCTCAGCGCTTGAACTCGTAACTGGAATGCTCAAAATCGAAACCACTGGTCCATTCCTGTTCTTCAAAAAAACCCGCCGTGCCCGAGGAAAAGGGAAAATCTTCCCGCGGATGGGAAGGAAGGTACTCTGGCGTGGCGAGCATGGGACGCAACCTCTGGGTATAACCCCAATTTTGTTGGGGTTGCCCTTGGGTCTGGAAGGTTCGGAAAAAATCGAGGGTGGCTGAAGGGGGCTGGGTTTCCACCTCTGCATAAAACCCGTCCAGTTTGCTCACCGATCCCGCGACGGTATCTTCCTCCATGGAAGAGGCTAAAGGTCTGTTGAGATAAAAGGGGAGAGAGGTGGCAAGGGCCAGGATGAGGAAGGCTCCAATCCAAGCGGGTTTGCCTAGGAAATGGCCCAGAAAATGAGGACCGCGAGCCATGGATTTCCCCAGGGTGGGAATGACGGGGCATTGGCTGAGCGCTGCAAAATGGGTCGCCTGATGCATGCGACAATAGCTTTGGAAGACTCTCTGGCGACGGGGATTTCGTTCCAACTCTCCCCGCAGAATGTCGAGTTGGGCCGAGGTGATTTCCTTGTCCAAATAAAGGTTTACCAAGTCTTCAAAAACGTCGTCTGTCATTGAAAGTCTTTACCCATTTTTTTGCGCAAACTCATTCGGGCACGGGCTATTCGACTTTTCACCGTGCCGATGGATAAACCGAGAACCTCGGCAATGTTTTCGTAGGACATGTTCTTGCCGGCACGCATTACCAGAACCTCATAATGCTTATCCGTGAGGCTTTTCATGTTCTCAGCAACCTTGTCTACCAATTCCTGGTTAAGAGTTGCCTCACAGGGTGTCTGTTCTTCCACCGGACAGATGTCGATCAAGCTGAAATCCCCGTCCTCGGAGAAACTCTGCTCCAGCGAGATGGATTCGCTTCGCTTTCTGCGGAACCAGTACCAGTATTTGTTGTGAGCGAGATTGGTGGCTATTTGAAACAGCCAGGTCGAAAAGGTGCTGTCTCCACGGAAATTTTCCAAACCGCGATGGGCCCGAACGAAGGCGTCTTGGGTAACCTCTTCCGCATCCTGTTTATTTTTGAGAAGGTGCAGAACGCGGGAGTAGATTTTATCCCAGTAGCGCGCTACGATTTCGGTAAATGCGTCCGGGTCGCCATTCTTGAATCGATCAACCAGAATACGGTCGATAGCTACTTGCTGGGCTTTATTGGGCATTACTATTATGGTTTGAAATGTATGTTGAGGATTTGTTCCACGGGCAAATGAGGCAAACTTTGAATTTTTTCAAAATTTCCCATTAAACCGGAAGTCAGGTTCCTGCCCGGGGTTACGATTGCTTTGGGCAGGTTCTATGCAGTTGGAGCGTCCCGCGATAAGAACGTTCAAAAAATTTCTGAATTCACCTGCCTGGGCAAAATCAGGGAGGAGGGATTTCCCGTTTGGGCAAATTGCCATTGACAGGAAGCAATTGAGGCATTTTTTCCCTGCTTTTCCACTTTATTCCCATTTAGAATTCGTACCCTATTGGAATCAGGTGGATTTGTGGGTCGGTAGCTCAATCGGTAGAGCAGGTGCCTTTTAAGCACTTGGTTCGGGGTTCAAGTCCCCGCCGGCCTACCATCCAGCCGGGCTGTGCCATTCGCGACCCCCTTCCTTCCCCGAGGCAGTCTTACGTTCGAATGATCGCTTAACCAGGCAGCGCCATTTGGAATGAGCTTAATATTCCTCCCCTGCAATATGGGCGGATTCTCGCCAGCGGGTCTCCAGCAAGTCGATTAATTTGGGGTGTTCACCGACTAACTGGGTTCGATAGGTTTTCAATTCCGCGTGACGCCGCTCGGCTTCAGCGCAAATCCGTGAAATATCTCCTCCCGGACCGGCATGCCTCCCCGGGCCGATGAACATTTGAGCTATTACCGCATCGCCTCTCCTGACCGATTGCCGGTCCAGAGCCCGCTTCAGGAGCGGTTCGTTGAAATCCCACCTGGGACCGCTCCTTCTCTCCAGGGAGGAGGCCAAGGTGAGCCTGACCCTTCCCTCCAAGGCCCGGGCCAACCCTTTGGCCAAAACATTGCGGACCAGGGTCACTTCCCTCCGGGGGCTTCCATGGTCCACCAGGATCAGGGCGGGTTTTTGCAGTCGATGCTCAGCTATGACGGAATCCGTCAACTCGCCGATAATTTGAACCAATTCCTTTCCGCCATTGGATTCGTTCCGGTAAAGGGGGTGCAACAGCTTGCAGAAAAACCTCGGGTGCAATTTTGCCAGTAGGCGCAAGCGCCGGGGAAGGTAGTCGATAATGGCTCCGGAAGGACCAAAAAACAAGGGGAGCAGGCACCATTCCCGGTCCCCCCTCAGATAGGCCTTGCGCAAAAGGTCCTCCAGGATTTCAACCTCTTCTCCCCCCAGTTTGTCAGGAGGAATTTTGTTGGCATGCAGTAGGGGGGCAGCCGTTACCGCTTGACCGATTCTTTGGGAAAGTTCCCCGGCAATACGTTTGAGGTTAAAATAGGACGCTGGCTTGACGGACCCGTTATCGACCAGAAAGACCATAAGATATTTTGAAACTCAAAAGCGAAATTGCCAACCGGAAGCCAAAGGCTTACCCTAAAAAATGCAAGCCTCAGATCTTTCATTACCCCGGTGCAAAATTTTCAATTTCAAACAAATAATACTTGCCAACCCATATGAGGTGATAAATCCTACCGTTTTTCCCACTACCAATACCAAAATGACCAACTTGTGTAAATGAAGACCTTAATCTCAACCTTTTGCCTACTTGCTGTTTCAGTGTTTTGGATAAGTTGCGCCAGCACTACCCCGCCAACTCCTGAAATGACCCTGATGAGTGACAGCGCCGAGGGTGCTACCGACGCCGAATCTGCCTTCGATACTGCCGAAGGTGGAACCCTTAAGGATGATTTTGAAGCTGAGGGCGCTCTCCCGGTCCGCGATGATGCCTTTGATGCAGAGGATGCAGACATGGAAGCTTATTCCTCGGTATATTTTGACTTCGATCGTGCCTATGTCCGCGAATCGGAAAGGCCCGTAGTAGAGGAAACAGCCGCGTCTCTAATCGAGAACCCGGGCCAAAAGGTTCTGATCGAGGGGCACTGTGATTGGAGAGGCACCACCGAGTATAATCTCGCTCTGGGAGACCGCCGGTCCAACTCCGTAAAGGATTATCTGGTTGAATTGGGGGTAGCTCCAATGACCATAGAAATCCTTTCCAAGGGAGACCTTGAGGCTGACGAAAACGCCGATGAGATGGGCCGGCAAAACGACCGCCGGGCCGATATCATTCTGCTTCCCTGACCGGGGCTCGGGGATTCCCTTTTCCCCGCACAGGCGGGACTTGATCCCATTATCTTCCCTCTGGCAAAGACCTGAGGATGCCCTTCAGTAGCTCCTTGCCTTTGCCCATCATGCCGAGGTGGAAGCTTTCATTGGGAGCATGGGCATTGTCCCCTGGCAGATACAGGCCTATGAGCAAGGTGTCCATGTCCAGAACCTCTTTTATATCTGCAATTATTGGGATGCTCCCTCCTTCCGTCAGAAACAAGGGAGTTCTTCCGAATAGGGATTGAGACAGGGTTTCAGTTGTTGCGAAGGCTCGGGCCAAATATTTGTTCTGGTCTTCCGGTGCGTGGGGTTTGCCGAGGGGAACTACCCGATAAGGGTTGCCATTGTGCTGCTTCAGGATCTCCAGTTCCATTTGAGGAGGGCATCGATCCCGAATCGTTTGCATAAGCTGTTGCTGAATCTGCCCGGCATCCTGGTTGGCCACCAGCCGGCAACTGATCTTTACAAAAGCCTCCCTCGGGATTACCGTTTTGGAACCCTCCCCTTGGTAACCGCCTCCCATTCCGTTAAATTCCAAGGTGGGCGCCAGCCGGATTGCCTCAAAGGGGTCGAATCCGGGAGGGGAAAAAAAGTGGTTTACCCCGAGTAGCTTCCCCAAATCCTCCAAGCTTCGATCGATGCGAGAAATTTCCCTTCGTTCCCAATCCTCCGCTTCTATCACCTCGTCATAAAACCCGGCTACGTTTACCGTGCCATCCGGATGGTGCAAGGAGGAGCAAAGCTCAGCAAGGGCCTGCAGGGGATTGAGGATAGCGCCCCCGAAAATTCCCGAGTGTAAATCCCTGTCAGGTCCTTTGAGGCGGACCTCCAGGCAGGTAATTCCTCTCAGTCCCGTAGTTACGGTCAACTGGTCCTCGCGCTGGCTTCCCGTATCACAGGCCAGGACAAAATTGCCGCGAATCCTATCGGCATATTTTTTCAGAACCGGTTCAAAACTCGGACTCCCGATTTCTTCCTCCCCTTCAAGTAGCACCACCAGGTTGAGGTCAAGATCCGGTTCCTCTTCCAATAATTCGGAAAGCACGGCCAGATAGACCGCGACGGGTCCTTTGTTATCGGCCGCTCCTCTGCCGTAGACGCGGTTTCCCCGCACCTCGGCCACAAAGGGGTCTGAATCCCAGAGATCCAACGGGTCGGGTGGCTGCACATCGTAGTGTCCGTAGATGACCACAGTCGGGGCATGGGGATTTACCCGTCTTTCGGCCAATAGCAGGGGATGAACGGGTGTCTCGATGACTTCCACGGCAAATCCAATGGATTGAAGTTTGTCCTCCAAGTAATCCCTCGCCTCTGCCAGACCCCGCTTGAATTGTGAATCGGCCGAGACGCTGGGAAACGCTACCAGTTCCTTTAAAAGGGAGAGGGAATCAAAGCTCATTCGTAGCGGATCCGGTTTTGCTCAAATATTTCCAAGGCTCGGGGCAATAATGCCTCCAACTTGTCGATGCGCTCAAGATCGGAGGGGTGGGTTGAAAAGAACGCGCTCACTTCTTCTCGATCCTTAATCAGGTTCATTTTCATCCAAAAATCCAATGCGGCCCTTGGATCGTAGCCCGCTTTGGCGGCATAAATCAACCCAATGCGATCGGCTTCCAGTTCATGGCTCCTGGAAAACGGAAGCATTATTCCATAGGTGGTTCCAAGACCGTAGGCGGCGAGATAAGTATCCTGGTCCCGGTCTCCCGCCAGCGCCCCCTCTAAAATATTACCCGCCATTGCGGCCAGTACGCCATGGGACAGGCGTTCGGAACCATGGCGGGCGGTGATGTGGGCGATTTCATGGGCGACGAGGGTAGCCAACTCGTCCTCGGTTTGAGCAACCTCCATGATACCGCTGTAAACGCCTACTTTGCCGCCGGGCAAGGCAAAGGCATTGACTATGTCCGGTTCGTCAAAAAGGACAAATTCCCACTCTGCATCGGGCAAGTCGCCCCCGACCACCTGCGAAATCCGCCAACCGACCCGTTGCAGGCGTCCCACCATAACCGGGTCGTTGGAGAGGGGCGATTGTCGCTTGATTTTATTGAACTCACTGAGCCCCAAAGATACCTCGTGACCCGTGCCAAAAAAATTGATCGCAGTCCGGCCTGTTTCCGGCACGGTGTAACAACCTGCCAGGATGGCCAGACATCCAAATTGAAACCAGAAGCCGAATTTAAAGGTTTTGCTCATCGATGAGGGGAAATTGACTCAATGTCGAAAATGGCGAATCCCGGTGAATACCATGGCCATGCCCTGTTGGTTGGCCGCCGCGATGACCTCTTGGTCGCGCACCGACCCCCCGGGTTGTATGGCTGCTGAAGCCCCGGCCGCGGCCGCGGCCAACAATCCATCCGCAAACGGAAAAAAGGCGTCCGATGCCACAATTGATCCCTGGAGGTCCAGACCGGCTTGGCCCGCTTTCCAGACGGCCACTTGAGAGCTGTCCACGCGGGACATCTGCCCAGCGCCGATTCCAAGGGTGCGCTTTTTGCCGGCATAGACAATGGCGTTGGACTTGACGTGTTTAACCACCCGCCACCCGAAAATCAACGCATCCCACTCCGCTTCGGTCGGCTTTCGTTCGGTAACCACTTTACAATGGTCCGCCTGAATTTTTTCCCGGTCCATATCTTGAACCAATGCGCCACCCACTACGGACTTGATTTCCGCCAGAGCCTCTACCCCCATCCCGCTCTTCGCCAACATTAAACGCAGGCTTTTGCGTTCGCCGAATAAAGCCCGGGCTTCTTGGGAAAATCCGGGCGCTATCACAACCTCGCAAAAGATCTTACCTATGGCCTGAGCCAAGTCGGCCTCGACCGTGCGGTTGACCACGATAATTCCTCCGAAAGGCGCCTGTTTGTCAGTTTCGAAAGCCCGCCTCCAGGCTTCCGGAAGCGTATCGGCGCTTGCCACTCCACAAGGATTGGTGTGTTTGAGAATGCCTACCGTGGGTTCCACAAACTCCCCCATCAGGCCGGTGGCGGCGCTGATATCGAGCAGGTTATTGTAACTGAGATCCTTGCCCTGGAGTTGCTCGTAAAGGTCGAAGAAACTTCCGTAGAGCGCGGCCTGCTGATGCGGGTTTTCCCCATAGCGCAGGTTGGACGCCTTGGGCAGGTCGACGCTCCACCTTGCCGGGAAACCCCTGATGGCTTCCAGGTCCGGTTCCTCCAGCCGGCCAGCCAGGTAATCTGAAATGGCCCTATCGTATTGGGATGTGCGCCGGTAAGCCTTGAGGGCCAGTTTTTTGCGCAAAAGCGCGAGTCTATCCGCATCCCCCAGGGCCAAATCATGCAATACGTCCCCGTAATCGGCCGGATCGCATATCACCGTTACACTGGCATGGTTTTTGGCCGCGCTTCGCAACAGGCAAGGCCCGCCGATGTCGATGTTTTCTATGGCTTCTTCCAGGGTGCAGGCCGGGTCCAATGTCACGGCTTCAAAAGGATACAGATTTACCGCCACCAGATCGATCATTCCGATCCCATTCTCTTCCGCCTGGGCCCTGTGTTCGGATTCATCCCTCCGACACAAAAGGCCGCCGTGAACTTTCGGGTGGAGAGTCTTTACGCGCCCTTCCATCATTTCCGGATATCCCGTGTAGTCGCTTACTTCGGTCACTGGGATTTCGGCCTCTCTTAAAATACGGGCGCTCCCACCGGTGGACAGGATTTCAAAGCCATGGTCCTCGGTGAGAGCCTGGGCAAATTCAACCAGTCCGGTTTTATCGTATACGGATAAAAGCGCAAATTTACTCATTGCCCGTGAGTGTGATGGATTTCTATTTCATGACAAAGCCGAAAAAAGGCCCAAATCTGTGCCTTTCCTGGGAGAAAGACACAGAGGCACAAAGGGGGAAGCGCCCTTGGGCGCCTTCTCCCTCTGCGAGCTTTGCGAGAGTCCTTCCCCAATTCCGAATCCTGTCAAACGCTGCAATCATGATCTTGATCGTGATCCTGATTTTGATCTCTCTCCCCAATCATCATCCCTGATTGGCGCCCTTGGGCGCTTTCCCCTCTGTGCGCCCTCCGCCCTCTGTGGTAATTTTTGCGCTATTAATGCCGGATCCCTTTCTCCACCCTGGCCATGACCAGCCCTGCCAAGGTCCAGGCGATCACGGAGTCGAGAAGGATTACGAGGAAATAAGAACCGGAAAATTCGAACCAGTTCCAATAAGGAAAGTGGCTGGCAAAAGCGATGGTCAGGCCGACTAGGGCAACGAAACCAACGCGCTCCCAATAGCGCAGATTTTTGGTCCTTTGCAAGAGCAGGAGGACCAGAAAAGCGGCCGCCACTTGGCCGAGAAATCCGATACCCATTTTCTTGCCCATGTTCATGTCGTAACCATCCGGGGCGACGTTTATAAATGCGGCCGGCACCCCGGGCTTGTGGTCTTCTTCCGCAAAGGGAAGGTAGTAAATCCCGGCTTCGGGGGCATTCTCCTTTAGAGCCTGGGTAACGGGCGATTCATCGGTGAATGCGTGAGCCACGCTCATGTGCCACGGCAATATCGCCCACGAGAGGAAACCCCAAGCGAATAAGACGATGCCAGACAGTAGGATAGCGAGTAGATTATCTTTCATCTGTTTAATTCGTGAAACCTGTCCTGCGCTGTACCGTGCGGAGCCTTTAGCCGAAGCAGGATGTTCTTTTCTAATTCCTCATTCCTAATTCCTAATTGGCGCCCTTGGGCGCCTCCCCTCCCCTCTCAAGCCGGCGTAAGGCAGATGAGTACGCCGTGCTCATTGCGAACAAAGATCCTTCCTTCAGCATAGGTGGGATGGGTCCAACAAATGGCCTCGAGCAATTTCTTGCGGGAAACCTCTCGATATTGCTCTTCGTTGGCTGAGGCCGTTACCAACTCCCCGTCCTCTGTCAAAATAACCAGGGTGTCCCCCACCGCAATAAGGGTGGCATATCCGTAGCTCGGCACGACCCAGTTCTCTTTGCCGTCCCCCAGTTTGCGGGAGTACAAACTGGTTTTCTTGTTTTTGTAACTTCCGTTCAGGCCATACAAGGCTTTGCCCATCAAAACCGATCCGGACAATGCGTTCTGGAGCTTTCGATCCTCCCATATTGAGGTAAGGGTTTCCCCGTCAAAGGCCAACATGGCCGAGTTGGAGTTGGTGTAGAACAAGATCTGTTCTCCGTTGGCGAAAACAGCGGGAGTGCTGGCGTTCATGTCGTATTTCACCTTTTGGCCGTAGCGGGCAATTTCGCCGCCGTCCGCAGCATCGAGTATGGACAATCCTACCGCATCCATGGTCGCAATATAGTCTTTCCCGCTTCTGGTGAAAACAACCGGGGTGCCATAGCCGGCCTTTCGATCCTCACTGGATATCCAGCTCGGTTTGCCGGTTTCCTTATCCAAGGCCACTGTCCTGCCCGCGCTGATGAGAAGGTCGCCCTTATATTCCACTGGAGAACTTCCGAATCCCCATTGTGGCACTTCCATCCGGAGCAATTTTGTGAGCTTCACGGTCCAAATCTCACTGCCATTTTCAGCGTCCAGACAAAAAACCTGGCCGTCCTTGCTGATGGCAAAGGCCTTGCTTCCCCCGACCGTGACGGATGCATTGGGTCCGCCCACGTGCATTCTGGGAAGAAGATCTCCTTCATAGGAAAAATCCCAGATTTTTTCTCCCGTGGCGGAATCAAAACAATATATGGTTTCCTTGGAACCGCCATCGTGACCCATGGTATAGGCTCTTCCGTTGGCCGTGGTAATGGTGGAGTAGCCCAAGCCCACCTCTTTTTTCCAGGAGATTTTCCAATTCTTCAGGTCTGGGTCGAAGTCCTCTTCCGCCGCCACCACGTTATCCCCGTTGGGTCCCAACCAATGCGGCCATTCGCCGGCAGTCAGTGGGTGCATAAGGAAAGTGAGAGCGGCAAACGCCGCTAATAACCGGCCATTAACAAAGGAGAAGATTCTGTTTTTCATGGAAAATTTAGTGAAATAAAAAGGCGGGTTTCTTGAGTGCAGAATAGTTTAAGCAGGGTCAAGGGAAAGGCTGAAGGAATCCACGAAGGATCACGAATAGAATTAACCACGGATAAAGGGCGCCCATGGCGCCAATTAGGAATTAGGAATGAAGAATTAGGGAAGAATAGCCATGATAAGTTGTAGGAGCGGGTTTATCCTGCGATTGCCCAGGAGCGCCATATCCAGGAAAAGGTCACGAACCAGCATCCAGCATCCATCATCTGGCTTTTACGCCAAAGGCGTTAAACTCCGGAGCCCAGTGTCGCGCAGCGCACGCTGGGTTACCGAACCCCAACGGGGTTCCACAAAAGGCGCCCAGGGGAGCCAATTAGGAATGGGGAATTGGGGAGAAAAGGCATATTAAGTTGTAGGAGCGACTTTACGCCGCGATCCCATGAAAAAGCCCCGATGCAATTGCGGCGTAAAGCCGCTACTACGACAATTCGAAATAAAGTTCCAAATCCCGGATTCCCCAGACGGCGACGCATGCGTCGCTAAATCCGTGGTTAATTCCTCTCCCCTCTGTGTCCTCGGTGTTCTCTGTGGTTGAAATCCTCCTCCCTAGGAATCGATGCGGTATAAGTGGGTCTTTGTTCGCAGGATCAAAGCGTTTCCCTTGACCGCGGGTGAGGCCAACATGCCGACGTCCAATTTGTTTTCCCGGACAATTTTAAAGGTATCGTCCGCATTGAATAGTCTGCTGTCACCGAACTCGTTGAAACTGTAGATGACCCCGTTGGCCAGTATGAGGGAGGATGAATGGTTGCCGCCCACTTTCTCGCGCCAAATCATGGCGCCGCTCCCCGTATCCAAACACGTGGCTACCCCTCCGTCGTCCACCATGTAGAGGCGATTGCCCCACAGCACCGGTGAACTGCGCCGGGAAACGTTTTTCTGGTAAATCCATTCCACGTGAGTGTCGGTCACGTTCCCATGACCGTCGGGCCGGACGGCCAGGAGGTCCGCGTTGGGATAACCGGTCGGGATATACACTTTCTCTCCGTCGAATACCGGCCGGGCCGCCGCCGAATGGCTCTCGAATTCCACAAACCATATTTCCTTCCCGCTGCCCGGATCATAGGAAAAACAGGCTTTGGCTCCGGGGCTGATCAATTGGTCATTCCCGTCGACCGTGATGACAATCGGGGTGCTGAAAGCCTTGCGAAAATCACCACCCGCTTTTGGTTTACCGTTCTCGAGGTCTCGGAAATTGGTGGAACGAGGGGTTTTCCAAACCGTTTCCCCGGTTGCCTTATGCAGGGCGATCACGTATTGCCGGTCGATCCCATCCAGAGTCAGGATCAACAGGTCCCGATAGAGTACGGGAGAAGATGCAGCCCCCCTGTAGTGTCGGCAATTGATGTCCCGGCGCTGCCAAACCACTTCCCCGTTCTCGGGGTTGATACAGGCTGTGCCGTAGGTGCCGAAATGCGCGTAGACCAACTCTCCATCCGTGACGGGGGAAGGGGTGGCGTAGGTATTAATGCCGAATCCCCCCATGGATTCCACCTCCTCGTTGGTGAAGATCAGCTCGTCTTGCAGAATCTCTCCCGAGGCAGAATCGACCGTGAGAAAATACATCTTTTTGCCATCCTCGGCGGCAGCGGTTAAGGCGAGGGTCTGGTCGAAGATAACCGGCGTAGAAATTCCGTGATCGTGGAGGGCGATTTTCCAGGTGACGTTTTCGGTCTCACTCCAGGTTTCGGGCAGATGGGCCTCCACACGGCCGTTTTGTCCCGGACCCCGAAAGTCCGGCCAGTCTACTTTGGCATTCAGGGCAATTCCGGGGAGGAGCAATGCAAACAAATACTTCATACGGACCCCATACTACCTCAGTACATCAGCATCTTTTCAACTCTGTTTCCTTTATAAAACATGGATGCACAGGATGGACAGGATTTGGATATTCCGTGTTCCATTCCTAATCATGATCCTGATCGTGATCTCTCCCCCCAAATCCCTATTCCTAATTCCTAATTCTCCCCCTCTCCTTCCCTCCATCATTCCCCCATTCCATCACTCCACCTCCCCTCCCCATTCCTAATTGGCGCGCCTCAGCGCGCCTTTCCCCCTCTCTCTGAACTCTTTCCTCTTCTCCCCGCGCCCCAGCGCGCCTTCCCCCCTCTCTGTGCTCTCTGTGTCCTCTGTGGTTAATCTCAACCCCAAAAATGCATTGGCTCCTCCGCCTTTGGCCGGCAATATTCAGGGCTATGAAACTAAAAAACTGGATCCTCTACTCCGCCTGCGTCTTCTTCCTGAGCTTGGCCCTGAACGGAGCCGATCGGAAACCCAACATTATTCTGATTATGGCCGACGATGCCGGTTGGGAATGTTTCGGCAGTTACGGAGCCGTCGATTACCAGACCCCCCGCCTCGATCGACTCGCCGCCGAGGGCTTGCAATTTAACCATTGTTACTCCACCCCGCTCTGTACCCCTTCCCGGGTCAAATTGATGACCGGGCAATACAATTTCCGCAACTACACCCATTTCGGCTACCTCAATCCACGCGATAAAACCTTCGGACACCTGTTGCAGGAAAATGGATACCGGACGGCCATTGCCGGAAAGTGGCAACTGAACGGTCTCCATAATCAACACCCCGGCTATCTGGACAAGATCAGGCCCCTCAAAGCGGGATTCCACGAATCTCTGCTCTGGCAGGTGACCAAGGGCAAGGCCCGAAGGGATGGGGGCGGCGAGCGCTACTGGAATGCCCCTTTGGAACACAACGGGAAAATCATTTCCAGCCAGACCAATCACGGAAAATACGGACCCGACCTGTTTACGGATTTTATCTGCGACTTTATGGAGCGCAATCGCCAGAACCCGTTTTTCGTCTATTATCCGATGGTATTGGTGCACGATGTCTTCATCCCGACCCCGGATTCCATCGGGGACATGTCATTGGAGGAAGCCCAGGTCATGCCCAAGGAACCTCACCTCAGAAAAAAGCACTTCGTGGCCATGGTTTATTACATGGACAAACTCATCGGAAAAATCGTCGACAAGGTGGACGCTCTCGGCCTGGCCCGGGACACGATAATTCTCTTCACCGGGGATAATGGAACCGATACCAAAATTACCTCGAATTGGGGTGGTTTGGAAATCAAAGGGGGCAAGGGAGGCCCCAAGGATACCGGCACCCGCGTTCCCCTTATCGCCTATTGGAAAGGCCATACCCCTCGTGGGGCCGTGAGCCGGGATTTGATCGACTTTACCGACTTCTACCCCACCCTGGCTGAAGCGGCGGGTATCGGGCTGGACGTGGATGATCCCGTCGACGGAATCAGTTTCTTTCCCCAGCTCAATGGGCAGGAGGGTACCCCCCGAGAGTGGCAATTGAATCACTACCAACCGTATTGGGGCCCCGACCCGGATCAATATGCCCGAACCACACGCTATAAATTGTACCGGGATGGCCGGTTCTTCGATGTGAGCGAGGACCTGTTTGAGATGAACGATCTCGCCCACACGACCGAGGAGCAAGCCCTGCCAGCCAAGCGCAAACTACGCGCCATTCTGGATCTGATCCCCCCGGTTGTCCCAGGCAGGGGCAACGTTGAAACTACCCATCGACCCGTATTCCCCGGCATCCGGAACCTGCTTTCAGACCCCGATGAAGCGCGCTGAGGCGCGCGAATTAGGAATTGGGAGGGGAGGTGGAGTGATGGAATAGGGGAATGTTGGAATGATGGAGAGAGGGAGAGTTGGGGAGATTTGAACATGGATCCCGCTTCGCCCAAACCGTGCTTCGCAACGCTACCATGCTTTGCCTAAAGGCTTCGCACGGCACAGCGCAGGTCACGAGGCCACGGCAGGACAGGTTGGCCCTCAATCTTGATCTCTCTCCCTCTCCCCAATTCCTCATTCCTCATTCCTCATTCCTCATTCCTAATTCCTAATTCCTAATTGGCGTGCCCCGGCGCGCCTTCCTCCCTCCCTTCTCCCTCTGGGAGAGGGTGGCGCGAAGCGCTGGGTGAGGGTTGTGCCTTTTCCCTCCCCATTCCTAATCCTGTCCATCCTGTCTATCCATGTTCAATTCTCCGCTCCCTCCCTCCATCTTTCCAACATACCACCACTCCATTACTCCACATCCCCTCCCCTTTTGTGGCCATTTTCTCCATCCGTGCTAATCCGTGCCCATCCGTGGTTTATTCACCCTGCCTATTGGCACAAAAAAATGGTTGCATAATTGCTCAAACTTTTGTGGATTCTCTGGCCCGCAAACATGCAATAACCCCCGCCGGCCAGCGGGATTTTCTCCATCTTAACTAGAGCCTGTCCCAGATTCCGGGATTTTGAAAACGAGGAGGATTTGCAGTCGACAGTGACGAGGTCTATCTGGTGGGTCAGGCTCCCAGAAAGGGTTTTCCGGGCCTAAATTCACTCAACTGCGCCCGATTCGAGCCTTGCTGCGTCTTTCAACCTCACCTGGATCCAAAATATTGAGCTTAATGCCGGATTTCGGGCATGCGGCGGCCTTACCTCTACTGGAAGGTTCAACTTTGATCAGCGTGTGGGGCGCCCCGAAAGCTCAGGCCGCCTTGGCTTGAGCTGCAAGTTGCTCCAATCTCACTTTTCGACTGATCCAGGCCAAGTTGTGGGCGAGCACGCTCCACCCTACTGCGACCCTGCGGTGTTTTAAGTCTTTGGCGCGCCAGACTCGTCCGCATCCGTGGTTCTTAACAATGGCTATGCGCGCTTCGGTGCCGCCGCGGCGGGTTTGCCAGCGGCAAAAATCAGGCTCCTTGAGGCGGGCTTTCAACTTGGAGGGACTTTTCGGACATATGTGGCTGCTCAGCCCTGCCTTCTTTAATGCCTTACGTGTAGCTGCCCCATCGAAACCCCGGTCGGCCACCGCCCATTTCAGGCCTTGTTGCCTTTTGAGGGAGTGTTGGCGTTGTACGCTTTCGATTAATTTATCTCCCTCCCAAGGAGCCGTTTTGCCGTAGAGCATATAATCAATGACCATGCCGCCGGGACTCTCGGCCATAAACAGTTCGTTGCCGAACTCGGTCTGCGCGCCCGCCTTGCCCCGCACGATCACAGCGATATCTGTTTCGTAGACACTGAGGATCTTCTTGTGGTTTTTGACCAGACGTCCGCCGATAATGCGTTGGTGGGCTTGCTCAATTACTTGGGGCAGCAAATCGAGTTGCCCATCGATACGCCTGATGACTTGATCGGCAAGAGCGCGGCTAAAACGGGTTTGTGCGAAGCGGGCGTCCAGCAAGTTGCGGTGTTTCAGGGCGTGCCCGCCGACCCGTTTGAGGAATCGTTTCATCTTGCGCAGGATCTTCTTGCGAGCCTTCGCCCCTCCCTTCTTGCGGCGGGTTTGCGTCATCTCAATACACAGCTTGTTCATGCGGCCCATCAGGACATCCGGGGATTTAGGCATCCGATTCAACAGGCCTTCATCGCGGATCAGTTTCACCGCTTTGAGCAAGGTGCGCGTCACGTCACCCAAAAGCGCCCAATCGATCGGAAAGTGAATGTTTGCCTCCAGACAGGTCGAATCGACCAGGCAAACCGAAAGATTCTCCGCCTGCTCCACTCCCAGTTGGATGCAATTGCTCTGATCGCCCGCGAGCTCAACCAGCCGGGTGTTGAACGCGCGCAACTGTTCATCGCTGAAAAGCTGCGAGGCGCGGTGTAGCGTACTCTTCGAGGTCCACTTCACGCCAAACAAACTGCGGATTGCGCAAAAATCGCTCAAAAGATCACTAGAGGCCAACGTTATCGAAAAAGCTCTAAAGCTTGGAACACCCAGCAAGTGACGTAGCAGTTCCACTCGTAGCGAGAAAACCGCAAACTTCGCTTGTTTATGGCACAAAACCCCCGAGGCGTTCGGCGGCAACTGCGACAACCCGAAGTGGATCGCCATTTTTTCCAACCCACCTCGGGTCAGATTATCATCGATTTGGCGCAAATCTTCGACCAGACGGTCATAATCACGATTTTGCAAAACCGGCGTTAAAGCTGGACGAAGCAAACTTTGAAAGGCTACCGTATCAGCAGAATTGGTTTCTTTTAATTCGTTCATACCAAATTATAGAGACGCTATTTAGGGCGAATCGAGGTTTTTCACCTCTTTTCGCCCGACTTTTTTATCCTAACACTTTGTCCCACAATGGGTTCCCCCCCTGGGACAGGCTCTACTATAGGAATTACTTACGATCCGGTCCAACTTGGTAGCGTTGAGCGTAAGACGCCAGTTATTGGTGATATTTGCGGTCATACGCAGTTCGATGCCATTGGAAATGGTGTCCCGGAAACGTCCATTGACTTCCGGTCTCAGTTCTGACCGGCGGCTGAGAAGGTCGTCTAATGCTGTGGGATTACCGGTCCCGGGTATGGCATTGCCATTCTCATCCACTGCCGTGGTAAACGCATCTAGAAGGGACTGATACATTCTTTCAGCTCGAACGGCGGCATTATTTCCACCAACCACTTCCTCAATGGATTCATTTTCATAGTAAACCAAGCGACCGGTTACGCGGTTGTTGAAAAGGGAGAAATCTAATCCAAGATCGATCCCGTCCCCTTGGGGAGGGGGGGAGGTGGTGCCATCGGGATAGACGGTGCGGCGGTAATCGGGAATACCGATGTTGCTGGCGGCATTAGCAACCAGCGAGAAATTATCGGTAAAGTGATAAACCGCGCCAGTGGTGCGAACGGTGCCCTCGAAATCGGTCTGAGGCGGAGGTGGGATAATATCCTCGGTGGAGGTTGTGTCAGGAGTGATATCCAGATCGGGAATCCAACCGACAAGAGGATCTCGGTAATGGCCGGAACGATCAATGGTGACCTTGTCATTCCGGTAACCCAGAATGACGACCAATTTGTTGTCGAAAAAGAAGCTTTGGGAAACGGCCATGTTGGATTTTGTCACCTGATCGACCAGGAAATTGATATTGCCGGGTTGGGATTCGGCCCACACGACCGGATATTCGGTCATGACCCCGGGCGTCCAGCGGTCAGTAGTTACAGTTTCGGGAATGCTTCTCCAGCTTCCCGCCTTCCAGGTATAACGGTCTTCCCAATCATAATAATTGCGAATGGTAATGCGGTTGTCCGCGGCCAGGTAGTTGGACCGGGAGTAAGTGTTGCCATAGAAATCCAAGTAATTTCCAGCCCCATCGGGATTTCCCCCCAGGGCCAACCAGGTGTTGCCCCGTCTTTGCGTTTCATCCACCTGGGAAGTGGCCACGGCAAAGCGGTGAATTCCGAAGTTGTCCGTCTCCAGATTGTAGGAGGTCGAGATCCGGATTTCCTCGTAGGTAGAGATGTTTTTGTCCCGCCGGTAGTCGCCGTCAAAATAGGGGCGCCCCACATAGGGATTGGGGGGCGCATTGCGATCGACAGCATTCTGAACGGTGTTGGGATCAAAACGAAATTCGGGCCGCGTCCCCTGGATTTGTGGCACGTCGGAATAGGATTCCTGGTTTCCGAATTGAAGGTTGAAAAACCAGTTGTCGGTTACCTGCAAATCCGCAAAAAGCGAGTAAAGGCTGAAATCGGTCTCCCGGTACATGTCCGGCCCGCCTACATTGTAATGATAGGGGAGGATGCTCTGGTCATTGATGCGGAAAGCGCGTGGCGGACTGGGTGTGGCGCCGTCCGGAATGCCGGGGGAGCCATCGACGGGAACAATCTCCAATAAATTATAGCCTCCAGTGACAAAGTTTCCGGCGAGATTTAAAAAAGTCCCGTCATTTTCAATGTAGGTGAAGCGATTATTACCGGTGCCGGCAAATCGACGGGGATTTCCATCTCTTCCAGTCACACCGACGGCGCGAGTGGCATTGGTAACCCTGGCCCCGGCTCCATTGCCCCGGAAAGGACTGAAGGTAATATCTTCCAGGGGCGTTACCAGGGAGTAATCGTACCAGGGTAATCCCCTATCCGTAATGGGGCTTCGTTGTTCAGATGTGCGATGCTCGAACCCATCTTCATAATTGGCGCGAATGGTTATCTTATCATTGGGCCTCCAAGTAAGAGCCCCAAATACGCGTTCCTTGTCCTGGCTGACCCAATCCCGCCAGTGGCTATTGTCCTGGTTCAGGCCGGCGATAGCGACGGCAAGTCTATCTTCTATCAGCACTTTATTGAATTTAAACTCAGCCCGGTCCCTGCTGGATGTGCCGGCGCTGTAACGAAACCGCCCGCTGTCCTGGTAGGTGTTGGCCACAATAGAACTTCGATTGATGATCCCTCCCGCTTGGCTCACTCCAAAGAGCACTCCGTTGGGGCCGCGGGAGTCATCGTAGCGCGCAATTTTATAGGAATCGTCCGGGATGATGGATTTAAAGTAGTCGATGGCTTGAGTGGACTCGATACCCCTGGTACGAATTCTACTGGTCACAGCGGTGGCGTTGGTGAAAACGTTGAAACTGCCGCCGGCGCCATCCTGGTCGTTGGTGTCGAGAACCGTGCTAAGTGAATAGTCGATCAGTTCCTCGATATCGGTTAACCCGGTGTCATCCAGGAATTCCTCGGTCCAAACCGAAACCGAGGCGGCGGTATCGCGCAGACTGGTGTTGAAGCGCGTCCCGGAAAGGGTGTTGGTGGCTGCATACCCCAAATCCTCCGATTCATCAACCTCGAAGGGATTGAGAACGAAAACGTCTTCGTCCTCGTCCTCCGTTTCAGTCTGGGCTGACAGGGAAGCGATGGAGATGCTCAAGATACAGAGGAATGCTACGGGGAATAGTCTTTTCATAGTTGAACAATTAGTAGTTAGAGCCTGTCCCAGGGGGGGAACCCATTGTGGGACAAAGTGTTAGGATAAAAAAAGTCGGGCGAAAAGAGGTGAAAAACCTCGATTCGCCCTAAATAGCGTCTCTATAATTTGGTATGAACGAATTAAAAGAAACCAATTCTGCTGATACGGTAGCCTTTCAAAGTTTGCTTCGTCCAGCTTTAACGCCGGTTTTGCAAAATCGTGATTATGACCGTCTGGTCGAAGATTTGCGCCAAATCGATGATAATCTGACCCGAGGTGGGTTGGAAAAAATGGCGATCCACTTCGGGTTGTCGCAGTTGCCGCCGAACGCCTCGGGGGTTTTGTGCCATAAACAAGCGAAGTTTGCGGTTTTCTCGCTACGAGTGGAACTGCTACGTCACTTGCTGGGTGTTCCAAGCTTTAGAGCTTTTTCGATAACGTTGGCCTCTAGTGATCTTTTGAGCGATTTTTGCGCAATCCGCAGTTTGTTTGGCGTGAAGTGGACCTCGAAGAGTACGCTACACCGCGCCTCGCAGCTTTTCAGCGATGAACAGTTGCGCGCGTTCAACACCCGGCTGGTTGAGCTCGCGGGCGATCAGAGCAATTGCATCCAACTGGGAGTGGAGCAGGCGGAGAATCTTTCGGTTTGCCTGGTCGATTCGACCTGTCTGGAGGCAAACATTCACTTTCCGATCGATTGGGCGCTTTTGGGTGACGTGACGCGCACCTTGCTCAAAGCGGTGAAACTGATCCGCGATGAAGGCCTGTTGAATCGGATGCCTAAATCCCCGGATGTCCTGATGGGCCGCATGAACAAGCTGTGTATTGAGATGACGCAAACCCGCCGCAAGAAGGGAGGGGCGAAGGCTCGCAAGAAGATCCTGCGCAAGATGAAACGATTCCTCAAACGGGTCGGCGGGCACGCCCTGAAACACCGCAACTTTGCTGGACGCCCGCTTCGCACAAACCCGTTTTAGCCGCGCTCTTGCCGATCAAGTCATCAGGCGTATCGATGGGCAACTCGATTTGCTGCCCCAAGTAATTGAGCAAGCCCACCAACGCATTATCGGCGGACGTCTGGTCAAAAACGACAAGAAGATCCTCAGTGTCTACGAAACAGATATCGCTGTGATCGTGCGGGGCAAGGCGGGCGCGCAGACCGAGTTCGGCAACGAACTGTTTATGGCCGAGAGTCCCGGCGGCATGGTCATTGATTATATGCTCTACGGCAAAACGGCTCCTTGGGAGGGAGATAAATTAATCGAAAGCGTACAACGCCAACACTCCCTCAAAAGGCAACAAGGCCTGAAATGGGCGGTGGCCGACCGGGGTTTCGATGGGGCAGCTACACGTAAGGCATTAAAGAAGGCAGGGCTGAGCAGCCACATATGTCCGAAAAGTCCCTCCAAGTTGAAAGCCCGCCTCAAGGAGCCTGATTTTTGCCGCTGGCAAACCCGCCGCGGCGGCACCGAAGCGCGCATAGCCATTGTTAAGAACCACGGATGCGGACGAGTCTGGCGCGCCAAAGACTTAAAACACCGCAGGCTCGCAGTAGGGTGGAGCGTGCTCGCCCACAACTTGGCCTGGATCAGTCGAAAAGTGAGATTGGAGCAACTTGCAGCTCAAGCCAAGGCGGCCCTGAGCCTTCGGGGCGCCCCACACGCTGATCAAAGTTGAACCTTCCAGTAGAGGTAAGGCCGCCGCATGCCCGAAATCCGGCATTAAGCTCAATATTTTGGATCCAGGTGAGGTTGAAAGACGCAGCAAGGCTCGAATCGGGCGCAGTTGAGTGAATTTAGGCCCGGAAAACCCTTTCTGGGAGCCTGACCCACCAGATAGACCTCGTCACTGTCGACTGCAAATCCTCCTCGTTTTCAAAATCCCGGAATCTGGGACAGGCTCTACATACGCTACCGAACGGCCAGGGGCGACAAATTCTTCGGCGACGGCCGTTGGACCTTCCAAATGAATGTTTATAATGTATTTGACGACCGGACTATCATACCCAGCCGTTTGGCCATCGATGGCAATCTGGATTATCAGATCCCTGGTGGACGCGGCCCAGCCTATGCCCGCTTTGACTTTCCCACACCGCGGGCCTTCCGCTTTACCGTGACCTACGATTTCTAAGGAATCCAGTTAACCTCAAAGGCACAAAGGAATTGTAGCTCTGAGAAGCGGAGAAGGTAGGAGAGTCAAGGCTGAATGCCATTAAGTGAACCGCAGATGTCACAGATGTCCGCAGTTTCGAGCCTCGAATCAATCGCGGCGTAAAGCCGCTCCTACAACTAATGGTTCATCTGCGGTTAACTTCCCCATCCGTGCTTATCCGTTAAATCCGTGGTCCACTCTCTGTTCCAAGTCGTTGAGTTTTCGATCAAGATCATGATCACGATCACCATCACGATGATTTACTTCGTGCCCTGTGCCTTTCTCTCTCCCAATTCCTCATTCCTAATTCGCGCCCTTGGGCGCCTCCCCCCTCTCCCTCCCTCCATCATTCCAACATTCCCCCATTCCATCACTCCACCTCCCCTCCCTTTGTGCCTATGTTTACCGTAACCACTTCCCTGCCCTATCCGTTATCGGTGTATTCCAGCCCTGAATAATTAAATTCCAATGAAATCAGCACATCAGACTCCGATATACCTCCTCCTTCTTTCTGCCCTGCTCTTTGCCGCCGAAGCTTTCGGCGCCAAGCCCAACCGCGTCGCGGTGAAAGCCAAAGCTTCCCCAGAATACATCAAAAGCCGGGCAGAGGACCCATCCAATAAAATCCAGACCTACCACGTGTTAAAAGGGAAGTACTTTGGCGGCAACACCGATGATCCGAGCATGGAAGCGGTCACCTTTTTGGAAATAGCCGAGAATATGGCCGCCAATTTGCGCAGACAAAATTACCTCACGGAAATCGACCCCGACAAAGGTGATCTACTCATCATGGTTCACTATGGGGCAACCAATTACGATGCCGACTACATGGAATTGATGGGGATCGATTCGTTGGATGATTTGGGATTCGGATCCGGGACCGATACCTCGGAATTTGACGAATTTGAAGCCGAAGAGGCCTTCGCCGCAGACTTCTTCGCAATGCAGTCATTTAATGAAGGCAACCAAATGTCCATGCTGTTCAAATCCAAATTGCTCGGCCTGGAAGAAATGTTCGACGATAGGGCGTCCGACCAGGACGTCTATGAGTTCAGGGACATGGTCAGTGAAGAGCGTTACTTTGTCTTTCTGGTAGCCTTCGATCTTCCTGCCTACAGGAAAGGGGAAAAGAAGGTGCTTTGGACCACTCGTTACAGCATGCGAGCCATCGGTCAACCCTTTGACGTGGCTATCGGGGAGTTGAACTACGTGGCCGGCAATTTCTTCGGCAAGAACCTGGACGGCTTGTATTCAAGGCGGGCCACGGACGATTCCGAGGTGAAGATCGGGGAAATAGAAGTCCTCGGCCAGGAAGAGGAAGAAACCGATTAGACAGGAGAAAGGCGCGACTTACATCGACATCGTGTAGGTTGTTAAAATCCTATTCAAGGCCTGTTCTCCTTCACAACAACGGTTCTTCATACAGAGAATTGAACATGGATGGACAGGATAGACAGGATTTTGGAAAGCAGGTATACGGGCCGAGTATTTGACTCTCGCCAAGCCGCCAAGAACGCAAAGACATGGATTTGAAATAGACAAGCGCTTACACAGATGAGGTTTTGGTGAGGTATATAGACGCCGCTTTGCGGTAACAAGCGCCACTCAATTCCCAAATTCTGGGCTTGGCGCCCATATAGCCTAGTGTGGTGTCCCGAAAATTTATTCACACAAAGGACTGGGTGTTATTCAGTAACAGCCAGATGGAATGTTAAACCATTAAATTGAGGCCACACTTGAAAGAACTGCAAAGCAGTTCCACTCCAAAGCCCAGTGTCGCACAGCGCACACTGGGTTGAATTAGACAAAAACAACGAACCCCAACGGGGTTCCACAATGAATCAATTCCGAGGCATTTTGGATATGATTTGTGGAACCCCGTTGGGGTTCAATTATATGGGCGATCGGTACCCCAGCGTGCGCTACCATGCTTTGCCTAAACCGTGCTTCGCAACGCTACGCAGGTCAAGAGGCTTCGCACGGCACAGCGCGACGCTGGGCTCTGGAGTGTAACGCCGTTGGCGTAAAAGCCAGATGTTTGAATCGTTTGATCGGGACAAAAGATGGGCTAATTTGCATCCCCATAAATCGTGATCTTGGTCGTGATCCTGATCTTGGTCTCTCTCCTTTTCCCCAATTCCAAATTGGCGCCTCTGCGCCTTTTTATCCTGTTCATCCTGTGCATCCATGTTACAAAAAATTCCCTGCGCTCATTCCAGCCTAGGCGCTTAAGGAAGATAAGGTTTGACCGGATTTGTTAAAGGTTTCATGATGAAGCTCGTTGTAATGCATAAAGCCACCTTGATGCGTTTTATCCTGGCCCTCCTCCTGCTGTTGTTGGGGAGCGGGTTTCTAATTCCAAAAAAGGCCAATCGGGTGGCTGTGCGGGCGGAAGCAAGGAAGGAATATACCCTGCTCCGGGCCCATGACGAAGCTAGCAAGGTCCAGACCTACCACCTGATAAAGGGAAGGTTTTTCGGCGGCAATGTGGCGGATCCCGGCCTGGAGGAGACGACCTTTCTGGAATCCGCCGAGCACATTGCCCTCAACCTGAGGAGGCAGAAATACTTTCCCGAGGAGGACCCCGCCGCAGGCGATTTACTCATCCTGGTTCACTACGGAGCCTCCTACTTTGTTGATAATTCCAGAAGAGATGAAGATCCCGGGAATTATGATGATTTCTGGTTTTATGGTAAATTTGACCTGGACGATTATTTCCCTCCCGTTACCACGGCTTCGGGAGAAATCTATGAGTATAACCTTTCCAGGAACGCCATTCCCAAGTTTTACGGCTTTGTTTTGCCTAGCGAACGGGGTTATGTGCAAGCGCAATATGTCAGAGCCAAAATGCTTGGAATGGACGATATATTCGCAAAGGGTGTGCACCCCTACGAGGCCTGGATTCAAGCGGGGTTAGCGGACGAAGGACGTTACCTCTTTGTTTTGACCGCTTTCGATCTTCCTTTGCTCAGACAAGGCGAGAAGAAGGTGCTCTGGACCACGCGTTACAGTATCCGCCGAATCGGGCAGTCCTACCAGCAGGCCATTAAGGAATTGAATCTCGTGGCTGGTTTCTTTTTTGGCAAAAATCTGAAGGGATTGATCTCCAAGCGAGCCACCGATAAATCCCTGGTCGAGTTCGGCGAAATCGAGGTCCTCGACCAGGAAGACGAAGAAACCAATTAGACCAGTAAAAGGTGACTGACCCCGCCAACGTGAAGGTTTAAGCATTCTTCAAGGTCTTTTTTTCCTTCCACAGCACCCGTTCTTCATACAGAGAATTGAACATGGATGGACAGGATAGGCAGGATTTAAGCATGCTCCACCGGGGGTTAACCCACTCTATAATTGGCTGCGCATTCGAGGTTGTAAACGAACTTGGCAGCGGGTTTTTGGAGTCCGTCTACGAAAACGCTATGATGGTTGCTCTATCAGATGCGGGAATCTCCGCTGAGACCCAAAAACCAATCCAAATAAGTTTTCGTGGAAAATCAGTTGGGGATTACTACGCAGATCTCATAGTAGAGAAAAAAGTAATAGTAGAACTCAAAGCAGTTAATGCCCTCGCTGCAGAACATGAGGCCCAAGTAATCAACTACCTGATTGCCTCAGGCATCGAAGTTGGATTGCTCATAAACTTTGGCAACCCTAAATTGGATTGCAAACGTCTCACTCGGACGAAGCGAACTTATGGATAGCCAAAAAAAGCAGGAAAAATCAGGTCTATTAAAATCCTGTTCATCCTGTTCATCCATGTTACCAAAAAAATTCCCTGCGCTCCCCCCAGCCTCAGTGCCTTTGCGAGAGTCAATTCTTGAAACGCTTTTTATAGCCCCTTTTCTTCTTCCTTGTCACGGCGGCTTTGCCGGAACGCAGGTGGGCTATCTGATCCCTTAACAGCGCCGCTCTTTCAAAATCGAGCTTCTCAGCCGCCTCCAACATCTCCCGGTTCATTTCGGCGATGACCTGTTTCACTTCGTCGGCGCCCACGGCTTCCGCCACCAGGTCGGATCCGGATTTTCTGGGGGTAGTATAAAGGCTGGATTGAATCCCCCGTTTCACGCTCTTGGGAATAATGCCGTGTTCCTCGTTGTAGGCTTGCTGCTTGTTGCGGCGGTATTCCGTTATCTCGAGGGTGTTTTTCAGCGATTCATTGATTGCATTGGCGTAAAGGATGACCCTTCCTCTTTGGTGGCGAGCGGCTCGACCCGCCGTCTGAACCAGACTGGTGAAGTTTCGCAGAAATCCTTCCTTGTCCGCATCCAGAATCGCCACCAGAGCGACCTCCGGGAGATCCAGTCCCTCTCGCAGCAGGTTTACCCCTACCAGGGCATCGAAGTCGCCACTCCGAAGCCGGCGCAGGATTTCCACCCGCTCGATGGCATCGATATCGGAGTGCAAATATTCCACGCGGATGCCGGCTTTGCGCAAAAACGCCGTCAGATCTTCGGACATGCGCTTGGTCAACGTCGTCACCAGGACGCGCTCTCCCTCGTCCACCGCTTTTTGAATTTCCCCGATCAGGTCCTCCACCTGCCCCCGTATGGGCCGCACCTCCATTTCGGGATCCAACAACCCGGTCGGACGAATGATCTGTTCTGCCACCACAGCCGAATGCTCCAATTCGAACGGCCGGGGCGTGGCCGATACGAAGAGAACCTGATGGGCCATCCGGAGAAACTCCGGCCTGCTCATAGGCCGGTTGTCCAGGGCGGAGGGAAGGCGAAATCCGTGCTCGACCAGCGTCGTCTTGCGGGAACGGTCTCCCTTGTACATGCCTCCGATCTGCGGCAGCGTCACATGGCTTTCATCCAAAATGATCAAAAAATCATCGGGGAAAAAATCGATCAGACAAAAGGGGCGTTCCCCCGGCTTTCGGCCACTGAACCAGCGGGAGTAATTTTCAATTCCGCTGCAGAACCCCAGTTCCTGCAACTGTTCCAAATCGTAATCGGTGCGCATGCGGATGCGCTGCGCTTCCAGAAGAAGCCCCCGCGATTCGAAATAAGCGACCCGCTCATCCAGCTCACGACGAATTCCATCGATCGATCCTTCCAATTTGGTGGTGGTGGTCAGGTACTGGTTGGCCGGATAGAGGTCGAAATGGGTGAGGCTGGCTTGCGTATTTCCCGTCAGGGGATCCAACTCCCGAATCGAATCGACCTCATCCCCCCAGAACTCTATCCGGATGGCCGATTCCATGTATGCGGGAAAGATATCCACCACGTCGCCTCGAACCCGGAAGTTCCCCCGCGTCAGGCTCATGTCGTTGCGATTGTATTGATTGTCCACCAGTCGGTGCAGGAAGGGGTCGCGCCCCATCTCCTCCCCTACCCGGATGGGAATCATGAGGTCCTTGAAATCTTCCGGAGAACCCAATCCATAAATACAGGAAACACTGGCTACCACCAGCACGTCCCGTCTACTGATCAATGAACTCGTTGCCGCTATGCGCAACCGCTCTATTTCATCGTTAATGGAGGAGTCCTTTTCAATATAGGTATCGGTGGCCGGAACATATGCTTCGGGCTGATAGTAATCGTAATAGCTTACAAAGTACTCCACCGCGTTGTGGGGAAAAAATCCTTTGAATTCGGAATACAACTGGGCCGCGAGCGTTTTGTTATGGGAAATCACCAGGGTCGGCCGCTGCAATTGCTCGACGATATTGGCCATGGTAAAGGTCTTCCCCGACCCCGTTACCCCAAGTAGGGTCTGATACCGATTCCCATCCCGAATCGATTGAACCAGCGATTTGATCGCTTCCGGCTGGTCGCCGCGCGGCTTATATTCCGCCGCCAATTTAAATGATTCGCTCAACCCATTTACGGGTATACCATTACGGTTCCTTTGGAAATCGAAAAGGTGGGAGAATGATTGGGAATGGGGAAGAGGGAGTGGTGGAATGGTGGAGAGAGATTCCGAGATTCTGAGGTGCCGAGAGGGAGGAAGGCGCGCTGGGGCGCGCCAATTAGGAATGAGGAATTGGGTGGAGTGGTGGAGTGATGGAATAGGGGAATGTTGGAATGATGGAGGGAGGGGAGAATGAACATGGATCCCGCTTCGCCCAAACCGTGCTTCGCAAAACGCTACGCAGGTCAAGAGGCTACCATGCTTCGCCTAAAGGCTTCGCACGGCACAGCGCAGGACAGGTTGGCCTTCAATCTTGATCGTGATCCTGATCTTGATCTCTCTCCCTCTCCCCAATTCCAAATTCGCGCCCTTGGGCGCCTCGCCTCCTCTGTGCTCTCTGCGTCCTCTGTGGTTAACTTCCCCATCTGTGCTAATCCGTGAAATCCGTGGTAAATCTTCTTCTTCCACAAACTAAAAATCTTTAAACGGTCCCCGTGGTTCGGCCTCGATCATGGTTTCGCGGTACCAGGCATCGAACTTTTTCCTTACCATGGCGAGGACCTGAGGCTGTTGGGTAGAGAGGTCTTCGGTTTCCCCAATATCTTTGGACAAGTCGAACAGGCCACCACCCTTTTCGCCCATGTCGACCCACTTCCAGTTGCCCACCCGGGCAGCTTTTAGATTCCTGCGCTTCCAAAACATTTCGCGGCGTGGACTGGGGTCTTTGCCGCGCAGCGTGGACCACCAGTTGTAACCATCCAGCACAACCCCTTTCGGCAGTTCCGCTCCCGTAACCGCAGCCAGACTGGGGAAAATCTCCAAGCTGGACAAAAATGCATCGTTTACTTTTCCCGCGGGAATACCGCCTCCCGGCCAGCGCACCAGGGCAAGCACGCGAATACCGCCTTCCCAGGTATCGGACTTTTTCCCGCGAAGAGGGCCATTATTGGCCTTACTGCTACCCCCATTATCGGCAAAGAAGATGACGATGGTATTTTCGGCCAATCCCTTTTGATCGAGCATATCCAGGATCTTGCCGATGGAGGCGTCCATACAAGTCACTGCTGCCCGGTAGTCGCGGGAACTTTTCTCCTTTGAGGGCACCAGGGTCCTCTCTCCGTAGCGGAACCCCATGGTATATGCTTCCTCAACCGGCGGATAAAGTTTTTGGAATTCCGGTGGCGCCTGAATCGAACCGCGGATTTTCGGGCTGAGCGCGGAGGATCCGTGAGGAGCATTGAAAGGAACATATAAGAAAAACGGTTCCTGGCCGGCATAGGCTTCCAGAAATCGCAATGCTTCGCGTTCAAAAAGGTAAGTCGCGTAAGTGCCTCGATCCTCCTCGGTTCGGGTGTTGTTCCGGTACATGCTGTGCACGCCGTAGCGCTCGTGGGTGTAGTAATCGATACCGGTATTTACCATTCCATAAAAGTCATCGAATCCCTTCGCCAATGGAAGAAAGCGCTTGCTGATGCCCAGGTCCCATTTGCCGTAGATACCGGATTTATAGGCAATTGGTTTGAGAATGGCCGGAAGTAAAATCTCCCGCGTATCCATACCGCCTATCCGCTCCCAGGTTACCGAGTATTCTTCCTCTTCGTAAAGGTATCCGTAATCCGGCGCCTCGTTGCGAAACATATCGTAAACACCATTGCGCTGCGGATACCGTCCGGAAAGGAATGCTCCTCGCGAGGGCGTGCAGGCCGGCCATGCCACGTAAAAATGGGTCAGGCGGGTCCCTTCCCGCGCCAAACGGTCCAGATTTGGAGTGATGATTTCGGGGTTGATCAATCCCAGATCATGATAGCCCTGATCGTCCGATACGATCATCACAATGTTTGGTTTCTCAGAGGCGGAATACAACCAATTGAAACACCCCAGCAGACCTGCCAAGAGCAGGTTGGTAACGGAATAACGAACGAATTTGCGCATGATGTAACCTTTTTTACCTGGCCATCCTCCTGCATTCAACCCCTTTGAAAGGCACGAAGGGGTAAAACGTGAATGGCGCTCAGTTAAGCGGCTGGCGCTCAAGGGCGCAGACATTTTTTTGTAGGAGCGGCTTTACGCCGCGATTGCACGGAACAGCCCCGTAACAATCGCGGTTCCCATCTCTCCATCTCAGTACCTCAGAATCTTAGAATCTCTCCCCCATTCCCGATTCGCGCCCTTGGGCGCCTCCCCCCTCTGTGCTCTCTGCGTCCTCTGTGATTAACCCGCATGTCTCACAAATTTTCTACTGCGATCCGGAATACCGGCGCTGACGCGGACTTCGTTGGATTTGCGTCTTTGCAGGGTGTCGACCCAGCATCACCCGCAAATCTGCACAAAACCCGCGCCAGCACTCGGTCTCCGTTCGCTCGCTACGAATTTTGTGAGAAATGCGGGTTAACTTCCCCATCCGTGCTTAGCCGTGAAATCCGTGGTTAATTTACCGGATCAAAAGAGTTCGGAGAAATCTTTCGCTTCATATCCAAAAAAATTGTCCAGGATCAAATCCGGACCGTGAGATTCCAGTTTCTCCAGGGGATGGGTGGTGGCCAAAGCCACGGTTTTCATTCCCCCCGAACGAGCCGCCTGCAGGCCGGCAAAAGCATCCTCGAATACCCCGCAACGGCCCGGCGCTCGACCGAGACGGGAAGCGCAGGTCAAAAACACCTCGGGATCGGGTTTTCCCCGGGAAACATCCTCGGCGCACACGAGGGCCTGAAAGTAACGCCGGAATCCCACCATCTCCACAATAGTTTCCAGGTTCTGGCGCGGGGTGGAGGAACCCACCGCACAAGGGATTCCGGCCCGGTTCAAACTCCTCAGAAAATCCTCAATTCCCGGAATGCAGGTCACCCCCGTTTGGGCTACGATCTGCCGATAGAGTTCTTCCTTGCGGTCACCCAGCCGCTCTATCTCGGCGGGATGGTTGGTCCATTGTAAAATCTCCGGGATGATATATTGATTCTTTTGCCCGAATCCCCGTTCGAAGTGGTCTTCCGGCATCGGCTTGCCCACTTCCCGACCCAATAATTCCCAGCTCTCCTCATGCGCCTCGGATGAATCAATCACTACTCCGTCCCAATCAAAGATCGCAGCCAAGTCCATGGGCGGGACCATTGTCCGCCACCTACCGGGGTCAACGGCAAAATGGCTTAAATTACCATAAGTCAATAACCACAGAGAACACAGAGAGCACAGAGAGGAGAAAGGATTAACCACAGGTTTCACGGATTAGCACGGATGTGGCGACGCGTGACCGAACCCTTTTTCGCTAAAATTTGAGCCTATCCCAGAATCAGGAATTTCAAACTTTATTTCGAATCATCGTAGGAGCAGCTTTACGCCCCGATCCCATGAAATGGCCTCGATGCAATCGCGGCGTAAAGCCGCTCCTACAACTTATTGAGCCTCTATGCCTTTCTCCCCCCATTCCTAATCCTGTCCATCCTGTCTATCCATGTTCAATTCCCTTCTCCAAGTCGTTGAGTTTTCGATCACGATCATGATCACGATCAAGATTGAGGGCCAACCTGTCCTGCGCTGTGCCGTGCGAAGCCTTTAGGCGAAGCATGGTAGCCTCTTGACCTGCGTAGCGTTGCGAAGCACGGTTTGGGCGAAGCGGGATCCATGTTCATTCTCCTCTCCTCTCTCCATCATTCCAACATTCCCCTATTCCATCACTCCACCTCCCCTCCCAATTCCTAATTCTTAACTCCCTTCCCTCTGTGCTCTCTGCGTCCTCTGTGGTTAATGATTCCCGGCAAGTAATACCATCGCCATCCCACCCCTATTTCGCGTTAGCCCTGATTCTGGCGCTGGCCCTCCCGCTGCAATGCCTCCTGGCCCAGCAGAAACCGCGAGCTCGCGACTTGGGAATTCCCTTTGATGGCAATCCGGGCCCCTTCAATGCCATAACCGATGTTGCCGGTATCGAGGTGGGTTACGTTTCCATCATAAAAGGGAAAGGTAAGATGGTAGTGGGGCAAGGCCCCGTCCGGACCGGTGTAACCGCCGTCTTTCCCCGCGGCAAAACGAACCACGACCCGGTTTACGCCGGATGGTTTTCCCTCAATGGCAATGGCGAAATGACGGGCATGGCATGGCTGGAGGAATCGGGGTTTTTGCACGGCCCCATCCTGATAACCAATACGCACAGCATCGGGGCTGTGCATGAAGCCGTGATCGCCTGGCAGAAGATGCGATTCCCCAAGTCGCAGTCCTGGTCGCTCCCCGTAGTCGGCGAAACCTGGGACGGTTATCTCAACGATATCAACGGATTCCACGTCAAACGTGAACACGTTTTCCAGGCCTTGGACAGCGCCGGAACGGGACCCATCGAGGAGGGCAACGTGGGGGGAGGAACGGGAATGGTATGCTATGAATTCAAGGGCGGAACGGGGACTTCGTCCCGACTCGTGGCCGGACCCGATGCCACTTTCACCTTGGGGGTTTTGGTTCAAGCCAACTTTGGAAGACGCCATCAGCTATTGGTGGCGGGGGTTCCGGTGGGAAAGGAAATAACGGAAGGCGCCCCTTTCACCGGAGACCGCGACCCCTACGAAGAAGAGGGATCCATCATAGCGGTGGTGGCGACGGACGCCCCCTTGTTGCCGGTACAATTGAGACGTTTGGCGGTGCGTGTCGCCTTGGGGATTGCCCGCACCGGCAGCGTTTCGGGGAATGGCTCCGGGGACATGTTTCTGGCCTTTTCCACGGCCAATCCCGGGGCGGCGAACCCGGAAAACGGCATTGCCCGAATTGAAGTTATTTCCAACGAACACATCGGCGCGCTCCTCTCCGCCACGGTCCTGGCCACTGAAGAAGCCGTCATCAATGCCCTTGTCGCGGCCAAAACCATGGTCGGCCGCGACGGTCATCGCGTGGTTGCCCTACCCCATGGCCGGCTCCGGGAAATTTTGCGGAGCTACAATCGCTTGAACGAATGAAAAAGTGCGGCCTTGGGAAATATAGTCCTTGATCTACCCTACCCTTTTTGGAATAAAACTGCTTTTACTCGTCAAGCCCCCCAATAGCCTGTTACATGCCACTCAAAGACGAGCGCCTGGACTTTCATAATAAGACAAACGACCAAATCGGAGAGCTTTTGAAAGCCTTCAATCTGGCCCTCACGGTCGAGGAGGCGCGCAAGATCCAAAACGATATTCTGGGCCGGCCCCCCACCTTGGCCGAATGTGTCTTGTGGTCGATTCAGGGATCGGAACATTGCTCCTATCGAAGCAGTCGGCCCTACCTGGAATCCTTCGTCACCGATGGACCCAACGTTATCCTCGGACCAAAGGAGGATGCCGGCATCGTGGAGGTGGCGGTGGACGACCGGGGCGTCCGTTACGGAATTGCCCTTTCCCATGAATCGCACAACCATCCCAGCCAGGTCGTTCCCTACGAAGGCGCCGCAACCGGGGTGGGAGGAAATGTCCGCGACGTCTGTTGCATGGGGGCAAAAGTCATTGCGGTGGGCGATGGATTGAGGTTCGGGGATATCGGCAGGCCGAAAACAAAATGGATTCATGAAGGCGTCGTGGCCGGCATCGGGGGTTACGGAAATCCGTTGGGTATCCCCAATGTCTGTGGAGACCTGTATTACCACCCCGGATACAACGAAAATTGTCTGGTTACCGTCCTGACCCTGGGCGCCCTGGCGGAAGACGATATCATTCATTCCCACGTGCCGCCGGACGGGGAAGGTCACGATCTGATTCTGGTGGGAAAACCGACCGACAACAGTGGATTCGGAGGGGCCTCTTTTGCTTCCCTCGAACTCGAGGAGGAAGAGAAAGAGAAGAACAAAGGCGCCGTGCAGGAACCCAACGCTTTTTTGGAAAGACACATTCTCAAGGCCAGTTATGATCTATTCGGGATCCTCAAGGGAAAAGGGATTCTCCACAAAGTTGGTTTCAAGGACCTGGGAGCCGGGGGAATAGCCTGTGCCAGTGTGGAATTGGCCGACGCAGCCGGATACGGAGCCGAGGTATTTCTGGACGAAGTGCACCTGGGCATGGAAAATCTGGACCCCGCCGTGGCGCTCTGCTCGGAGACGCAGGAGCGATTCATGTGGGCCGTCCCGCCGGAGGTAACCCCGCTTATTCTCGAACATTACAATCAGCGGTTCGATTTACCGAATATCTCGGAAGGCGCCGCCGCCCGGGTGGTGGGAAAAATTCGGGGGGACGATCGTTACCGGGTCACTTACCGGGGCGAGGTCCTGGTGGACGCAAGGGCGGAGGATATAACCCGCGGATTGGTTTACGACCGCCCTTACCGCTATGAACCGCCGGACCTCCGCGAACCCGATCTGCCCGAGCCGGAAGATTACTCCCAAATTCTCCTGGAACTCCTGGCCCACCAGAATATCGCCTCCCGAAAACCGGTCTTTGAGACCTACGACAAGCAAGTCCGGGGCCACACCGTCATCGAGGCCGGTCAGGCCGACGCGGGTGTGCTCCGGCCGTTTCAAGGGGATGAATACCCCGAGGAGATTCGCCCGACCGGCGTTGCGGTCACACTGGACCACAATCCTCGCCATTGCTCCATCAATGTTTACCAGGGAGCCGTCAACGCCGTAGTGGAAGCCTTCCGGAATATCTCGGCTGTCGGGGCCTCCGCTCAGGCCGTGACCGATTGTCTATGCTTCGGCAACCCGGAAAAGGAAAACCAGATGGGACTGTTTGTGGCGGGTGTCCAGGGAGTGGCAGATGCCTGCAAGAGCATTTGCCTCAAGGAACACCCTCAACACGCCGTACCTATCGTGGCGGGGAATGTTTCCTTTTACAACGAATCCAGGGCGGGCAGTATTCCGGCCAGTCCGATTATCGGATGCGTGGGAAAAATGGCCGACGCATCCAAGGCCATCGACATCGCTTTCAAGGAACCCGGCTCGGTCATCTTGCTCCTGGGAGAGCGAAAAAACGAGCTGGGAGGCTCGGTATATTATGAACTTTTCGACGAATTGGGCGCCTCTCTCCCCATACCCGACCTGGGAGAAGTCCAACGACAAAATCACGCCGTGGTCGATCTTATCGGGGAGGGATTGGTCCTGGCTTGTCACGATATTTCCGATGGAGGTGTGGCCGTTGCCCTGGCCGAAATGAGTTTCCCGAACCGTATCGGCTGCACCGTGAAGGTGGACTCCGATCTTCCCCCTTCTCGCGTCCTGTTTTCGGAAACGGGCGGATTCATTCTCGAGGTATCGCAGGGGAAATTGGCCGCAGTACTTGAAATGTTAGAGGATCGCCAACTGGCCTGCCAGTGCATTGGAAGGACCACCTCGAACCCGCGACTTTCCCTGCAGGACGTCGTCGACATCGATCTCCTGATGGCACGGGAGCGTTGGGAAAACGGCCTCCGCGAAAAACTGTTATGATTAGCCCGCAATACTCCCAAATCTACTACTGCAATCCGGAATATCGGCACTGGCACAGGTGCAGACATCGCGGAGGAAGGGGTCAAACCTTGAATCGATTGACTCCGCAAGCTTCGTCAGGATTGCAAGGATCAGTCGTCGCCCTAGGGCTATGGCCAGACATGATGACCCCGACAGGGCTTGTGTCACTCACTACGAATTTTTTGATCTATGGGAACTAAAGTTGACTACAAATCTGCCGGGGTCGACATCGATGCCGGAAATGAAGCGGTCGAACGCATCAAGGACAGGGTCAAGAGCACCTTTTCATCCCACGTTCTGACCGGATTGGGCAGCTTCGGATCGATGTTCGACCTGAGTGAATTTATCGCGTCCTATAAGCACCCGGTGCTGATTCAAAGCATCGATGGAGTAGGCACCAAGGTGACGGTCGGCAAAATGGCGGGGAAATACTATGGCTTGGGAATCGACGTCGTCAGCGCCACCTGCAACGACATCATCGTCCACGGGGCTCGGCCGCTCACCTTCCTTGATTACGTGGCCAACCAAAAACTCGTTCCCAAGATCGTCGAACAAATCGTCTTTGGAATGGCCGATGCCTGTCGGGAAAACGGCATCTCACTGGTTGGCGGGGAAACGGCCGAAATGCCCGGGACCTACCGAAGGCACGAACACGACATTGTCGGTTGTGTGACGGGGATCGTGGAAAAGGAAGGCCTCATCAACGGATCTACCATTCGCCCTGGGGACATCGTGTTGGGCTTGGCCTCGAACGGCCTGCATACCAACGGCTATTCCCTGGCCCGAAAGGTATTTTTTGAAATCGGGGGGTATACAACCGAAAGCGTGCTTCCCGAATTGGGCTCATCCGTGGGTGAAGCCTTGCTCCAACCCCACATCAACTACAAACGGGCCACGGATGCCCTGCTCGCTTCTCCTGTGGAGGTCCACGGCATGGCACACCTTACCGGAGGCGGGTTCATTGAAAATGTTCCTCGCATTCTCCCCCACAACTGCCGGGCGGAAATCGATATCCGCACTTGGCCCACACCCCCGGTGTTCCACGCCATTCAGCAGATCGGGAGTGTCGACGTACACGAAATGTTCCGCACTTTCAATATGGGCATTGGATTCGTGGTGGTCATCCGGTCAAGCGCCCGGGATGAAGCGCTGGAGCAACTGAAACAGTTTCCCGACATTCCCGCCTACGAAATTGGCCGCATTATCGACGGCCCCTGCGATGTGCACCTCCACAAATGATTAAAATCGCCATCCTGCAATTCCCCGGAAGCAACTGCGAAATCGAATCGGCCGCTGCGGTCAAGCGGGCGGGCATGCAGCCGGTTGAATTCCTTTGGAATGGGGATTACTCCCATTTGAAAGCGCTGGACGGGTATGTCATCGTGGGAGGCTTTTCCTATGAAGACCGTTCCAGGGCAGGGGTTATTGCCTCCCTCGACCCCGTTATGGAAATCATCCGCCAGGAGAGTGAGCAGGGAAAGCCGGTTTTGGGTATCTGTAACGGGGCTCAAATTCTGGTGGAAACCGGCATGGTTCCCGCTTTGCCGAGCTACCGCCTGGGTATGGCGTTGGCCCCCAACCGGCGAGAAAAAGACGGCCATTTGCTGGGAACGGGATATTATAACGTGTTCGCCCACCTGAGAATGGGCGTGGACCCGAAGTCCACCGCGTTTACCCGCCATCTGGAGCCTGAAGAAGTTATCAGGATACCCCTCGCCCACGCCGAAGGGCGCTACGTCATTCCCGAGCCCCTGCTCGGACAAATGGTAGCCAACGGCCAGACCCCGTTTCAATATTGCGACCGCGAAGGCCGAATCGAGGACAGTTTTCCCACCAATCCCAATGGCTCGGCCCACAATCTTGCTGCCGTGACCAATCCCCGGGGCAACGTCATGGCCATCATGCCCCATCCGGAACGCGTTCCGGCCGGAAATCCGATTTTTTCATCCATGCGCGCTTACATCGAATCGGGCCATGCACAACCTTCAGCGACAAAATTTTGCCCCTTTGAACGTCCCGAAATCTGTGTCGGTACCTTTGCCCCTCAATCCCATTCCTTCGAGTTGCTCATCGATATGATTATTACCGACAACACTGCCCTATCCGTGCAAAAGGCTTTGCAGGTGGCGGGAATCGAAGCCGGAATCGCGCGCAAGACTCATTGGGAAATCTCCCATGCCGGTGAGGAAGCCGCGCTACGAAATTCGGTCAACCAGTGCGGGGAACTCTTCAACAGTAACAAGGAGTATGTATGCGACCTTTCCTCCGATCCCTCCACTGTCCGGATTCTCGTCCACGATCACGAAGATTTTACCGGTAAGCAAAAACTGGAAACGCTGCAGAACCGCTTTCACCTCAACGCCGTATCGAATATCCGGCATTCCACCCTTTGGGAAATAACCCTCCCCCACTCCGACCATGGCGCTACCCTGCAAAAAATCATTGATACCCACATCCTGTGGAACCCCTTTTACCAGTCCGCCCGCTACTACCCTTCCCCCGATGTAAACTGAGCATTTGGTCCATAGATGGGGAAAACGCCAGGAAGGCAGCCCCACTCGTTGATTAATTCATTCTTCCTATAAATCATACCCAGACCATGAACCGAAAAGAAATTATCCGCTCCCAAATAAACTACTGCCTCGAACTTACCGACTTTCCCGGAAAAAAAGTTCAAGGCAAGGTGCGCGACATCTACCCGCGTCAGGACGACATGATCTTTATCAGCACCGACCGGCAAAGCGCATTTGACCGCGTCCTGGCGGCCATTCCCTTCAAGGGTCAAGTCCTGAACCTGACCAGCAATTGGTGGTTCGACCACACCCGGCACATCATCCCCAACCATAAGATATCCGTTCCCGATCCCTCCGTAACCATAGGGCACCGTTGTGAAGTGTTCCCGGTCGAATTCGTCGTTCGCGGTTATATGACCGGGTCCACCAGCACTTCCCTGTGGACCGTCTATCGGAACGGATGCCGCAACTACTGTGGCAATCCATTGCCCGAGGGCATGAAAAAAAGTCAGAAATTGGAAAAGAATATGCTGACCCCGACAACAAAATCGGATGTCCACGACGAGCCGGTCAGTCCGGAAGAGGTGCTGGAGATGGGGCTGATGAATGAAGCGGATTGGGAAGTGGCCTCCCGGGCAGCCATGGAACTCTTTGCTTTCGGACAGGCGGAGGCAGCCAAACGAGGACTTATCCTGGTCGATACCAAGTACGAATTCGGCCGGGACGCCGAGGGTGTCATTCGCCTCATCGATGAGATCCATACTCCGGACTCGAGCCGTTTCTGGCTGGAGGATTCCTACCAGGAGCGCTTTGCCGCCGGGGAAAATCCTGAAAACATCGACAAGGAATTCCTGCGGCTCTGGTTTGTGGATCACTGCGACCCTTATAACGATCCTGAACTGCCCCAGGCCCCGGATGACCTCGTGGTGGAGCTCTCCAGCCGCTACATCCAACTCTTTGAAATGATCACTGGAGAAACCTTTGCCATGACCGAACTGCACCTGCCACCCCTGGAACGGATTCGCAAGAATCTACAAGCTTTGTTTGCTTAGATGAGCGATCCCATCAGACATGAGTGCGGTATTGCCCTCGTTCGCCTGAAAAAACCGCTCTCATATTATCAGGAGAAATACAACTCCCCCTTGTGGGGATTTTTTCAGATGTTTCTCCTCATGGAAAAACAGCACAACCGTGGACAAGATGGCGCCGGAATTGGCGCTTTGAAGTTGAATGTCCCACCCGGCAAACCCTACATCTTTCGCAAGCGAAGTATTCAGCCCAACTCGCTTAATCTCATTTTTCGGGGTTTGATCGAATCTTATAATGGAATGGTCGAACGCGGAGACATTCACCCCGAATTTGCCGCCACCGTAAAAGAAAACTTCGATTTCGGAGCAGAAATCTACCTCGGTCACCTGCGTTATGGGACCTCCGGAGGATATTCCGAGTCCAGTTGCCACCCCTACTTCCGCCGCAACAACTGGCCCACCCGCAATCTCATGTTAGCGGGGAATTTCAACATGACCAACACCTCGGAGTTGAATGAGCAGCTCATCAACCGCGGGCAGCATCCCATTTTCGATACCGACACCCAGACGATTCTGGAGGAAATCGGTTACCACCTCGACGAGGAACACCGCCGCCTCTACCACGTAAACCGCGATGTGAACGGTCTTTCCGGTATGGACAACGCCCGGGCCATCAGCGAACAGTTGGACATTGCCGAAATCCTGCGGAAATCGAGCCGGGAATGGGATGGTGGGTATTCCATTGCCGGAATGATCGGCACTGGGGATTGTTTTGCCCTGCGCGATCCCTGGGGGATCCGCCCCTTCCATTTTTTCGAGGACGACGAAGTCGTAGCAGTGGCATCGGAGCGCGCCCCGCTTATGACCGTCTTTGCCAAATCGGTCGATGACATACGGGAGATAGAACCGGGGGAGGCCATAATCATAAGAGGCGACGGTCGGGCCCAACACCATCAAATTCGCGATCCGTTCGAGCGCGTATCCTGCTCCTTCGAACGCATTTACTTCTCTCGCGGCAACGACGTGGAAATTTACCGGGAGCGGAAAGCATTGGGCCGGGCCCTCATCGACCAGATCATGGAAGCCATCGACAACGATCTGGAAAATTCCGTCTTCAGTTTTATTCCCAACACAGCCGAAATGGCCTATTACGGTCTAATGGCCGGCCTGCACCAAAGACGGCGGCAGGAAGTCAAGAAGGAGATTCTGAAAAAATTGCAAAACGGCGGCATCAATGAAAATTTCCTGGATCAGGTTATTATGCGGAACTGGCCCCGCACTGAAAAAGTCGCCCTCAAGGACATTAAATTGCGGACTTTTATCAGCCAGGAAAAGGACCGGGCCGACCTCGCTTCCCACGTCTACGATGTAGCCCACGGCAGTATTCGCCCCACCGATACCCTGATATGCCTGGACGACTCCATCGTTCGGGGCACTACCCTGCGGAAGTCGATTGTAAAAATCCTGGCCCGCCTGCAACCGAAGGAAATAATCATCGTGTCCACAGCCCCCCAGATCCGCTATCCGGACTGCTACGGCATCGATATGTCCCAACTGGAAAAATTCATTGCTTTTGAGGCGGCTATTTCCCTGCTTAAGGACCAGGACCGCGAAGGGCTTATACGCCAGGTATACCAGGAATGTCTGAACCAGGCCCAGAAACCTGTTGAGCTTATGACCAACCGGGTGAAACAGATTTACCATAGTTTTTCCGACGAGGAAATTTCAGCTAAGATTTGTGAAATGGTTCGGCCTGATCTGGCCTATTGGGATGGGAATTTAACCATCATTTACCAGACCATTGAAAACCTTCGGCGGGTTCTGCCAAACCATCGCGGGGATTGGTATTTTACCGGCAAATACCCCACACATGGAGGGTACCGGTCTCTCAATACCGCCTACATCAATTATTATGAACAACGCTTGGGACGAAGCTATTGAAGATCTTTGAGGGGACACTTATGAGACATCGCTTTCACACCCTGTTACTGGTCGGCTCGGGCGCACGGGAACACGCTTTGGCCAAGGCCATTAAACGGTCCTCCCGCCCGCATTCCCTGGTAACCTTTGCATCGAGCACAAACCCCGGAATAGCCCAACTCTCGCAATCCTTCGCCCTGGGAAATATCAACGATCCCGAGGCGGTGGCGGCATTCGCGCGTGCCCAGGATGTCACCCTCGCCGTGGTGGGTCCGGAAGCACCCTTGGAAACCGGGGTGGCGGATGCGCTCTGGGAACAGGACATTCCCGTGGTGGGACCGAGGAGGGATTTGGCCATGATTGAAACCAGCAAGGGTTTTGCCCGGCGTTTGATGACCGAGTTCGGCATCCCCGGATGTCCGGATTACCAGCACTTCCGAACCTTGGAAGGGGTTGAAGAATTTCTCCAAAATCTATCGGAAAATTTCGTGGTGAAAGCAGACGGTCTGATGGGGGGCAAAGGGGTCAAAGTGGCCGGGGATCACCTCCAATCTCACCGGGAGGCCCTCCAATACTGCGAACAACTCATCGCCAAAGGCGCTTCCTTTGTCATCGAAGAAAAATGCCTGGGAGAAGAATTTTCCATGTTCAGTTTTTGTGATGGTCCAACCTTGAAACACATGCCTCCGGTCCAGGACCACAAGCGCGCCTATGTGGGAGATGAAGGGCCCAATACGGGAGGAATGGGAAGCTACAGCGACCGCGATCACAGCCTTCCCTTCCTGAAAATTTCCGATATCGAAGCGGCCCGGGCGACGAACAAGTTGGTGGCGGAAGGGCTGCGAAAAAAATTCGGCCATGGTTACAAGGGAATTCTCTACGGCGGTTACATGGCTACGGCTGATGGGGTCCGGGTCATTGAATTCAACGCCCGCTTCGGAGACCCCGAGGCCATGAACCTGCTAACCCTTTTGGAAACCGATATCATCGATATTTTTGAGGCCATAGGAAATGAAACACTCCACAACATGGAGGTTGCATTTGCCCCAAAAGCCTCGGTCTGCAAATACGCCGTACCCGCCGGTTATCCCGACAATCCGGCCAAAGGATTTGCCGTGGGCATAGAACAGGTGGAACAACCGGAGAACCTCTTTCTCGGAGCAGTGGATTTGCGACAAGGTCAACTCGTCGCCACCGGTTCCAGAACGGCCGCAGTGGTTGGAATAGCCGAGGAGCTGGAAGAAGCGGAAGCCATCGCTGAAACTCTCGTCTCCCAAGTGGAAGGCAACCTGTTTCATCGCCAAGATGTTGGAACCCGGGAATTGATCGAAAAACGGGTCTCCCATATGCGGTCTCTGCGAAAATGAAGGGGTCAAATGTAGAAAGTTATGCCTTACAGGGTCAGTTGCCTTGTAAAAGTGTATGAAGTACAACGGAATACAATTTTCAAGGCCTGACCCTTTTCTCGAAGAAAGAATCACTTTTCTACGGCATGACCCTTTCGCCCAAAAAAGTAGCCGTCCTGGGATCAACCCGCGGTTCTTCCCTGCAACCGGTAATCGATGCCATCGAATCGGGAAATCTTAATGCCGAAATCGCCCTGGTCATCAGCAACAGGAAGAAATCGATCATCCTCCAACGGGCTCGATCACACGGCTTGAACGCTATTTCTGTCTCGAGCCTGGGAAAGAACCGCGCTGAATTCGACGCCGAGGTATCCGGGATCTTGCGGGAAGTAAATCCGGACCTCATCCTCTGCATCGGCTACATGCGCATTCTATCCGAATCATTCGTCAAGGAGTGGTACGGCAAAGCCGTTAACGTGCATCCATCCCTCTTGCCCAAGCACCGGGGACTCATGGACCTCGAGGTGCACCGAGCCGTTTTGGATGCCGGTGACAGGGAAACGGGCTGCACCCTCCATTTTATCGATGAGGGGGTGGATTCCGGCCCCATTCTCATTCAGAAAGAAATCCCGGTGCTAACCAATGATTCCCCCGAAAGCCTTAAAGCCAGGGTTCAGCCATTGGAAGGCCAAGCCTTTATCGAACTTATTCGGGCATGGCCCATGGAGGGAAGACCGCAGCTATAATCGGTTTGCCAGAATCGAGGCGGACCTGATTAATGTCCCTATGTCCCTGGAGATCCGCAAAGCTGAGGTGGAGGACGCTTCCTCCATACTCGATATGATTCGAGGCATTGCCCAATTTGAGAACCTCTCTCACCAGGTAGAGGCCACGGAGGAACTCATTCGCCAAAACATGTTTGGCCACACCCCGTATGCCCACTGTCACCTGGCCTATTGGTCCGGGCAACTGGCCGGTTACGCCGTATATTATTATAATTTTTCCACCTTTCTGGCTAAACCGGGGCTCTATCTTGAAGACCTTTTTGTAATACCGCAGTTGCGTGGCAAAGGTATTGGAAAAGCCTTGTTTTTGTCCGCGGCCCGGGAAGCCAGGGCAAAGGATTGCGGCCGAATGGATTGGATCGCTCTGGATTGGAACACTCCGGCTCACGCATTTTATTTCTCCCAGGGGGCCAAAATGCTGGAGGAATGGAAATTGTTCCGAGCCACCGGTGAGGCATTGAGAAAACTCGGATCCCAATGACCCCTTTCAAAGTCGCCCTCCTGTTTGGAGGCCCCTCGGAAGAACGGGGCATTTCGCTCAATTCAGCCCGGTCCGTAAATGATCATCTGGACGGGGTGGATATCATTCCCCTTTATTTCAATTTGGACAAAGTCCCCCACTTCATCGACCGCAAACACCTGTATTCCAATACGCCCTCGGACTTTGATTTTAAAATAAATTCCATTGGAACGCCCCTGACGGAAGGGGAATTGGTGGCCTTTCTTCAAGAGGCCGATATCTGTTTTCCAGTTATCCACGGGGCCTTTGGGGAGGGAGGCGAACTGGCCCGGTTTCTGGAAGCAAACCGTATCCCGTTCATCGGCTGCAACAGCGCGTCCTCTTCACGGGCTTTCGATAAACACGAGGCCGCCGGTCGCCTGCGAAGCCAGGGATTCCATACTCCCCCCAGTCTTTTGCTGGAGAACCCGGATGCCCCGGCGCTGGGGAAGATAGAAAAGTTTTTCCGGAAAAATCGCTTGAAGAAAGCCATACTGAAACCGGCCCGGTCCGGTTCGAGCATCGGGGTTACGGTAGTAACTTCTCCGCGGGAAAGCCTGGAGGTTTTCCAGGCTTTGCACGCTCAAAAGCTGGATACCCGTTTTGTGCTGGAACCATACATGGAGGGACGCGAATTCACCGTCATCATTCTTCAAAATACACAGGGAGAACCGGTTTCCCTCCTCCCAACCGAAATTGAAATCACCGATGCGGACCAATCCCTCTTTGATTACCGGCTCAAATACCTGCCCACCCGACAAGTCCTCTATCACATGCCCCCGAGGTTCAGTAGCCGTGAAGTGGCCGAAATTCAGGAAAAAGTGGAAGCTCTTTTTTCTCTCATGGAACTGCGGGACGCCGTCAGGGTGGACGGCTGGTTGCTGCCCGATGGAAATATCTGGTTTTCCGATTTCAATCTGGCCAGCGGGCTCGACCAAAACAGTTTCTTCTTTCTTCAAGCCGCCTATTTGGGGTGGAGCCACAGTCGGGCCCTGCACTACGTATTGCACAGCGCCTGCTGCAGAAGGGGAATCCAGCCTCCCCGAATTTCCTCTTCGGGTCAAAAATGGAAAAAGAGAGCCGTTCGGGTATTATTCGGCGGGGATTCATCCGAGCGCCAGGTATCCCTGATGAGCGGGTCCAACGTGTGGTTGAAGCTGCGAAAGTCTCCGACCTATTCCCCCGAACCTTACTTGCTCGATATCGATGGCCGCATATGGAAACTGCCCTATCCCGCCGCCCTGCGTCATACGGTGGAAGAAGTGAGTGAGGCCTGCCGACAAATCATCAAGGACATGGATCGCCTGACTGCTTATCAGACCGCCATCGGGTCCCGCCTCCAACCGGATACCTCTCTGCCCCTTGACCCTTTGGAAGCTCCCCTCCACATGAATATGGAGGAATTTATTCAAGATCCTTCCATTGTTTTTTTGGCCGTTCACGGGGGTATGGGAGAGAATGGCAAACTCCAGGAAATCCTGGCCGGGGCCAAGATCCCGTTTACCGGGTCCCTCAGCGCTTCCGCCCGCCTGTGCATGGATAAATCCGATACCGGAAAGGCCCTGGAGAACTATGGAAAACACGGTATTTTCGTAGCGCCCAAGCAAAAACTGGATACAGGGACCCTGCTTGGCCTTGAAGAGAGCAAGCTCCAAAAGGTCTGGGACTCCCTCATCGAAACCTTGAAATCCCAAACCCCCATCGTCAAGCCACTAGCCGATGGTTGTTCCTCCGGGGTGGTTCGATTGGCAAATTGGCAAGATTTGGCCCATTACCTGAAGATGATTGGAAAGGGCGCCGACAGGATTCCTCCCGGCGTTATGACCCATGTTTCCTCCACTGTGGAAATGCCTCGGCAAATTCCCGATTTCCTCTTATTCGAAACCTTTGTAGAAAGCGACCAACCGACTATTCGTGGCAGGGAACTTCACTGGAATATCAAATCCGGATGGGTGGAGATCACGGTGGGGGTGTTGGGCAGGCATGGTGAAGCCAGAGCCCTGAAACCCAGCATTGCCATCGCAGCCGGCCAAGTCCTTTCCCTGGAGGAAAAATTCCAAGGAGGAACCGGTATAAATATCACTCCACCCCCGGAGCCCTGGGTAGCCGAGACCGCCTGGAAAACCGCACAACGGAAAATAGAATTTGTCGCTCAAAAGCTCGGCATCAACGGATTCGCCCGGATCGACGCCTTTATGGAAGTTCAAAATGGTAATCTCCTCGTCATTGAAGCCAATACCATACCCGGGTTGACCCCATCCACCGTTATTTATCAGCAAGCCCTGGCCGGAGAACCCGCCATCGATCCCACCCGGTTCCTGGAAAAAATCCTCGAATACAGAAACACTTTTTAACGGAGGGAGGACATTCCTGTCCGCCTCTAGCCACAAAATGCACAAAAGACTCAAAAAGGGAGAAGAACGGGAGAATTAACCACGGATTACACGGATAGACAGGATGGGGAAAGCGCCCAAGGGCGCGAATGGGGGGAGGCCGCCCAAGGGTGCCAGTCACGTACCAACATTCAGCATCTGGGTTTTACGCCAAAGGCGTTAAACTCCAAAGCCCAGTGTCGCTCAGCGCACGCTGGGTTACCGATCACCCCTTATGACCGAACCCCAACGGGGTTCCACAAATTATTCTCGACCTGCGTAGCGTTGCGAAGCACGGTTTAGGCGAAGCAGGATGTGCCTTTCCCAATTCCTCATTCCCATTTCCTAATTCCCTCTACTGCCCTTCCTCACTTCGAGAAAGGTTTCCAAATCTTCGCTCCCAGCCAAAACAGGCGTCCAATCTCTTTGGGGATTGGCGGCGAGAACGGATGGGGCAGCCGACGTTTCATTGTTCTCAAAATAGCCCACCCAGTAATTTTCCCCCAATTGGGATTCGCTCGCATAAACCCGAAGCGCATACGTTTTATCCGCTTCCGGAGTAAAGCTGAAAGATCTGTCCTCACAGAAGGACCGCTGGGTCGTAAGAATGCTTTCATCCGTAAAATTCACTACCTGAAAATAAGGCCTGAAACTGTCAAAACCAATGACGTAGACGGTTACCGAAGAATCGACCCCTTCCACGTCCAAATTAATGTGATCCAGATAAAAAGTCCTGCCAAAGAGGATATCCTGTTGGTCACTGGAATTGAAAAACTGGGGGATCAACTCATCCGGACGTATGAAACTCCGTTCGGAATCGGCGTTAACTTCAATGGAATAAGCGCCCTGTTCATGTGGATTCCCCGAACTTACGGTTACTTCTATTTTCGGATCCATGCCGGTTCTGATCCAAACATATTCCGGAATATCCGGGAAACCTTCATACGTCTCCTGAACAGGTTCGAGCGTGGTCAGGTCCTGGACAAGGATAATGGGATCAAAGGCATCTGTCTTGACCACAAACAGGTAATTGGTTTCCGATTCCAACTCGGCGCGATAGGTGTCGGCAAAATGGTTGGGTCGTTTGTAAGAGGCGTCCGCCGGGGTTAGCGAACCATCCAGATCTCTTCCCGGTCCCGGATACAGGACCATCTCTTCCCCTCCCCTGTCGGCGTTGATCGTAAACTTCTGCGCTTGATCTTGTTGAGTGGATTCAACCCTTGCGAGGTATTGTTTTCCCCGCTCGGGCGAGAAAATTCCCTCTATGGCCGAACGGTTATTTGAACCGGGTGTGGCATCGCCCCAGGCTTCCAATTTCACCATTCCGGTTTCCATATCGACGACGCGCAGTCGGATAGGCAATGCCACGTCCGAAACCACGGCCAATCGGATATCTTCCGATAAACCCAGATTATCGATGAAATAATCGTAACGGGTAATCCCCGCCGGTTCCAGGTCATGGTTGAACTGGCCGAATGCGCTCGAACCAACCCTTAAGGGATAGGGTCCGTAGAGAATACCGCTAAAATCCTGGCGCCTCAGCCGATAGAATCCCTCGGGGTCGGAACGCGAAACCAAGGGGATTTGATAGAGGATATCCCCAGTTTCCGGAAAATGCATCCGGGCAAATTGATCCCAGGAAAATTCCAGGCCATCCCAGGCATTCATATCCAGGCTTTTCTCAAAATGAAAATCGAGCTTGGGGTCATTCCCTCTCAACTTGACCGGCAATACGATCGCATTACTCCCCGTTGCCATATCGGTCTCAAATCGGGGCTGCCAAGTGATGGCATCCGCTACGGCGGGGTCCAGTCCAAACAGGTATTCCGTGAGGGAAGCATGATTATCGCCATCTTCATCATCGTATGGATCGATGCCATTCTCCCTCACCCAATTGAAGAAATTGTTCCGGATTATGCCGTCTATCCAGGGTTTCATTTGCGAAAGTCGGGTATAAACGCCAATCGGATTATCGCCTTTGCTACATCCGGACCCAAAACTGACCGTCCCGATTTGCTCCCATCGGTTCAGTTGGTTATTAAACCCCAACAACGGGCCGCCGCTATCTCCAAAATGGCTGGAGGCGTACGGGTCCAGGCTCCCGGCCGCCAACATGTTCTCGGTGACATATCCTTGAAAATAGGAGGGGCCGTTGGCTACATCCCGGCTAATCAACGGCACATCCGCTTCTTGCAGAAAATCTGGGTACATCAGGTTCCGAAAATCATAGTTTGTCGACCCCCAGCCCACGAGTTTAGCGGGTTCCCCATCTCGTTCCAGGCTGGGATCGCTTATCAGAGGAAGCACGGGGAAAAATTCCGGCAGAGGAGTTTTGAGCTTAACCAAGGCAATATCGTATTCCAGATGGAAAACCGAGGAATAGTTGGGGTGCATGATGATGGCATCGGCTTCGAAGAACTGGTTCTCAGGGCGATTGCCGAGAAAGCCGGAGCCAAACAACACTCTGAAGTCCTCGGGCTTCCTGCCATCCTCTACGCAGTGAGCGGCCGTGAGAACCCAATAACGATCAATTGCGGTGCAACCGCAAAACAGCAAATCATTGGAAGGGGTGTTTCTTATCAGGCCTCCCATCCAGGGATAGGCCCCCCATTCAACACCTTCCCCACCAATGACGTATACCTCGGGAGGACTTCCGGTGTCGAGGCTCCCGGAGGGTTCGGGCTGTGGCGTATCGACCCCGAAGAGATGGCTTGAGGGAGCGATTAGCCAAAGTATTACCCATCCAAGGTAACGGAAAAAAAACACGATTCGGGGGAAAAGCATGCCAACTCGTGGAAACGGTTACCCTTTCCCCGCCTTCTTCAACTCCGCTTCACGGATCTTGCGAAATTGGCCGGAAAGCCGAATGGCCTTCTCTCTGTCTGCCGCATCGTAGTCCCAGAACTCCTGAACGACACGCTCAACCAAAGGGAAATGTGAGCCATCGTCCCCAATCTCTCTACGCAGTTGGGCAAATCTGGCTTTGAGCCGATCCCGGACCTCGGCATATGCGGGCAGGTCATAGACGTTGTTCAACTCGTGCGGATCGCGCCGCAGGTCGTAGAGTTCCCATCCCGGGGGGGTTTGATAACGACCCTCGTAATTGCAGCCGTAAAAATAGATGAGCTTGAAATCCTTGGTGCGCATGGCCATTTCCCCGGGATTGTCATGGTGGGCCATGTGCATCCAATAACGGTAGTAGGCGGCATCTTTCCAATCGGGAGGTTCGCGACCGGTTTCGCAGATTTGGCGAAAGGATCTACCCTGAATCCCCTCGGGAATCTCCGCTCCCGCGTAATCCAACATGAGAGCGGGGAAATCCACATTTTCTATAATGGCGTCGGTGCGGATTCCTCCTGGAATGGCTTCAGGATACCGGATGATGAGGGGCATGCGTTGTGATTCATCGTAGGCCCAGCGCTTGTCCTGGAAATCCTTTTCTCCCAACCAGAATCCCTGATCGCCCGTGTAGATAATCAAGGTATTATCGTAGAGGCCTTCTTCCCTCAGGTAGTCGAAAAGCCGCTTCAAGTTGTCGTCCACCCCCTTCACGCAACGCAGGTATTTTTTCAGGTAGGCCTGGTAGGAAATGCCCGTTGTTTCAACCTCGCTCAGTTTTTCGTGATCGTAATCCTCCGGATATTCCTCGGGAAATTTTGCAAAGAGATGCGTGGCGTAGGACCGTCGCGGATTTCGGCTCCCTATTGAGGTCCCGATGTGAGGGGTCAATTCATCTTCATGCCCTCGCGTCCCTATCGAGCCCCAGGTATCCGGCACATCGTAGAGGGTCTGAGGCTCCGGAATTTCCACGTCGGCCAGGTAACTCTGATAACGTGGGGCGTTTTCGAAGTAATCGTGGGGAGCCTTGAATTGATGGCAGAGAAAAAACGGCTTATCCGGGTCGCGCTCATTCCTGAGCCAATCCAGGGCGGCGTCGGTTATTACATCAGATGAATGCTTTCCTTCATGGACTTCCACATTCTTGGGCCACGGCTTTTCCCCTTGGGTGCGAAGCTCCGTATCGAAGTATTTCCCTTGTCCTGGCAGCACTTTGTAATAATCGAAATTGGGTTCCTGCTTCAGGTGCCACTTTCCAATCACCGCCGTCTGGTAACCGGCTTTTTTCACCTCAATGGGCAACATCTGTTTCTCCGGCACGATATTCCCATTGAGATCGAACACACCGTTCATGTGGTTGTACTGCCCGGTAATAATGCATGCCCGGGACGGCGTGCAGATCGAGTTGGTCACGAAAGCGTTCTCGAAGAGTATCCCCTCCTCAGCCAGGGTATCGATGGTGGGGGTGGGATTCAGGTCCTTCAACAAGGTCGCGTAGGCTCCAATGGCCTGCGCCGTGTGGTCATCCGACATGATGAAGAGGATGTTGGGTTTACCGGCAGCTTTGAGATGGGCGGTCCCGCAGAAAATAATTGTGGCAACATAGAGAGGTAGCGTTCGTTTCATTGATATTGGAACTGAAATGGATTCAAAAAGATTCGCCAATGGAACAGAACCAAGTCAATCCCGCATGTTTAACAGGGCCTGAACCGGCCCGGGAATAATGGCATATCCTACCGCAGGGGGAAGGGAGAAGAGTTCAGTGTGCAGAGTTCAGAGTTCAGAGAGAGAGAAAGGAGGGCGGACATTTCCCCCTGTCTGCGTGCGGTGAGGCACAGGCAGGATGTCCGCCATTTCAATACTGATCCTGATCTTGATCTCTCTCCTTTTTCCAAAATCCATCACTCCTCCATTCTTCCATTCCACCACTCTCTCCCTCTCTCCCATTACTAATTCCTAATTCCTAATTCGCGCCTCTGGGCGCCTACCCCATCCGTGCTCATCCGTGTAATCCGTGGTCAATTCCTTCCCCCTTTGTGCCTTTGTGCCTCTGTGCCTTTCTCCCAGTCTTTTGTGCTTTTTGTGGTTAATCCCTCCTCATTCCTGTTAGGCGCGCCTATGCCGCTTTAGCCCCAGCCACTGTCTCGGGCCAAGGCTGCGGAGCGAAGCCGCCGGTCCCGCGTCCAAAGCGGCAGCCCGGCAATCAGCGCCGAGGCCAGAAGTTGAATATCGTTCCAATGCAGGCCGCTACCATAAAGACGATCCCGTTCCAAAAGATGAAGCGACTCGTAAAATGTGGCCATGGGAACTTGATCCAGGGCGAAAAGAGCGTTCAAGGTTTCCTCGCGGTCGAAAAGTTGGCCACAAGCCAATTCTCCTATGATAATGGGATGGGTCACCACCCTCTGCTCCAGCAAAAGGGTGGCCAGTTTTGGGTCCCCTCTCCTGAAAAAGTCCACCCACACGTTCGTATCTACCAGAACGTTCATCAGTCACGGTCAAAGCTGTCTTCAAAACCAAATCTGGAATCTCTTTCCTGGATTGCGAACTCCGGCGCTTTACCCCCCAAAGCGGCCAAACGCCTTGAGGCAGCTTCCTTCACCAGCGCTTTCAACCCCATGTTGACCAATCTCGTTTTTCCCTTCACTCCCGTGTAGGCTTCCGCTCGTGAAAGCAGCTTGTCGTCAATATTAATCGTGGTTCTCATGCATCAACTGATGCCTTTAAATTACATCATGTCAATCAGTATAAGGGTAAAGCGCGCTGAGGCGCGCGAATTAGGAATTAGGAATTAGGAATGTTTACGATTGGAGTTTGGCGGTGGAAGGGTTGGCTCTCGGGAAGGCGGGGAATGTATGAACCACGGATGGGCACGGATAAGCACGGATAAAAAATAGACACAAAAAGCACAAAATTCCCGGTTTCTGGCCTTGGCGCTCTCCGTCAGCGCCTCTTTCTCTCTCAGCAACTCAGAATCTCAGCAACTCTCTCCCCTCTCCCTCCCTCCATCATTCCAACATTCCATCACTCCGCCTCCCCCCACCGGCGCGACTGCGGGCTGAGGCCCTTGCCTTGCCGACTCCCCCTCAAGGGAGGGAGTGATGGGAAATCATTGGGAAGGCGCGGTGTAAAGGGTTTCTCCGGATTGGCTCTCTGAACCTACTCCAGGCAATTCTTTGCGTTACTTTGCGCTCTTCGCGAGAGTCTATTCCAAATCCTGTCCATCCTGTGCAACTTGTCCTGCCGTAGCCTTCAGGCGAAGCGGGATCCATGTTTAATTCTTCTCCCTCCTGATTCCCGTCCTTCTCCCATTGGGAGAGGGTGGCGCGTAGCGCCGGGTGAGGGTTGCCCGTGCTTGTCGCGGGCAATAATCCGTGCCCATCCGTGAAATCCGTGCTTAATCCCCTTCTCACCCTTTGTGCCTTTTCCTAGTCTTTGCGATCTTTGCGAGAGTCAATTTTCGCTTTAAATTATGTAAATCATATCTATAAAATCATCATATAAATTGTAAAATTATGAGAATAACGATTGAAATAGATGAGAACAAGGTCCGCGAAATATTGCAAAAAACGGGACAGAAGAAAATGTCACCGGCGCTTGCTCAAGCCCTTGATGAGTTTCTCGAGAATGAAAGACGAAGGGACTTTCTGGCCAAGGTCATGGAAGGAAAAACCGATTATGCCGCCACAAATGAGGAGCTTGAAGCTATAAGCCACCTCGGACGATGATGGTATTAATTGATACATCTGCCTGGATTGAGTTTTTTCGGGCGGAAGGGGATTGGTACATGAAGTCTCGTGTGGCTGAATACCTCAGTCTTGGCCGGGCCGCTTATACTTGTCCTGTTTCCTTTGAACTCTTCCTGGGCGCCCGGCCTTCGGAATTGGCCGATCTGCGGGAAGGACTGGGATTTGCCCAACGAATTCGCATGAATCCCGGCCACTGGGATGCCGCTGCCATCCAGGGCTCCAAGCAGCGTTCGCGAGGTCTTACCTTTCCGGCAACCGATCTTCTTATTGCCACTATCGCTGTCGAAAGCCGATCTCCTCTTCTCACTTGCGATCAGCATTTTGAACAAATTCGGGATGGAGTTCTGGATTCTCTGAAGCTTGTGTAATCACCCAACTTGAGACCAAATGCGCGCGCACTACCTCCAGCACGTCCCCTTCGAGACTCTTGGTAGTATGGAGCCTTGGCTTCGAGATGCCGGCTATGAAATCTCCTGTAGCCCCCTCTATCGATCAGCCGAATTTCCCGACCTCGAAACGGTGGACCTCATCATTGTCCTGGGTGGTCCGATGAGTGTAAACGATGAGGATGAGTTTCCTTGGCTCATTGAGGAAAAACGCTTTATTCGGGACGCGATCGAGACTGGGATTCCAATGCTGGGAATTTGCCTTGGGGCCCAGCTTATCGCCAAGTCGTTAGGGGCTCGCGTTTACCGGAATCATTTAAAGGAAATAGGCTGGTTCCCCGTGCATGGTATCCTTCGGTCCAGTTCGCCTGGGATTTTTTCGTTTCCGTCCACCATGGACGTATTTCATTGGCACGGAGAGACCTTCGATCTGCCCTCCGGCGCCTTCCTTATGGCTCGAAACGAGGCCTGTCGGAATCAGGCCTTTCAAATAGGAAGGAACGTCATCGGGCTGCAGTTTCATCTGGAGATGATGCCGGAGTCGGTCCGGACCCTTGTCTCCAACTGCCGTGATGAGTTACTGTCGGCGAAATATGTTCAGTCCGAGGCGGCCATCCTGGAAGTCGATTCAGAGAAATACCGGGAAATCAATCAGGAGATGGATCGTATTCTAACCTTCCTGACGCGCTAAAGGGTCAGTAGTGAATGGCACTTGGTTAAGCGGCTATAGTTATGGCTTTTACGCCAACGGCGTTAAACTCCGGAGCCCAGCGTCGCGCAGCGCACGCTGGGGTACCGATCGGCCATACGATTGAACCCCAACGGGGTTCCACAAATAATTTCCAATATGCCTTGGGATTGATTGAGTGGAACTGCTTTGCAGTTCATTGTAGTGTGGCCTTCATTAAATGAGTTAACAATCTATCTGGCTGTTACAGCATAAAACCCAGCCGTTTGTGTGAACGAATTAAAAGGACACCACACTAGACTATGGAGACCTGGGTTGTTACCAATAAACGGAAAAATCCTTATCTTTTCCGTCCGCATTCATGGGTGAAAAAAATTCCTCAATAAAGCTGTTCCTTTCCAATCGACTGGAAAACCTGGCGGCGGCCTTGATAGAAAATATTGAGCGCGACCGACTTTCGCCCATGCAGCCCGAGGTGATTCTGGTTCAGAGTCGCGGCATGGCCCGGTGGTTGAACCTGCAAAGGGCGAGGCGGTGCGGCATACAGCTCAATTCTCAATACGTATTTCCCCGTGTCCTGATCGACCGTCTCATCCACGGAGTTTTGCCCGACTACAAAACGGCGGAAAAGTCGGCTTTCAACCGGGATTCCCTGAAGTGGTTTATCTTTGAAAACCTTCCATCCATGGGAAAATTGGAGGGGGCTGAGCCGGTTCGCCACTATCTGGAAAAGAGCGAACCTGCCTCTTCGCTTTTGCGCCGGTATCTACTGGCGGAAAAAATGGCTTACCTCTTCGATCAGCACCAAGTCTATCGCCCGGATTTGCTCGAGCAGTGGGAATCCTCCCCTACCCCGGAGATCTGGAGAGCGGCCTGCTGGAAATACCTGCGAGAAACCATTGGGGATGAGCTTCCCTATTCCGGCGCCATCAGGGAATTCGGGAACAGTGTGGCCCGGTTGGAAAGCCGGCCGCACAATTGGCCCGCTTTTCTGCATATATTCGGGATTTCCTCCCTTCCTCCCGTATATCTCAACATTTTGCGGGAGGCGTCGCAGTGGATGCCCTGCCGCATTTATCTGACCCAACCCTCTCCTCAATACTGGGGGGACTTTACCGCAAAAAGACACCGTCTCCGCCGGGATGGCGTATCCGACTCGACCCGGGAAAGCCCGTTATTGGGGAACCTGGGGCGTTTGGGGCAGGACTTCATGAACCTTCTCATCGACAACGAGGTGTTCACTTCGGACGGATCGGAACGGTTTTCCCCGCCGGAGGGATCCAATCTCCTGATCCAACTGCAACGGGACCTGTATGAAATCGCGCCTCCCCCCATAAACAAAAGGGAAATAAAGCCCGAAGGCCTTCAGGTGAGGATTTGTCACAGTCCCAAACGGGAAATCGAGGTTCTCAGAAACCAATTACACGCCTGGTTTGAGGAAGACAATTCCCTCACCCCGGATCAAATCGTGGTTATGGCGCCCGACATCGAGGTCTACGCAGATGTCATCAGGGCCTGTTTTGCAGACCATCCAACCAGAGAAAGGGCCATTCCATTCGCCATATCAGACCGTTCGGCCACCCGTGAAAACCCGGTTGCCGAATCTTTTTTGTGCCTCTTGCGCATGATGCAAAATCGACTGACGGCCAGAGAAATCTTCAGCCTTTTAAACCCTTCGGGTTTTTGCCAGCCGATTCAGCTTCACGGAACAAGACTGGCCAGTGCTCGGTCACTGGCTGCAAACGACGGCCATTCGTTGGGGACTTGATGCGAGACATCGCCAGGAAGCCACCGGGGTGTCGTTTGAAGATTTTTCCTGGAGGCGCGGGGTTGATAAACTGGTGGCCGGTTACTGTTTCCACCCCTCAGCCGGTGGGAATGACGACTTTGAAAATCCTTATCCCCACCTGGAGGGCAATCAGGCAGATCTCCTCAACCGGTTCCTGGAATTCTGGGAATTTCTCGAAGGCCGGTTTTTCAGCTTTCGCAGGGAGTTGCCACCGGCAAACTGGGTCGGCCTGCTGCGAGAAACGGCCGATCTGTTATTCCAAGATCGCCAGGATTGGGCCGCCGCTTTTGCGAAATTGAGAACCATCATTGCGGACTTCGATCGGGAGACGTCAATTCATCGATCCACGCAACCTGTCGGCCTGGATATCGTCATTCGGGGTTTGGAGCAGAAATTGCGGATCGACCCCCGATCGGGTGGATACTTTTCCGGAGGGATTACCTTTTGTTCCATGAAACCCATGCGCAACATACCGGTGCGGAAAATCGCCCTCATCGGAATGGACGAAAGATCTTTTCCCCGCCGGGACTTCAGGCATGAATTCAATACCTTTTCAGACCATCGAAGGCTGGGAGACCGTTCATTGCGGGAGGACGATCGCTACCTCTTCCTCGAATCTATTTTGTCGGCCCGGGAAGAGCTTTACCTATCCTACTGTGGCATCGATGCCAAGGACCTGACTTCGGTGCCTCCCTCCACCATCGTGGAGGAATTGCTCGATCACCTCGACGAATATTACACCTTCCCCGGGAAAAAGGATTCCCGCGCCGCCCTTCTCGTCTACGAACACCTTCAGCCCTTTAATCCCCATTACTTTACCGGTTCCGATCCCCCCTATGACGGGGAAAACCTCAAGGCGGCAAAGGCGCTCATTGCGGAAGCCCGGGACAGCCGTGTATTCGTGCAATCCCCATTGCCCGAAACAGAGCCATCCCCGGAAATCCTCCCCCTGGAATCCTTCGTTCGGTTTTTCAAAATCCCAGCCGGTTCTGGTTGCGCCATCAACTCGGCGTTGGGTTGCCCCACTCAAAAAAACACCTGGAAGATGCCGAACCTATCGATACCAAGGGCTTGAATCAATTCATGGCCATGCAGTCCATGATCCGGAACAAATGGCAGAAGGAGGAGGAAGACCGGGAATCGGTCAGCCAGTACCTTCCGGTGGGAGAATTCGGTTCCGTGGTGAAGGATGACCTCAAGGGGCAAACCGAAATCTTTGTGGAATCCCTGAAACGGATCGGGCTGGGCGGAACGAGTGAACCCTTCGAAATCGATCTGAAAATCGATCGTCTTCGCCTGCGGGGACAACTGCAAAATGTCACTTCTGCGGGTTACTTGGTATTTCGATATGCCAAATTGAAACCAAAACAACTTCTGGCCGCCTGGCTCGAGCACCTCGCCCTCTGCGCCAATTCGAAGGGTGGAGGGGTTTCCACTTACGTGAAAGGAAAGAATCAACTGACGGTTTTCCCCCACGTGGAGGAGGCCCCCGAGATCCTCGAATTCCTGGAAAAGATTTTCCTGAACGGAATCCGTACACCCCAACCCATTTTCCCCCAGGCTTCCTATTATTTTGCCAAATACTCCCTTTCCGTATCGGGACGTTCCCGGACCAATCCCCTGAAAAAGGCTGAAGGCGCTTTTATAAAAACCCCGGGTTTCCGACAGTATGAATGGGGAGATGGATGGGAGCCCCATATTCGGTTGTGTTTCCCCGACGTGGAAGCCGCCCTTTGCAAAGATTTTGAATTCCTGGCCAAGTCGGTCCATGGCGAAATGCTCAACCGCCACGAGGGGGATTTGCCATGATAACCAAGTCCTTCAACCTGCCCGGTACCCCGCTCCGTCCGGGAGTGCGCCTGCTTGAGGCCAATGCGGGCACCGGCAAGACCTATACGATTTCCGGCCTGTTCTGCCGTTTCGTCGTAGAGGAAGGATTGGACATCTCAAAGATTCTGGTGGTCACCTTTACCGAAGCAGCCACCGAAGAGCTGAAGGAACGGGTTCGAAAATACCTGAAAAAGACTCTGGCTTCGCTCCAGTCCAAACGGGCCACGGATGACCTGTCGGAAGTCTATCTGAAATTTTCGGCCAACCAACGCGACCTGGCCATAAGGCGCCTGAAAACCGCAGTGGGATTATTTGACGAAGCCGCCATTTTTACCATTCACGGGTTTTGCCACCGGGTGCTCCTCCAGTGCGCATTTGAAAGCAACCGCCTTTTTGAGCCCAAATTGGTCAAGGATCCCAGGCCATTCTACCTCGAACTCAGCCGCGATTACTGGCGCAGACATTTCTACCGGGGGGATCCCTTATTAGCCGCCCTTATCCATTGCCTGGATCTATCCCCCGAATCCCTGGTTGAAGATTTCCTTGAAATTACCCGTTTGGGGAATCCCCGGGTCATTCCTCCGGTATCCAAATCCCGCTATGACCATGCCCTATCCGCGTTAAGGGAAATTTGGAAAGACCTGTCGGACGCCATCGAAGACAATACACAGGTTATTGAGATTCTCAGTAATGAGACTGCTTTCAAAAAACCTCTGAGGGACCGGTTGCCGGGAGTTTTACAAGTTCTTGGGGAGCCCTGGCCGCAAACGCCCACTGCTATTTCGGCAAAGGTCCTTGAGTCATCAACGACCAGCTACCTGAACGAACAGCGTATGAAGAAGGCGGCCAAAGCCGGATTTGATCCGTCGCACCCCTTTTTCGACTTGGCTGAGGATTGGCAAGATGCCCTGAAGAGGTTTCGCCACCAACATCGTTTTTATTTCCTGTCCGCATTTCGGATACAACTGGAGCTTCGGAAAAACCAACTCAATGTAGTCACTTTCGACGACCTCCTGCCCCGGGTCCTCCAAGCGCTGGGAGGACCATCCGGAGAAAGGCTCAAATCGCGCCTGAAAACCCAATATGCGGCGGCCTTGATCGATGAATTCCAGGATACCGATCCGCAACAATACCGGTTGTTCAGCAAACTGTTTTCCTCCCCCGACCATCACCTCTATTTTATTGGAGATCCCAAACAGGCTATTTACACCTTCCGGGGAGCCGATATTTTCAGCTATCTGGAGGCGCGCAAGTCGGCCGGGGAAACCTTTGGTCTGACCAGGAACTGGCGTTCGGATGCAAAATTGGTAAAGGGGATCAATGCGCTCTTCAAAAGGCATACCGCGCCGTTCGTGTTTCCCGAGATACCCTTCAACCCCTCAGATTCTGCCGTGAAGGGGGACAATTTAAGGATGCTCGCGGGCGGGATGGAGCCGGGTTGAAGTTTTGTTACCTCAGCTCGGACCAGGGTGGCAAATCTTTCAATAACGGGGAAGCCCGGGAGGTGATTCGAAGGGCTGTCGTCCGGGAAATCCTCTATCTGGTTCAAAGTAGCGGTCTCATCTGCGGGCAGCCCATAGAGCCGGGGGACATCGCCATCCTGACCCGAACCAACCGGGAAGCCCGAGAGGTGAGAGCCGATCTATCGGCAGTCAACCTTCCCAGTGTCATTCATTCCGATCAGATCATTTTTGAAACGGAAGAAGCTGAAAACTTGCGCAACCTGTTATACGCCATGTCCGAACCCAATCGAAAAGACAGGTTTAAGGCGGCCATGGCGTCCGAGTGGATGGGGTACGGCTCCGATGAAATATATTCCATGGATCTCGAGTGGGAACGCTGGGAGCGCTTGCACCAATTCTTTCATATATGTCATGAGACTTGGCTCACCCAGGGAATTCATCCCGCCCTGAACCTTTGCATAAAACAATTCGACATCCCCCTGCGCCTGCTCCGTTTGCCCGAGGGGGAAAGAAAAATCACCAACCTCATGCACTTGGTCGACCTGTTGCAAAAAGCGGAAAGCGAAGGTCAAACTACTCCACACAGCTTGCTCGGCTGGTACGAAGATACATTGCAGGAGCCGGACCGGGAGAGGGATGATTTTCTCATGCGCCTGGAAACCGATGAGAAAGCCATCCAGGTCATGACCATTCACAAAAGCAAGGGTCTGCAATTTCCCATTGTGTTTGTCCCCTTCGCCTGGACACCTCCCTCCCCCATTGGAAAAAAGGATTCACTGACCTATCACGATCCTCTCGACACCACCAGGGTCGTTTTCGACGCTTCCACCGAACCATCCCCCGCCTCCCTGGACCAACTTGCAAGAGAAGAGATTTCAGACAGCCTTCGCCTGCTCTATGTAGCGCTGACCCGGGCTCAGTTCCGCAGCTACCTGTTTTGGGGAGATTTGAAGAATCAGGTTCGATCTTCCATCGGCTACCTCCTGGGTATGGCGAGGACAACGGGGGAAAAGAAGTTTCCCACCCCCGCATCGGCCTGGGAGAGGTTTAATCAGGATATCCCGGAAGAGATCGAAATTCTGAATGTCGAGGCCATGGCAGCGCGCCATGCGGCTCCCCACCGACGCTATGAGCCCGATTATGAACTATCGGCCAGGAGCCTGACCCGAACGATGGAACCGGGATTTCGCATCTCCAGCTTTTCCTCCCTTTCCACCGGATTTATCGAGGCTGCCGAAGAAGTGGACGAACCCATCCGGGAAGAGCTGGAATCCGAACCGGAATGCCGAGACATTTTTTCCTTACCCAAAGGGGCCATCACTGGAAATGTCATTCATCAAATTCTTCAAAAAACCGATTTCCAAAAGGAGGAGACGCTTCGCTTGGCCACTGAAGAATCCTGCGAACAATACTACGCGGGAGGGGAGTGGACCGAAATTCTCTTTAACCATCTGAATCTGGTCCTGCAGAAACCCCTGGGCAACGCCTCCAAGCCGGTAGTCCTCAGCCAAATCAGCCCGGAATCATGTATAAAGGAGGCCGAGTTCCACTTCCCGGTCAGGAATTGTTTCTCCAAGGAATTGGCCCGAATTCTACTGAAATATCCCGATAATTTCTCCCCCGCCTTTGTTCATGGCCTGCCTCGAATGAAGCAACAGGAGGTCGATGGTTTCTTGCGGGGATTTATCGATCTGGTGTTCGAGTGCCGCGGCCAATTCTTCCTACTCGATTGGAAGTCCAACTGGCTGGGCCCTTCCACGGACCATTACGATCTTTTTTCGCTGGAAAAAGTCATGGGAAGGCACGCCTACTACCTGCAGTATTACCTCTATACCGTGGCCTTGATCCGCTACCTGCGAGGGCGTATGTCGTCCTTTGACTACAATCGCGATTTTGGTGGAATCTATTATCTCTTCGTCAGAGGTGTGGGGCAAAATTCGGAGGCCAATGGTATCTTTTTTGATAAGCCGCCCGGGCGGATCATCGCCGAACTGGATCACTTCTTTGGAGAAAACCGGGAACATGGGTGACCCAGTGGAAAAACCTGTATTCAATGCGCTGGACAGACGGGTCGCCCGCCTGGTGGCTGGACGCTGCAGCAAAAACAGGGAGGTCGTGGAACTGATTGTTTCGCTGGTCAGCTATCAATTGCGTCAGGGGCACGTCTGCCTCGACCTCTACTCGGATCCACCCGCAGAGGTTGAACCACTCCTCCCGGATGGCCTTTGGCCTTCATTGCCGGAGTTCCTGCCGGAAAGTTCCGTGGTTGCAGATGAAGATTCTGGGGACCAGCCATTGATTCTAAGCCGAAAGGGAAAGCTCTACTTCCACCGATACTGGCATTACGAAAGGGAACTCCTCCAGGCAGTGACGGACCGTTGTGGAGGTCTGTCCGAGGAAGATCGCAAGTCCGTTGTCAAGTTGGCCGAAGCCGGACAAACCGGATTCGCCTTGAGCGGGGAACAGCAACATGCCGTGGCCACGGCCATGCGGTCGCGGTTGACCTTGATTTCCGGCGGCCCGGGCACGGGCAAAACCTCTACTATTGCATCTCTTATTGTGCAAAGTTCAGCTGCCATGGACGACGTGGAATCCAGCATTGCCCTGGCCGCCCCTACCGGAAAGGCGGCCCAGCGAATGCAACAATCTTTGGAAAAGGGCCTCATGGCCATGGATGTGAAATCGTTAATCCTCCAAGCCACCACTGTGCACCGCCTTTTGGGATACAAACGGTTTTCCAGCCAATTCAGGCACGACCAAAAGCATCCCCTACCCTTCCAACTGGTGATCATCGACGAGGCCTCCATGCTGGATCTACCATTGTTCGCCAAACTCATTCGGGCCGTTGCTCCCGAGGCCAGGCTCGTCCTCCTCGGAGACCGGCACCAACTCTCTTCCGTAGAGGCAGGTTCCATTTTCGGAGATCTGGTGGAAGCGGGAACGGGCTATAAGCCCCTCAAAAACCAGACCATCGACCTCCGGAAGAACTTCCGTTTTCCCGAAGACAGCCTACTCCACCGCCTCTGCCAGTCGGTAAAGTCGGGGGAGGCAGATCGAGCCGCCCGACTGATCGAAACTGAAAATAGCGAAGTCTACTCCATGCCGCTGCCTCCGCCCCAAGGGCTGAAACAGGAGTTGGGAAACGCTCTCCTGGCACATTACGCCCAACTTCATGCGGAACGAGACCCGGGCGCCGCTTTGGATTTGCTGGGACAACGCTGCCTCCTCTCCCCAATCAGAAAAGGTCCCTACGGGGTTGAGGAATTAAATCGGACCATGGAATCTCTTCTTGCCCTTCGCCATCCCTCGATTTGGGAGGGTCGGCATTATCACGGAAAACCGATCCTGATCACCGAAAACAGTTACGATCTCAATCTGTTCAATGGTGAGATCGGGGTATTTCTCACATCTCCCGATCGGCCCGATCAATTGCGGGCCTGGTTCTATGGCGATTCGCCCGGTGAAGTGAGAAAATATCCCATTTCGGCCTTGCCCGCATTTGAAACCGCCTACGCCTTGACAGTGCACAAGTCGCAGGGTTCCGAATACCAAAAGGTTTACCTGATCCTTCCCCCGAGGAAAGTTCCCGTTCTCACCCGGGAACTCTTATATACAGCCCTCTCGCGCAGCCGAAAGACGGTGCATATCTGGGCAAACCTTCCCATTTTCAAGTTTGCCATCCGGAGGCCCACGCGAAGGTCATCCGGAATTGTCGATCGTTTTTCCGCCCTTGGGTTGGCCGATGGCTGAAAGCAGGTCTTTGAACCACTCCTGATCAATGTCGAACGGTTTCCCGCCACTGATGCGGGAAAACGCAATAGGCCGCAACCGGTCGCCCTTCTCTTCATCCTGCCCGATAACCCCCTCTACTCCGTCCAAAGCGCACTTTACGGCCAAGTCGGCGCACGATTTGATCAGGCGTAAATCCTGCGCATTTGCCGGAGCCGCCCGACTGAAATAACCGCTTTTTTGCACCAACACCTTTTCGGCGCCCAATCTGGCGGCAAACTGCTTGGCAAACCATCGGCCCGGGTTCACTGCGTCGAGCTTGGCATGACCGAAGGCATCGCGCGGAACTTCCTGCCCGGTAGCTTCCATTTCGGCTATGATGGTCTCCACTCCGGCCCCCTCACTTATGAAAACGTTCACATTGTCAATCTCGTCCATTATACCCCTCAACCGCAGCGCTTCTGCTTCGAGATCGATTTCCATTTCGGGCACGAATACGGCGTGAACGTCCCTGGCCGACTGGGACAAACCGGCCTCGGGGAGGAATTCCAACTTGTTGAGACGTTTCCGGTATTCAACCGCGGTGGCCGCGGTCAACCAACCACAGTGACGACCCATGACTTCATGAATAATCATCATGCGGGGGTTTGCGCTGTGCTCCGCCACCACATTTTCAAAGAACCGGGCGCCCTGTTCGGCCGCGGTCCAAGCTCCCAGACTTTGGCGGACCGGTATGATGTCGTTGTCAATCGTTTTGGGCAGGCCGACTACGGTCAGATCGTAGTTGTGCCCAGCCAGAAAGGCGGCCAGTTCGGCCGCGGTCAGGTTCGTATCGTCTCCTCCAATGGTGTGCAGGATATCGACGCCGTCACGTTCCAACCGGTCCGCCGCCACTTCCAATGGATTTTGCCCCGGTCCAATCAATCCGCGCCGCAAACAATCTTCCCTATTGGTGAGCTTCACCCGGCTGTTTCCAATGGGGCTTCCCCCAAATTTGTGCAGGATGTGGGCGGATTTTCGAACCGCGCGGCTCACCCTGAAGCTATCTCCCAATAGCAGACCCTTGTAACCACTTCGGTAACAGATGATTTCAATATCGGGCTCCAGTTCGGTATAGGCCTCAATCAACCCGCCGACGGCGGAAGATAAACAAGGGGCCAAGCCTCCAGCGGTCAAAATAGCGATCTTGTTCACTGTCATAACGCATTCTCCAACAACTTCCTCAACCGGGGTGGAATGGTACATTTTCTCATCTCGCCCGTACCCCGGTTCAGCTCGACGTAAAGGGTGGTAAATCGGCCCGAGGCAATGAGTTGGGCGTCAGAACCACCGGGACCAAATACAAAAAAGCGATAGCGAAAGGTGCTTTGCCCGATTTCCTCAATCCTGAGCCGGATCTTCAAAATATCCTGGTAACGGGCCGGACGAAAGAATTCACAGGATACGTTTAGCCGAGGCCAACCCATGTGTTTATCACCCTGGGCGGAATGCACGGACCAGCCAAGGGTACGGAAAAAGGCGTGCTCGGCCGACTCTACGAAGCGAAAAAAATTGGCGAAGTGCACGATTCCGGCCATATCGGTGTCGGAAAATTCGACGCGCCGTTCACTTTCGAAGTGAAACTGCTCAGGTACTTCCATCCGTGCCTGCCGATCCTGCACCGGTAAGTTCCCGCGTCAACGCGAGAAACTTCTCAGACATTACCTTGGCCTGGTATTTTTCCAGGGTATTAGCCCGGCCCATCCGGCCGATTTTCTCGCGGCGAGCATCGTCCTGGAGCAGTTCATGCCAGGTCCGGGCCAAGGCCTCCGTATTGCCCGGAGACGTGCAAAGCCCCCCACCCGTCGCTTCGATGATTTCCGGAAAAGCGGCCGACCGCGGTTGGACTACCGGCACCCCGCAGGCCATTGCTTCAATCAGGTACAATCCGAAGGCTTCCGGATAGGTGGCCGGCACCGAAAAGACGGAGAGGCTACGCAAAAAATTCACTTTTTCATGGTGGTCCAGATTGGGCCTCCAATCTACCGATGAACCCAAACCGGCCCGAGCCAGGCGGTCCTGCATTTGGGTGACCAAAGGTTTATCTCCCTCCGTCATGGCCCCGGCAATTTTGAGCCGCGTCTCCCCGTGGTCTAATTCCTTCTTCAGGAAAATATAGGCATCCACCAACTGCTCCAACCCCTTTACTCGGCACATCCGGGCCAAGTATCCGACCGCCAAGGGGCCCCCCTGATCGGCCGCCGTATAACTATCGAGATGAAGCCCGTTCGCTATCACTCGAATGACCCCGGGAGCCAGACCGAGGCGTTCACTCATGGAGTCGGCATAATACCGACTCGGCGCCACAAGGGCATCCGAGGCGCTCAGCCTTTGAGCCAATCTTTCCCAGCACCGGCTCCTGTAGGGTTCGGCAAGGCTGTCCAGAAAAGTGTCCTCACCCTGAAAAAAAAGAACGATCCGCGCCTCTAATTTGGCTTTCAACTCCTCCGCCATACCGGCCTGGAGCGCGGTTGATAAACAAATCACGTCCGGTTCCTCCCGCTTCAACCAATCGATCAACTTGTCCAATTCACCACGAAAACGACTGGTCTCCACGTCGAGCATTTCCAAAGTCATTTCACCATGCTCCCGGGCGGATGTCATGTGACTGTGTCTGGCCGCCCAACGCAATAGACCGGCCGAATTGAGCGACCGGTGCAACCAGACAGGCGCCCTCCGAAACAGCGGGATCTTTTGCTGCAGAAAGATATTGATTCCACCAAAAAATATCGGTGTGTCCTCCAGTCCGGGCAACGCCTCCTCGTCCAGTACCAGAGGGAGGTACATGGGCAGGATGGCCGCGTCCTCCCCCTGGCGGTAAAGCTCTTTGGCAAGCACATTGTCACGCATGCACGCGCCGCAGTAGTAGCTGCCGGTTCCGGGGGTCAGGAAGGTGATTTTCATGTGCAAGAACTACGCATTTTCATTACCCTGCCGCTGCTTTCAGGCGGGCTCGGCCATGGGCCAGGGATGTGGGTATTTCGGCAAATTCTCTCATGGCCTCCAGCAACTCCTTGTAGTCCTCCTCCACCAGGTTGCCGATCAGGCAATCGGTCAGGGAGCCCCGCAAGTGACCATGGGCGCGGATCAGATCCGAAAAACTGAACCGCTCATCGTAGAAGGCATAGACAACTTTCCGCATGACCTCGATCGCCTGGCACAACCGCTCCCCGTATTGGGAGAAGGAAGACGCCATAACAGGGCCCTCCTTCCGCAAGCCGACATCAGCCGCGTCGGCCGCCATCTCCGCACTTTTCAAAGCCAGAAATACCCCGGAAGAGAATACCGGATCCAGAAAGGCGAAGGCATCGCCGATTAAAACCAGGCCATCGCTGGCGCAATACTCTGAACGGTAGGAATATTCTCCCGTCACCCAATACCGACCGAACTGTTTCCCTGGCAGGAGGTGCTCTTCCACCCACGGATTGTTTCTGATTTCCCGCTCGAATACGGCTTTGGGATCGCGCGTGCCCCGGAAGAGATAATCCCGCTCCGCCACGATACCGGTGCTCACCACGTCGTCTTGCAGGGGAATATTCCAAAACCACCCCTTGCCCTCCAGATAGGCCACCGTCGTCGCTCCTTCATCCAGACCCGGATCGCGCTTGGCCCCCCTGTACAAGGTCCAGATGGAAATCTTGTTTAATTTCGCATCCCGCTTGCGCCAGCCCGATTTGCGCAGCCAAAGCGCATCACGTCCGCTGGCATCGATGACCAGGCGGGCCTTCAGGTCGATCAGCTCCCCGTCCGCCGGCTTCGCCCTGACCCCGTCGACGACGCCCTTATCGTCCCGCAGAAAGGCGGTAACCTTTACCTCCTCCCGCACCTCGGCGCCCTTTTCCCGAGCGTGGTCCAGCATCATTGTATCGAAATCCTGCCGCCAGACCTGCCAGGTCGTGGCCGCCGGATGATCCAGGTGCTGAAAAAAATAGAAGGGAGTGGAGACTTTTCCATTGCGACCCACAAATTGCACACTGTGTTTTTTGACGTAGCCCAATTGGCGGATTTTATCCAGCACTCCCAGGCGCTCGAAGGTGAAGTAACAATAGGGCATGAGGGATTCGCCGATGTGATAGCGGGGAAATCTTTCCTTCTCCAGAATTACGACGTGCCAGCCTTTTTCCGCCAACAACGCTCCGGCGGTGGATCCTGCGGGGCCGCCGCCAATGATGACCACGTCTGCCTCTTTACTATGCGCCATGGTCCCTAGCTTTTTTGGCGCATGTGATTTGTCAAGATACCCCAATCGGGGTTTGGCTGCCTTTTGCTCCATTCAGAGGAGTGGAACTACGGGAAAACGGGAGCGTATTCCCCGCAATCGAAGGTTGAAATCGTATCCATCCGGCAAAATATCGAACCATGAATCGCCAAACTCCAAGACTCCAACTCCATAACCGGTTCTTCCTTCGGCTGATGCTCTTATCGATTTTTGCCCTATTACCGACATGGTTGAACGCCGAAGCGGATGAACTCGCCCTTACCTATCGGCAACTCACTTCCAGTAAAAGCCATCACCATTTTTTCGGTTACATCGGCCACGTGCAAACCATACCGTGGAACGAGAGCGGTCGTTACATGCTCGCGCTTCGCACCTCCTTCCACGACCATATGCCGGAACCCGAGGAAGCGGCCGATGTGGTGCTGCTCGATACGGCAAACGATTACCAGGCAATTCCGGTAGACAAAACCCACGCTTACAATTTCCAGCAGGGGACCATGTTTTTCTGGAATCCGGACGACCCGGAAAACCAGTTTTTCTTCAACGACCGCGATCTTGAAACCGGAAAGGTGTTTACCGTGCTCTACGACGTTTCCCAAAGGAAGCGGGTCAGGGAATACCGTTTCGACGACACCCCCATCGGCAATAGCGGGGTGGCCCAAAAAGGTGGTTACTTTGCCGCTTTCAATTATGGAAGAACCGATCGGCTTCGTCCCGTAACCGGCTACCCCGGGGCCTACGATTGGACCGTGGGGGTAAAACACCCCGAAGATGACGGGATATTCAAAGTCGACATACAAACTGGAGACAAAACCCTGTTGGTCTCATTCAAACAACTGGCCGATGCACTTCGCCCTTCCCGGCCCACAGTGGATGACATCGCGCTCTTCATCAATCACACCCTCTGGAACCGGGAGGATGATCTTCTCTATTTCTACGCTCGGGGCAATTTTGAGGAACCCAGGGATCAACATATCGATCGTCCCTTTATAGTAAGACCTGACGGCACGGGATTAAAGCCGCTCGGGGTTTCTGTCGGAGGCCATCCCGAATGGGATTACGGACACCGTATCATCGGGACGATAAGAAATGAACGGCAGATCCTGTACGACGTGGACCAAATGCTCGTAGTCGGCGCTTTGGGGAATAAGGAAATTTTCCCCAATCCCGGGGCCGATATCGCCCTATCGCCCGACGGAAAGTGGTTTATCAATGGCTACCAAAACAGGGAAGACGGCCACAACTACTACACCCTCTACCGCCGGGAGGATGGAGCCTATCTCAAGACTCGCGGATTTAGTCGCGGTGGCTACGACCGGAGAGAATTGCGCATCGACCCGGCCCCCCGCTGGAACCGAACCAGCGATGCCATAGTAGTTCCATCCTGGACCAAAGATGGAACGCGCCAGATGTTCCTCATAAGCATCAAACGCCCATGATTTCCTCCCCCTCTACGTGTCCTCTGGTCCCTCTGTGGTTAATCCCTCCTCCAAGTCGTTGATTTTTCGATCACGATCATAATCACGATGATTTAATTCGCGCCCCTTTGTGTCCTTCGTGGATCCGGCTCCCATTCAGCCTTCAGCTCTTCTCCCCCCACCGGCGCGACTGCGGGCTGAGACCCTTGTCTTGCCGACTCCCCCTCAATGGAGGGAGTGATGGGAAATCATTTGGAAGGTGCGGTGTAAAGGGTTCCTCTGGATTAGCTCTCTGAACCTACTCCAGGCAATTCTTTGCGTTGCTTTGCGCTCTTAGCGAGAGTCTTCCCCCTAATTCCAAATTCGTGCCCTTGAGCGCTTCCCCATCTCTCCAATTCCTAATTCCTAATTCGCGCCCTTGGGCGCTCCCCTCCCCTCCCCATTCCTGATTTCCCACTACTTGGCCGTGATGGTTCCCTGCATGAGGGCGAAGTGGCCTGGAAAGCTGCAAAGGAAGGGGTAGACGCCGGCTTCGGGCAAAATGAAGGTGATGGTGTCCTCCTCACCCGGACCCAACAATTTGGTTTGGGCGAGGATCAGGGCCTGGTTGGCCGCATCTTGGGGAACGTAGTCGTTGGCAACGGCTCCAACCGCCGCCGTGCCAAAAGTGATGACGTTCGATCCCGGCTTGAGTATGATGAGGTTATGTCCCATGGCAGCCTTGGGAAGTTGACCCACGTTCTTTAAGGTCAGGGTCACTTCTTCACCAGCCGCAACCTCGAAGGCTTTGACATTGTATTGCATGGTGTCGTTGGCGGTGATTTCAAGGGCCGTTTGTCCATGGACTGCGCCCACCATCATGAACGCTGATCCCGCCAGTATTTTGAAAAGTTTCATAATATTTGATATCATTGTTTTTAAGTGAATTTTGTCCGGCAATCGCTAATAAAATGAAGGCTGGGATTTCCCAATTCCAGGTGATTTCATTCGATTCTGGAGGAAAATTTCTGGTAGAGAAAACCTGCCAAGGTAAGCACTACGGCCAATACGGCGAATGCAATGATGCGGAAGAGTGTCTCGCGAATGTCGAAAACAATCAGGCGAAACAATGGGACCAGGAAGGAGATCAATGCCACTAACCGATAGGGGCGGCTTTTCAGGACAATTCCCAGAATGAGCAGACCGGTGCTGAAGGCAGTCAGACAAGGGGTGTACATACGTTCCCAATTCAGCAATGGATAAGCGAAAGTCGCAGCAAATACCAGGAATGCGACAAATCCGCTAACCCAAGCCAGAATCCGATTGGCCTGCTCAGAAAGCTTGGGGTGTGGCCTCACTCGCGCATACCCTCCTGCCGCCAACCACAAGGTCATGGCGCTGAGTCCCCCCAAGAGCACCTGCCCGGCCCGGGGGACATCGTCCAACCATGCTCCCAGCGGATGATTGAGCCAGAATTCCAGGATAAAACTGACCGGAATCAGCGCACAAACGACTGCGGCAACAAAGGAGACCCACATGGACCGCCAATACCATAATACGTAATATATCAGCCCTAAGGCAACCCACAGCAAGAGCTGATCAGTCAGCGACACGGTGGTAGAGAAAACCCAGTTCGAAGCGAATAAAAAGAGCGCATTGAGTATCCACCACATGGTGTCTCGACGCTTCAGATAGTGGGTTAACCTTTTGAGCTGCGGATAGACGACTCCCAAGTTTGCCAGCACGCCCGCAACTACGAGAAAGCCGTACAAAGCAGTGGCAGGATAATGGGTGGGAGGGAGGTCAAAAAACAGATACAACAGGGGCAGTGGAGACCACTCGGCAATGCGCTTTAACGGAGAATATCCGGCAAAAAACAGCAACATCGCAAATATTGCTAATCCGAATGGATACCAGGCATGTGTCCCAAAGCTGCGCAAATATACCAGAACCGTCATGATCCATAACCCATGAATGATGGTCTCAACCAGATTTTGCCGAGGGATTTTGAATTTGAGCAGTCCAACCAGGCAAGCGGCTGCGACCAATAACACGACCAGTAAGGTGTGGGCTCCGGATGGCTCGAACCAGAACCTCATATTCGCGGTCACAAACAACAAACCGCCCGCAATCATGGGTATCCACGCCTTCACAAGCGGCACTAGTGACAGGAGCATGATGGGAAAGGCCATCAGGGCCATGCTGGCAGGCTCACCTAAATTGCCAAAATTGGAGTTCTCTGAAAATTCAAACGCGGCGCCGAAAAGCATAAGAGCCAGTATCGCATACACCAGCTTGCGCCCCAAATCACGGCCGGACATGGCCGACATCAAGCAGCCCAATCCTCCCACCGAAACCAGTATGTAAAGGCCCTGTACCACCCAAAGAAAACTGAACTCCGGTTCGTGGAAGCCGGTCTCCAGGAAATACCCGAAGGAGGCTAACCAGGTCAGCACGGTCAAGGTTTCCAGCCAGATACTCCTTAATCGATGAACCGATGAAACGAGAATTAAAGCGTGCAGGCCCATGGCCATCCACCGAAGATCGTCATGTAAATAATTGATCAGCCAGAGGGAGGCCAGAACCGAACCTTTTAGAAAAAACAAGTGAAATTCGAGGCCCCGGTTTTTCCGCACCAACCAAATCAGGGACCACGCCACAAACACCAGGGCCAGGACTCCATAGAACCCGGTTTTCTCAAGGGGATAAAAATAGGCTACGAACAGATAACCCAATCCGATAGCCAAGCTCGTATTCAAAGCCTGATACAAACGGTTCCACTTGGGGTCCAAAAACGCGGGTTCGGCCAGAAACACCCTAAAGGCCGGCAGCAGGGAAACGGTTAAAATCAGAAAAACGATAACGGACCAGAATGCCGGATAGACAGCCGCATCCTTGAGGAATTCCATCCCGACAAATCCGGCCAATGGCAAATACACACCGGCCACAGACAAGCTTACGAAAGCCAATCCTCCAATGCGGCGATAGGATATCAAGCCAGCCACGTAAACCAGCAGCGCCGATATCAAGGCCGCTTCCCTGAACCCTTCCAAGGCAGCAAAAAGCGAAAATACGTACCCGAAAATCACGGCCAGTATCAGGATGCCCCTATCCTTTTTCCAACTACCCATGCCGAAATTGAGAACGAGGGCCGCAAGCTGCATCAGGCCGGCAATGATCGGATTATCCACCACCTTTACCGGTTGCACGGTATAGCCGGCCACACTACTTACATAAATCATGGATAGGCCCGTCGCCACGAGCACATTGCCCAGTCCCGGAAACTTCTTGCCAACCAACAGCCCCAGGCCGAATACGCCAAAGGATGCCGCCACCATTTCAGAAAATCTAACCCAAGGAGCCAGGTTTTGACCGACATAGACAGCAAAGAAAATAATGGCGAGGATGGCTAGAACCCCACCCATGCGAGGGGCCCACCATTGCATCAATACCAGTTCGGAAGACTCCTCTTCTCGTAGGGGCGGCCATAAGCCGATACTTCTCAAAAAATCTATAACCTTATGCCCCCAAGCTGCAGTTTTCGGCCGGGAAGCGGGTTCATCCTGTGGTGGTGATGGTGTGCCGACAACCTCGGGAACCTGGGAAAGCGGAGGCTGTGCCGGCGCCGGCGCCGGACCTGAAATTACAAAATCCTGAGCCGGAGAATCCGGCGGCTCGGAAACCGGGATGCCCGTCTCGGATGACGGGGTCGGCTCAGGTTCAACCACCGGTTTCGACGGCTCTTTCGACCTTGTTTCTTGAAATTTCCTTTCCAACTGACCAAGTCGCCGCTCCAGCGCTTTAATCCGGTCGGTGGATTTAAACAAGCGAATCCATATGGCAGCCAAAAGGCCAAGGCACACAATTCCAATCAGGATTTCCATTAGAGGCAGGCCTGAAATTATATCTGATCTTTCAAATTCCACTCCCTTGGATGAACCACATCGTACGCCACCTTGTATTCCTTCGATTGGTTCGGGGTCAATAGATCTTCCCAAAAGAAAATGCCCGTGTCCTCCTCGAACTCTACCAGAGATTTGTCCGGGGCCCAGCGTTTAACCGCGATCTTTTCGTTCCGGGAAACCGGGAACCGCTCGAACACTTTCACTTGGTGATCCATGGAATGAAAGTTTTTCACTTCTATGGTATAAGCCCTTTTTTGAACCGTCGTCTTGTCTATCAACCCGGTGTATTCGGTTTCCCGCAGAGTTTCCCTTCGATTGACAATAATAAATTCGTCCACTCCCAGCGAAATCTCCAACTCATCCCCCGGAATGGTGTAGGGAACAGTAACCCGAGAGGTCAACATCCCATCGATAAAGACCTGGGCCTCCCCCTGAATCAGAGGCAAATCAAAAGCATTGGTCGTTTTCGATTTCAAGAAACCTTTCTCCTGAAGTAGGGGCGCCACTTCACTCCTAAATTGAGGCTGAAATCCGCGGTTGATAATGGGAAAGCGGGAAGGCTCCCGCTGGGAGGCCAAGCTGACCCGCCCCGGCAACCTTGCAGAAAAGGAGGACATGCCGGTTAGAACCGTTGTCAGGCGAGTTCCGGCTATTGAGGCTTTGGCTGGATGTCCCTGGTCCCCTGTGAAATTATCTTCAAAATAGGATAATTTATTCGACTGATCCTCGGCCCTGCCTCGTTCTTCCATCCGGTAATACCGATTCGGCTGCAAAAACATCGGTTGCAATTCCGGGGCATTACCCGAAAGATTCGGCTGGCTGGTGGATATGGTCACTGCGACGTCGTCCCAACTCTCTCCCGTTTCCTGCCAGAGATTGGCTTGGTAAGCTATTTCCATGGAATTGTCGGAAGAGTCGACCCGCACCGCGTAGGAAGGAAACCAATTCGCATTGGACACCAGGTAGTTGAACACCAATTTTGCCGCCCCGGCCTTGGCCGCAAATATCCGTGCGGTCACTTCGCCCTGCAATTGATCCACCTTTTCGGTCTCTTCCGCCAGATCCTCCAGCAACTCTTCCAAATCCTTATCCAACTCGGCAACCTTTTCATCGATGTTCCCCATGGCCGCCTGAGTTTCACTGCTCACCTTTTGTCGAAAAGCCAGCACCTCTTCAGCCCGCTTCATAAATTCGAAATCATGCTTTGCCTCACCAAAACCCTCAGTAAATGAAGCGCTTAGATTATTGGCAAAATCGATCAGGCCTTGCTGATCCTTCCTCTCCGCCTTGAGCACATGGAGGCGATCCCTTAACCCTTCGATCTCATCCTTCAGACGCTTTTCTTCCGGCCTGTCCTCTCTGTCCCGGGTCGTCTCAAATTTTAGATTATCCAGCCGAATGGAAACACCCTCGACCAATCCCATCTGCATCTGATTCATGTTCAAGTCCGACGGAAGGCCGGAAAACCGCAACACGTTCTCGCCCGCGGCCAGATCGACCTCAATGGAACGCGTCACCCGCGCCGAGCCCATATACACGACAACTTCCGATAGAGTGGAGTCCGTGGGTGTTTGCGATTGGAGGGGTAGCAGGAATCCGAAGGTTCCCAGGAAAAGCATTATAAACCGCGTCATTTTCATTAGAATAGGTATTTCACAAATTTCCTAGCAAGCTAACAAAAAGATTGCCTCACTACCGAGAAACGAAGCCTTTTTCCAATTGCGGCAAATTCTCCGCTCGGCATGGATATCTTTCAGGTTGGGTAACTACTCAGGTCTCCATAGTCTGGATCGTCGGAAATTTTGAATTAGGAGGGATTAACCACGGAGGACACAGAGGGCACGGAGGAGGGGGAGAAAAATTGGGAATGGGTGCCTGAAGGCAGAAGGAGATTAATGAGATGAAACGAGAAAATTTTCATGGGATGGTGATTGCGAGAACTGTAGAAGGGGGTTTATCCCCCGATTGCGAAGGGGCCATTTGGAGGATCGGGGCGTAAAGCCCCTCCTACAGTTTCGTAATGCATTAACGATAAAACATTCATGCGGACGATTGCTTGAGAAACCTGAGTAGTTGCCAGGTTGGACGGAAAATAATTTGACACGATACACCATTTTTTGGATTTAAGGTGTATGGGTCGGACGAATATACACCTGGACGATGAACTCGTAAGCAAAGCGTTAAATGCGACGGGCTTGCGAACCAAGAGAGAACTGGTCGATCTCGCACTGCGAGAACTGGTTCGCAGGAAAGAACAAAAGAAAATTTTAAGCCTCAAAGGCAAGGTATCCTGGGTTGGCAATTTGGACCAGTTGAGGACTCCCCGGTTTTAATATCTTGGAGGCGTGACTGTTCCGGGTCGATCTGCCGGAAATAAGAACCTCATTCAATTTCCGAATTAGCCAAGTCGGACTGCCTGTCGATGTCCTGAAAGATTTCAGGGGAATGAACCTCCACCTCGGTCAAATTCTCTCGCTCACTGTTCAGGATAGATCGAGCTCCTTCATCCCCGGCCAGTTTCCCCAACTCCATCCCGTAAGATCCGGGAAAAATGACCGGGTGGCCCCGGCGGCCTTTAAACTTCGGAACTACAATCCGCTCACAACCCTGTTGCCGAAAAACTCCGATAACCCGTCGAACCATCCGGGAAGAGAGAAAGGGCAAATCGCCCAGGCATACCAGGATGCCCCCGCAATTTTCCCTGTCCAGCGCCTTCACCCCCTTGGCCAGGGAGGTTCCCATACCCTCCGGCCACCTTTCGTTTCGGACCAGTTTGACCCCGTATCCCAGAAGCAGGGATGTAATCGAGGCATAATCGGCCCCTGTCACCACAACCGTCTTCCCAACTCCCCCTGCCTTCACCGCATCGACCACCCTCAGCAGCATGGGCCGGCCGGCCACTTCGAACAGGAGTTTGTTGCTTTCACCAAAACGCAGGGATGGTCCGGCCGCCAGAATGACAGCATGGATCAGGCCGGATCCGGATTCGGTCATGCCTGGGCTGCCTTGGCTTTCGGGGCCGTTTTTGGAGGATTCGAATTCTTCTCCCGCACGATTTCCGCCATGATACTGATGGCAATTTCGGCCGGCGTCCTGCTTCCAATATCCAGACCTATGGGACCGTGAATACGCCTCAGATCCTCCTCCCCGAATCCCGCTGCGGACAATCGCTTCAACCGCGCCGCATGACTGCGCCGACTGCCCAGTGCGCCCATGTAACCACAGTCGCTCTTCAGGAATATGGCAAGGGCCTGGTCATCGATCTTCGGGTCATGTGTCAGCATGGCCGCACAATCCATTTCGTCCAACTCGAAGGCGGCAAGGGCCACCTCCGGCCAAGAGCCTATCAATTGATGGGGCGCTACCTCGAAGCGCTCCGCTTGGGCGTAGGATTCCCGTGGATCGATGACAATGGCCCGATAATTAAGGGATCGGGCGATACTGACCAGATGCACTGCAATATGCACCGCCCCCACAATAAAAAGACGGTTGGGTTTGGTCAGCGACCTGAGGAGGAGCTTTCCGTCCCCCGTTTCAATTTCCCGGGTTTCCGACCGCTCAGCCAAATGTTTCCGGGCCAATCCCAAGGTATGGGCAGACCATTGCGATTCCTCTCCCACCAGCGAACCGTCCTCCATCAAAAGGGCCTGTTTCCCCTCCCCATCCATCCAGGTTGCTACTTCGCATTTATCCAGGAGGGACATCAGTTCAGGTAAAACCACCTCATCGTATTCAAAGGGTTCGATGCGCACCCGGATCTTTCCCCCGCAGGAAAATGCCACCTCCCAAGGCAACCCCTGATTGGGACCGAATTCGGCCCAGCGGGTCATGCCATCCTTCATACAGGCCCGCGCCAGCTCTATCACCTCCATCTCCACGCACCCGGCGCTGACAGAGCCGATAAACCGTTCCCCACTGGCATCGATGGCCAGCACGGATCCAATACCGCGGGGGGAAGGATTTCTAGCCTTTACCACCGTGGCCAGGGCGAAGGGTTCCCCCGTTTCCACCCAAGGCTTGAGCTGCGGCCAAATGTCGTGCATGTCCTAAATTCCTCCTTCCCATAGACCGGCTCAGAGAATATGGTCTTGAAGGTTTATGAAAAACATATTCTGAATCAAGATCATGGCTACTATCCAACTCATGGTTAATCAGGAAGGGCGCGAAATTCGCGATATCGACCCCGCTACCCCGTTACTCTGGGCTTTGCGCGACCATCTGGGTCTGGTCGGCACTAAATTCGGCTGCGGCAAAGGACTGTGCGGCGCCTGCACCGTTCACATCAACGGCGCGGCCATTCGCTCCTGCAGCATGCCGGTTTCGTCCGTGGCCGGGCAATCCGTTACCACCATCGAAGGACTGGCCCCGGATCACCAAAACCTGCACCCATTGCAGGAGGCTTGGATGGAACTCGACGTTCCCCAATGCGGTTACTGCCAAGCCGGCCAGATCATGAACGCCGCTTCTTTGCTTCAGGCCAACCCCCATCCATCGGATGAGGAAATCGATAACGCCATGTCAGGCAATCTCTGCCGCTGTGGCACTTACACCCGCATCCGTGCCGCCATTCACACCGCAGCCGGGAAAGGAGGCGCCTCATGAAGAACAGATTTTATCGTTCCGACCTCATTCCGGACATCGACATGCCGGCCGAATTCGTCAATTGGGAAAAACGGATGGATGTCGAACAAGCCGCCGGCGATTCCAGCGCCAGCCATTTTATTCCCCGCCGTCAATTTTTGAAATTATCCGGCTTGGCCGGAGGCGGGCTCATTCTGGCATTTTCCCTGGGGCGTGGATCGAAGGCAGGCGCTTCTCCGGACAAGCAATCTACCGGCGAACACTTCGCCCCCAATGCCTTTATACAGATTGCAACCGATGGAATGATTGTCATTGCCGCAAAGAATCCCGAGGTGGGCCAGGGAGTGAAAACATCTCTCCCCATGATTATCGCGGAAGAGTTGGAAGTCCCATGGGAATCCGTCACGGTCGAGCAATCCGAAATCGACCTGCAACGATTCGGCCGCCAATCCGCCGGGGGATCCCAATCCACCCCCAGAAACTGGGACCTGCTCCGTCAAGCCGGCGCCGTCGCGCGCACCATGCTCATAACGGCCGCGGCCCAGACCTGGGGGGTCAGCGAGTCCCAATGCAAGGCCGACCGGGGTTACGTGGTAAACCTGTCCAACAACAAACGGCTCGGTTACGCCGAGTTGGCCTCCACCGCGGCGGCGTTGCCCATCCCGGACAAGGATTCGGTCAAACTCAAAATGCGGAGCGAATACAAATTACTGGGCAAGTTCATACCCGGGGTGGACAACCGGGCTCTGGTAACGGGACAGCCCTTGTTCGGAATCGACCAACAATTGCCCGGGATGCTTTACGCCGTCTACGTCAAATGCCCCAACTTCGGGGGTGTGGCAAAAAAAGCCAACCTCGAGGTGATCAGGAAGCGACCGGGGGTAGTGGATGCCTTTATCGTCAAAGGGAATGGAAATGAGTTGGAACTGATGTCCGGTGTGGCCATTGTGGCCAAGTCCACCCACCAGGCATTCCAGGCCGAAAAAGCGCTGCGGGTAACATGGGAAAAATCCAGCGCCTCCAACAACTCTTGGGAAGCCTATAAAGCGGAAGCCCTGTCCATCGGCCCCAATGCGGGTCAAATAACGGATCAAATGGGTGACGCGGAGGCAGCTTTGGCCCAAGCGGACCAAACGGTGGAAAGTTTCTACACCTACCCTTTCCTTTCCCATGCCAACTTGGAACCACAGAACTGCACGGCCTGGTATCATGAGGGTAAAATGGAAATCTGGGCCCCTTCCCAAACACCGCAAAATGTGGCTGGGATGATTGGCCGCGTATTGGGTATCGATCCATCCGACGTTTTCATTCACCAGTTGCGCATCGGCGGAGGCTTTGGACGGCGCCTCATGAACGACTTCGTGGTTGAAGTATGCGCCATCGCCAAACAGATCGACGCCCCGGTCAAGCTCACCTGGAGCAGGGAAGCGGACATGGCCCACGATTACTACCGCCCGGGGGGCTTTCACCACCTGAGGGGCGCTCTGAGTAAGGGCAGATGGACCGGCCTGCTGGATCACTTTGTCAGCTTCACTCCGGAGGGAGGGGACGGAAAACGACCGGTCCGAGGAGGAAACATGAGCCCCGACTTGTTCCAATTTCCGGAGATTCCCAACCTGCGCCTGGATCAAACCTTTTTGCCTACCATCGTTCCCACCGGCTACTGGCGTGCCCCGCGCTCCTGTTCCGTGGCTTGGGCATTCCAGAGCTTTGCCTACGAAATGGCGGTAGCGGCCGGTCGCGATCACCTGGAATTTCTACTGGAACAGTTTGGGGAGCCGCGTTGGCTGGAGGAAGGTGAGAGAAGGGCCCTTCATACCGGACGAGCCATCGATGTGGTTGAACTGGCCGCTAAAAATGGTAACTGGGGAAAGCCAATGCCCCAAGGACGGGGCCGCGGACTGGCCTTCTATTTCAGCCACCTCGGCTACTTTGCCCAAGTGGCGGAAGTCACGGTAGACGCTGGCAACCGCGTAAAGATCGACCGGGTGGTAGTCGCGGCGGACGTGGGCTTGCTTCTCAACAAGAGTGGGGGCGAAAACCAGGTTGAAGGGTCCGTCGTCGATGGCATCAGCACCCTGGCCGGGCAGGAAATAACTTTCGAGGATGGACGCGTTCTGGAAACCAACTTTGACGACTATCCACTGGGGCGGATGGCCTCGGCTCCGAAAATCGAAATTCATTGGCTCACCACCGATTGGTCTCCCACCGGCCTGGGAGAACCCGCCTTTCCCCCCGTTGCCGGCGCGGTCTGCAATGCCATTTTCGACGCCACCGGTCATCGGATTCGCACCATGCCCATCTCCAAGGAAGGGTTTTACGTCTAGCCCGGCGTCCCGGAAATGATTCCCATCACTCCACCCTTGAGGGGGAGTCGGCAAGACAAGGGCGTCAGCCCGCAGCCGCGCCGGTGGGGGGAGGCGCCGTTGGCGCCAATTAGGAATTAGGAATGAGGAATTGGGAGAGAGAAAGGAACAGGGCACGAAGTAAATCATCGTGATGCTGATCTTGATCGTGATCTTGATCGAAAGCTTAATTTGAATCTCGCAGAGAGCGCCAAGCAACGCAAAGAGGGAAGAATAACGGAGGGCGGACATTCCTGTCCGCCATTAAAATCCTGATCCTGATCGAAAGGCCGGGAGAATGGCATAGGCGCGCCGGGGCACGCCAATTAGGAATTGGGGAAAAGGAGAGAGATCTTGATAACGATTATGAGGATGTAAATGCGCCCATCTATTGCTCCGATCAACCGATTCAATCTTCTGGCTTTTACGCCAACGGCGTTAAACTCCAAAGCCCGGCGTCGCGCTGTGCCGTGCAAAGCACGGTTTAGGCAAGCATGGTAGCGCACGCTGGGAAACCGATCGGCCCTATGCAGTGTGGCCTCCTTTAATCCAGGCCAGGTAGACCTGAGAAATTACCTTTGCTTTTGAATTGCCAGTTCTCATAAATGACAAAGAAATCCTCCCGGATTGTGGAAATCGAATAGATATCCTGATAGGGCGGTAATACCGAAAACATAAGCTCATGAGTCTAGCACAATTGAAAGATAAAGTAATTCTCGTAACCGGCGCCAACACCGGCATAGGTGAACACACTGCCCGCCTATGTATCGCACAGGGCGCCAAAGTGGCAGTGCACGGCCGCAGGCCGGACGCCGTGCAAAAGGTGGTCGATTCCCTCGGCCCCAATGCCCATGGAGTCATCGGCAGCCTGGAAAAAGCTGACGATCCAGCCAAGGTGGTCGCACAAACCATCGATAAATTTGGCCGACTGGATGGGGTGGTCAACAATGCCGCCAGCACCGCCCGCATGTTTTTCGAGGATACTGAGGTCGATTTCTTCGACACCATGATGGCCATCAATTGCCGCGCTCCCTTCATGATCTGCCGGGCCGCCATCCCCTACCTGAAAGAGTCCCAGGGATGCGTGGTCAACGTGGGCTCCATCAACGCCCTGGGTGGAGAACGTATGCTGGCCGCTTACAGCGTATCCAAAGGCGCGCTTCTCACCCTTTCCAAGCACTTGGCCAACCTCTACGATAAGGACCGGGTCCGCTTTCATCACATCAACCTGGGCTGGGTGCTCACCGAGAACGAATACAAGTTGAAGATCAAAGACGGGTTGTCCAAGGATTGGCCCGATCAGGTTCCATCCCTCATGGTTCCCCGAGGGGAAATGACCAAACCCGAAGAAGTGGCAAAGGTCATCGCGTTCTGGTTGAGCGACGATTCGAAGCCCTTCAGCGGCACGGTCTTCGAACTCGAGCAATATCCCTTCGCCGGTCGCATCCCCAGCCTGGACGCCGATTTCATCGAAGGGACATAACCCGAATATTTTCCACCCATTCCAGCAAGTTTTTAAACGAAGGAAATACAACTTGCGTTGGAATTTGACTTTTATGGTGAAAGGATTCATCTCTTTATGAGACCTTTTCTTAATCGCTAAACCCTGAAGAACTCATGGCACATTTATCCCGTAGACATTTCCTGAAAGGTTCCGCCCTGGCCGCTGGATCCTTTTTCATCAGCTCGCATTTAAAGGCCCAATCCGCCAACCAAAATGTCGGCATGGCGGTTATCGGCCTCAACGGCAAAGGGAAATCGGCCATTAAAGATGTATTCCGCACCGATGGGTCGCGTTTGGTGGCGATTTGCGACGTAGACAGTGAAATCCTTCAGAAACGTGCGGCGGAGATCGAGGCCGAACACGGGGTCAAGGTGAAAACCTACACGGATTACCGTAAAATTCTGGATAGCAAGGACATCGACGCCATCACCATCACGACTCCCAACCATTGGCATGCCCTCATGGCCATCCAGGGTTGCCAGGCCGGAAAGGACGTTTATTGCGAAAAGCCGGTCTGTCACAACATCTGGGAAGGCCGGCGCATTATCGAAGCGGCCAGAAAATACGACCGCATCGTGCAAAGTGGTTTTCAAAACCGTTCCGATGATGGATTGCGGGAAGCTTTTCCCTACATCCTGGAAGGAAACGTCGGAAAAATCCAGATGGTGCGCGGTCTCTGCTACAAGAACAGGACCGGTATCGGCAAGCGTTCCACTCCCTTGATGCCGCCCAGTAACGTCGATTACAATTTATGGCTGGGGCCAGCCCAGGACGAGCCGATCTACCGCGATCGACTCCATTATGATTGGCATTGGAGCTGGAACACCGGCAATGGGGACATCGGCAACCAGGGACCCCACGAATTTGACCTGATGCGCTGGATTCTGGGAGATCCGGGACATCCCAAGGAAGTAGTCAGCTTTGGAGGACGGTTTGCCTGGAATGACGCCGGTGAGACCCCCAATATGCAAATTGCCGCTCTCAGTTGGGGAACCATTCCGGTTCTGTTTGAGGTGCGGGATCTCTACATCAATCCGGAAACACCGGCCCCATCCAGTTACAAGGGCCGTCGCGTCGGGGTGGTAATCACCTGCGAAGGCGGAGAGTTCAACGGCGGCCGTGGTGGCGGAATTCTCTACGATAACGAGGGAAAGAAAATGAAATCCTGGAAGGGAGACGCCGGATTCGATCATTTCCCGAATTTTATTCGCGCCGTGAAAAACCGGAAGAGTAAAAACCTCCGCTCCTCCATTGAAAGCGGATTCAAATCCACTTGCCTGGCCCACATGTGCAACATCTCCTATCGCACCGGTCAGGAAGTGAACCCGAAACGGGTGGAAAACGTCGTAGCCAAGGATGACACCTTACAGGAAACCTACGACCGGTTCCACCAGCACCTTCAGGATTGGAACATCGATTTCAAATCGGATAGGTGGACCATGGGCCGCAAGCTGAGATTCAACGGCAACAAGGAACGCTTTGCCGGAAATGGAGAGTTGGCCAAGGTTGCCAACGCCATGATCAAGAACGATTATCGCCAATCCTTCGAAGTTCCGTCCATCGTTTAACGACCCTGGATAAGCCCGAACCATCCTCATCCATGGCCACTTCAGACACCGGGTGCACCATCGTTCCCTATTTCAAGCTGTCGGAGGAAAACTTGCCCAAATTCAAGGCAATGTGCCAAGAGTTCGTCGATCTCACCGACAACGAAACCAAGGTTCAATATTACGGATTCTCCTTTCATGGCAATGTGGCACATTGCCGGGAAGGCTATGAAGACGCCGAGGGATTGCTCGCCCACCTCGACAATGTGGGCGAACTCTTGGGAAAGGCCCTGGAGATTTCCGACCTGATACGGCTCGAGGTCCACGGCCCGGCCGAAGAACTGGAAAAACTGCGGGAACCGCTGGCGAATCTGGACGTTACCTTCTACACCCTCGAATACGGCTTCCGGCGCTAACCTGGATTGGAAAAGAGCCCCGTCCGGACCTCTTCCCACCTCTCTCCTCTAATCTCCGTATTTTAACCACGGATGGGCACGGATGAAGCGCGCTGAGGCGCGCGAATGAGGAATTAGGAATTAGGAATGTTTACGATTGGAGTTTGGCGGGTTGAAAGGTTGGCTCTCGGGAAGGCGGGGAATGAATGAACCACGGATGGGCACGGATAAGCACGGATAGAAAAAATAGCCACAAAAAGCACAAGAGACGCAAAGGGATGCGAAGACATATTTGTCTGCTTTCAGTCGTAGGAGCGGCTTTACGCCGCGATCCCACGAAACAGCTTCACCCCAATCGCGGTGTAAAGCCGCTCCTACAACTTGAAACCACCATTCCATCCCTCCCAATTCCTAATCCTGTCCATCGCTGCAATCATGATCGTGATCTTGATCTCTCTCCCTCTCCCCAATTCCTAATTCCTAATTCCTAATTCCTAATTCGCGCGCCCTGGCGCGCTTCCCCCCTCTTCCCTCTCTGTGCTCTCTGTGTCCTCTGTGGTTAAACATTCCTCCGAATTTGCGCCCTTGGGCGCTCCCTCCGCCTTTTCCATGGTCCAGCCGGTAAAGCCATATATCATGGATATGATCGGGTTGAGCAGATTCAAAAACGCAAACGGCAGATAGGCGAAAGGATTGACCATGAGAGCCGCCATCATGGTCGCCCCGCAAGTGTTCCAGGGAATGAGTGGTGAGCTTAGCGTACCCGCATCCTCCAGACAGCGGGACAGGTTCTTCATATGCAGGCCCTCCTTTTCAAAGGCATTCCTGTACATGCGGCCGGGAAGAATAATGGAGAGATACTGATCCGGGGCCATAATATTCATCCCGATACAGGTGGCGAGGGTGGCTCCCACCAACCGGCCCGTGGTAGTGGCGGTTTTTAGCACGGCCCGGGAGATGGCAGCCAGCATGCCGGCCCCTTCCATCAACCCCCCAAAAGCCATGGCGCAGAGAATTAGCGAAATCGTCCAGAACATGCTTTCCAGCCCTCCCCGGGACAACAGCTCGTCGATGAGGGGGTCGCCCGTATCCGAAAGGTAACCCTCCTGCATAATGGCAAACATCGACTCCAGCGGTATATCCTGCAGGAATATTCCCAATGCCGCTCCGACAAATGCCCCGCCCAATAACGCGGGCAAGGCCGGCATCCGCAGGGCTATCATGAGGATAACCGAAATCGGCGCCAACCATAACCAGGGACTCAAATTGAATTCATGCCTCAGGACGGCGTTCAAGGCCTCCACATTTTCGATGCTGGCCGCGCTCGAGCCCCTGCGACATTCCCAGGATACCATAGAGCGCCAAGGCTATGATCAAACTGGGAACCGTGGTGTAAAGCATATGCTTGATGTGAACAAACAATTGTGTTCCAGCCACGGCCGGAGCCAGATTCGTGCTGTCGGACAGGGGCGATAACTTATCCCCGAAATAGGCTCCCGATACAATGGCGCCCGCCACCATGGGCAGGGGCATCTCCAAGCCCTGCCCAGCCCCGATCAGGGCCACCCCTACCGTTCCCGCCGTAGACCAGGAACTGCCAGTGGCAAAGGATACTACCGCACAGATCAGGCAACTGGCTATGAGAAATATTTCCGGCGAAAGAAACATCAGTCCGTAATACACCATCAACGGGACTATGCCGCTGGCTACCCAGGAACCGATCAGTATCCCAATCGCCATCAATATGAGGACGGCGGCCATGGCCAGGGAGATCCCCCTCACCATCGAGGACTGTAAATCCTTCCATGAATACCCCAACTTGATCCCCGTTATCCCAGCCACGCAACAGGCCAGGATGAGGGGCAAATGGGGCGAAGCCCCCATTAAGAAAATTCCCGCGAACAATGCCCCTATCAAAAATAAAACCGGGATCAGCGCATGACGGAGGGAGGGCATAATTATTACCGTAAATGGGTTGCCTGCCTGTGCGGAGCACGCAGACAGACCTTAAGAAGAATATCTTGGCGATCTTTGCGGCTTGGCGAGAGCAAATCCAGAGGAGCCATCCAACCATCTTAAGCGATGATGACTTTTTCAGGGTCGAGTAATTAAGCGCCATTCCCCTTTGACCCCTTTCTCGCTTCCCCGATTTGGCCGGCCAACTCGCCTCTTATCCAATGCTCCAACATGCGTCTTTCGTAGTAGAAATTTCTCCTCGAATTGATCCCTCGCGAAAACCGCTCCTGATAGGCAAGCTCTCTGAGCCGCTTTTCCCCTTCGGCCAAGAGGTTTCCCTCTTCATCCTCCACCCGGTAGAAAAATACAACCATGGGGGGATACCGGCTGCGAAAAAAAACGCACATCATTCAATGGAGTCCGTTGCCAGGGCTCGAAGCCGCCCGCCAGATCTATATCTTGAAAATCCAGCTTCAATGCCACACCCACCGGAAACGCTTTCTCAACCACACGTTCCAGGTAGCGCTTGATTTCTCTGCTGAAAAATGCCGGATCAATGGTTTGGCGGGTTTGGGAATACTCAAAATCAGTAAAGGTCTTCGGGTCGGCAAATGTCATAGCCACCTCCCCGCGCGACCCGCCCGTCGCGCCGAGAATTATCGCCGTGGCCAATAGCGCCGATCTCATGGAATCCTCCTAACTTGCCAATTGCTCCAGTTTCGATTGAAATGCTCTGGGCCGGAAGAGAAATTCAACGATGTTTCCCTCGTGCGGTTGCAGCCAATCGAGTTGGATCGTTCCCACCGGTCCCAAATTCAACCGGTCGATGTGGGTTGCGTCCAGGAGTTGACGTTTCCATCCCTCGTCCTCGGTTATGGCGCTGCCTACGAGGGTGGGCCCGATCCGATCGAGCATTTCCTCCTGCGGGCAACGCACCACACTGACGTAGGGAAACATGAACTCCGTATTGGCCATGGCCCGATCGGGAGAGTCGCAGTGCAGCACCACCGGCCTCAAGTAGCCGCAAAGCTCCCGCTCCACCAGCCGATGGCCCATTTTGGCCGTGACGTGTTCGACCCCGTCTTCCTGGGAACCGGCTTCAATACTGTTCCAGATGGCCCGGGCCATGCCCGGCACAGTGAAGGCAGCCAAGGCCGACTCCGGATCTTCCGGTGGTTTCGGCTCCACCGGCCCGATTTTCTCCGCCAGGGCCTGGGCAATCTCCCGGGTATGACGGGAAGCCCAAATCCCCGAACAATTGATACAGCCACGGCCACTATTCAAAAACACGCTGTCGGCCATCAGATCGATGTAATCCTCCCAATCGTCTACCACGTCGTCGCCGAGAAGGAATTTGCTGTACCCCGGACCGTGCACCTGAACGCGCGGGTCGCCGCGATAACGCTCCACCGTAGGGGCGCCTCCAAAAATCATGGTTCGGTCCGATCGCATGACCACTTCCGCCCCCATTTCGGCCCCTCCCGGATAAATGGCGATGGCCTCCTCGGGCACACCGGCCTGGGTAAACGCGGCCGCCATTCGATAGGGTGTCCAAGGTTCCTGTGGGCCCGGTTTGAGCAGCAACCCGATCTGCATCGGTATCACCGGTAACCAAAGCGTGTGCACACCGGGGGAATTGGAAGGGAGCACCAGCCCGAGAATGGGAGATTGGGCTTGATAACTGACCGTCACCCCCCGCTCCTCTACCCCGTAACCGCGGGTCAGGATGTCCAAGGGCAAACCGCGGGTCAGGGCATCGAGGATCTTCTCCATATTCGACAAGACAAAGTGGTTCTTGCTCATGTTCCCCTTGCACATTTGTTCCGGTAAACCCGTGCTGGCGGATTGCTGGCGGGCAAAATCATCCGGGGTCTGTTCCCCGTTACCCAGGGGAAGCGTCCCGAGGAGATACAGGTCGGCAGCCCGTTTCATCATCTCGATCAGATCCGCGATCGGAATTTCGGTCAGGGCATGCCGGGCCCGGGCCGCCAAGCGCTTGTCCCGACCCAAAAGACCCGTGTTGGCCTGGCTCACCGAGGCCAACCTTTCCCCCGTGCCGAAATGCACCACATCATCCGTATCGAGACTGGTGTAGGGTTGGCCCCATCGAAGAATCGGAATATTGAGAACTGCCATTGGTTTTCAAATTGGGTTGAACATTCACGCCTGAATGCTCCCCAGTTACCGCATTTTACTTCGAATTTGTAAAGCATTCCCCGCCTCCGTATTTTAACCACGGATGGGCACGGATAGAAAAAAATAGCCACAAAAAGCACAAGAGACGCAAAGGGATGCGAAGACATATTTGGCTGCAATCATGATCGTGATCCTGATCTTGATCTCTCTCCCTCTCCCCAATTCCTAATTCCTAATTCCTAATTGGCGCGCCCCAGCGCGCCTCTCAGCAACTCAGAATCTCGGAAACTCTCTTCAATTCCCCATTCCTCCTTCTTCCTTCGCGCGCCTCTCCCTCCCTCCATCATTCCAACATTCCCCCATTCCATCACTCCGCCTCCCCTCTCTCCCTTTTCCCAAAGCAAATACCAATAGGACCGAATCGAAAATGCGTGCAAACTTGCCAGAAACGGACTTTTTGTTATAGTAAGGATAAGCTTGAAGCCGTCATCCGCATGCACCCTTACACTAGACACATGAAAATTGCCCATCTCAAAAGCGCCCTCCTCGTCAGCTTGGCCGTTGCTATTGCTCAACCGTTATTCGGACAAATTGACGTGGTAGAGAGAAGATTTGTCCCCCAGGAAAACATAGATTCCTTCATCCACCGCGAAACCACTTACTGGAGTGAAATTGCCAAAAAGGCCATCCGGGAAGGCAAGCTGGAGAGTTGGTCGCTGTGGCAACAGGTGGACGGCTTCGATATGGATAATAAACACAATTTCCTTTTCATCCGCACCTATCCTGACGGAGACGCTCTCGATAACTCCACCGACCTCTGGGATCCAAAAAAAGTATTTCCAAGGGTGAATCCATCCAGAATCGATACCCTCGGTCTGAGCACGGTTAAAGACGTGCTCTACTACTACCGTTTCGTCCACATAGAGACGGCCCAGGCACAGTTCATTCGCGTCAATTTCTCAAAGGCAAGTGACATGACCCGCTACCTCGAACTGGAGGAAACCGTGTGGTTGCCATTTGTCATGGAACGCATGGATTCAGGTAAGACCAATGTAGTGAGCTGGACCCTGGCACAGCTCGTCATGCCCAGAGGGGAAAATGCGCCGCACAACGCCGTCACGATCGATGGGTTCAGCACCCTGAGCGGAGCCTTGCGCTCGGTCTATGGTGATGATGCAAAATTCCCGGATTTTGAGGAATTTCGGGCAGTACACCAAAAAGTCGATATCCACCTCCACCGTCTCATCAAAGCCGTCGGCCCGGAGGACATGGACCCGGATAAAGCGCGCTGAGGCGCGCGAATGAGGAATTAGGAATGAGGAATGTTTACGATTGGAGTTTGGCGGGTGGAAAGGTTGGCTCTGGGGAAGCCGGGGAATGAATGTACCACGGATTTCGCTTCGCCCAAACCGTGCTCCGCAACGCTACGCAGGTCAAGAGGCTACGGCAGGACAGGACGGCAACAGGAAAATTAATAAAAGAATTCCTCTTCGCGAAGCGATCCTGTTCCGGCGTAGCCGGATCAAGTGACTGAAAGGAACGTTGTAAATTATAATTCCCAATTGGCGCGCCCCAGCGCGCCTCCCCCCTCTCTGTGCTCTCTGTGCCCTCTGTGGTTAATCCCCCCCATTCCCGGAATTTTCCTTTCACATTGACGCCAAAGCGCCGCTAACCCTTGTTAGTCGCCATGGATTTTAAAAGGCGTGACCTGTTGATCGAGGTGAAAGACCTGCATTTCACCCATCCCCACTATATGGAATCGGCCCAAACCTATCTCTTGCGCGCCCTCCTCATTTTGCCGCGCCCCAACGTGGCCAGCAGGGAGGAGGTCCGCATCCTGGAATCGACCGAGCGGGGAGAATTGATCGGCAAGAAAGCGGAGTTTCATGAGAAGGCCCTTTTCAAACAAACGGTGGAAGGCCCGTTTGCTATCGGATTGCAACTGAGCGAGGCGGTTGCCGAAGACAGTTTTGCCGCCATCATCGGGGAAATTGTCTCCAGTACCGTGGAAACAGCCGGCAGCCTGCTCGCGGCCCGGGCCATCCCGATTTTGCGCTCCGGTATTCGCACCTCAGCCGGTTTTTTTGCCGGAAGATTGAAGGATAAGGATCCCGTCATAATTGCCGAGGATATCAACCAGGTGGCCCCTGGCCGGCAGCCACACCCTGACCTTGAACCTGACCGCAGTGGAGACCCTGAAAAAACGCGTCCCGAAAAGAGGCACCAAAGCCACGAGAAAGCCGCCGGCAAAGGTCATCTTGCGCGAGGGCGAGGTTGTGGCCACGGCCGAGATTCAATTGACCTATTTCAGTTGACGGGAAAGCGCCCAGGGGCGCGAATTAGGAATTAGGAATGTTTACGATTGGAGTTTGGCGGGTGGAAAGGTTGGCTCTCGGGAAGGCGGAGAATGAATGAACCACGGATGGGCACGAATAAGCACGGATAGAATATAGCCACAAAAGAACGCAAAAGACGCAAAAACACACTTTCCTCTCTCAGCACCTCAGCAACTCAGAATCTCGGAAACTCTCCCTAATTCCTGATTCGCGCCCTGGCGCGCATCCTTCTTTGCGATCTTGGCGATAGTCATTTTCCCAGGTCCAGGATTCTGGCGCCAAACCACGGATTACACGGATAAACACGGATCCCGCTTCGCCTAAAGGCTCCACACGGCACAGCGCAGGACAAGCCGGCAACAGGATAATTATGAAAAGAATTCCTCTTCGCGAAGCGATCCTGTTCCGGCCCAGCCGGATCAAGCGACCAAAGGAAGCGTTGTTAATAAAAATTCCTGACTCGCGCCCTCGGCGCGCATCCTTCTTTGCGTTGCTTTGCGATCTTGGCGAGAGTCATTTCCCCCATCCGTGTCTATCCGTGCCCATCCGTGGTTCATTCTCCCTGCCACGCCGTAGCCCGCCAAGCGGCGAAGGCGGATGTGCCTTCCCCCGTTCCTCAGAGAATTTCATAACTGATCACCTCCAGATCCGGTATCGCAGGAAAATGCCGAGGATTCCGTGTGGCAAGAGGCGCTTGGCGTTCCAAGGCAGTACAGGCAATCCAAAGGTCAGGATAATCGACTATCTCTCCCTTCCGGGCCAACTTTCCCCAAAGATGTGCATAGAGGTTAATGGCGCCCTGCCGAAGCGGCAGCAGGGTGAAACCTTCGTAAAAACGGACCAGGACCTCCGGCCTTACCCCGCTGTAAATGGCTCCCCGTGAAAATTCCGCTTGGGTGATCCAAGGTACCAGGATCGCAGCCTGGCCCAGCTTGTCCCGTAAATCCTTCAGTCGCTTGGTCTCTCGCCGGTAGCGCCAAATGTCAATTAACACCGTCGTATCGGCGGCTACTTCCATGAATCAGCAATCGGCTGGCGGGTGACCTGAATTGATTCCTCCAGTTTCTCAAATTTCTCCTCATCGAATTCCGGAAGGCATTCCGCCGCTTTGAGGGCGGACCCAAAGGTCCCTTTAAGCGGAACTATCCTTTCAATCACCTTGGAAAAGGAATCCTTCTTCCCGGTCTTCCAGGCGGACAGGCGCCGATAAGCCGATTGGGACACTGCGATCGTTTTCATAAA
>CBDCNU010000005.1:0-34675 GCA_965219475.1 Opitutales bacterium | reverse complement strand
TTAATCATCCTAGTTCAATTGACGCAGTCTTTCCCAATGGCGGCCTGGATGGGCCATGGTTGGGGTTGCTCTTCATTCATCAACTCAGTTCTATCTAATTCCTAATTATGACACCTTCAGAAGTTATCGATCTCGCCCAATCGAAAGGCGCCCAAGCCGTGGATCTCAAGTTCTGCGACATCCACGGGACATGGCAGCATTTTACCGTTCCCGTTTCAGAATTGACCGAGGACCTGTTTGAGGACGGTCTTGGTTTCGATGGTTCTTCCATCCGCGGTTGGAGAGGCATTGAATCCTCGGACATGTTGGTCATGCCGGACGCCTCCACCGCCTTTATGGATCCGTTCGTTGAGATTCCCACCATCTCCCTGATTTGTGATATCGAAGATACCATCACCCGCGACCCCTACGAGCGCTCCCCCAGAGGGGTGGCAAAAAAAGCGGAGGAGTACCTCCTGTCCACGGGGATAGCGGAAACGGCTTTTTTCGGGCCCGAAGCGGAGTTCTTTATTTTTGACGATGTGCGTTACAGGTCGGGCTCCAACGAGTGCCACTACTTTGTGGATTCCGTGGAAGGCATCTGGAATACGGACAAGGAGGAGGGTCCAAATCTAGGTTACAAAATTCGCCACAAAGAAGGATACCTGCCCGTCCCCCCCTTGGATAAGCACATGGATGTTCGCAACGAGATGATGTTGACCATGATCGATTTGGGCCTGGATGTGGAGGCGCAACACCACGAGGTGGCCACGGCTGGGCAAGCCGAAATCGACCTCCGCTACTCTCCGCTTTTGTCCATGGGAGACCAAATGTGCCTTTACAAGTATGTGGTGAAGAATGTGGCCTTCCGAGCCGGTAAAACGGCGACTTTCATGCCCAAACCGCTTTTTGACGACAACGGTTCGGGCATGCACGTGCACAGCTCGTTGTGGAGAGACGGCCAGCCGCTCTTTGCCGGGGATCTCTACGCCGGGCTCTCCCAGGAAGCGCTGTGGTACATCGGGGGTATTCTCAAGCACGCCTCCGCACTTTGCGCGCTGAGCAATCCGACCAATAATTCCTACAAGCGCCTCGTGCCCGGATTTGAAGCGCCGGTCATCCTGGCTTACTCGGCCCGCAACCGCTCCGCCATTTGCCGGATTCCCACCTACAGCCAGAGCCCCAAGGCCAAACGGGTAGAGTTCCGATGCCCCGATCCATCGGCCAACCCTTACCTCGCCTTTTCCGCCATAATGATGGCTGGTCTGGACGGAATTCAAAACCAGATCGATCCCGGTGAAGCCGTGGATAAAAATCTTTACGATCTGCCGGCGGAGGAAGCGGCAAACCTCACTACCGTCCCGGACAGCCTCAAGGGCGCAGTGGATGCCTTGGCCGCCGACCACGATTTTCTCCTCAAGGGAGATGTCTTTACCCAAGACTTCATCGACAACTTCATCGAACTGAAAAGCGATGAATACGATGCCGTCCGCCTCCGGACCCATCCGATCGAATACTTCATGTATTACGACATTTAAGGGCCAGGTTCGAGGATAGTTGCCAGAGTTCCTGAGGCGCCTTCGTGCCTCGGTGTTCTTTGCGCCTCTGCATCTCAGCACCTCAGAATCTCAGCATCTCAGCACCTCAATTGACCCCTTGCCAGCGCGGTCGGGGTAGTCGATTGTCCGATCATGAAGTCGCACAGCGCCAGATTGGGCCAGATGCCCATTCTCCCCCTGATCTGGAAAATGTCGGCTCCCTCGGTGGTCAGCATGCTGGTGATCGCCAGTTACCATCTGGCGGATGCCATCTTTATCGGCCGCTTTGTGGGGCCGGTTGGATTGGCCGCCCTGGCCTCCACCATACCGGCCATATTTCTTTTTATGGGTTTGTCCCTTTTTGTCGGGGTGGGCGGGGGAACCGCGGTATCCCGGACCCTGGGGATGGCGGATACGGAAAGGGCCAATCGGATTCTTGGAACCATGCTCTTCATGGTGCTGGTTCTGGGGGTTGGGGCTATCGTGGTGGCCTTTACCGGCACGAAACAGATTCTCTTGATGACGGGCGCCAGCGAGCAGGTCCTGGAACCCGCTTCCCAATACCTCTCTATTCTCCTCCTGGGCGGCCCCCTTTCCATATTCACCATGGCCATGAATAATTTGGTCCGTTCAGAGGGAAACGCGCCCATGGCCATGTTTTCCATGGTGACGGGAGCGGTGGTGAATGTCTTGCTGGACCCGCTCTTCATCTACCACCTGGGATTTGGTATGGGCGGGGCGGCCATGGCTACGGTAGGAGCCAATCTGGTTACGGCGGGTATTATGACCTGGTATCTATACTCGGGAAAAAGTTCATTGGTGCTCCACTTCTCAAACATCCGTTTTAGCGTCCCTATCGCCCGGGAGATAGCCGCGGTGGGCGTATCCACCTTGGTCATGCATACAAGCGGCTGTCTCATTCAAAGTTTTGTCATTCGCATCCTGAATCAATACGGGGGAGAAACCGCGGTTTCGGTTTATGGCATGTGCAACCGGACCGTGATGTTCATATTCATGCCGATTTTCGGTCTCCAGGCCGGCGCTTTGCCCATCATTGGCTACAACTTCGGCGCCCGATTGATAAAGCGGGCCAAGCAGACCATTTTTTACGGGATGTTTCTGGCTTCCCTTTACCTCCTGGTCCTCTGGATGTTCATCCAATTGTTTTCCTCCACTATCATTGGCGCATTTACCAACGATCCCGTCCTCTTGGGAGAAGGCGTGTCTGCCCTTGAGAAATTGGGCATCGCCATACCGGTGGTGGGTATTCCGGTCATGATTGTCGGGACCTTCCAAGCTTTGGGAAAAGCAAAATACGCCTTGTTTCTGACCCTGAACCGCACCTTCTTTTTGGTCATCCCCTTGTTATTGATTCTCCCGCCCAGGCTCGGGGTGGATGGGGTCTGGTATGCCTTTCCCATAGCCGACGCGGCGGCATTGGTCATTAATGCAACCTGCTTCTTGTGGGCTTTGCGGAAAGTTGAGGAGCGGCCGGATTTCCGGGCTGAGCCCCGGGACTGATGGGCCGACCGGTTTATCCGCCGGAATAATTGGCTTTCTCATTCCTCTCTCTTACCATCCTCAATGACCCCCAGCCGGGGAACATTTCCGACCCCCAAAAGTTTTTTTCACATTGTTTTCCAAGGATAGAGAATCAAATCATTAATTTCCTTCTTCGACCCCCATGGTTTCGCTCTCCGTAGATCTCCACCGCCTTTCAAAATTCGTAAACCTGGCTTTGCCGGTCCTGGCCGTCCTCTTCTTCTTCGGCGGAAGATTCCTCTCCTTCTACTTCCATTTTTTCACCGTAGCCTTCCTTTTCCTGTCCATTGTCAATTACTTTTATTTGTACGTGCAGACGGAGCATTCCCTCCTGCGGAACTTTGGCGTTGTAGCCCAGGGACGATACCTGATTGAAAGTGTCGGGCCGGAGTTGCGTCAGTATCTTTTTGCCAGCGATACGGAGGAACGCCCTTTCAACCGGGTGGAACGCGCGGAAATCTATCGAAAGGCCAAGGACATCGACTCGGCTTCTTATTTTGGATCGCTAAAGCAATTCGATTCCACCGAGATCAAAATACGGCACTCCATGTACCCGACCGACCGGGAGGATCTCATTCCCTATTCCCTTACCTACGGGGAGGAGCGGGGCATTAAGAACACCTATACCATTACAAAGCCCATCATCATTAGCGCCATGAGTTTCGGGTCCCTGGGAAGGCAGGCTGTTCGCTGTCTGGCCCGCGGAGCCAAAATGGCCGGAATTCCCATGAACACCGGGGAGGGAGGCTACCCGAAATACCATTTGATGGAAGGATGCGATCTCATCTTTCAGATGGGAACGGCCAAGTTCGGGGTGCGCGATGAGGAGGGATTCCTGGACGAGGAGAAGTTGCGCGATCTGGCAGGTAAGGATGAGATAAAAATGATCGAAATCAAATTCTCCCAAGGAGCCAAGCCCGGAAAGGGGGGCCTGCTTCCCAAGGAGAAGCTGACCCCGGAAATTGCCGGTTTGCGCGGCGTTCCCATGGGCAAAGACGTCATTTCCCCTCCCCACCACAAGGAGTGTAAGGACAAATCCACCACCGTTTCCTTCATACGCCGGGTCCAGGAGGTTTCCGGGCTACCGGTGGGAATTAAACTCTGCGTGGGATCTTTCGAGGAGGTGGAGGAATTGGTGGGCGAGATGGTCCATCAAAAAATTTTCCCCGATTACATGTCGGTGGACGGCGCCGAAGGGGGAACCGGCGCGGCTCCCAAGGCGTTTATGGACCGAGTGGGAGTTCCCCTGATTCCCGCCCTTGCCCGGGTGAACAAAATATTGTGCGAGGCAGGGGTGCGTGACCGGCTCAAACTAATGGCCGCCGGTAAACTGATAAATCCCGGTCGGCAGATGCTGGCCTTTGCCCTCGGAGCCCAGGCCGTTTACACGGCGCGGGGGTTCATGCTCTCCCTCGGTTGCATCCAAGCTCTGCAGTGTGGCCAGAATACCTGTCCGATAGGCATTACCACCCATGACCCCACTTTACAGAGAGGGCTCGATATCCCTACGAAAGCCATGCGGGTAAAGAACTATGTGCACAATTTGGAACATGATTTGCACGAACTGCTCGCGGCCAGTGGCCGGCGTTCCTTCGATGAACTCTCCATGAAGAACCTCTTTATTCCCGAAGACAGCACCCTGGCCCCTCTCCTGGAGGATTCCCGGAACCTGGCTTCCCCTTATAACTAAAACTATCCCTATTATGAAAAACATAGCCTCCTGGGTACTTCGCCTTTTCGCCGCAGTCATTTTTGCCCAGACCCTGTATTTCAAATTTACCGGACACCAGGACTCCGTGGAGATATTTTCCGCGCTCAATATGGAACCCGGAGGACGAATACTCATCGGGATACTCGAACTCGTTTCAGCAATATTGATTCTGGTTCCGGGAACGGTGGTTTACGGAGCCATCCTGGCCTGGGGAATCATGACCGGAGCCATTATCGGTCATTTCACCGATATTGGTTTTGAAGGTGGGCTCCTCTCCCTGTTTTTACTGGGCGTGGGAATCTGGATCTGTGCTACCATACTGCTGATATTGCACCGCGATCAGCTTCCCATCCTTCGCCACATGTTTGAAAAACCGGATTCCTCTTCCTGACCCGAGCGGTCACCCGTCCCCATTGACGGAGACAAAGGCAAAAATCTTTGCGGCGGAGCACAATACCAGTGTTTCTCGTTACGTGGGAAAATTACTCTCCGAACGGCTGGAACAGGAACATGGTTATCGGGATGCCATGAACCAGTGGTTTTCGGTAAAGCCTTCGCTATTGAACAAGAAAGGAGTCAAGTATCCCACTCGAGGAGTTCTTCATGAGCGATTCTACCTCCGAAGGGCGTTATGAAGGGCCATCACATCAGCCGAGAACAATTAGCCTGTGCTGGCGAGTTCCTCAACCTGTGGCCGGGGCTGGGGTTGAATTTCTGGATTCATAGGTTTCAATAACCCCTGCGCCAATGCTGTCCCCCCAAACGTTGACTGAGGTCCGGAACCGGTCGAGCAGCCAGTCGATGGCCAGAATCAACGTTATTCCCTCCACCGGAAGGTCCACCGCCCTGAGCACGATAACCATGGTGACGAGGCCCGCTTCCGGGATTCCGGCAGCGCCGATAGCGGCCAGGGTGGCGGTCAGGACGACGACCACTTGTTGGGCGGGGTCCAGGGAAATTCCATAGACCTGGGCAATGAACATGACGGCAACCGCCTCGTAGAGCGCGGTGCCATCCATGTTGACGGTTGCGCCCAAGGGAAGAACAAAACTTGAAGTGCGTTTGGAGATTCCATTCTGGTTCTGGACCCCTTCCATGGTGAGAGGAAGGGTTGCGCTAGAACTCGCTGTGGAAAAGGCATTGAGCAAGGCCGTCGCCATCCCTTTGAAGTAGTTGAGCGGATTCCTCCGTCCGAAGATCAGGAGAATTAACGGCAATAGGACTATTCCGTGTATGCCCAGACCCAGGAGGATAGTGGCGCTGTATTTGCCCACGGCGAGGAGTTCGGGCCAGAACCCGGCAAATCCCTTTGCCTCCCCGATCCGGCCTGCCACCAGACCGAAAATCCCGATGGGCGCGAAATACATGATCCAGTGGACCAGTTTCATCACCGCGCTATTCAACCCGGAGATGATAACGATGACAGGTTTGGCCAAATCGCCCAGAGTAGACAAGGCGGCGCCGATAAGGAGGGAGAAAAAGATCAAAGGCAGAATATCGGTGTGCACCATGGCTTTAAAGACGTTGGAGGGAATCATCCCCTCCTTGCCCGTCTCCTCATTGCCGAGGAACACCTCCTTGATGGTGCCGCCCATGGTCCGGTCCGTTTTCCCCGACATCCTGGAGGCGATGGGCAGGTCGATGCCCAGTCCGCTCCCCGAGCTTTCCAATTCCAGGGTGGCAGGGCTGCCCTGAACAAATAGGAGCCGTTCGCCACTATCCGTGGTGACGTAACGGGCATCATCTGACAACAACTGCCACGCTTTTACCGTCACCACCCCTTCTGAAATCGATTCCACCTCGCCGCGCACGTCCTGATCCATAAGGGTAAGGACGTAATTCGGGTTATAGGTTCGACGAAATTCCCCATCCATTTCGACCGTGCGCATATTGTCTCCAACCAACCGGTAATTCAGATCGGGCCGCTCTTCGCCTTGGGATAGTCCCTTCCCCGGCCGGATAGCGTTGACCAGAATCATCCCGAGAAGGACGGAAATGGCAGTGGTCGCCATGTAGTAGGCCACGGTCCGCCCGCCAATGGAGCCGATTTTCCGGATATCTCCTAAATTGGTTATCCCGACGATCATGGACAAGATGACCAAAGGCACCACTATCATCATGAGCAGGTTCAGGAATATCTCGCCGAATATTTTGGTGTGCGTGGCGTAGGACGGCGCGAACCCGCCAAAGAGCACCCCCGCGATAATGGCTATAACGATGCCGAAAAGCAGACCGGTACTGGCCTTTGGTTTTTTTTTTGTTTCTTTGCATGGTTGGATCCATTTTTTACGGATGGGAAATTGCTGAAAAAGATGTCCTCTCCCACTTTCCCAAGCGGCGCGGACGCCAGGGCAAGGTAAGGGTCGAAGGGGATAGAGAGCACATTTGAGCCGATAATAACAAGATTTAATGGTTCTTTCCTTATGGCACCCTGATTTCTCAAATTTTTTAATGGTTTTCAAAGGGCAAGTGTTCTTGTAATTGTAGAAGTTCGTCCCGCTGCATTTTCTTCTCCATGAAAGATCAGGAAACAAATCAGGCCCGGTGGTTTGTGAATGAGGTTTTGCCCCATGAGGGTGACCTTCGGGCTTGGCTGAGTGCGAGATTTCGTAAGGGGTCAATCCAATGTAGGAGCGGATTATGCTCCTCGATACGCTTTGCCTATCCGGTTGAAGGATATGCTTTTGAGGATCGATATTGTCGGCGAGTCAGGGTCCTATGCGGTGCTTAGGAAAAAGCTCCCAAAATAGTCTTCCTACCCGCTGTTTTCAATTTATCGCCGCAATTCGTTGCCATGATCTTCCACGTAAACTAAAAAAATATTCCCTGGACTAAATTTCTTTTAACGGAAAATGCGACGTCGAGGTTTATTCTCATTGAACAACTCAAGCTCTTCTCATGTTCGACGTCGCTGGATTCGCCTGCCCGTGCGCCGCACAGATGCAGGCGACTTTGCAGGGTATGGATCCGGCTTCGCCCAAGGGCTACGGCCGGACATGCACAGCTTCATCCGCGCCCCTCTACCCGAAGCCCACACCAGCACTCGATCTCCGTTCGCTCGCGACGAATTTTGTGAGAAATGCAAGCCAGTGTGGTGTCCCGGAAATTCCTTCAAACAATACCGTAGCGATTTCAAGTTGTAGGAGCGGCTTTACGCCGCGATCCCACGAAACAGCCTGGAAGCAATTGCGGCGAACGGAGGATGCAAATGGGCCCATCTATTGCCCCGGTCAACCGATTCAAACATCTGGCTTTTACGCCAACGGCGTTAAACTCCGGAGCCCAGCGTCGCGTAGCGCACGCTGGGGTACCGATCGCCCCTATGATTGAACCCCAACGGGGTTCCACAAATCATTTCCAAAATGCCTTGGGATTGATTCATTGTGGAACCCCGTTGGGGTTCGTTATTTTTTGTCCATTCCAACCCAGTGTGCGCTACGCGACACTGGGCTTTGGAGTGGAACTGCTTTGCAGTTCATTGTAGTGTGCCCTTCATTAAATGAATAACATTCTATCTGGCTGTCAGAATAAAACCCAGCCGCTTGTGTGAACGAATTAATGGGACGCCACACTAGCATCTGATTAGACAACCCGAGGACGGGCTGAAAGCGCCTTAAACCAAGGGGTAAGCTACCCGATTGGTCCCAAATCCTGTCTCGGCGACCCGCGAGAACATGGGGGAGTTTTGACCGGAATCAGAAGGATGGCGCCAGACCCCGTGCGACTGGAACCAGCTATTCGCCCTTGACTGTGCACATAATACACATAATATGGGCAAAATGAAAAATCTCACTTTACGTATTGATGAAGCCATCCTGGCGAAAGCCCGTATCATCACTGCCCAGCGCGCCACTTCGGTCAACGCGCTTATCCGCGAGTATCTGAGTGACCTCGTCCGGCAGCAATCGCGTCAGGAAATTGCCCGCAAGGAACTCTCCGCCCTTTGTCGCGAGTCCACCGCTATGATGGGGCATCGAACTTGGACACGAGACGACCTCCATGACCGCTGACTGCCTCATCGACACTAATGTGCTGGTCTACGCGGTGGACGCATCGCCGGGTAATTCTTCCAAGAAGCAGATTGCCATGCAACTGATCGATACAACCGACTTCGGGTTGTCGGCACAGGTTTTTCAGGAGTTTTATGTCACTGTGACGGGCAAACTGAGGGTGCCCCTTTCACCGGAAAGGGCCATGGAGTTCCTCGACCGTTTTCATGCCTTCCCCATGGTGGTGACCGACTTCGGGCTCATCACCGAGGGAATACGCAATTCCATAAAATTCCAAATCTCTTACTGGGATGGCGCCATCATCGCGGCGGCGGAAAGATTGAAAGCAAAAACCCTGTATTCGGAAGACTTCAGCCACGGGCAGCGTTATGGCTCCGTCCGAATGGTAAATCCCTTCATCGCCACATCCGCGTCATAATATTTCCCAAGATTAGACAGGACCACCGCCCGGCCTCTGCTTGGGCATTAAACTTGACCAGGTCATGTGACCAGGTAAGGTGCGGGAATGAAGACGATAATGATCTCAGACTTCAAGGCTCGTTGTATTTCCATCTTAAAGGAAGCTCAGCGGAAGCATGAACCGGTCCTCATTACGCGGCGAGGTCATCCCCTGGCCAGGATCGAGCCGGTTTACGACAATCCTCCTCCCCGCAAGTTTGGCGTCTTGAAGCACCGCATGCGCATTAAAGGCGATATCGTCCATGCAGACTTTGACTCCGAATGGGAATCTTCCTCATGAGTCTTTTGTTAGATACACATGTTTGGATATGGTCACAGGTGGAACCGTATCGGATCGGCCCGAAAGCGATGCGCCGTTTGGAAAAAGCGGGGGAACGTTTGTTTGTTGCCACCGTTTCATCTTTGGAAATTGCCCGTCTCGTTCAGGTTGGATTACTGGAGCTGAACGGGGACCTGGAAGCATGGATCGAGGATTCGCTCGAAGCGTTGCAGGGCAGTTCGATTGGGCTGTCGCACCAGGCAGCCATCGGGGCTTACCGATTGCCGGGAAGCTTTCACAAAGATCCCGCCGATAGAGTTTTGGTGGCCATTGCCCGGGAACACCAACTAACCTTGGTGACCGCAGATGAACGGATCCTGAATTATGGACATGTCAAGGCTCTGAAAGCCACCAGCTAGTGTTACCTCCCGGAAATTTACTCGCACGCCCGTCGGGGTCATCATGTCTAGCCATAGCCCTTGGGCGACGGCTGATCCTTGAATCGTGCGTTCTAACGCACGACGACACGCCGTTGCATAGCAACTTTGCGACGCACGGTTGCCAGGCTTGACCCCTTCCCTACGCCGCTCCAATACCGGCATTCCAAAGCACAGTAAGAAGATTCATGCATTATGGGGCTATCCTTCACCCAACACCGTTCAGGAAAAGAGGGGCGCGATTTTATCCCAGATCAGGTAAACGGAAAAGCTTCCATAAAAGAGGGTCCCCAAGAGCACGAAAACGACGCTGGCCGGTCCCGGTTTGGCCGATTTGGGCAACAACTTCAGATTGAGGAATAAAATTATCGGAACGAAAATGGTCATGACCATCCCGTTGATGGCGACGCTGATAAAGAAGAAGTCGAGAATGGTGACGCCATGGGTTTCGAAGTACCATAAACTGGCAAAGCTCACCAACCAGGTGACCAGCATAATGGGTACGAACATTTGTCCGGCAGGCCATTTGCGGGTAAAGGCGAACCCCTTGTGAATCATATCGGTCCACATGCGGAGCCCTCCGTCGGTGTTGGCCAATATGGTGCTGAATAGCGCGGCCATGGCAATGACCAGGAAAAGGTATCTTCCCCAGGTGCCCATGACCGATCCCAGTATGGAGGAGAGCGTCCATATCAGGTCGCTATCGCCAAAACCGAGCGGTTGCGGATGCAACACGACAAACGATGCGAACATGAACAACAACAAGGTCACCGTGGTGGTTAGGCCAAAGAACCAGAAGATGTCCTGGTTGACATAGTTTTTCCAGGCACGGAATCGACGGGCATTTTCAGGGGTGTCCTCATAGATGTAGCCGGTCTCGTTGGCCCTCTCCTTCTTTCCTCGAATGTCGATCTCCAGCATGGGAAATCGCCGACCCATTCCGATGCCCTTATCCCGCAGATAATAGGAATAGAAGAGCACTCCGAAACCACCATTTCCGGCAAATACCAGAGCCCCGAAAAAGCGCAAAAATTCGAAATCGGTGTCCAGGACGATTTGGGGAGGGAAACCGGCAATACCAGCCGCAAGATTGGCCACGTCCTGACCGGTGCCGATTCTCATGGCCACTACGATCATGCCTACGACAATGACCAGAACCATGATCATCACCACGCGTTCTACCCCGTTGTAGATTTTGTTTGGGCCGAGCAGGACGATCCAAACCGCCGCCGTAACCGGCAGGGACCACAGCCAGTCGGTGGCGAGAATGGATCCTTCGGGCCAAGGACCTTCCGATCCGAAGAGAAAAAATCTCAGGGTTGCCGCGGTCAACCACCCCCATCCGGGCAACATGGTCAGTATGAAGAGAAAAGCCAGGAACAGATAAATTATCTTCATGGACGCCCGGGCCACGCCGTTGAGGGCGCTTTCACCGGTGGCGATGGCCCAGCGGCCGATTTCGATATTGAACCAGCATTGGGGAAAAAACCGCCAGAAGGGGGGGCCCATGCCATTACCAAGCCAAACCTCGCGGTAATCCAGGGCCAAAGCACCAGTTCTCCCGAGCCCACGGCCAACCCGACCATGATCGCGCCCGGTCCAACCATGCGCCAAAAACTCTTGCCCGATTCGGGAAGATCGCCTTTGCGCAGTGGAGGGATTGGACTGGACATGGATTAGGAATTAGGAATGAAAATGGAAGAAGAATAAAACACGCATCCAGGTAATCGGTGGTTTAGTTCCTGGATACTGGTTTAACTTTCCCCATCCGCGTAATCCGTGGTTTACCTTCTTGTTTCAAAATGGATTTGACTTTAGAAATCTTCAGAATGCCTGCAAGCGAGCCGGGGTAAGGTTGATCCCACCCCCATAAACAAGGAGCGGCTAATATTCTTCCGAACCAGTACATTTCGTAGATAATCGGGAAGACGTGAAAAGATCGATCATGAAGAACACACCGAGGGATTTAATAGACGCCTGCATGTGTAAAAGGACTCCGTTTATTGGAATACTGTCCGTCCTGTTTTTTGGGGCCGTAACCACCGGTTTTCCTGGTACCGCCGCCTTGGCCGCCTCTTCCGCCGAGAAAAAGGTCCGTGGAGCGATGGTTTTTGCCTGCGTGGAAGGGCATGCCTTTCACCCTCTCAACCAGGAACAGACCTTTACCCATGATCGCAACCTGGCCCTACCCGGCATCGCCGACCTGGACGATACGGATTGGCGAGTGCGCCTGCTGGCGGTTCGGGACTTGGTGCGGCTGGGAGTCGAGGAAGCGGAGGCAATAGCAGAAGGATTGTCCCACCCCAATAAACACGTGCGGCAGACCAGCGCCATGGCCTTGGGCATTCTCAGGGCGGAATCCACCCGGAAACACTTGGAAACACTGGCTCGGAAGGACCCCATCGAAATGGTGCGGTCCCAGGCCGTCACCGCCCTCGGCCAAATGGAGGCAACCGACTCCCTGCCGCTATTACGGGAACTTTTGCAGGAGGACGAGTCCGGAGACGTCCGGCATCAATGCTATTTGGCTATCGGCCAGATAGAAAAGCGAATGGGATCCACTCCGGCCCAGTTAACTGCTTTCCAGGGACTGAATGAGGGGGCCTTTGAATCAGTAAAGTTGGGAACAGCCGCCCCCGATTTCGAACTCGAGGATACGGAGGGAAACTCAGTGATTTTCGCGGAAAGAAGTGGGTGGCGCTGATCTGGGTTTTTGCCGATTGGTGTCCGGTTTGTCACAAGGAGTTTCGGGATTTAATTGGCACTCAGGCCGCATTTGAGGCCGAGGGCGTGCAAGTGTTGACCCTGGAATCCCACGACCGTTTCCGGGGACGGGTCATGGTGGGAAAGGAGCTGGATCCGGAATACTGGTTTTCCAAACGCTCCTTTCGGGAAGTGTACACGAACGAGATCTGGTGGCCCCACCTGTTGGATCGGGCCGGGGTCGTGGGCGCCCAATATGGAGTTGATCCCCTGGCTTTCGCGGTTCATGCCGAATACATCAACCGCCCAAGCACGGTCATTGTAGATCCGGAAGGCATCGTACGCTTTGCCTACTACGGAACCTACTGGGGCGACCGCCCCAAGATCGAAGAGATACTCGAAATGATCAAACACCGCCGCTTCGCATTCGAGCATCCCAAACGCCGAATAGTGGCCGTGCCGAAGTAGTAGGAATATCTGAGGAGGAATTTACCCACGGATTACCCGGATAAGCGCGGATGAACCCTACGGCGACTTATGCGTCGCCACATCCCTCCAATCCTGATCATGATCTCGATCTTGATCGTGATCTCTCACCCTCATTCCAAATCCTGTTCATCCTGTGCAACCATGTTCCTTTCCCCATTCTCCCAATTCTTTAGTCTTTAGCCCAAGATCAAGATTGTAGGCCCTCCGTGGTTGATCCTCTCCTCTCAGCATCTCGGTACCTCAGAATCTCAGAAACTCTCTCCCCATTCCTAATTCCTAAATCGCACCCTTGGCCACTTCTCCATCCGTGCTCATCCGTGAAATCCGTGGTTATTCCCTCTCCCTCCCTCTGTGCTCTCTGTGGTTAATCTCTAATTCCTAATGGTAAAGGCGGAGCGCAGCAGGGCCAGGCTTTTGGGGATGGCGGTGCGGTAGTCCTCCATGCCTTCGAATTCCAGGGAGACCCAGCCACGGTAATCCTGGGCGCGCAGCATTTGCGCGATTCTCGGGTAGTCCATATCCAGGGTGTACCACTGTCCGCCGCCATAGTAGGTTTTGGCCTGCACGAAGTAGGCGTGTGGAGCCAATTCCTCCAGTTGCTCGTAGCGCCTTTCCAGGAAGTTTCCGGTATCGAGAGTGACCCGCATCCAGGGTGAATCGATAGCCTGGACGATGCGGAGCACGCCCCTTGCGGTCAGGCCGAGCCCCCAGTGGTTTTCCAAACCCAGGACCACGCCATGCTTTTCCGCAGCCGGAATGCACTTTTCAAAAGCCTCGATGACCCAGGGGAAGGCGTCCTCTTCCGTGTAGCCTTCCAAGGGAGGCTCGATCCCCTTGTTGGCCATCAATTCATCGAAACTGCCGGAGGTACCCCAACGTCCCGTGTTCACCCGCATGGTGGGTATGCCCAGACGGGCGCAGAGCTCGATCTGCCCGATGGTCAGGTCGACGTTTCTCTGCCGTTTATCCCGGTCCGGCGAGACGAATCCCTGGTGGGTGGACATGGCGCAGAGGGGCAGCCCAAGACGAAAGGCATGCCGCTTGAGGGATTGCAAGTAGGCGTTGCTGAGCAGGTCGTTCTGCTCAAATTGATAGAGAAGCAACTCGACCCCATCGAAGCCGTAATCGCTGGCGATATCGATGCAGCGGTGCAGGTCGCGCAATTCATGGTTGCGAAAACGCCACAGCGAATAGGTGGAAAGTGCGATGGGATTGCCGCGCGGAACATCCCCGGAGGAGGGAGCGGCATTCCCCAATGTGGCCAATCCCGCCACGGGCAACCCTGCCAGGGAGGTTTGCAGAAAGGTTCTACGGTTCATTAAGAGTGAAAATAAATTTTTAACCAGCGCCTACCAAGGAGAATTTATTAATTGATGGTAACTACTCAGGTATCGTAAGCATTCGTCCGCTTGGATGTTTTATTGATAACATATTGCGAAACTGTAGGAGGGGTTTTATGCTGTAACAGCCAGATAGAATGTTAACTCATTTTCTGAAGGCCAATCTAGAATGAACTGCAAAGTCGGCGACCCAGCGTGCGCTACGCGACGCTGGGCTCCGGAGTTTAACGCCGTTGGCGTAAAAGCCAGATGTTTGAATCGGTTGATCGGAGCAATAGATGGGCGCATTTGCATCATCATAATCATGATCTCTCTTCTCCTCTCAGCACCTCCAAATGAACTAACCACAGAGGACTCAAAGAACACAGAGATTTGGAAATAATAATGGTGTGCTTTTTGTGGTTAATTCCTCTCCTTTTCCCCAATTCCTAATTTGCGGCCCCCTCTTCCTACAACTTGAAATCGCTGCGGTATTGTTAGAAGGAATTTCCGGGACAGGACACTAGGCATACTTCCCGCTTGCCGATTCCTTCCTTTCCCTTGACTCCCCATAACGTAAAGCCAGTTTTACTTCATGCTTACAAAAGTATCGAGCAAAGGACAAACGGTTATTCCGGCTGCGATTCGGGAAATGGCCCGGATTCGGCCTGGAGACGAGTTGGAAGTGGGTTGCAGCAATGGCCTTATCGTAATGCGCAAGCGCAGGCCCCTGACCGCTGCCAGGGTCAGGAAATTGCTCAAAGCCGGCTATGCTCTTCCCGAACTCAGGGAAGATGATGAGCTCGCCGTGGAGGAGGCTGTGGCTCGTATCCGCCAACGCAAGAAGGAATGAACGTAGTGCTGGACACCAACGTGGTCGTCAGCGCTTGTTATTGGAAAGGACCACCCCACCAATGCCTCGTATCTTGGGCTGAAGGTCGGTTTCAAGCTTTTACCAGTCCGCCGCTGTTGGCAGAGTATGAAGAAACCTATCAGGAGCTCTTCCACCGATATTCAGACCGCAGTCCGGTGGATTGGGTCACCGCTCTGGCCGAGGCAGCGGAACTCGTCTTTCCGGTCGAGCGGGTAACTGGGGCCACGACTGACCCGTTTGATGACATGGTCCTCGAATGTGCCTTGGCTGCGGAGGCGGAATACCTGGTCAGTGGAGATAAAAAGCATTTGCTCCCGATGAAGGAGTTTCGTGGCATCCGCATAATAAACCCGATGAATTTTCTGACTTTGGCGGGAAAATTCAATTTCGACCCAAAATCTGGTCAAACGGGATGGTAGAGACAGGAAGAACTGGGAATTGGGAAATGACTCTCGCAAAGGCGCCAAGGTCGCCAAGAAGGGGAGAAGGAATGGACCACGGATTATCCAAATCCTCTAAATTCTGTGAAACTTGTCCTGCCGTTGCCTTTGGGCGAAGCAGGATCCATGTTTTTTCCTCAGAATCTCAGAAAGTAAATTATGAAAACAAAAATTGAATTATTGAAGCGATACCTCTTGGCGCTCTTTTTCTTGCTGGGCCTTACCCTGCTCCAGGCAACCGGTCAAAATGAAGAACGGCCTCAGGTCCTGATCATCGGCGATTCCATTTCCCTGGGTTATACGCCCGTCTTGCAGGGCATGCTCTACGGCGAAGTGAATATTCAAAGGCCCCTCAACGATGGAGGTGGGTGGATAAACTGCGAGGGTACCAAGCGGGGCGTGCAGATGATCGATGAATGGCTGGCATTGGGCGATTTCGACCTCATCCATTTCAACTTCGGTTTGCACGACCTGAAGCACGTTCATCCGGATACGGGTCGCAACAGCACCGACCCGGCCCATCCGCAACAGTCGGATATCACCCAATACGAAGCCAATCTCAAGGTCATCGTGCGCAAATTGAAAGCCAGTGGGGCCAAGCTCATTTTCGCCACCACCACCCCTTATCCGGATAAGCCGGGAGGTCCGCTTCGCCGAGCGGGTCAGCCGGGCAAATATAATGAAGTGGCAGTGAAAATCATGGAGGAGAATGGCATTATCATAAACGACCTGCACGCCTTTGTCCTGCCCGGAATGGAAGAATTGCTTCTACCGAACAACGTTCACTTCCGGCCGTCCGCCAATCTCCTGTTGGCCGAGAGGGTGGCCGAGCACATCCTGAAGGCCCTGGAAGGCTGACCGCATCTGGACGAGAAGAGGAGAAATAGCCACAAAAGGCACAAAACCACACATTTTCTCATTCCTAAAGGAGGGAGGACATTCCTGTCCGCCGTTGCCCTCATAAAGCGGGTTGCCTGCCTGTGCGTCACCGCACGCAGACAAGGGAAAACCCGCTTTTCTTTCCCATCCGCGTCTCGCCGCTGCATAGCGTTGCGACGCATGGTGTAATCCCCCCCATTCCTAATTCCTAATAATCCGCGGTCTACCTCCTCCTCGGGCTGGGAAAAGCTTGTATCCTAAAGCCGATTATTCCCCATCCATCCCGAATTTTTCTTGAACCTTGACAGAACCTGATTCGGTCTATTGGGTCGCCGACTTTTGCTCCAATTGGCATGGTAGTGCCCATCGGGTTTCCATGCCAGCATAATTCCTACTTCAAACCACAAAATAGATCATATTCTTACTAAACGACCAGAAAACAAGTGTTTCACAGTTCCCGGCATTGGCTCGGTAACTGGCCTTATTGTGTATTGGCTTAATGACCTGCGGAGGTTCAACCCTTTATGGTCAAGTGGAGGACGAGGAAGATGTCGTCACCTTGGAAACATTTGAAATTTACGGAGACTCGGCTGCCGCTTCCGTGGCCAAACAAAGAAACTCCGATATCATCGGTTCCTACCTGAGTTCGGACGCTCTCAGTGAACTTCCGGATGACGACCTGGGTGAAGCCCTTTCTCGCCTGGCCGGTATCAACGTTATCGGAGGCCAGGGCAATTCCGAAGCTATTGTCACCATTCGCGGAGCAGCCGGTCAGTATAACACCATTCGGATCAACGGAGCCGCTCCTTCCAATGCACGGGTAGGGGATCTCGGCGGGAGCAACCGCCAAAACTTCATTTCGCGTGAATTCGACCTGAATCAAATCCCGGCTGAAATGGTTTCCGGGGTCGAGGTGATCAAGAGTATCACGGCCGAGTTTCCGGGGGATTCCATCGGTGGCGCGGTCAACGTTGAAACAGCCAATGCCTTCGATCTGGGTCGAAGAATTACCCGTTACAAGCTCGAGTCCCGTCAACGGGATCAGGGCGACCTCGGTGGATGGGGTGCCAATATTGTCCACAGTGATATCATGGACGTTTTCGGCGGCGAGAATAACTTCGGCATGTTGTTCAATCTCAATTTCGTCGATGAGGAGCTGGTGGGCTGGTCTACCCAGAACCGGTATTTCGACGAATCCAACAGATTTGCCGGCCCGGGCGATGAGGAGGAAAGTTTTCTTCAACAGGTCAACCTCGCCGAAAATCCTGACGCCTCCATTACGATTTGGGACCGCTTTGATCCCAACGAGGTGCGCACGGATAAATCCCAGCTAACCTTTAATGCCAGCTTTGATTTTATTTTGAACGACCGAACCTCCCTCTATTTCCGGCCTTGGTACCAGGAAATTCAGGATGTCCGCGATTCCAAGGCTGTCCGGCTGGACCGCGGGGAAAGGGCTTTTCGGGGCAACTACTGGTTCATGGATGATGCCGGGAATCCCTTGGGAGAATGGGAAGATTCCGATGGGGACGGAGTCCTGGGCAGCGAGGGCGATACCTTCAACCGCGCCAAGGATGGCAGCGGGAACCTGATCGTGACCCCGAATTGGGAAGCCAGCGGTGACGGCCGGATTCAACGCATCGTGAACGGATTAAGCCTTGATCGGAGCACCTACAACTTGGATTTCGGCGGTGAAACCACACTCGACAACGGCTTGCTGGAGTACCGCCTCTATTATTCCAACGATCATTATCAGTACAACCGTCGCCAGTGGCGTTTCCAACGGCAGGACCGCGATTTTGGCAAATTCATACGGATTCAGGTTTCCGACGGTTCCACTCCATTGCCGGAATTCTCCATGTTTGAGATTACCGAGAGGCGCGGACTTCGTTGGATTCGCGACTTTGCAGGGTGTCGACCCAGCTTCATCCGCTCATCAGCGCGAAGCCCACACCAGCACTCGATCTTCGTTCGCTCGCTACGAATTTTGTGAGACATGCGGGCTAGCGCCGGAACTCCATCCGGGATTCCTGAGATCATAGATGATCAGGTCGAAATCGTCGGTCGGCAGCGACAAGAAAGGATAGTAGAGATCAATTGCCATTCCATTGCCGTGGCTCAACACGAGCCGGCGCCTCCGTTGGATTTCCATGACGACGAAACGTGATGGTGGTATCCTCATCCACACGAACACCGATAGTGGAAAGCGGCTCAGACACTTCCCGGACGGGTTCTGAATGGATAGTCAGGGCTTTGGGTTTAATTCGTGCGCGATGGCAGCGGCGAAGCGGTCGTTGCCAATGTCGGCCAGCCGCCATCGGACGGTGGGGAATTGGGGAAATCGAAATATGCTCGCCGCCTCGCCGCGGCGCATGGCCGCCGGGATCTCAAGCTGGGCCATATCCAATGCAAGCCCCAGGCCAATAGCCTTGATCAAGGCTTCTTTAAGCGTCCAATAATTGAAGAACAAGCGCAGCTTGCGACAGCCGCTCGCCGATACCAACTCAGCCTGTTCGTCAGGCCCCATCACGCTACTGATGAGTCCATCGAGATGGCGCGGCCTCTTGCGTTCTTCCACGTCCACTCCCAGCCGCCCGGCCGCCGCAAGCGCAATCAAACCATGCGCGCCACTGTGGCTGACGTTGAAGCTGACCGGAACCGCGGCCCCCTGCCACACTGCATAGGGCTTTCCGTGATCGGACGCGGCAAACGCAAGCTGGCTGTTAAGGCAACCAAACTGCTCACAGAGCGCGGCCCTCAGCGCCGCGCGGCACAAAGCGAACCGGCGGCGAGAGCCATCGTGCTGGTAGCATTGCCAACGCGCCTGCTCTTCCGCGTCCAGCCACGTCCAGGCCTCGGCCTCACGGGCCGCATGAGGCGTCAAATCGATGTGTAGGACTGTGGCATGGCCCAATGTTCTGAACGGACGCCACCAGCGCTCGGACATGGAATCAGGTATTTATCGGGACGCTATCAGCCGCATAAAAACAGGCGGCTTCCCTATCGGCCACATCGGCCCGACGGGAAAGCCGCCTGTTTTCAAAGGAGTAGCGAGCGATTTCTTATTTGGAATCGATGTACTCCTGAACTTCCTTGACGCTCTTTAGCCGCGTACAATCTTCGACGACAAAAGGAATACCGAACTCCTTGGAGACTAATTTCGCGAAGGCTACGAGATCCGTAGAAGGAACGCCGGCTTCCAAGAGGCTGATGTCCAGATCCTCTGGCAGGTCTATTGCCTGTCCGTCTACTTCCAGGTTTTCATTAATGAGCGTTCTTAAGCGGTCTCTGGTTGATGATGCCATTACACAATTCTTTCTTATTTTGGATTTATGAGAGTTGATTGGATAAATTTCAGCACTTCAGGCAAGATGTAAGAAAAAGTCAAAATGCATTTTCAACTTGGCTTCAAATCGATCCGGTTAAGCCGACGCTGGATTTATTCGCGGATAGCGTGTAGCGGTAGAGCATCGAGGCCAATTGGCGGTCCTCGGCGTCGAGCTTTGCCAATCCCCCCGGAGTTACCAGTAAGGCGCGGCAGAGTCCTTCGGCGACCATGGTGAGCGATGCCTTGCGGGGTTCGACCGCACTAACCGGTTCGATAACGGCTCCTGCCCCGCACTGGTAGAGCATGCTGCCGTCTGTTGTGTTGGCGGACGCTTTACCTACTACGAGCAACTGCATGCCCTGTTGCATTTCACCCTCCGTGGTTATCGGGTCCTGATCGGCATATTCGACCGTTTCGAACCGTTCACCCAAGGCGAAAATCAATTCTTCGAATACGATCTGTCGATCGAGGTGTTCGGTCAAATCGGGGATGCTTCTGCGACGCACCAAGTCTTTGAGGGAAGGGTCTCGCAGAATTGCTTTCTGATAGTAATCCAACAGCATTTCTTCCGCTTCGGTCAACGCCGCCTCTTCCGAATCCACCCAGGTCACGTTTCTGAAAAGAGATGGCGGAAAATCGCGCTGGATTTCCTGCTTTAGCCTCCTGGATGTTGAACTGAGGATCGTCTTCAGATTTTCCCCGGTTGCGCGTTGAATGTATCCTTGCAGACTATCCAGCGCTGAAAGGTCGAATCCGGTGACATTTTTGAAATCAATAATCACGCATACGGGTTTCAGCTTCTCTTTCAGGGTTTGCTTGAGTTGGTTGGCAAAGGAATAGGCGCTGCCAAAAAATACGTAACCTCGCAAGCGATAGACGAGAGCGCGCCGACCGTAGAACTTCACAATGGATTGATCGGGTATGGAGCGCAGTGTTCGACTGCGCCGTTCCGCCATGGTGTATTGGGCTTCAACCAACCGGACCTGGCTCAACCGCACTGCGAAAAATACCAGGCTGAGGACCAGTCCCAAGGCGATTGCCTCCAAAAAACCAATGAATACGATGGCGATACAGATCATAACCAGCATGCAATACTCGGGAATTTGAAGCCTTTTTCGGCTCTTCAGAAGCCAGTCGGAGATGAGGGGCAGGGCGATGGATATGAGGAAGCCGCTCGTGGCAGGCGTGGGCATCAATCGCAACAGGCTCGAACCAAAGAAAACGAACAAAACGAGAACCACTGCGATGACGATGCTGGTAACAGGAGTATTGGCCCTCAATGCGATGTTGGGCAAAGTTGCCGAAGCCACCATTGCGCCCGGAATGCCGCCGCCTGCCCCGGAGATCAAGTTGGCCCAGCCGTGAAGCTTGAACTCCTTGTTCCAATCCATTTCCATTCCCGCCCCGATCTCCAATTGAGCGAAACTGACCACCGTGAGCACCAAAAGGACGAGAAAGAGCACGCTACCGTTTATTAATTGCATTGCTGCGACACCCAGGTTTACGGCTTCTACCTCGTCCCATGCGTAAGCGGGCCATAGGGCTCCCGACCAATCCACATCCACCAATAGTCCCGCCGCCATGGCCTCCTCGATCGATACATTCAGCAGGACAAGACCCAAGTGGAACAAAAGGCAAAATGCACCGAAAATAGCCGGCAACACCCAAAACCGCCTCCATAACCTAGTCGCTGCAATGAGCAACCCACCCAACCCCAGGCTCAGGAACCATTTCCAAAAAACGGCGGGTTCGAAAAGGGAAGACCAGGATTCGGGACGCCAATCAATCCCGGCAAGCCTCAAAGCCATCAGCAGGATCAGGACTCCCGAACCGGCCAGCGCCCCTGCCGACACCGTAAACGGTACGAATCGAAAAAAATTGGCAAATCGAAAGTAGCCGATCGTCCAGAACAGGACTCCGGTCAGCAATGTACAACCGATAATGGAAAATACATAGGTATAGTAGAGTTCCTGACCTTGCAGGTTGATCGCGTCAGCTATGGCCACCATGACCAACGCCACCGGAATGGGAGTCGTGGCTACCGGGGCAGGAAATTTGCCGAAGAAGGCGAGAAAAAGGCAGAGGATGGCAGTGCCGGCAAAAAACATCCCCGTGCCCTGCAGCACATAGGGCTCGAGTTCGCCGGTAAAGACAATGCTCGCTAGTGCAAACAAGGAAATCGCGATGGTGAAACTACGGACCAGTCCAACGGACAATCCCTTCATCAGGGCCTGCCGCATGCCTTCACCCGGAGCTTTTTTCTTCTTCATGGTGTAGCATCCTGTTTCATGTGTTCAGGGTCTCCTGTTCCCCCGTTGTTTTCCCTCAGGAGATTCCGTCCAGACGAGCTACAAATTCGCGCACATATTCAGCACACTCCTGAGGTTTCTCTATCTGCATCAAATGCGTCGTCTCGGGAATAAAATCGAAGTCTACACTCAGCATGTCCGAAAGGTCTATGGTCGGCAGATAGGAAAACGGCAGGAGGGGGTCCGCCCCGATTATCCTCGTTGGACAAGGCAGATTGTTGAGATCGACCTGACCCGCGAAGGCGCGAACATACTCCACTATCCTGGCTTCATAGTTGGGGGGGCATCTCAGTTCATATCCACAGCCATTACTCGATTTGCGTAGTATGGAGTGGGCCATGAGTTCTTTTGCTCCCGGCACCAGTCTCGAAAATGTGGGAAAAAACTCCAGTAATTCGAGAAATTGTTCATAGGAGTCGAATTTTTCGGTTCGTTTGCGCGTTATGCGCGCCGTCTTATCCGCTGCATCGTCGAACTCGGTGTGACTCTTTCCGGGACTGTACAGCGGCGGATCGAACAAAATCAGGGCATCGAATCCCCTGCTCAGTCGCTCGAATGACGAAGTCATGATGTCTGACGAGAACAGGAGACCAATCAGCGCGGAAAGCGAGTGATAGAGGCCAATGATCGGTTTTTCTCCGTGGAGCGTGTCGATCTCATGCAATACGCAGTCGAGATCCGTCACAAAGGAAAAGAGATTGTGATCGTCTACCGTCGAAACCTCATTCCAACCGTGATTGCGAAGATCGTAGACGAAGAGCTCGAAGTCTTCCTCCAAAAGTGACCAGAATGGGTAATAGAGGTCTATGGCCAAACCGTTGCCGTGGCTGAGGACCAGGCGGGGACCTGATGTATTGCCGTATTGGCGCAAGAAGGCACGTGCCTCTTTGCCTAGAGCGACCTCACATACCGAGAGCGGTTCAGGCAAACGCCAGATCTTATCCATAATGAGTAGTCATCGGATTATTGGCATGGGGAAGCTGTCCCAAAATTCCATGGGCAAAGGCGCAAAAAGTTCTGCCTTACAAAGTCAAATGTCTTTGAAAAGTGTATGATCTGCAACGGTATACCACCCCATCAAGGCATTCCTTGACCCGAAGGGCACTTAGTTGAGCGGCTGGAGGACAGACGTTCAGGCGGTATATATTCAAAGGGGTCAATTGCTGAAACGCATATCCTCGGGGTTGCCCCCGCTCAGAATGTAAGCCACCAAGTCGAAAATCTCCTCTTTTTCCAGAAGGTTCAAAAGGCCTGGAGGCATGGGTGAAATCGGTGACGGGTCAATGCTCTTTATCCCTTTGCGGTCCAACCCTATCCTCTGGTCGGGATTGGCCAGGTCGGTGTTGATCCGGATCGTGTCCTTGTTCAGGTTTACAATAATTCCATAAAAGGTTTGGCCTTCGAGTTGGGTCACCTGAACAGGTACGAACTGTTCGTTGATTTCCTTGCTGGGGTTTATAATTTGATCAAGCAAGTCTCGGGGCGAATAACGGTGGCCGGCCGAGGTCAGGTCCGGTCCGTTGGCGCCGCCTTCGTTGTTGAACCGGTGACAGGAGAAGCAGGCGGTTGCAGCGAACATTTTACGGCCCCGCTCAAAGGCCCTTCCTCTCATGTGGTCCCCCGCCCCGGATAGATCATCCACCGTCCAATTGGTGTAGGTGGTTCGTCCCGCCAATGTGGCCGTGGCCGCTTCCAGGGGCGATTTTGCTTCGGGCTTTCGCATGAGGATTCCTTTCAGGTCGATTTTTTCCTGCTCTGAAAGCGTGGCCACTGCGTCGGCCCGGATACGGGTCATGAACTGGACAAAACTGGCGCCTCCGCGATAGTTGGCCGCTTTGAGAAACCACTCGAAATAGTTGACGCGCAGGGCGTGGGTCCAACCATTCCGCAACATGCGTAGCGAACGGGCATACTCCATTTGTTCTTCTTGCGTGATAGCGTCATTTAACAGACCGATAGCCTTCTCGGCCACGCCGGGCGCCTGCAGGTAAACCAGGGCCTCGCAAAGCAGGCGATTCGATTCCTGGGTCCGGGCCGGAGAATGGGGATCGAGTTGGTTGATGATTTTGCCAACCAGATCATCCTCGGGGGACCCGAACCGGTTCAGGGTAACGTGATAGGTGCGCACCAGGGCTTGGCCGTTGCGTTCGGACAGGGATCCATAGTCGATCTCCGCCAGCGCCGATAAAATGCGGTCACGCTGCACGGAGTTTACCGGCGGGTCGGAATCCTCCCGATGGAAAGGATCCGTTCCCCAAACCCGGGCGAGGGCCAGCAAGGACTGAATCTTGTGGCCGTGGCGCTTTTCGCGAAATGCCCTGTCGCTCCACCTGCTTGACGGTTGGCTTTCCAGAGCGGCGCGGGCCGCGTTACGGATGAAGGGATCATCATGATCCAAATGATCCCAAGCCAAAGGGATGGCCTCGTTCCCGATTCTTCCATGATAGGCTTCCAGGCTTTGGCGCAGTGCGCGGGCTCCATGTCCACCCGTTCCGGCCTCCACCGGAGAGGTGTCCTCGCCACCGGAATAGGTAACCCGATAAAGCCCGGATTGAACCCGGCGACCCCCGATGGTGAAATACATGGCTCCGTCGTCCGGATGGATGACCAAGTCCGTCAGGGGCAGGGGAATTCCCGAAAGGAAATTTTCCTTTTCTCCGGTGTAACTGGAGCCCTTTGGCTCCAAGTGGACCGCGTAAAGTTTCCCCCAGCTCCAATCCTGGATATAAAGAGCTTTCTGGTATTTGGCGGGGAATTTGGCCCCGTAGCCAAAGGCAACCCCAGTTGGTGATCCCGGACCGATATTGACAGCCGCCGGGAGGCTGTCGGCGTACCACTCGGCCCATTTTCCCGTTCCGTTTCGCCAACCGTAATCGGATCCGCTAACTACGTGATTCACTCGAGTGGGACGGTACCAAGGGGTGTTGAAATCGCGCTCCATGTCGGCGTCATAGGTGAAGAGTTCACCATCGGCATTGAAGTCGGCATCGAAGATATTGCGGTAGCCCGAAGAGTAGACTTCCCAATGGGTTCCGTCCGGGGAGACTTTATAAATGATTCCCCCGGGGGCCAAACGGTGGCGGTTGTGTCCGCGACCATCCGGCATGCGGGGAAGGAGGTGGTCTTCGCCCCAATTGTTTGAAATGCGGTAGATGTCCGCGGGGACGGGTTCAGCGTTATTGCCGCAGATGAGGAAAATGGATTTGCCGTCGGGAGCGAGTTTGACGGCGTGGACTCCGTGATCGCCCCCGGCTGAAATGTGGCGAAGCAGTTGCACGTGGTCGAGACGATCATCCCCATTGGAATCCGTCAGACGGTAGAGACCCGACTTACTGCTATCCTCGTAATCATTAACTCCAACGTAGAGCGAATCGAAGGCCCATAGCATACCGTTGACTGCTCTGATCTTGGCGGGAATTTCTTCGATGTCAGCGGGGTCGAGTCTTTTGCCCGGGGCCGGGGCCGGAAAGCGGTAAAGCGGACCAAATTGGTCGCTGGCAATAAGGCGATTTTTTCCGTCGAGCCCGAGATTCACCCAGGAACCTTGGGTATCTCCGGGTACGGAGTAGAGGAGTTCAACCCGGAACCCTTCCGGAACGGTTATCTTTTCGACCGGTGTGGCCCGGTTTTCGTTGACGACTAGCCCTTCGGGGAGCCCTTCAATTTTTTTTTTACCGGCCGCTTGAGCGCAGTTCTGATGGTTTCACGTGCTTCCGCACCTCGCAGGGGTTTAACCGCGATGTCCTTTACCACCACAGTCATGGGCGGACCCTGGTGTAATTGTATGCCAATGACACCGGATGGAGCAGTGGATGGATCGCGGTCTATCACGTCGACTGTCACAACCCCGTTGATAAGGTGGATATGACGTTTATTGACCGCAATAACCTCGTATTCATTCCATTCAGACAAATTGAATATGGGTTCCTTGCCCAGTTGGCCGGTGACCTTGGGAGTGGTCCTGCCTTTGGCATTGAATTCTTCCGCTACGGTAACTTTCTGACCGCGTTGGGCGATGATGCCACGGCCGGTTTTTTCGCTGTAATACATGCCCTGGAATTCGAGCTTGGGATGAACGTCCAATTGCGGTCCGGAGAGCGCATGGGAGATGCCCTCGATGTCCTGGGCCCGGTACATGATCCCCGAATTATTGTTCCCCCCCATCTTGAGTTTCATCTTCAAATGGAAGTTGGCGGGCTTGGAACCTCGGTGGATCAGGAAGCTGTTGTTTGCGATGGGGTGTCCTTCTGTCGATCCCAGGATGAGTCCGTCCCTTACTTCCCAAAGCTCAGCTTGTCCCTCCCAGCCATCCAGGTCTTTACCGTTGAAGAGCGAGTCAAACCCGTCTTGGGCCCGGAGAACTGGGCTGATGAAAAAGAAAAGGGCTAGCGTTCCGGCCACCAAAGTGCGGCCGGTAAACCGAGAAAATTTGCAGAGATAACCTTTCATAATCGCTAATGGTAAAAATACGGTCTATTTTTCATCATCTCTCAAGTCCGTTCTTCCTCCTTCGCTGGTTGAGGGTTTTTCAGGGCACTGCTATCCTGGTGGCGCTCCCTGCCATCCAGCCGCCAAACGGCCATGTTTTGGCCGGTATCGAGCGGGATCGGTAACTATCCGCCAGGCCGGTGAAACGTTGAGGGGAGATTTATGCCTTCTTTTTTTCTTTTCTCGTTGATATTTGCGTTCGGTTGAATTCTCTTTCAGGAAACAAGGAGATGTTATGGCCTATATAGTAACAGGTTTATGTATCGATTGTAAGTACACCAACTGTGTGGACGTTTGCCCGGTGGAAGCTTTTCACGAAACCCCGGACCGGCTTTATATCAATCCGGATACCTGCATCGATTGCAACGCCTGCGTCGATGAGTGCCCGGTGACAGCCATTTTCGCTGAAGATGAATTGCCGGATGAATACGAAGAGTGGATCGAATTGAACGCGGAAGCGGAAAATTACCCGGTAATTGCCATCTCACAGGACCCTCTGCTTGGGCCTAAGTGCGTCGATCCCGACGCGGCCTAGAATTATACGGGGGTAAATGGGATTTGAGTAGAACGAATGGTTGTCCTGCTCAACCTGTCCAACTCTCCCATCCAGGGAATCCGTGGATTACCGTAGGGTTGACCACTGATGGGCACGGATTAAAACGGATGAAAACGGGATTTTTGTGCCTTTGTGCTGCTTGTGGCAATTCAGGGGATGCTTTCGCTGAAAGCTCCTCTTCGCGAAGCGATCCTGTTCCGGCCAAACCCGACCTGTCCTGCCACAGCCCCTGGGCGAAGCATTGTTGGAAAAACCTTAAACATCTTCACTTGCTGAAACAGTTGCCTAGCGCCTTAAAAACTCTGTGCCTGTGTGACTTTGGACCTTTCCAACTCAGTACCTCAGGATCTCGGCATCTCAGTAACTCACAATTAAATTAATCCTCTGTGCCCTTGGCATACTTCCCATTGCATCTCCCCAAATTTTTTTCCCCGTTCTATTTGTCTCTCCTGTTCCTCGTGGCTGTGGATCCGGCCAATGCCGTGGATCGCAACTTGCCCCGCATCCTCGTCGTCTACGCAGACGACCTTGGTTACGGGGATATCCAGTGTTACAATCCGCAACGCGGAAAAATTTCCACACCCCATATTGATCGCCTGGCGGCAGAGGGTATGCGCTTTACCGATGCCCATTCATCTTCCGGCGTCTGCTCCCCTTCGCGTTACACCCTGCTCACCGGCCGCTACCATTGGCGTACACGGTTGCAAAAAGGAATCGTCGGAGTCTGGGAGGACCCCTTGATAGCGCCGGATCGGCTCACCATCGGCGGATTGGCCAGGCAGCAGGGTTACCGAACCGCCTGTATCGGCAAGTGGCACCTGGGCTGGGATTGGCCCATTTCTTCGCAATACATGCCCTACTTCGACCGGCGTAATGTTGGTAATTCCAAGGACATCGCCGCCACCGACCAGCATCGTGCCGCTTGGGGCGAAGTATTTTCGCGAGCCATTGGAGGTGGTCCCGCCACCCGTGGTTTCGATACCTATTTCGGAACGGATGTGCCCAATTGGCCGCCCTATTGCTTTATCGAAAACAACCGCAGCCTCGGCATCCCTTCCCGGTTTCTTCCCGCCCGGCTATTTCAAAACCATCAGGCCAGCAGGCAAGGGCCCGCCTTGGAGGGATGGACCCTCGAGCCCATTCTCCCCGCCCTGGGTGACCGGGCAGTTCAATTCATCGAGCGTGAAGTGGGAACCGGGAACCCGTTTCTCTTATACATGCCCCTGACTTCACCCCACACGCCCTTGGCCGTGAACGAGGAATGGAAGGGGAAAAGCGGCCTCGGGGTCTATGCCGACTTTGTCATGGAAACCGACGCCGTGGTAGGCCGGGTCCTCGATGCACTGCAAAACAATGGAGCGGCCGAGGACACATTGGTCATATTTACCAGTGACAATGGATGCGCCCCCTATATCGGAGCGAAAGATCTTGAGTCTATGGGTCACCACCCCAGCGGTCCATTGCGCGGATACAAGTCGGACGTTTGGGAAGGAGGTCACCGTGTTCCCTTTATCGTTCGTTGGCCGGGAGTCGTTCCATCTGGAACCGTCAACCATCAATTGATCCATCAAGCCGATCTCCTGGCCACCTTCGCCGACGTCTTCGGCCGGAAGCTACCCCCGGATGCCGGGGAAGACAGCATCAGTATTCTGCCCCTTTTGAAAGGGGGCGACAAACCCGTCCGCCGACATTCCGTCAGTTGTTCCTCCAGAGGAGTGCCCAGTTTGCGGACGGGAAACTGGAAACTGGTTTTCGGCCCCGGCTCAGGCGGTTGGAGCAAAGGGGGCGATGGCCAACCGGTTCAGCTTTATAATCTCCATCAGGATCTCGGTGAAACAAACAATCTCAATGGCCGGTTTCCGGAACGGGTGGGTGAAATGCAGGCCCAAATGGAGGAATTGATCACCCGCGGTCGCAGTAGACCCGGCCCGAAAATGGAGAACGATGTGGAGGTGGTGCGTTATCCATTAGTAACCGAATCCTCTCCCTGAACCATCTCATTCTTCAATCCTGATCGGTGGTATATGGAAAACTTGCCCACTGATGGGCACGGATAATCCAAATCCTGTAAATCCTAGGTATCCATGTTTCATTTATTATGGAAATAATCCTCCTTGCGACAGAGACTCTGTTGCGGCAGAGCCGGACCTGTCCTGCCGTATCCCTTGGACGAAGCAGGATCAAGCGTCCATAGAGTGCGTTGCTGATAAATGTATTCCGAGGTGGACAGGATCACCCCACCCCTACCATCCGGGTAATTCCTAATTCCTAATTCCTAATTCATTTAACCCTTTGTGCCTCTTATCCTCTGTGTATTTTGGGCTTCTTGTGGCAATTCAGAGAAAACCAAGATTGACCACGGGTAAAGTGTCACTAAAGTATCACTTATGAAGGTTGAACTGGTCACGAATCTCAAGCGTCGCGCCACCCAAATCATCAAGGAATTGAACCGGGATAATGAGCCGGTCCTGATCACCCAACATGGCAAGCCGGCCGCATACCTGGTCGATGTGAAGTCCTTCGAATACTTGGGGAAGAGAACGGAATTGTTGGAAGGATTGGCCAGGGGGGAAGCGGCTATTCAGGACGGAAGAGTCGTTTCTCATGGGGAAGCCAAAAATAGAATGAGTCGATGGCTCATGTAATCTGGGCGGAACCTGCCCTACAGGATCTGGACACCATTGCCGACTATATCGCCCTGGACGATCCGAATGCAGCGAAACGCCTGGTTGGAAAAGTATTCCAGAAGGTGGATCAACTCATGGAGTTCCCTGAAACGGGGACCCGCCCCAGGAAACTTGAAGGCACTCCCTTTCGGAAGCTGACCGTAAGTCCCATCTTGATTTATTACAGGATCGAGGGTGAAAAGGTGATCATCGTTCACATCGTAAGGGGACGCCAATTCAACCTGAAACGCATAGAGGGCCAAAACCCTCCAAGCCATTTCCCTTTTTAATCAAAAAAATGCCTCCTTGCGACACCGAACCTGTTCTACTGAAAAAAGGATCAAGCGCAGCGTTCTTAAAATAAACCCAAAAATCCTTATTCCCTATCCGTGCATATCCGTGTAATCCGTGGTCAATTCCTAATTCTTCCCCCATCCGTGGTTAATCTTCTTCCAGTTTCAATCCATGAAATTCGCCATCTGCAACGAAACCTACCAGGGGTGGTCCTTTGAAAACACCTGCCGGCACATAGCCGCTACCGGATACGACGGGGTGGAAATCACCCCCTTCACCCTGGCTGACGATCCACGAAATCTGACTGAAAGGGAAGCCGGGCGCATCGGAAGAATCGCAACCGAAACCGGATTGGAAGTGGTTGGATTCCATTGGTTGCTGGTAAAACCCGATGGCCTGCACCTCACCACCATGGATGACGCCGTGCGATCCGGAACCGCCGACTTTGCCAAGCGCCTGGCCCGCTTGTGCGCCGCCATGGGAGGAAAAATCATGGTGTGGGGAAGCCCGAAGCAGCGCAACCTGGAAGATCACTGGGACTACGACAATGCGGTCAATCGCGCCGTAGAGGTATTGCGGCAGGTGGGCGAAGTCTGTTCCGAAGTGGGTTTGACGGTCGCCATGGAACCCCTTGGACCATCCGAAACGAATTTCCTCAACACGGCCGAGGAAACCATTCGATTAATCGAGAAGGTCGATCATCCCGCCATTCGCCTGCACCTGGACGTCAAAGCCATGAGCGCCGAAGAAAAACCGATTCCGCAAATTATCAGGGAGAGTGCCGGCCATCTCGTTCATTTTCACGCCAACGATCCCAATAGACGCGGTCCCGGCTTCGGAGAGGTAAAGTTCGAACCCATTGCCGAGGCGCTCAAGGAAATCAATTACGGCGGGTACGTCTCCGTAGAAGTCTTCGACTATTCTCCCGATCCGGAAACCATCGCGCGCGAAAGCTTGGCCTATTTGCAAAAGACCTTCGGAGCCGTCTCTTGAAACCCAATTGCACAACCGATCACCTATTGGATCAAAGAACCTCTCGGTGCCCTTGTGCCTTTCCAACTCAGTACCTCAGGATCTCGGCATCTCAGTATCTCTCCTCCTTTCCTAAATCCTGTCCATCCCTGTAATCTTGATCCTGATCATGATCTCCCCCCATTCCTCATTCCTCATTCGCGCCCCTGGGCGCTTCCCTCCCCTTCCCTGTCACGCCGTAGTCCTTTGGCGAAGGCGGATGTGTTCTCTATGGTTAAGTATATAAGTCTATCGCTAATTGCGCTTTGCTGTTTCCCGCTGTTCGGATCCGCGGTCGAAGCCCGGCCCAACATCGTCCTGGTCATGGCGGACGACATGGGCTATTCCGACCTGGGGTGCTACGGGGGTGAAATCGAAACCCCCACCCTGGACAAGCTGGCCCGGGGCGGACTGCGCTTCACCAATTACTACGTCAACAACATGTGCTGGCCCACGCGGGCCAGTCTGCTCACCAGCCTTTATCCCAATACCGCCATGCGGGGCGGTTCCCCCGCCCAAGGGTTTCGCCCCGGCATCATCCTCCTCCCCGAAGCCTTGGGAAAAGTGGGATACAAATCCTACATGGCGGGAAAGTGGCATTTGTCCGACCCGGAAAAGCCCAATGGCCCCAGCGCTCCGCACCGGCGCGGGTTCGACAAATCCTACAGCACCTACTGGGGAACCTCCGACTTCTTCGCTCCGGCCGATTTAAACCTCAACGAGCAAAACAGGGAGCATGAGTGGCAAGACAACCCCAATTACTACTACACCGACGCCATAACGAATTATTCCCTTCGATTCCTCAATGAACACGCCTCCGACCTCGCCTCCTCGATCCGGCCCTTTTTTCTCTACGTGGCTTACAATGCGGCCCACTGGCCGTTGCACGCCAAACCCGAGGATATCGAGCACTACGAGGGCCGGTTTTCCATGGGATGGGATAAACTTCGTCGGCAACGCCACGCCCGCATGAAGGAACTTGGGGTAGTCGATCCCGCTTGGGAGCTTTCACCTCGAAATCCCAAAGTGCCGGCTTGGGTAGACGAAGAACACAAGGAATGGCAACAGCGGCGCATGGAAGTTTACGCGGCGCAAATCACCTGTATGGACCGCAACATCGGCCGTATCGTGCAACACCTCGAAGAGACGGGCGCATGGGAGAATACCCTGTTCATCTATCAGCACGACAACGGGGGATGCCACGTCGAGTACCCGCCTCAACGCACCGGTTCCTGGACCAAGCCCTTCACCACCGACGGCAAAAAAACGCCCGTCACCCCGGGCAATCTCCCCCACATCATGCCCGGCCCGCAGTCCACTTGGCAATCCTACGGCCATGGCTGGGCCAACGTTTCCAACACTCCGTTTCGGCTCTACAAGCAACATGACCACGAGGGCGGCACCCGTTCACCTCTCATATTATCCTGGCCCCAGGGTCTGGCCCGCGGCCTGGCCGGTGGTCTGTTTCGTCAGGACCTGCACGTCATGGACTTGATGCCGACCCTATTGGAGGCCGTCGGAGCCAATCCCAGAGCCCCCGAGGGAATGCTGCCTTTCGAGGGCCGGTCCTTTCTCCCCCTGCTGCAGGGTCACCCGGAAAAGTGGCAACCACGCCGGGAGGTTTACTGGGCTCATAGCAGGGGCAAAGCGGCGCGCGAAGAGGGCTGGAAACTGGTCTCCGAAAACAAAAAGTCCTGGGAACTCTACAAGCTCCCAGAAGATGGCACCGAACTGCGCGATCTTTCAAAGCCATGCCCCAAAAAGTGGCCGAACTGGCCAAAAAACACGCCGCCTGGAGCCAGCGAACCAATCCCACCGAGACCGTCCCTTGAATCCTACGCTTTTTGTGGCCCAATTCCTAATTCCATCTCTATCCCTATTAATTCCTAATACCTAATTCGCTGAAGGCTTTCAGCGCTTCCCCTCCTTCCTTGTCACGCCGTAGACCTTTGGCGAAGGCGGATGTGTTCTCTTTTTGGTAACATGAAACCTAGTGAATAACACCCATTTTTTCTGGTCTATTCACTCATTATTCACCATATATAGTGAATACCTTACCAATCGACATGGCCATCACACAGCCGATAAAAAACCGCATCCAGGCCCTGAAAAGATCCTTCGATACCCTCTGCCCGGGCAAGGAATCCCTCCTGTCCATGATCGACGAAGTCGAGATACCCGAGAGCGTTTACAACTCCAATGCCATTGAGAACTCAACCCTCACCCTGGAGGAGACCGAGAGAATCCTGTTGGAGCAGGTGTTGTCCCGGAATGTGTCGGTGCGGGAAGTCTTCGAGGCGAAAAACCTGGCACGCGTCACAGAATACAAACGCGCCAAGGCCAAGGACAGCGAACTGAATAAAGACCTGATCCTTCTCCTGCATCGGATGCTCATCGGCGGAATTGATGATGCCATCGCCGGACGCTTTCGCGGTCCGGGGGAATACGTTCGGCTAGGGTCTCATATCGCCCCGGCTCCCGAGCATGTCGAGTTGATGACAGATGACATCTTCATCCGGTATTCCAGCGACCTCGGCTCCTACTTCCTCGATAAGATAGCCCGGTTTCACTTGGATTTCGAGAACATCCATCCCTTTTGCGACGGCAACGGCCGTTTGGGGCGGGTTCTCATAAATTATCAACTCATTCAGTTCGGATTGCCGCGCATAATAATCCGCAACTCGGATAAGGAGCGGTATTACAAGGCCTTCCGAGACTATGAAAACCGCCGCAACACCAGGACCATGGAAAGCATAATGGCGCTGGCCCTTACCGAGTCGCTGCACAAGAGACTGAGTTATTTGCAGGGCCAGAGCATAATCCGCCTGTCGGATTATATCAGGCAGCGGGGCCTTTCCGCGCCTGCCGTCACCAACGCCGCCCGTCGCCAGACCATTCCCGCATTCCGCGAGAAAGGAGTCTGGAAAATCGGAAACGAATTCCTCCCCCAAACCTAACCTATCTCCCCCTCCCTGTCACGCCGTAGACCTGCAAGGCGAAGGCGGATCCCCTCCCTGTCTTTGCACTCTCCTCTGGAATACCTCTCGCCAAGCACGCCAAGGCCTTTTCCCCCTTCAGCCTTCAGCCTTTCTCTCCACTCCCCTCCACTATTAAGACTTTAGCCCCAAACGTTTAATAGTAGAATTGACTGTTTAGAAAACTTTAATAGGGATTGTCCTTCATGCGGCGTAGAAATACAGGTCATTACGAGATTACCAGTACGGTAGACGAGCAGGTTCGCGCTTTTGTACCGGCGCCGCTTCCGCCCAATCCGCCTCTGGTTTTGGACGGATCGCTTCAACAAGCGCTTGAGTCGGCCGTTTTGGCCATAGGTCGCCTCGACGGCGTCTCAACTCTCCTGCCAGACCCCACACTCTTTCTTTT
>CBDCNU010000004.1:0-130688 GCA_965219475.1 Opitutales bacterium | reverse complement strand
AATTTTTCGGCAATTTCGTCATCGTAATCGGCAACCGCCTCAACCAGGGCTTCGCGGTAGGCAATTGCCTCCTCCCGCAGTTCCTCAGGAATCTCGCGGACATGGAAATTGACGCCGAGTGGATCGGACTTGTCGAAATAATAGGCCTTCATGGCGACCAGATCGACCAAACCTACAAATGCTTCCTCCAGGCAGATCGGCAAAAACAAGGGGTGGGCGTTGGCTCCCAGTTTATCACGCATATCGTCGATGACGCCGAAAAAATTGGCACCGGATCGATCCATTTTGTTGACAAATGCCAGACGGGGCACTCCGTATTTATCGGCTTGGCGCCAGACGGTTTCGGATTGCGGTTGAACGCCTCCCACGGCACAAAAAACCGCTACGGCGCCATCGAGAACACGCAGCGAACGCTCGACCTCGGCCGTAAAATCCACGTGACCCGGCGTATCGATGATATTGATGCGTTGTTCCCTTCCGCCATAGGGACCCCGTTTTGTGGTCCAGGCGCAAGTGATGGATGCGGAAGTGATGGTAATGCCTCTCTCGCGTTCCTGGGCCATCCAGTCGGTTACGGCCGTCCCATGGTGAACCTCCCCAATTTTATAGACGACCCCGGTATAGTAGAGGATGCGTTCGGTCGTGGTAGTTTTGCCCGCATCGATATGGGCCGCGACGCCGATGTTGCGGGTGTACTCCAAGGGGTATTCGCGACTAGGCGAATTATAAGCGGATATATCCACACCATCCATGAGAAAGCCCCCCTTACCAGCGCAAGTGCACAAAAGCACGATTGGCCCGAGCCATGCGGTGAGTGTCCTGGCGTTTCTTCACGACCACCCCGGTATTATTATAGGCGTCGACGATTTCCAGCGCCAGAGCTTCGGTGAACGGTATGCCATGGCGCTTCCGAGCGGCATCAATCAACCAACGGAAGGCCAGGCTTTGCTGGCGCTCAAAGGAAATTTCCACGGGAACCTGATAGGTGGCGCCTCCGACCCGGCGGCTTTTCACTTCCAAACGGGGTCTTATATTTTCCAGCGCCCCCAATATCAGATCGATCGGGTCGCCCTTCCCCAGTTTCTCGGCCACCCGCTCAAAGGCGCGGTAAACGATAAATTGGGCGAGGGATTTCTTGCCCTCCCGCATCACCATGTTGATGAGACTGCTGACCAAAGGGCTGTTATACCGGGGGTCCGGATCCGGTACTCTCTTTTCTGCTCTTCGACGGCGGGACATGGAAACCTTATTTAGTTCTTGGGGCGTTTGACGCCATATTTGGAACGGCTGCGGCGGCGCTTTTCAACCCCCAGACAATCGAGAGCGCCCCGGACGATATGATAACGCACACCGGGCAAATCCTTAACGCGGCCGCCCCGAACCAGCACAATGCTATGTTCCTGCAAAGAATGTCCTTCGTCCGGAATGTAGGCAATAATTTCCTGTCCGTTGGTCAGGCGGACCTTGGCAACTTTGCGGATAGCCGAATTAGGTTTTTTGGGGGTGCGGGTCATCACTTGGACGCAAACGCCACGGCGAAACGGGTTCCCGTCCAAAGCAGGCGATTTGGACTTCGATTTTACCGCTTTACGTCCTTTCCGGACCAACTGGTTTATGGTCGGCATGAGGTGATAACTAAGGTTGGAATTTTGAAAAAATGTGGAACGTATCAGAGGCTTGAGGTTAATCAAGTACTAAATTGGAGATTTTGAGGGAGAAACCAAATCAAAAGGAATACGCTGGAAAACCAGTGTTTTGCAACCCGCAGGGCTGGGGTCCGAGCCATTTTGGCCCAAACGGCATCAGCGGAGAGGCCCTCGGCAATGGGCCTCTCCCCGGGTGATCCATTGCGGTCAACCGGCTTCCTTGCCCGTCTCTTCTCCGGAAACAAATTCGTTTCCGAAGGTGTCGATGCGAAGGTTGCGGTAGAGTGGCAAGCCGGTCCCGGCCGGAATAAGGTGACCCATAATCACATTTTCCTTAAAACCTTTCAGGTTATCGATCTTGCCCAGGGTGGAAGCATCGGTGAGGACCCGGGTGGTTTCCTGGAAGGATGCGGCGGAAATGAAGCTTTCCGTTTCGATGGAGGACTTGGTGATGCCGAGGAGGATCGGCTCACCTTCGGCCGGTTTTCCACCCGCATCGATGATGCGTTCATTCTCGGCCATAAAGGACTTCCGCTCGATCTGTTCTCCCCAGAAGAAATCGGTGTCCCCGGGGTCGGTAATCCGCACCTTGCGCAACATTTGGGAGATAATGATTTCGATGTGCTTGTCGTTAATGGTCACGCCCTGCATCCGGTAAACTTTCTGAATTTCCGTGAGCAAATACTCCTGCAGGGCGGTCGGACCCAAAATATCCAAGATTTCATGGGGGTCGGCCGAACCCTCGGTGAGGTGCTGGCCTTTGCGCACGTAATCCCCTACCTGCACGAGGATATGCTTGCCGTGGACGACCAGGTGATCTTGATGGTTCCCCGTCTCCTCGTCGGTGACCACGAGGCGCTTTTTGCCGCGCACGCTGGGCCCAAAAGAGACGATTCCATCGATCTTTGCCATATTGGTCGCGTCCTTGGGGCGGCGAGCCTCAAACAGTTCGGCCACTCGGGGAAGACCCCCGGTAATGTCCATGGTCTTGGAGGCTTGACGGGGCGTCTTGGCAATCAGGGATCCCGCCGTGATGTCGTCTCCCTCGCTGACGGCCACTTGAGCGGCAGTCGGTATGGCGTAAGTGGCGATAGCCTTTCCGGCCTCATCCTGGATTTCCAGTTGCGGATTCAAGTCTTCCTTGTGTTCGGTAACCACGATGCCGACTCGGCCGGTCGATTCATCGAGTTCCTTCTTGATGGTCACACCCGGAATCATGTCGCGAAAAACGACCCGGCCGCCCTTTTCGGAAAGAATGGGCACGTTGTGCGGGTCCCATTCAGCCAGGGTAGTACCGGTTTTGATCTCGGCCCCGTCCTCGAATCGGACAAGCGCCCCTACCGGGATGGCATAAATTTCCAGTTCCTTGTCCTCCTCGTCCAAAATCTGCATGGAACCGGTCTTATTGACCACCACGTGATTTCCGGAGCCGAGTTCGACGAAACGAAGGCCTGTAAATTTCACAAAGCCATCATTTCTGGCCCGGATCTCATTGCTTTTGGACAAGTTCGAGGCGATACCGCCGATATGGAACGTGCGCATGGTCAATTGGGTTCCGGGCTCTCCGATGGATTGAGCGGCCACGATGCCGACGGATGATCCTATTTCCACCATCTTGTTGGTGGCGGGGTTGATACCGTAGCTGAGGGCCGTGATTCCATTGCGGAGGCGGCAGGTCAGGGGAGAAAGCAATTTAACCCTCTCTATGCCCAAATCTTCAATCCGCTTACCCATTTCCTCGGATATGAGGTTACCCTCCTCCACCAGAACCTCGTCCGGGTCCAGGGGGTTGCGAACCTCCTGCGCCACGCAACGGCCGATAATGCGGTCGCACAGCGGGACGATCTCCTCATCCCCTTCAACTATGGCACGCTTCCAGATACCTTCGCGGTATCCGTCGTCCTCCTCGGTTATTATCATATCCATGGCCACGTCGCATAGTTTCCGCGTAAGGTACCCGGCGTCCGCCGTCTTAAGAGCGGTATCGGCCAACCCCTTGCGGCCTCCGTGGGTGGAAATAAAGTACTCCAGAACGGAAAGGCCTTCTTTGAAGGATGAGAGTATGGGCCGCTCGATTATTTCTCCTGATGGTTTGGCCATCAATCCCCTCGTTCCACACAATTGGCGAACTTGTTGACGGTTACCCCGGGCGCCGGAATCCATCATCAGGTAAACGGGATTGGGCTCGGCCTTGCCCGCGTTGGACTCCAGCCCTTTGAAAGTGGCGTGCTGAATCTGGTCAGTGGCCCCGGTCCATTCGTCGATAATCTTGTTGTAGCGTTCCCCTTGGGTAATGACACCCTTGCGATATTCTCTTTCCACTGCCTCGATCTTGGAACGGGCCTGGGCGACGATCTCATCCTTGTTATTGGGGATGATCATATCCTCCAGTCCCATGGATATACCGGCCTTGGTAGCTATGCTGAATCCCAGCTCCTTCAACTCGTCGAGCACCTGGATGGTAACTTCCTTACCCGCGGTCTGGTAAGTGGACAAAATAATATCTCCCAGCTTGGACTTGGCCACCGGGAAGTTGATAAAACCCAGTTCATCGGGCCATATTTCGTTGAATATGATGCGTCCGACCGTGGTGCGGATGATCTTGCGCTTGCTGTTGCCGAAAATGGTTTGGGGATTCCCGTAGTCCGGATTGACCAAGTCGATCCAGTCGTGCTTTTTCAACACGTTATCCGCCTCGGCCAGGAGGATTTCCTCCACCTCGGAAGCCAAAGGCACGCGGTCTCCTTTCCGGGGCCGTTTCCTGGGTTCGATGGTCAGGTAATAGGATCCCAGGACAACATCCTGGGAAGGAGTGAGAGCCGGCTTGCCACTGGAGGGAAGGAAGATATTGTTGGTGGCCAACATGAGCAGCTTGCACTCCATGACCGCCTCCAGGGAGAGGGGAACGTGAACCGCCATCTGGTCGCCGTCGAAGTCGGCATTGTAAGGGGCGCATACCAGGGGGTGCACGCGGATGGCATCCCCTTCGATGAGCACCGGCTCAAAGGCCTGGATGGACAAGCGGTGCAAGGTGGGTGCCCGGTTGAGTAGCACGGGGTGGCCCAAAGTGACTTCCTCCAGGATGTCCCAAACTTCGGGCGAACGCTTTTCGATCATTTTGCGGGCGCCGCGAACGGTGTGCACAAAGCCCAACTCCTTGAGGCGCCGGATGATGAAAGGCTCAAAAAGAACCAGCGCCATTTTCTTGGGCAAACCGCACTGGTGCAATTTCAGCTCGGGACCGATCACAATGACGGAACGGCCCGAATAATCGACCCGTTTACCCAACAGGTTCTGACGAAAGCGACCTTGTTTGCCCTTGAGCATGTCGCTGAGAGATTTGAGGGGACGATTTCCGGCCCCGGTCACGGCCCGGCCGTGCCGGCCGTTATCGAACAGGGCATCTACCGCTTCCTGCAACATCCGCTTTTCGTTATTGATGATAACGTCGGGCGTTTTCAGTTGCATGAGATTTTTCAAACGGTTGTTGCGGTTGATCACGCGCCGGTAGAGGTCGTTCAGGTCGGAAGTGGCGAATCGGCCGCCTTCCAGAGGAACCAAAGGACGCAAATCGGGCGGGATCACCGGTAACACCTCCAACACCATCCATTCGGGGCGGGTGCCGCTGTTGATGAATCCCTGGAGCAGCTTGAGGCGCTTGGAAATCTTCTTTTTGATCTGCTTTGAACGAGTGTTGTTCATGGCCTCGTGCAAATCGCTCACCAAGGGCTCCAGAACGGCATTGGACAAAACTTTCCTCACCGCCTCGGCCCCCATGCGGGCGGTGAAGGCGTCGTCCCCGTATTCGTCCAGGGCTTGTTGATACTGGGCTTCAGTAAGCAATTGCTTTTCTTCCAAAGGGGTTTTGCCCGGATCGATCACCATGTAGTTTTCGTAGTAAATGACCCGCTCCAGGTTGCGGGCGGTCATGTCCAGCATCAGGCCTATCCGGCTGGGCATGCTCTTGAGGAACCAGATGTGGGTAACCGGGACGGCCAATTCGATGTGCCCCATACGCTCGCGGCGCACCCTGGAAACGGTAACTTCAACCCCGCAACGATCGCAGATCACTCCCTTGTATTTGATCCGCTTATACTTCCCGCAGGCACATTCGTAATCCCGAACGGGCCCGAAAATACGTTGGCAGAACAAACCGCCCGGTTCGGGCTTGAATGTCCGGTAATTGATGGTTTCGGGGTTTTTCACCTCGCCTCGGGACCACGAACGAATGGTGTCCGGCGACGCCACCGTTATCTTGACCGATTCGAAAGTGCTTTCCCGGTCGAATCCGAGTACCTGTCTCACTTCTTGTGTGCTCATAATATAAGTGCTCTAAAGGTTAAATTCCTGCTTTGGTCCGGTTATCCAGACGAACATCCAAACAGAGACTCTGCATTTCCTTCATCAACACATTGAAGGACTGCGGGGTCCCCGCGCTGAGAGAATTGTCGCCCTTGACCAGGGCCTCGTAGATCTTTGTGCGCCCCTGCACGTCGTCCGATTTAACGGTCAACAATTCCTGTAGCGTGTAGGCCGCGCCGTAAGCCTCTAAAGCCCATACCTCCATTTCCCCAAATCGTTGGCCCCCATACTGCGCTTTACCGCCAAGGGGTTGTTGGGTGATCAGCGAATAGGGACCGACGGCCCTGGCGTGAATCTTGTCGGCAACCAGGTGATTGAGCTTCATCATATAGATGTGGCCCACTACCACCTCCTGATCGAGAGCTTCCCCCGTGAGGCCGTCGTAAAGCTGGCTCTTGCCGTGTTCGGGAATTTCGGCAGCGCGACAATATTCCCGGATACCCTCCTCGTCTATTCCGTCAAAAACCGGTGTGGCAATGCGAATTCCCAACTTGTGGCAGGCGTGACCGAGATGCGTTTCCAGCACTTGCCCGACATTCATTCGAGAAGGAACCCCCAGAGGATTGAGGCAGATCTCGATCGGCGTTCCGTCGGCAAGGAAGGGCATGTCCTCCTCCGGCACGATCTTGGCCACAACACCCTTGTTTCCGTGGCGACCCGCCATTTTGTCACCGACCTGAAGTTTGCGCTTGGTGGCGACGTAGACTTTCACCTGCTTGATGACTCCGGAATCAATTTCGGTGCCTTCCTGGATGGCGGCGATCTTGCGCCCGCGGTCCGCTTCCAATTCGCTGAACCGGCCCTGGAACGATTTGATGATCTCCATGATTTTGATGCGCACCGGAGACGGGTCGATTTCCACGTGTTTGGACACCGAAGCCAACCGCCGAAGCAGCGTTTTAGTAATCTTGCGGTTGGCCGGAATTATGATTTCGCCGGATTGTCCGTTTACCACATCCAGAGGAATTTTCTCACCGAGAAGGATGTTGGACAGGGCTTCGGTCAGGTTTTCCTTCAAGGTTTCGCCTTCGTTTCGGTATCTCTCGTTGATTTGCTTGGTTCTCCGGCGACGGTCGGCCGGGCTGAGCTTCTCCTGCTCCCCTTCAATGCGGGTGGAGATTTTTTCTCCCATCACGATGCCGCTTACCCCGGATGGAACCACCAGCGAGGTATCCTTGACGTCCGCGGCCTTTTCCCCGAAGATGGCCCGGAGGAGTTTTTCTTCCGGAGCGAGCTCGGTTTCACTCTTGGGGGTGATCTTGCCCACCAGAATATCTCCAGGTTTTACCTCGGCCCCCACCCGGATGACCCCATCGTGATTGAGGTTTTTCAAAGCCTCCTCCCCCACATTGGGGATATCCCGGGTAATTTCTTCGGGTCCCAGCTTGGTATCCCGGGCTGTCACCTCAAATTCTTCGATGTGAATTGAAGTAAAGATGTCCTCCTTCAGCACCTTCTCACTAATGAGAACGGCATCCTCGAAATTGTATCCATTCCAGGGCATGAACGCGACCAGGACATTGCGCCCGAGGGCCAATTCTCCGTGATCGGTGCAGGCCCCATCCGCAATTACCTGACCGGATGTTACTTTCTGCCCCTTGACCACCAGTGGTTTTTGATTGAAACACGTTCCGGCATTGGAGCGCATGAATTTGCGGAGTTGGTGCACGTGGATTCCCTTTTTCGGAATGCTCTTCGGTTTGCGGGCAAATTTGGCTGGAAGGGTCCCATCCTTGGAAATCACCATCATTGAGGAATCAACCGAGGCCACGATGCCATCGCTCTGGGCCAATGCGACGGTCTTGGAATCCTGGGCCACCTTTGCTTCGATCCCGGTCCCCACGTAAGGCGCTTGGGTGCGCAGAAGGGGCACCCCTTGACGCTGCATGTTCGACCCCATCAAGGCCCGGTTGGCGTCATCGTGTTCGAGAAACGGGATCAATCCCGCCGCCACTGATACCAGTTGCTTGGGAGAAACGTCCATGTAGTGGATAACACTGGGGTCGGCCTCGAAAAAGTTGTCTCCCTGCCGAGCCGTAACCGCGCCGATAAAGTTGCCCTCCGCATCCAGCTCCGAATTGGCCTGGGCGATAACCAATCCCTCTTCCGCGTCCGCCGTCACGTAACGAACCTCATCCGTTACCCGACCGTCCGTCACCACGCGGTAGGGAGTTTCAATGAAACCAAACTCGTTTATGCGGGAGAAAATGCTCAATGAGTTGATCAATCCGATATTGGGCCCTTCTGGAGTTTCGATGGGACAAATCCGGCCGTAATGGGAAGGGTGAACATCGCGCACTTCGAACCCGGCCCGCTCCCGGTTTAATCCTCCCGGACCCAAGGCGCTCAGGCGTCGCTTGTGCGTGATTTCCGCCAGGGGATTGATCTGGTCCATGAATTGAGAGAGCTGGCTCCGGGCGAAAAAGTCGCGGATGACGGTGCTCAACGCTTTGGGATTGATCAATTTTTGCGGTGTTATGGAATCCACACTCTGATCGTAGAGGGTCATTCGCTCGCGCACGAGCCTTTCCGTCCTGGCCAAACCAATGCGGCATTGGTTGGAAAGGAGTTCTCCCACCGTGCGGACGCGGCGACTGCCGAGGTGATCGATATCGTCAACTGATCCTTCTCCCCTCTTCAGTTTGATCACGTATCTGGTGGCTTCAACGATGTCCTCCACCGTGATGATGCGAACCTCGAGCTCCGTGTTCAGGGATAGCTTCTGGTTGATTTTGTAACGTCCGACCCGGCCGAGGTCGTAGCGCTTGGGATCCTGAAAGAGGCGTCTCAATAAGGCTCTGGCATTGGCGGTGGTGGGAGGCTCTCCCGGACGCAACCGTTTGTAAATCTCCTTGAGAGCTTCCTCTTCGTTGCGGGTTGGATCCTTTTTCAAGGCGCGCACGAGGATCCCTTCGTCGAAGGAGGTATTGATGACCCGGATGGAGGAAACCTCCGCTTGCCCGAATTGCCGCAGAACACTCTTGGTCAGGGGCTCGAAAGCCCGGGCCAGAACAATGCCCTGATTGGCGTCTATGATATCTTCAACCAGGGCGTAATGGCTCACAATTTCCATATCCATTGCCTCGGACAAATGGAGTTCCCGGATGTCGTAGAACAAACTGAGTATTTCGACATCGGAACCGTAGCCCATCGCCCTGAGCAAAGTGGTAATGAGAAACTTGCGGCGACGGCGACGGCGATCGAGGAAAACGTAGAGCAGGTCGTTGATGTCGAACTGCACTTCCAACCAGGTTCCACGGTCCGGAATAATACGGAAAGAATTCAGCTGTTTCCCACTGGTATGGGTAGAGGACTCGAAAGCAATCCCGGGGGAGCGATGGAGTTGGCTGACCACTACCCGTTCGGCTCCATTGATGATAAAGGATCCCCTCTCCGTAATGTGGGGGATCTCCCCCATGTAGATTTCTTCATCCTTAATGTCATCCTCGTCGCGAAGACGGAGTTTTACCTGCAGGGAGATGGAGAAGGTAACCCCTTCCCGGATACAGTCCATTTCCGTCATCTTGGGCCCGGTAATGTTGTAGGAGACATACTCCAGCACCGTCTTCCCGTCGTAACTTTCGATGGGAAACACTTCCTGAAATACCGCTTCCAGACCGGCCCTCTTGCGTTTCGATGGAGCTACAGCCTGCTGAATAAAGCCCTTGAAAGAGTCGATTTGATTTTGAATAAGGTTGGGAGACTTGATGACCTCCTTGAGTTTTCCGAAGTTGATACGGTCAGACATGGGGCTTCAGCATGGGTATGGGTTGAGTGGTTGCCGGGGCGGCAAGGTGGAAATGCGGTTCAGCCAAATGAGGCCAAGAACTTGGCGGGATGGCCAAGTTCGAACTGTTTTCGGAAATAGCGGAAACTGAGAATAAGCCAATTATTTGATTTCGACTTTAGCGCCGACGGCTTCGAGTTTCTTGCGAACCTCTTCAGCCTCTTCCTTTGTAACCCCCTCCTTGACGGCCTTGGGGGCGCTCTCCACCAGGTCTTTGGCTTCTCTCAGACCGAGTTGGGTAATGGCGCGAACTTCTTTGATGGATGCGATCTTGTTCTCGCCCGGACCTGCGAAGATGACGTCGAATTCCGTTTGTTCTTCGGCCGCTTCTGCATCATCGGCATCACCGGCTGCGGGGGCGGCGGCAAATGCAACCGGCGCGGCCGCGCTTACACCCCATTTGTCTTCGAGTTCCTTCACCAATGCGGCGATATCCAGGACTGACTGGCTGGAAAGCCAATCGATAACTTGATCTTTGGTTATGTCAGGCATGATATTCTCCTTTGACGGATTAGTATTGTGGTCAGAAATGTTTACAAGGAAATGTTCCTGACCAACCATTTGGGTAAAGTGTTCCATTTCATGGTCTTCCGTTTTGCGTCGGCCATGGGTTAATTCAGTTTTCCCCCTTTTCCTTGTCGGCCCGGGCGGTCAATAAGGTGACCACGCTGGTCGGAACCGCATTAAGCAGGCTGGCCATCCGCGTAGCCGGGAGGGTGAACAAGTTGAGCAGTTGCCCCTTCAGGACTTCAAGGGAAGGCAGGTCGGCCAATGCATTGACGTCATTCCGGGTTAGGGTTTTTTCACCCAGTAGACCGACTTTGACTTCGTTTTTTTTCTTCTCCCGGAAAAACTTGCGTAAGGTTTGGGCCACTCCGGAAGGGTCCTGGCCCCCGACCACGATCGCGGTCGGGCCGGCCAGCCAAGTGTCCAGCCCGGGCAGGTTACGGTCCCTGGCGGCCACGTCGAGCACGCTGTTTTTTACCACGTGAAATTCAGCTCCCCTTTCGGAAAGTCTGCTCCTCAGATCACGGGATTCCTCCACCGTTATCCGTTCAAAATTGGTCAGAAAAACAAAGTCGGACTTCCCAAGATGGGTGCTGACCTCATTTACCAGGTACTGTTTCTCCGCTCTCATGGTCCCTTCTCCTGTCAGTCGAAATAGCCCGAAGTATCCAACCTCACACCGGGGCTCATGGTGGAAGATACCGATACGTTTAAAATATACCTTCCCTTTAATGCGGGGGGTCTGGCTTTTATCAACTCGGCCATGACCGTCTCAATATTTTCCCTGATCAGGTCCGCCGCAAAAGACCGCTTGCCCACGGGAACGCCGATATTGGCCGTCTTATCCATCTTGTATTCAATGCGACCGGCTTTAACTTCCCGAATCGCCTTGGCGACGTCGTCGGTCACGGTACCGGCCTTGGGATTGGGCATGAGCCCCCGCGGACCGAGGATGCGGCCCAGGGAACGCACCACCTTCATGGCGGCTGGGGTGGCGACGGCTACGTCGAACTCCAGCCAGCCTCCCTGAACCTTTGCCACCAGGTCTTTCAATCCGGCGTAGTCGGCCCCGGCTTCCCTGGCCTCCTCCTCATCGTTGGTGAACACGACCACGGTCACCTTCTTCCCGCTCCCATTGGGCAGGGAGACCGTCCCGCGGACCATTTGGTCGCTTTGGCGGGGATCGACCCCCAGTCGAAAAGAGAGTTCCACCGTTTCATCGAAACTGGCCCGGGGAAAGCCTTGCAAGATTTTGATGGCTTCATCCAGGTCGTAGGTCTGCGACCTGTCGACCTGCCCGGAAGCATGGGTGTAACGTCTGCTGTGCTTAATCATGTCGGTTTGCCCTTGAAATTTTACCAGTCTACCTCGATGCCCATGCTCCGCGCCGTGCCGGCAATGATTTTTACCGCTTGATCCTCATCCGAGGAATTGAGGTCCTTTTGCTTTATCTTGACGATATCGGCCAATTGGGCCCGGGAAACCCGGCCCACCTTCTCCCGGTTCGGCTCACCCGATCCCTTGGCCAGACCGGCCGCTTTTTTCAGCAAAACGGCAGCCGGGGGCGATTTCAGAATGAAGCTGAAGGAACGATCGGCGTAGACCGTGATGACCACCGGGAGAATCATTCCGGCCTGATCTTTGGTCTTGGCGTTGAACTCCTTGCAAAAAGCCACGATATTGACCCCGGCCGCGCCCAGAGCCGGTCCGACCGGCGGTGCGGGATTGGCCGCTCCAGCCGGCAGTTGCAGACGAATTGTTCCTGTGATTTTCTTGGCCATAGCAGTTTAGTCCGTATTTCTCTCCACCTGCCAGTATTCCAGTTCGACCGGGGTGAAGCGTCCAAAAATAGAAACCGAAACTTTGAGAGTTCCTTTGTCGGGATCGATATCCTCGATCCTTCCGTTGAGATTGAGAAAGGGACCGTCCGTGATCTTGACTTCCTCTCCCAATTCATAGCTCACCTTGGGGACCTCCTTGCCTTCCGCTTCCTTGACCTGGGCAATAATGCGTTCTATTTCCTCCTCTTTCAGCGGAGTGGGATTTGCCCCCCCCACAAAACCTATCACCCCGGTTGCCCCTTTGATAAAGTAGTAAGGTTTATTCAACATCCGGCCCTCTTCGTCGTACAATTTCATGTGAACAAAGACATAACCGGGATACAGTTTGCGGGATTTGGTGGTTTTCCGGCCTTGCTTCACCTCGGAAACCGTCTCCGTGGGCAACAGGACATCGAAGAGAATGTCCTCCATTTCCTCCTGTTTCTTATACCGGTCAAGGTAAATCTTGGCCTGGTTTTCCTTATTGGAGAGCGTCTGGAGCACATACCAATGGGAATTGGACTGGGAAGTTCCTGTCATCATTAAATCAAACTATCCGCGCACCCAATCGGTAAAGAGGTTGACCACCTGGAAGAGGGAAAAGTCCGCAATTCCAATAAAGGCCCCCAACAGCAATACGGCGATCAACACCACTATGGTTGAATCGCGCAACTCCTTGAGGGTCGGCCAGGATGCTTTTTTAAGCTCATTCACCGTTTCCTTCCAGAAGATTCGGATGCTGCGAAAGGGATTTTTCATTTAATGTTGGCAGGACAGGAGGGACTCGAACCCCCAACCGACGGTTTTGGAGACCGCTACTCTACCTATTGAGCTACTGTCCTATGGCAAAATTCTAGACAGGTAAGCCGGGGTCTACTTGGGCAAACTCCCGGCCCGGTTGAAAGGTTTCAAAAATTACTCTACTATTTCGGTTATTCGACCTGCACCGATGGTGCGGCCACCCTCACGGATGGCGAATCGTTGACCTCTCTCCATGGCAATCGGAGTGATCAATTCGATGGCTAATCCCAGGTTGTCCCCGGGCATGACCATTTCTACGCCATCCGGAAGCTTCACATTCCCCGTTACATCGGTGGTCCGGAAATAGAACTGGGGACGATAACCATCGAAAAAGGGAGTGTGGCGCCCACCCTCATCCTTGCTCAGGACGTAAATCTCCGCCCTGCCCTTCTTGTGCGGATTGATGGTTTTGGGGGCGGCTAAAACTTGCCCGCGCTGCACAGCGGTCTTTCCAATACCACGAAGAAGCACCCCCACATTGTCGCCGGCTTGTCCCCGGTCGAGCAGCTTGCGGAACATTTCCACGCCGGTGACCACAGTTGATTGCGTATCCTTTATGCCCACAATCTCGACCGTATTGCCCACTTTGACCACACCGCGTTCGATCCTTCCCGTTACCACGGTTCCGCGACCGGTGATGGAAAACACGTCCTCGATCGACATCAGAAAGGGCTGATCAATCTCGCGAACCGGTTCCGGAATATCGTTGTCGACGGCTTCCAACAGCTGGGCGATGGCATCGAGACCTTCCGGCGAGCCCTCCATGGCCTGTGTGGCCGAGCCCTTGATAATGGAAATGTTGTCCCCATCGAACTCGTACTTGGATAACAACTCGCGCACCTCCATGTCCACCAGTTCAACCAGTTCCTCGTCATCGATGAGATCGGTCTTGTTTAAAAATACCACAATGTTCGGCACCCCCACCTGACGGGCCAGCAAAATGTGCTCGCGGGTTTGGGGCATGGGGCCATCGGCCGCGCTCACCACCAGAATTGCCCCGTCCATTTGAGCAGCGCCGGTAATCATGTTTTTGATGAAATCGGCGTGGCCGGGACAATCGACATGGGCGTAATGCCGGTTTTCCGATTCGTATTCCACGTGCGCCACGGCGATGGTAACGATTTTTGAATCGTCCCGCACGGTTCCACCCTTGGCGATTTCCGCGTAGGATTTGAATTCCGCCAGCCCTTTCTCGGACTGAACTTTCAGTATAGCCGTGGTCAATGTAGTCTTGCCGTGGTCGACGTGACCGATGGTCCCGACATTGACGTGTGGTTTGGTTCTTTGGAAGATTCCCTTAGCCATAGGTAATAAAATTAATTGTAATAGATAAAAGGTTGGTAGTGAATGGGGTCTGAATCATATCCTCATTATTGAATGGAGCCCTCGAGCGGACTTGAACCGCCGACCTCGTCCTTACCAAGGACGCGCTCTACCGACTGAGCTACAAGGGCACACAATCTACGAGAGAATGGTGTGGAGAAAATAAAGGCGAGAAAATGGCAAAAAGCAAAAAGGGTCGTCAACCTTTATTTTTGCTTTTTTCAGAGGGGAATCAAGGACCAATTTTCACATGGAAATACCCCGTCATACCCTGGAGAAGGGGGCGCACCTGTTCCAGAAGAATTTTTTGTAAATAGGCATCGGTTTCTTCGTCCCCGCTTGGATTGACCAGGAACGGCTCTCCACCCAAACCGAATGGGGTGTGAAGAATGGCAAAAACAACCGGACCCGCCAACAGGGAAAAGGAAGGGGTCGTTTCCAGGGAAAGGAACGACTCGACCACCACGTTTCCCATTGCATCACTGGCTTGGATAAAGAGTCCGTTTTGTTCCACGGAAGGCCAAACGGGTTTGCCCACCCCGAATTCCGAAAAGAAATCTCCCGAAAGATTCTGCAGCAGTTCCTCGGGATGCGCCACCTGGGCCGTCGACCGGTCCTCCGCCAGCAAAATGGAATCGTCCAGACGGATATCGGGGCCGAAGGGTTTGGAGAGATCCACCTCCGGTTCCCAAAGGCTGGCATCGGTTTTGACGGGGCCGGAATAATTGCGAGAGGTGGGAAGAAATATGGGCTCCGAATCGAAGAGGAAGGCCCGCCCCAACAGCAGATCGCCGTGCAGTTGTTGACCCCCGGATTGATGGAAGACAAAGGCGCCTTGCCCGGGTTCGGGTTGGTCGTGTTTCGGATCGATGCGAAATAGGGACCAAATGCCCAGGTGCGCTACAATTCCCATGGCGAAAATGAGCGTTAACCGCCCCCCGTAACGGTTCGATTTCCCGGGTTTTCCCATCTCAATGAAAAGTGGGCAATTCGATGGGCTGATTTTCCCCGGCCACTAGCACGTGGGTAAATCCGGCTTGTTTGGCTTGTCCAAAAATATCGAAAACGGTTTGGGCCCGAATCGAGGGATCGAGCCGCACCAGCAAAGCGGCCTTTTCTCTCCCCTTCAAATAATCGACCGCCTTCCCCTTGAATTGGGAAAGCTTCAGGTTTTGGCCCTCAAACAAAAGCATGTCGTCCCGCCTTACCGTCAGAACGGCCGTGACCTCCATGCCGCTGACCAATTCTTCGGTCAACTCCAAATCCACCTCCACCCCCTGTGGAAAAACGAAAGCCGAACTGAATATTCCAAAAAACAATACGATGATCAGGATGTCCAGGATAGGCACGACCTCCAATTTCGAATCGGCCCTGGTCTGGATGAACCTTCCCAGATCGAGCGGTTGGCTAAACATGGCGGTTTTCTTGGGAAGCAGGTTCCAACTCGAACCCCTGGCCGCGCAGGTCGCGCACGATAAATTTTAGCATTTCGTTTCCCGCCCACTCCATGTCCAGGACCAAAGCCCGCACCCGGCCGTGCAAAAAATGATATCCGAGAAATGCCAGAACGGCTACGGCCAATCCCCACGCCGTTGTCAGCAGCGCCTGCCACATGCCCGAGGAGAGCAAGGTGGCATCCGAGTAGTTTCCGGCCGCTTGCATTTCAAAAAAGGTCTGGGCCAGGCCGATAACCGTTCCCAGCAAACCTACCAAAGGAGCCGCCTTGGCCAGAGCGGACAGCGCTCCCAATCGTTTTTCCAGGGCGGGAATCTCCACCAAGGCCGCCTCCTGGATTTCGTAGCGGATCTTTCCCTCGTCCTCTTCGAAGTGAAGCAGGCTGGCCTTGACCAGATGGGGCAGAGGCCCCGGTGTCTCTTCACAGAGGGTGAGCGCTTCCACCAAACGCTGCTTGCGCACCGCATTTTTGATTCCGGCAATAAATTCCGAAGATCGAATCTGTCCGCGATGCAGGTATAAGACCCGCTCCACGAAAACGAGAAATGCGACCAGGCTCATGAGGAGCAAAATCCACATGATTGGTCCGCCATTCTCCATTAAACTGAGATTAAATCCATTCATCCCTATCCTTGTTTCTGACCCATTCGGGCAAGTTTACCTTGGGCCAGGTTTTGAAAAGGCAATCCCCGCTCCTCTATGAGGGCGTAAACCCGGCGGGCCGACTCCAGGTCTCCTTGACTCTCCAAGGCCTCGCCCAGAGAAATGACGATTCGGGACATCCAGTAACGACCGGTAGGCCCCAATTCCCGGGCATGGTCCTCTTCGATAAGAAACTGATTGATGGTCAACCAGTAGATCTGGATCACCCGCTCGGGATTGTTTCGGCGTTGATAGGCGAAAGCCCATTTCCAGGCCGCTTCCACCCGCAGGTCAATGGGCAGGTCGGGCATCTCGGCCAATCGCTCAAATTTTCCGATGGCTTGGTCGATCCTCACCTGGGAAGTGTCGGTTTGGGCTAAAATGCACTCGGCTTGAGCCATGAGCACGACCGCGCTGTCCTTGTGCCCCGGGAAGGCGATGAGCAATTGCTCGAAGACCTGTTCCGCCCCGCCAAAATCATTAAAGCTTCGCAAAAGATTGCCCTGATTCAACCGCCCGTAAAATACCAGGGGATGTTCGGGATAGTGGTCCGCCATCCGCTCGAACACCAGGCTTGCTTCCCTCATGGTGGAATCGGTCCCCCGGGTGAGGGCATGGAGGGCGGCCTCATACAAGGCCACCGGGGCAAGTTCGCTGTCGGGATAGGTGTCGGCCAGTTGAATCAATCTTTGCTGGGCATCGACCATGAGGTTCTGAGAAGCAAAATACCGGGCTTCGGCAAAGATGCTCTGCACCGCGGCTCGCGTATTGGGGAAATCGCGACGCACAGCCTCGAGCAATTCCATTCCCTCCTCCTCGCGGCCGGAAAAAACCAATGCCTGGCTTTCCATGACCTGGGTGAGGCTGGTAATCTCGATGCCCAAACCTTTATCCAGTTGCCCTTTGGCTTCGCTCAGGGCCCGGTAAACTTCCCCCGCCACCGCGGGGGTCATGTCGTACCGTCCCGTTTTCAGGGTCAGTTGACACCTTAACCACAATAAACGAACCCAGAGGGAAACGGGCAGCACTTCCTTCGACTCCCGGGTCAGCCATTCACTGAGCAGTTGATAGGCCTCCCCTTCCTCCCCCATCCGCTGCATAGCCGACAGAAGATTCCAAAGCGCCCGCCATTTCTGCACGGGATCCACGCTGCCGTCCTCTTTGAATGCGCCGATGTGCTCAATGGCTTTCTCGAAATTGCCTGCTTTGATTTCCGACAATATCCATTGAAAGAGAACGACCCCCCGGTCGCTCTGGTCCTGCTCTATGGCCACCCCGTAGGAATCCGCCGCATTGCGATAGTCCTCGGCCAGAAAAAAACAATCTGCCACCAACAACTGAATGCGATTGCGCTCGCCATCGGTCCCGACCAACTCTCCCAACTGAATGAGGAATCCGGCCGCAGTTCGAAAGCGCTGCCGTTGAAAGGCAATCAATACGAGCAACCGGAGGGTGGACTGCCTCAGTTCGGCGTCGGGATTTTCCGCCAGCAGGGTTTGGCACTCATTATCCGATGCCTCGTATTCCATGATCCGGTAGAGAAGCTGAGCCCGGCTGTAGAGCACCTGGTCTTTCAGGACTCCAGGCAAACCGGCCAGGGGAAGTTCATTTGTGTAGGTAAGGAATGCCTCTATGGCCTCCGAGGTGGTGGCCGATGAAACCAGGGCATGCAAAGCGTGCAAACGCAGTTCGGTGGTCACACCTGTTGACAAAAGGCGTCGAAATGCGTCCCGACCACCCTCCGTGGCCCGCCCCGACAGAATTCCATGCAGGAGCAACAGTTCATCCCGCAAATCGTAATCCGCTTCCAAAATCAGGGGCAACGTCTCCCGAATAGACTTCACCGCTTCCTCTGACCGACCCGCCGCATTGAGGGCCACGGCATATTGCTTGGCGAACTGATAACCCGCCCGGTTGCCTTCCGGAATTTGGGAATCCATCTCCCCTCGCAATAGCTCCAGTTGATCCGGGCTGATCCGACGCGATTCCAGCAACAAGGTCCTGTAAATGATGAGGGCGATCTGAGCCCTCTGTTCGGTGGAAACAGCGGCTTGGCGGGCACGCTTCAGGAGAGCCTCTCCTTCTTCCCCTTCCAGGGTCCTTCGTTGCAACAATCCTCGGATCAAGAGGTGCCAAGCCCTTTCCTCCCTCAACAAATCCTGCCCATGCACCAACTCCAATGCCGCTTTGGCCTCCTTCTCCTCCCCCAGAAAGTGCCCCACCAAGGCTCGGCGGAGGTGATATCTGGAGGCGCGCTTCCCATGATACTTCTCCAAAGCCGCTTTGGCCTCGCCCAGTCGGCCCAGGGATATGAAGGCCGTGATGCGATTGAGCTCCATTTCATGGGTTGCCCCGTCAGCGACATCAGCCCCTTCCAGAAGGCGATCGTAGAACCCGATAGCGATATTGCCCAACCCCGTCCTCAGGGCGGAGTCTGCCGCCGCCCTCTCCCAGGTCCTCCGCTGATCTTCCTCAAAGGCCTCCGCTTCGGCCTCACCGATCAGGGGAGTGATGGCATCGACTGCACCGGCCTGTTGCCCGAATAAGACCGGGTTGCTCGCCCATGCGGCCATTACCCAAGCAGCGGAAAGCAAACCTCCCGTGAGCGATTTGCCAATCATCTTCAAAACGCTTTCACTATCAAATTTTGCAGTTTTCAAACAATACTTGGACCCCAATCCCTCCCTTCGGGCTCCAAAAAATATCAAATGTGGCGCGAGTCTCTCTCGTCCTTATAGGCATAACCCGTTTCCTGACGCTGGTGATTGACCACGTTCTTTCTGACATAAGCTCGATGAATGTCGTCGGCACTCATACCCAACACCTGCCCCAACGAAACCAGGAAATGAAACAAATCCACCACTTCGACCCTGGCGTTCTGCCGGTCGAATTCCTGATATTTGGCCCACCATTTCCAAGGCACAGAATCGGTCAACTCGGCCAATTCCTGCTGCATGGCCCGCGTGTAATTGAGCACCCACTCGACCTGTTCTTCCTCCGACATGCCCTCGGTATCGACTCCGATCCGCCTGTTCAGCCGTTCCTGTAATTGAAAAATTTCCTCGAGTTTGTCCATAAGGGAAAGGTTCGGAAAACCTCCCCCTTTGGGCAAGGCAATTAGGAATTTTGGAGGTATCAACTCAGGTACCTTGAACAATCGTCGATGTTTCATTTTTAACACATTCCTAAACTGTAGGATGGGGTTTATCCCCCGATTGAGGTGGTAAGCGTCCAAAGTAGCGTGTCCATACAGGTGGGGGCATGAACCGCAGATACGATGCTGAGATGATGAGGTTTATCGTGATCGAACCTTTCGAAATTCCGGAGTTGGCATTTTTCGATCAAGACCATGAACAAGATCAGGACCTTGCTCTCTTTCCCCCATTCCTAATTCCTAATTCGCGCCCTTGGGTGCTTCCCCTCTCCCTCCCAATTCCTAATTCCTAATTCCTAATTCCTAATTCCTAATTGGCGCGCCCCAGCGCGCCTTCTTCCTCCTTTCTCAATGCTTCCCATATTCAGAGCAACTCCCCACCCGTGGTTTGGCTTGACCCCTCTCCCAACACGGCGAAGAATAAGGAACCAAACCAAAATCGCATGCAAAATGGACACGGAAGAGATAAAGGGATAGGCATCAAAATGACCCAACTACATCATCTTAAAGCTTCCCTCTCCCTCCATGAATCTCCGCCTCCCGCAAGTGCCTCCGAGCTTCCTATTGCTGCAAAACAACTTCTAACAGCATTCTTACCATGCCCGAATTTGAAGAGCTTAAACCCGTCGACTCCAAAACCGACTACGAGTTAAAATCGAGAAACAATCCAAAAAAAAGCGAACCGGCAGATTCCGCAAAAAAAAGCCGAACCGGCTTGGACCGACCGGCCGTGCCCAGGCGGGCCCGCCGCTCGCGTTACCACAGTGCATACCGGAAACCCCGGTCCGGACCGATCAAACGCCCTTCCAAACCGATCAAACCGGAACCGGCCTCCGAGTCGGAGGATCGTCAGAAACCGGAACGCTCCAAACCGCCTCCGCGTAAAAGGCGCCGCCCTCATGCCAAAGAGGGCCAGGGTAAACGGCCACCCCGTTCGGGCCAACAACGTCATCGAAACCGAGGCGGTTCCGGAGGCCCCCGTAAAAAGGGCGACAGGAGAAGGCCCGATCGTCCTAGGCGCCATCGGGGCCCCGCCCGCTCCAAAGCCACAGGCCACCGGAAACCCCCAGCCCCAAAAGGCCTGTTTGACTCCATCCTGTCCCGGTTGAAATCTCTGTTCGGCATCAAAGAGCCCGAACCGGAAAAGCCAAAGCGGACGCACCACCGCAAAAGGCGGCGGGGCAAGAATTACCGACCCAACAAGGCAAGAAGAAATCGGCCAAACCGCCCCTCCCCAAAAGGGGGTGGTTCGAAGCGACCTGCCGGCCAGGATACCCATCCCAAGCGCCGAAGACCTCGCCGCCGCAGGCGTCGAGGAGGTGGTCCTCCGCGAGGTGGATCCCACCCACAAAAAAACTTGACGGGGCGGAAGCCGCCATCCAACCCTTCTCCTTCGGGAGCCTCCCGAAAAAAACCTTCCTCATCCTGATATCCCTACCCCACCGTTGCTACCATGGATGTAATGCGTATTGAAGGGGGGAAACCCCTCCGCGGTTCCATTCCCATCAGCGGCTCGAAAAATGCCGCCCTGCCCGCCCTTGCCGCCACCTTGCTGACCGCGGAACCCTGTATTTTGGAGAATGTGCCCGATTTGAGCGATATACGGTTCATGGGAAAAATCCTGCACCACCTCGGAGCGGAGGTGGAGCAAACCGAGGCCACTACCTGGAAGATAACGGCGGCCAATGTCGCCTCGCGAGCCCCCTACGAACTGGTTCGAAAAATGCGCGCCTCCGTCTGTTTGATGGGACCGCTGGCCGGACGCCTTAAACGATCCGAAGTCTCCCTCCCGGGTGGATGTGTCATTGGACCGCGGCCCATCGATATGCACCTGAAGGGGTTTGCCGGCCTTGGCATGGGAATCAACATTGAGAATGGTTACGTTCAATTGGAAGCATCGCGGGCCCGGGGAAACCACATTTTTTTGGGTGGACGCCACGGCAGTACCGTGACCGGCACGGCAAACGTCCTCATGGCTGCCGTCCTGACCCCGGGCAAAACCCTTATCGAGTGCGCCGCCTGTGAGCCGGAAATCGTGGATCTGTGTAATATGCTCAAATCCATGGGCGCCGACATCGAGGGAATTGGCAGTCCTATTTTAGTCGTTCGCGGGGTGGATAAACTGCACGGATGCACCTTTAAGATACTGCCCGACCGCATCGAGGCGGGCACTTATCTCATGGCTGGCGCCATGGCCGCGGAAAAACTGACTTTGCAAAACATGCGCGTGGCCGACCAAGCCGCTCTGATCGATAAACTGCGCGAAGCAGAGGTTCCCATTGAAATCGATTCTCCATCCTCCATCACGGTGCGGAAAAGCAGTTCCCCTCTGCGGCCGGTGGATGTGGTGACCCATCCCCATCCGGGATTTCCCACCGACCTGCAAGCCCAGATGAGCAGCCTGATGTCGGTTACTCCCGGGCTCAGTATCGTGACCGAAAAGGTATTTCCCAACCGTTTCATGCATGTGCCGGAACTGCAACGCATGGGAGCCGACATCGCCATCGAAGGTCCCAATGCCATTATCAAGGGAAAAACCAGCCTTTCCGGGGCTCCGGTCATGGCCTCCGATCTTCGCGCCAGCGCCGCCCTCATATTGGCCGGGCTCGTGGCGGAAGGCGTAACCTGGGTGTTGCGCATCTACCATCTGGATCGCGGCTATGACAACATCGAGGGAAAACTCAAAGCGGTCGGGGCCATTATGAATCGATTGCCCGAAAAGGAAATGCCCAAGGAATTAAATCCCCAAGCCGCCTGAAACCCGTGGAAAATTCCACCTCGGAAATCCCCCCCAAGGGGATGAGTTTTATTAGAACCTCTCTCAACGAGAAGGATACTACCAGCGACAATAAGCTCCGTCCCCTCGATTTCAGTGACTTCACCGGCCAGGAAAAAACATTGGAACGACTCCGGATCGTGGTGGGGGCGGCCCGGGCGCGCGGGGACGCGCTGAGTCACATTCTCTTCAGCGGACCCCCGGGGCTGGGCAAGACCACCCTGGCCCTGATCCTGGGTAATGAGATGGAGCGGGGGGTGCGCATTACCTCGGGTCCCATTATCGAGAAACCGGGCGATTTGGCCGGACTGCTCACCAACCTCGAATACGGCGATATCCTCTTTATCGACGAAATCCACCGCATTTCCAAGACGGTGGAAGAATATCTCTATTCCGCCATGGAGGATTATCGGATCGATATCATGATCGACCAGGGCCCCAATGCCCGCAGTGTCCGGCTCAATATTCCCCGCTTCACTCTGGTGGGCGCCACCACCCGAATGGGAATGCTGACCGCTCCGTTGCGCTCCCGGTTTACCCTGCAAACCAGGCTCGACTACTATGACCACGCCGATCTCACCAAAATTGTCCTGCGTTCCTGCCATATCTTGGACATCGACACCCACCCGAATGGGGCAAAGGAAATTGCCGGTCGGGCCCGTGGAACGCCCCGCATCGCCAACAATCTCGTCATGTTTGCCCGCGATTATGCCCAGCAGCGAGGTGATGGAGTAATATCACTGGAAATGGCCAAAGCCGCCCTCGAACTTCTCGAAATCGACGACAACGGCCTGGACGAAATGGATAAGCGCCTGCTCAGAACCATTGCCGAAAACTACCAGGGCGGCCCCGTCGGTTTGAATTCCCTGGCCGTCGCCCTGGGCGAGGAAGAAGGCACCCTGGCGGAAGTCCACGAACCCTACCTCATCCAAAAGGGCCTGCTCCAGCGCACTCCACAAGGTCGATCCCTCACCCCAAAGGGCTTTCAGGCCATCGGATTAGACCATCTCGCCCTTAGAGATAACATCGATTCCCAGCAAAGGTTCGACATTTAGCCCGCATGTCTCACAAAATTCGTAGCGAGCGAATGCGCTTCACCATCCTGGGAAGCAGCAGCTCCGGCAACTGTAGCCTCCTGGCTACCCAACATTGCAAGATCCTCATCGACGCCGGTTTCTCGGGCAGGCAACTGTGCCGCCTGCTCAAAACCGTGGGTGAATCGATAGATCACGTCGATGCCATTTTCCTGACTCACGAACACAGCGACCACACCGCCGGCATTCGCGGGTTGTGCCGTTTTCGGCACCTGAGGGTATATGCCAATCGCTCAACCGCCAGGGCGGTGCAATCGAAATTGGTGCGGCGGCCCAATTGGAAACTGTTTGAGACCGGATCGACCTTCGCCTTTCGGGATTTGGAGATTACCAGCTTTTCCATCCCCCACGATGCCTACGACCCGGTTGGTTTTATCTTCAAAAATGGCAAGGACGCCTCCTTGCATGGGGAACGCAGTCTGGCTTGGGTGACCGACCTGGGTTACGTCTCCGAGCTGGTCAAGCAGCGGATACGCAAAGTGGACGTGCTGGTACTGGAGGCCAATCACGATACGCAGATGCTGGCCCAAGACCCCAGGCGACCCTGGCCGGTGAAACAGCGCATCAGCGGACGCCACGGTCACCTCTCCAACGAGGCCGCCCTGGAACTGCTCGACACCCTGGAAGACCCGCGGTGGGAACAGGTTTTCCTGGCCCACCTGAGCAAGGACTGCAATTCGGTGGAAAAAGTCTCCCAAAATGTGTCGAATGGGACAAACCGGGAACGATCCTACCGAATCACCGTCGCCCCTCCGGGAGAAACCTTGCCACCCTATGAGTTTTAGGGCGGATTGGCCAGGTACTCCCGGGCCTCTTCCCAACTGGCAAGGTCGTCCACATCCGATTCCTCCGCCAAGAGCGAACGCTTCAACCCGAGCTCAAAGCATTTTGCCAGAGTCGACGACAATACCCCTTCGCTTCCCCAGGGAATACCCCGAAAGAGCCCGGGCAGGTTTCGCTTGAGACCGACCAGATAATATCCCCCATCGGTGGCGGGGCCGATAACAACGTCGCAATCCTCCAGCTCTCGAAAGGCATCCTCCACCCTGGCCCGGTCCACGTAGGGACAATCCCCCCCCAGAAAAATCAGTTTTTTCATTCCACGGGCAAATTCCAATTCCATGGCGTGGATAAGTCGTTCTCCCAGATCGGCACCCACTTGCGGGATGTAGACGTAGGCATCCCCCAACCATTTTTTCATTTCATCCGGTTTGTCGGGGGTATAGTGGATGTGAATGGGCCAAGGGCGGCCCAGGCGTTGCAAGAGAAATTCCACCAATTGGCGATAACTCCCCAGGGCCGCTTCCGCACCCAGAGACTTTGCCAACCTGGTTTTTACCGCTCCGGCCACGGGAGTTCTCAGCATGATCGCTACAACATTCACCAATCCGTGGAAAAAGGCCGCCTTCTCACAATTTTCGGTAGAGGTAACCGGCCAGAAAGGCCATGAACACATTCGGAATCCACGCCGCGTAGACCGCCGGAAGGTAACCCTGTTCACCCATTAGAACGGCCAGCCTGGCGATGAGATAATAGGAAAAAAACAATCCGGCAGATTTGCAAACCCCCACCATGGCGTTTACCCGGACCCCGGACACGGAATAGGGTACCGCGATGCCCACGATGATGAAGCAAATGGCGGTGCCGGCCAGAATGGAATGGTAGCGCACCCGGTAGCTCGTCACTTTTCCGGTATCGTGGATCGCGAAATAGTTCATGATGGCGCGCAATTCGGAAAGGGAAAGGTCCTTGGGCCGTTTATCCAGGGCCATCATCAAGCGGGGTGACTCGTGGTAGTCGGTCATCTTCAATTGCTCGAATGGTTTGGACTGAATGAGATCTCCCGTTTCCACGTCGAATATCAATTCCCTGCCCCGATAAAACATCCAGAACCGATCATCCGTGTCGAAATAGGACTCGCTGGCCTGAATTTTGCCAATTTCGCGGTTCTCCCCGTCCATAGTGGAAACGGTTACCCCGTAACCGCGGAAAGATATTTTATTGAACCGGTTCATGAACCAGACCCTCCGCTCAGTCGGATTTTCGAAGGCCACGTTGTAGAGCAATCCCACTTCCTGCAGTTCCTCACTATCCAATAGGTACTGCAACTCCAGGTCATCCCAGATCAGTCGGGCCTCCTCGACGGCCCAGGGAACCACCTTGGCGTTGAGGTAGAGAAGGACGATGGAAAGCGACAACCCGGCCAACCAGAGGGATCGGGTTATTTTCCAGAAACTCATGCCGCAGGACCGCATGGCCACGACCTCATTATTGCCGTGAAGCCGGCCCAGGCTGAAGAGCAGAGATACCAGAAAGGCGATGGGCAACACCAGCGGCAGCAGGGTGGGAATTACTAAGGCAAAATAAAACAGGATCTGCCCCACCGGTGCCTTGAAATCCAGCAAATCCCCCAGGTTATCATACATGTCGTAAATCACCAACAAACCCATGGTGGCGCCAATGGACAGGGTAAAGGCCCGCAACCATTCCCATAAGATGTAGCGGTCTATGCGATTCACTGATTATCATTCCAACCGAGCCACGGACAGCTCAGCAAGGGATTTGTGCTTTTAATATGCCACTGAACCGGCTAGGGTGCGCCTCTTCTCAATTCCCTTCCTCTGCCCACATGCCCAACAAAGATTCCTGGAACAGCCGCATCGGCGTCATCCTGGCAGTCTCCGGAAGCGCGGTGGGGCTGGGTAATTTCCTGAGATTTCCGGGTCAGGTGGCTCAATACGGCGGCGGGGCCTTCATGCTGGCCTACTTCATTTCCTTCCTCCTCATCGGCCTGCCCATATGTTGGGCGGAATGGACCATGGGCCGCATGGGCGGACAACGGGGCTTCCACTCCAGCCCCGGTATATTCAACCTGATCATTCGGCGCCCCTGGGGGGAAATACCTTGGCATTCTGGGCGTGGCCATCCCCCTGGTCATCTACATGTACTACGTCTACATCGAATCCTGGTGCCTGGGATATTCGCTCGGGTTCGTCCGGGGGGTGATGGAGTTCGACACCGTGGCCGAATCGGGGGCTTTCTGGAGTAATTTCATCGGCGCCGAGAAAGATGGATCGGCTGTCGGATTCGGAATCGATCACGTCGGCATGTTCCTGGTCATCTGCTTCGCCCTGAACTTTTTTCTGATCTACCGTGGCATCGCCAAGGGCATTGAACTGTTTTGCCTCTATGCCATGCCGGCGCTCGTGGTCTTGGCCCTGGTCATCCTCGTGCGGGTTCTCACCTTGGGAACCCCCGATGCCGCAAGGCCCGACCAGAACATCCTTAACGGACTCGGCTACCTGTGGAATCCGACCAAGGTAATCCTGCAGGAAAGGACTGAGGATAAGAGCGGAATGGAAACCTGGTCCGACCTGAAGGAGTTGGTCGGATCGGGGGTGGTGGAAGCCGGGACGGCTGAGGCTGGGGCCAGTCCCAACCTGCGCATTGTGGAAAAGAAAATTTTCCAGCAACTGAAAAATCCCCAACTCTGGTTGGCCGCGGCCGGACAAATCTTCTTCTCCCTTTCGGTAGGATTCGGAGTCATCATTACTTACGCCAGTTACCTGAAAAAGAAGGACGATATCGTGCTCAGTGGTCTGAGCGCCACCAGCGCCAACGAGTTTTGCGAAGTCTCCCTGGGAGGGTTGATTTCCATTCCGGCCGCTTACGCCTTTTTGGGGGTGGCCGGGGTGGCGGGCATGGGCACGTTTGGATTGGGCTTCAACGTCCTGCCCATGGTTTTCTCCAGCATGCCGTTCGGCAACCTCTTCGGCTTTCTCTTCTTCTTTCTGCTCTTCCTGGCCGCGGTGACCAGTTCCCTCTCCATGCTCCAGCCGGTCATCGCATTTTTGGAAGAGGCCCTGAAAATAAACCGCAAGCAATCCGTAGTGATTCTGGGACTGTTTACCGCGTTGGGAAGCGGTTTTGTCGTATATTTCAGTAAGAATGTAAAGGCCCTGGACACCTTGGACTTCTGGATGGGAACTTTCATGATCTTCGTCCTGGCCACCGCTCAAATTATCATGTTCGGCTGGGTGGTCGGAATGGAGAAGGGCTGGAAGGAAATTCACTTGGGCGCTTCCATCCGGGTTCCACGCCTGTTCCAATTCATAATGAAATTTGTCACCCCGTTGTTTCTACTGGTCATTTTCTTCTTCTTTATCGGTTACAACGTCCTGGGGGTCGGTCAAAGCGGAGTTTCCAATTACGTGGTGGATTTGATCGGTGGCGAGGGCAGCCCGCCCAACCTGGTGGCCAGGCTCAGTGTCGGGCTCATCCTCCTCAGCCTGATATTTATCGGCTTTGTCACAGCCACGGCGGCCAAGGGCTGGACCCGTCAATTGAACAGGGAGGATGGAACGGCATGACCCTGGGAGGATGGCTCGTAATGATTCTTTCGGTCGGAACGGTTTCCAGCCTGTTTTTCTGGTGTATTTACCAGATAGCGGTGGAGAAATCGCCCGGAAACGGACCTGCCCGGAAAACGGATGCGGATACATCCGGTTCAAGCCCCGGGGGCTGAACTAGTGTGGTGTCCCCCTTCAGACGCCGATATAGGCGCGCAACCCGCGCGGGTCGGCCAGGGACTCCAATACCACCGAAGGCCGGTGTTTGGCCAACTCCTTCACGCTGTGGTGGCCCGTGGCCACGGCTACCGTGTGCGCTCCGATATGCTTGCCGCACTCGATATCTTTGGGCGTATCGCCAATGACATATACTTGTTCGCCCGAAAAAGCTTTACCCAAACGCTTCCTGGCAAGATCGAGGGCATGAAAACCGAGGTCGTTGCGGTGATCGCTGTAGTCGGCATACGCCCCAAACAAAAAATAGTGTTCCACCCCTATATGGCCCAATTTAAGTTGCGACCCACGCTGTATATTCCCCGTCAACAAAGCCTGGTAAACACCGGATTCCCGGTCAAAGACCTCCAGTAGTTCCAAAACTCCGGGATTGGCTCTGGTCCGGGTGGATTCCAACAACCCGGGCAGTTCTTCCAGATAACTGTCCAATAGTCTACGCGCATTTTTTCGGTTCACCTCCCAACCCAGTTTTTCCAGCAAGGCGTAGGCTATGGCAAAATCGGTGCTGCCCGGCCAATCGATGGAAGATAACTGAATGCGTTCTCCGAACTGCAGCCAAAGCGCCCTCTCAAAGGCCTGGGGCCCCGCTCCCTCGGCCGATAACAGGGTTCCGTCGATATCCCAAAGCAACAGTATCTCGCGATTCCCCTCCATTGTTGGTTCACCCGGCGGACAGGGCCGAAGACCTCCCATTCGCAGTCACTTGATCCGGAACCACCTCTACCAGCCTGCCCTCCACCACATCTCCCGCCAACCGGTCCAGATGAACCCGGCCTATCCGGTTGCGCAGGTCTTTATCGGACCGAACCACCACCCGAATATAATTGTCCGTATAACCCGGCCAGAAGTTCCCCCGGGGATCTTCGAACAAGACGGTCGCCTCCCGGCCCAGATGGGATCGGTAAAAGCCATAGCGCTTCCTTTCGCTCAATCGCCGCAATTTTGCGCTCCGCATCCGCTTTACCGCCACGTCGTGACGTATCTTCATTCGCGCCGCCAACGTGCCCTGACGTTCGGAAAAGGGAAAAACATGGCAGTAGGAAAAGGGATTATCGGCAAAGGTTCGCATGGTTTCTTCAAACTCCCGTTCCCCCTCCGTAGGGTATCCCACCATGATGTCGGTCCCCAGACACAAATCGCTTACCGATTCCACCGCCTGGTGGGCAAAACCCAAATATTCCCGAACGGTATATTTGCGGCGCATCGACCTCAAAACCTTGTCCGATCCGGATTGAAGGGGTAAGTGGAGAAAGGGAAGCAGGGCGTGTTGGGGATCATTCATCCTTGCCAACAGCTCGAGTGGTACCGTGGTCGGCTCAATGGAACTGATCCGGATCCTCTCCAGGCCATCGAGGGCATTCAATGCATCCACCACAGTCAATAGATCCCCCTCCCCATTGCGGAAAGTTCCTATATTGACCCCGCTCAGGACCAGTTCCCGAACGCCCCGGGCCACTTGACCCCTGGCCTCCTCCAACAGGTTGGACAAATCGCGCGAACGGGCCGGACCCCGCGCCTTCGGAATGATGCAAAAGGAGCAAACAAAACTACAGCCGTCCTGTATCTTCAGATTGGCCCGTCTGGGATAAGGCCTTTCACCGACAAACTCTATACTGAAGTCCTCCTTGGTAATGCGATCCCTGATGATGACGGGATGCTCGTTCTTTCCCAAGGAGACATATTGCAGAATATTCAATTTCTCACCATTGCCCACAATCAGGTCGACCCCGGGAATCCGGGCGATTTCCTTGTAACCAATTTGGGAATAACACCCCACTACCGCCACGAAGGCGGCGGGATTTTCCCGGATTAATCGGCGAATGGCAGTGCGGCATTTGGCATCGGCCAACCGGGTGACCGTACAGGTGTTGATGATGGCCAAATCACAAGGCTGGCCAAAGGGGACCAATCGGTAACCGGCCCGCTCCAGTTGGTCCCCCATGAGCAGGGATTCCGATTGATTCAACCGGCAACCCAAAGTGTGTAGCGAAGCACGCTTTTTCGATGCTAAATCCTGGACCATGATTCGCTTAATTTATGATTATGAATTGCAAGCGCCAGAAAAATGCCCTTCATCCATCTTTGGAATGTCCAATCCGGCCCATAGACGCATTTCTCAAATGCACATTGCCAAGGAGCTCGGTTATTCCCAAGCCCTCGTTTCGATGGTGTTGAACGGCCGAAAAAAAGGAATTTCCAAGACCGCCAGTAAACGAATATGGGATTACGCAATTCGCCACGGTTACTCGCCCAGGGGAATGCGCATGGATTCCATCCGGGAGACATCCCAAGCCAAAACCATTGGCTACATACTGCGGTCCCCCCTCAAGTTGGCCAACAAGAGCAATTTTTTCAATCACATACACCAAGGCCTGCACGATCACCTGGACCAGCACGGGATAAAGACGGTTTTTATCGGTTCGGAGGACGATATTATGGTGGAACGCCTCTCTACCGCGGGGACAGTGATCCATCAGATCAGGGGCATTGCCATCATGGGAGAAGTCCAACCGGCCTTTCTGGAAGGGGTAATCAAACTCGGTCTGCCCATTGTTTTTGTTTCTGCCCGAGCCCCCGGAAAATGCCATTCGATTCTATCAAACGAGGGAGAGAGCGCCTCTATGCTGGTCGACCACCTCTGCGGTCTTGGCCATACCACGTTCGCTTGGCTGGGGGGCAACAGGTTTATGGGCAGACACCGCGATCGCTATCGAGGGGTTGTCCAAGCCCTCCAGCGTCATGATCTCGCCATCAAAGACAAATTCGTCTCCAAACTGAAGGGCGCCGATCGCAAGGAGGGATTCGAGGCAGCCAAGCAAATTGCGGAAGCATCCGAGGGGGACCTCCCCACGGCATGGATATGCCTGAACGGCTTGATGGCGCGGGGGGCCATCAGCTTTTTGTTTCAAAACGGATACCGTATTCCGGAGGACGTGAGCATAGCGGCCATAGACATGACGAATGTTTGCAGTGAAGAAAATCCCACTATTACCTGCGCCAGCGCAATTCCGGAAGACATGGGTTCGGAAGCGGGGCGCCTTTTGCTTGAATCGTTGAACAAATCCATAAAATCCCTCATTGATCTCACCCTTCCATCCCAGTTCCGAGAACTGGATTCCACCGGGCCGGTCAAACTCAAGGTAGCGTCCAAGCAACCCTAACCCGCATATCTCACAAATTCGTAGAGAGCAAACGGAGATCGAGGGCTGGCTCGGGTTAATTCCATGGTCTTTCCTCCAGGGCGGCATATATGGTCGAGTTTGAGGAAGATGCTTTCACCATCTCCGCCCCGATTATCGATATGATGTTTTTCTCCTTCAGGGTTAAGCTTGCCCTCAGAAATACATTATTCAGAGGCGGTTTGATTGCTCTCTCCTTACTGCTTTTTTGCCAGGGTATTTCTCCTGCTCAAACGGGAAATCCAATAAGGGAATCCCTTTCAAATTTTCACCTGAGCCATCTAAAGGCAAAGAGTCAGGATCACTGGGCGGTTGCTCTAGAGGAGATAGCATGGGTTCAAAAGGATGGACCGGTGCAATTTGAGAGCATCCCCCAACAACCGTCACTCACAGCCCTCTTGAATTTGTTGGCCACTGCAACCCAGGCCAATGATTCCAGCCCAACCCTCGTCCTTTACCGGGATGCGGAATTCGATAATGAATCGAGTCGAGCCGTTGCAACCCGCGAAGTTGTGGTTAAACTGGATGGAGGGACATCTCCGGAATCAGTTGCCTCAGCTCTGAATGCCACTTACCAGGGCGAACTGAGCTATTCACCCGGTGAACACCGTTTTACTCTTCCCAACGCCTGGGATGCATTTTTTGCCCCGGATATACTGAAAGGTCACAGTGGTGTTCTGGCCGTGTATCCGCAGGTTGCCCGTTGGCGTGAACGCATGGCAATACCGAACGATCCGCTTTATCCGGAGCAATGGCACCTTAAGAACACGGGCCAGACCGACCCGGAATCCAGCCTCGATTTAAACGTCGAACCAGCTTGGGAATCAGTCCGGGGGCGTGGCGTGATCATCGGCATTGTCGACGACGGATTTATGGCGAATCATCCCGACTTGTCCGCAAATGTGCGATCGGAATTGGGATATGATTTTCGGGATGGCGATAACGACCCGTCCCCTTTCCTCGGATTGCCCGACCAACAAGATCCTGAAAACGACCCCCGGGAAGACAGACACGGGACCCTGGTAGCCGGAGTAGCCGCGGGCCGCGGCTTCAACGGAATCGGCATGACCGGGGTAGCTCCGGAAGCGGGAATTGCCGATATCCGTCTGATAGGTGATTACCTCACCGATCTACAGGAAGCCGATGCCATCAACCACCGCCATGATGTGATTGCCATCAAGAACAACAGTTGGGGTCCCCGCGACACCGGTTCTTCCTTGAGCGGGCCTGACCGACTGGCCCAGGCCGCTTTGTTCGATGCGGTAAGCAACGGCCGGGCAGGACGCGGATCAATTTTGGTTTGGGCGGCGGGCAACGGGGGTCGGTACGATGACAATGCCAACAAGAACGGCTACGCCAACTCCATTTATACTATCGCCGTGGGCGCCCTCGGCGACCGAGGTAAGCGGGCCAGGTACTCCGAAATTGGCCCCAACCTGCTGGTCACCGCTCCAGTGGGCGATCGGAGGGGATTTGGCACCGTAACGTCAGACCTTTCGGGTGACGATGGCCTGAACATATCCGGTTACGCGAATGAATTCCAGGATCCAGCCTACACGAAGAATTTCTTCGGAACCTCCTCATCCGCACCCATGATATCGGGCATTGCCGCGCTCATGCTCGAGGCCAATCCCGTCCTGGGGTGGCGCGATGTGCAGGAGATCTTTGTGCGCAGTTCGCGAAGGATCGACCTTGCCGCCGACTCCTGGTTCACCAATGCGGCAGGGTTCCCATTCAGTGATGAATATGGCGCCGGATTGGCCGATGCTTACGCTGCGGTTGAAATGGCGAAAAGCTGGACAAATCTTCCACCCCAACGCACCGCGGCCCAGAACCTGCCCATTGAAGCGCCGATTGATATTCCGGATGCCGACGAAACTCCCAACGAATACCGTTTCAGTTTTTCAGGAACCCATCTTCGAATCGAACAGGCAACCCTCCCCTTATTCTTGGATCATCCCGCCCGTGGAGAAATCGCCATTGAACTCGAGTCTCCCTCGGGAACCATCAGTCAAATGGTCGGGCGCAATGACGACGACTCTCGCGGATACTTTGATTGGACCTTTTCCACTGTTCAATTCTGGGGAGAAGATGCTGATGGAGAATGGAAACTGCGCATTCAAGACGGGGTATCGGGAAACACCGGCCAACTGCGGCAGGCCACCCTTGAACTTCACGGTGCGGAAACGATCCCCCATACGTTGCCTGTCACCCCCCGCAACCTTTCTGCCACCGGTGTCCGATCAAACTCCATAGCCCTGGATTGGGAAGATGTCGCAACCAATGAAACGGGCTACCGAGTCGAGCTCACTGCAGGCTGGGGCGCCCCCTGGCAAATAGTGGAAGATCTCCCGGCCAATACAACCCACTTTGAAATTGATTTCGTTCCGCAAGGCTTCGAAATATATTTTCGAGTCATTGCTCTGCGCGGCTCCCGGAAATCCGGCTATAGCAATACTGCCCAGGCTTACACCCAGGACGGTGACGGTTCCGTCATATTGCAAACAGGTTTCGAACCAGGCGAAGGCTTTTCAGTCAACTCCGGTATTGACGGAATAAACGGTTGGCAGGCCTTCCCGTCCGGGTTCGTCTACCCGGGACAGGGCATAATGTCTGACTCCTTTACCATTCTGGGAAGACCGGGGCACGGCCAACAAGCCTATGTGGGCAAAAACTGGCGAGGAGGAGAAAGGGTTTCGAGGGTGTTATTTCCAACCTTTCTCGATCCACCCCCAAACACCATCATTCGGGCCACTACTCTGGTAAGTATAATGAGATCCACCAATGGCTCCTGGGACAGCTTCGGCTTCGGTTTTTTCAACCAGGACGGTAATTTCCTTTGTAATGTTCTTTTTGACGCCATAACAGGGTTCATCCTCTATGGCAGTGGAGAAACACCGGATTTCAACAGATCCTCGGCTATATTTCAAAGGAACAGGGTCCATGAACTTGAGATGACCTTGGATTTCGCTTCGAATCGATGGTCGGCCACACTGGGAACGCAGACCATTGTAAGTAATGCGCCTATCCTCGGATCGGATTCGACTGTCGAAGCCAATCTCGGTGGTTTCGACGCCTTTTGGCATATCCTGGATACCAGTTCACCGGGAAACAATGCAATGTTGTTCGATGATGTGCTGATCACTCAATTAGGTACTGCAGCCCCTGAGATGCCGGCTGAATTTTCAGCCCGAACCATATCAGAATCATTAGTGTTTCTCTCCTGGCAAGAGGACCTGATGGCTGAACGGTACGAAATCCAACGGAGTCCGGATGGCATGAGCAACTGGATGACCATAGCCAACCTTGCCGAAGACAAATCTTTCCATATCGACCCCTACCTCACCTCAAACACGGTCTACCATTACCGGATCCGAGCCCTGAGTAGCGCTGGTAATTCTCCCTTTACTCCGGCAACAAGCGCCCGCACCTATACGGAATACGGAGGATGGAAAGACAACTATCGCCTGGAAGTTGATGCGCCCATCGATGAAGATAGTGATCTGGACAACATCCCGCTCCTCCTTGAATACGCCCTGAGCCTCAATCCCAGGTTTGATTCCAGCTCCGGGCTCCCCCGCTTGCGCCAATTTGAAGGGAAAACCGGCCTCCGCTACTTCCGCGCCCGCAAAGAACTGAATTACATTGTGGAAGGATCAAACGACCTCTCCAACTGGTCCTCGGTCGGAATCGTTCAGGAAGCCGAAATTCTCGGCCTCTTTGTAACAGCCGTGATCGAATCACCGACCCAAAATCCTTACTTTCTTCGCTTGGTCGTAAGCGAGAAAGAGCAATAGACATCGTCTCTTCCCAACTCCCTATCCGTGCCCATCGATCACGACCAAGATTTATTGCCTTTTCTCTCATCCGTGCCCATCCGTGCCCATCCGTGCCCATCCGTGGTTAATTTCTCCTCATTCCTAATTCCTAATTCGCGCGCTTGGCGCGCTTCTCCCTATCCATGTGATGAATTCCCTTGGCGGGCAGAAAAGGACCGAAATAAGAGTATGAGGCGTTAAACGAGGTACTCCTTGAGGAATTCCGGATCCGGGTCATAGCCCAACCCGGCGCCCATGGGCACCTCCACCCTGCCCCTCTCGACCAGGGCCTTTTCACCATAGGGATAGGCCTCCAGCCTGAAGTAGGGATGCTCTATGAGAGGTTCTTGAGGGCAAGCGGCGGCCAAGTGCAAAGAGGCCAGGTAACCCGGCCCGTAATAGAAGGAATGCGGCGCATAAACGGCGCCGACGCTATCTGCATATTCGATGACTTTGAGCGTCTCGCTTATTCCACCAATCTTTATGACACTGGGCTGCAAGTAGGTCGCGGCTCCTATTTCCCGTAGTTGGCGAAATTCCAGGGCGCTGATGCAATTTTCCCCGGCTGCAAGTGGAATCGCCGTCCTCCGGGACAGTTCTCTCAAGCCGTAATAATCCTCCGACGGCCATATGGGTTCCTCCAACCAGAACAGGTCAAATTCTTCAAAATGGGGCGCTGCTTCCATTGCCTCTACAGCATTCCATGGGCGGGTAGCGGCCGGGTCGAGGCGAATGCTCACACCGGTCCCAACCGCCTGGCGGGCTGCTTGCACCGGTTCAACCGCCTCCTCGTGCAGTTTCAGGTGGCGATATCCCAGGTCGACCGCCTCCCGACATTTTTCAGCCGTGCGCTCCGCCTCGCCGTAGAAAATAAGGCTGGCGTAGGCGCCGATTCGAGTCTTTGTCGTTCCACCCATAATCTGGTGCAAGGACCGGCCCGCAGCCTTCCCCTGCAGATCCCACAAAGCAATGTCCAACGCAGATACGGCAAAGGTAAAGGGACCGCTTCGGGTGTTGCCGTGGGATTTACAAAGCCATTCCATCCACTCCCCGGTCTCCAGTGCGGCCTGCCCGACACACAAGGGAGCCACGGCATGGTCGAGGACCAACCGGGTCGCTTCGGCCAATTTCATGCTCCAAGCTTGTCCCCACCCGGAGAGCCCCTTATCGGTGTCGACCCGCAGGTAGAGTAAATCACAGAAAACTCCCATCATCTCGGGCTCGTCGTAAGGCACCTTCAGGTGGAATGTCTCGAGGTTTGTTATCTTCATCTTACTAATTCCTAATTCCTGATTCCTGATTGGCGCCCCCTGGCGCATCCCCCCTGTTTGTAGGGTTCAAGAAGGTCCCAGTCGAACTCCACTCCGATTCCCGGTTGGCCCGGAGCAACTGCCCGGTGGTTATCCATCACGAGCGGCCGGGTGGTATATTCATCAATGGGAAAACCATGGTACTCCAACCAGCCGCCATTCGGCTGAGCCGAGACCAGGCTCACATGCAATTCATGCATGCCGTGCGAACACAGCGGCAGTCCGTATTGGCGCGCCATCTCGACCACTTTCAACCAACCGGTAATGCCGCCGCAATTGGAGGCATCCGGTTGAATATAAGAAAGTTGGGCTTGTTCAAAGGCATAGCCGAATTCATGGATGGAATGGAGGTTTTCCCCCATGGCCAAGGGTACACCGGTGGCCTGGGCAATTCGGGCATACCCCAGGTAATCGTCCGGCAGGGTCGGCTCTTCAAACCAGTAGATATTGTAGGGTTCAAATCGCCGGGCACATTCAATGGCCTTGGCCACACTCATGGAATAATTGGCATCCACCATGAAGGTGATGCCATCCCCGAGGTACCATCTCACGGCTTCGATGCGCTCGATGTCTTCATCCAGGTTGTCCCGGCCGATCTTGATCTTCACCGCCTTGAAACCCATATCCAGGAAACGCTGGAGGTTGTTCAACAACTTGGGTAGCGGAAAATTGAGATCGATGGCCCCGCCATAGGCCTTGCAATCCTTTCCCTTTCCGCCGGCCATTTGCCAAAGCGGTTTCCCGGCCCTTCGGCAACGAATATCCCACAGGGCAATATCGATGGCCGAAATGGCAAAGGACGCGATTCCCCCGCGGCCGACGTAATGGACGTGCCAACCACAAAATTCGTTTATCCCTTCCACGTCAGAACCATCCCTTCCCAACAAATCCGGGATCAGATCGTGGTCCAGCATGGCCTTGATGGCCTGGCCCCCCTTGCCTCCGGTATAAGTATAACCGGTGCCCCGGCTTCCGTCGTCCATTTCCACAGCGACGGTCACCAGCTCGAAATGGGTATGGGCGCCGTGTTTGGCGTCATGCACGGGCTCCTTCAACGGAACCCGGAATAATTGGGAGTCGATTTTGCCAATTTTACTCATGGCCTCTCTAATGGAAAAAATTTCTCAGGAAGCAGCAAAAAATGAACGATTCCCCCCCTGTCCGGATAGTCAAATCCCATAGGCTGTCGCTCTCCTTTCCCTGGTAAATACATAAGAACCTATGCGGAATACCATTCGACCTTGGCTCTACCTGGGAAGAAAAAATGGTTAACTCTCATTGAATTCGGCTGGGTCTTTCCGTATTCTAGGAAAATTCCTTTAAAGAAAACGTGGTGGGGATCAGGAAGACATGTGATTTTACTTCGGCGGTTTTAGCAACTTTTATGCTGCTGCTTACGACAATCGCGGCAAGTTCTGAGACCGACAGCGAGGCCCGTCGAGGATTTTATTTTGGCACGGACCTAGGAGTGTCCCTACCGGGCGATCTCGAGTCCACCCGCACCAATATCGGCATTCCTACCAACTGCGATCAATGGTTGGAAGCGTTCATTTTCGAGGATGGAACCAAAGTGCCCTACCCGCTGGACCAATGCAACCCCACCGCCTTGCCGGGAAGTCCGAATAACTTTGATCTGGGCACCGGATTCCTGGCGGGAGCCCATCTCGGCTATGCCTTCCGCAACTTTCGCATCGAAACCGAATACTTCCTCCGCGCGCATAGCGGGGAACGTTTGCCTCTATTGGTCATAGGCGACCCAAAACAGCAGGAGTTTGTCGAGCGAAGCGAAAAAATCAGTGACTTTCGTGCAAGTAGCATTTTTGCAAACTTCTACTATGATTTCCACACCGCGAAAATGCCGAAGGTGACGCCCTTCCTGGGTGTTGGGGTCAGCCTGACGGATACGACAATAGATTATTCGGCGGCATCCATAAGGACAAACGACAGGAACGAACTGATCAGACTGGGGCGAAACCCCGATGCGGCCGGCACGGCATCCTTGGCCAACGAGATACTGTCCGACAATTTGATCGGATACCAGTTGCTGGCAGGTCTGGATTATGCATTGAGCGAAGGGTTTTATGCGGGGATCAAATTGCGCTACGGGGATTCCTTTGAAAACTTCCAAGACGGCGACAACGAGTGGAAGCCGTTGAGAGGCCACGGATCTACCGTCGGACCTCCGCGGGAGCCGGGCGGCAATCTGCCCGTCCGTTATGAGATTTCAGCCGACAATTTGAAATTCTGGGGCGTCTCACTGAGCCTGAAATACTTTTATTAGCGGCCATCCCGGTAGTCTGTCATCACCCTAAGCTTTCCCACATCCTCATCGGGCCAGGCTTCCAAAGCTTTCTCCGGATTTCTCCAATTTGCGATTAGCCCGCATTTCTCACAAAATTCGTCGCGAGCGAACGAAGATCGAGTGTTGGTGCGGGTTTCGAGCAGATTCGCCTGCCTGTGCGCTGCACGCAGACAGGCGGGCGAAGCTGAATCGACACCCTGCAAAGTCGCCTGCATCTGTGTGGCGCACGGGCAGGCGAATCCAACGAAGTCCGCACCAGTGCCGACATGTCCTGCCGTAGCCTTTAGGCGAAGCAGGATATTCCGGAGCGCAGTAGAAAATGGGTGAAAAATGCGGGTTAGGTGCCTGCTTCAGGCAGGCATCTACAACCTCCCCATTACAGGATACCTGTCGAAAAGATCTCGCTTGACCTTATTGCTAAAATAGGAATTTATTCCTTAATTGTTGGATAAATCAGGAATTAATACATTAAATGGCAAAATTCTTCAGAATCTTGGATCTCGATCTGCCAACTGAACAATCGGCTTTTCTTTGGGGAGCCCGAAAGACTGGAAAGTCCACTTATTTACAACAGAAGTATCCCCATGGCCTCGTTTATGATTTCCTTAAAACGGACCTCTTTATCGATTTCAATAGACGCCCCTTCCTTCTGCGAGAGCAGCTACATGCCAGGAAGGCCGAAGAGCTAGCGCATCCCATCATTCTCGACGAAGTCCAAAAAGTCCCCTCTATTCTCGACGAAGTTCACTGGCTCATCGAAAACAGGGGACTTCAGTTTGTTCTTTGTGGGTCTAGCGCGCGAAAGTTGAAACGGGGCCAAGCCAATTTACTCGGTGGTCGAGCTTGGCGTTTCGAAATGCATCCCCTGGTGTCTGCGGAGGTCGGTGAACTCGACCTGTTGAAGGCTTTAAACCGGGGTTTGATACCCGATCACTACCTTCAAAATCACTACCACCGCTCCTTGGCTGCGTATGCCCGCGATTACATGAAGGAGGAGGTTTTTGATGAAGGCCTGACGCGAAACATACCAGCCTTTACCCGCTTTTTTGACGCCTTGGGTTATTCTCACGGCGAGGTCACAAATTTTTCTAACATCGCCCGGGACTGTGGCATCGACGCCAAGACGGTCAGGGCCTATTATGAAATTCTTGTGGACACGCACTTGGGTAGATGGGTCGAACCCTACGCCAAACGTACGACACGGCAGGTCATCACAAAATCCCCGAAATTCTATCTGTTCGATGTTGGGATTGCCGGATGTCTCTCGGGAAGGCAGTTGGAAAAGCCACAAGGAGCAGAATTTGGGAGAGCCTTCGAACACTTGATGCTGATGGAACTGGCAGCTTACAGCAGTTATCGCGAACTGCACTTTCCCATCAGGTTCTGGCGCACGAAATCAGGTTTGGAAGTCGACTTCGTGCTGGGGGCCGGCGAGGTTGCCATCGAGGTTAAGGGTGGCCGAAGAATCGACCGAAGGGATCTTCGAGGAATCAAGGCGTTTCGGGAATCCTACAAGCCCTGCACCTGTATCATTGTATGCCAAGAATCGGCCAGACGCAAAGTCGACGGAATCGCGATCTTGCCCTGGAGAGAATTCCTGAGCAACTTGTGGGGGGATGAAATCATCCATTGAACCGCATTTTTGAATAGGAATTATGAGAGAATACTCGCATTCAACCCGCATTTCTGACTTCTGAGGCAGATATGCGGGCTAACCTGGAGCCTATCCCAGAATCCGGGATTTGAAACTTCATTTCGAGTAGGAGCGGCTTTACGCCGCGATCCCCCGAAATAGTCTCGACGCAATCGCGGCTACAACTTGAAGCCTCGAAGCAATCGCGGCGTAAAGCCGCTCCTACAGCTTAAAACCATTACTCCGGGACTACCCCGGAATCCGGGAATTGATAAGTTTGGATACTTCCGGTAGCCGCTCCCCCGGCTGAAACATTGGCAAAATTGCCTGCGATCCCCGGGACTTCTGTGCCGGCTGCCTGAACAATCTACTTGAAATATTGCAACTTACTTGCATGATTTCGTGCTTATGGTTCCCAGAAAAAGGTATTTGAGCAGTGTTGAACAGGCCTTGAAACGCAATCCGATTGTCGCGTTGTTTGGGCCTAGGCAAAGCGGTAAGACAACGTTGGCAAGACAACTATTGGATGAGGCGTCAGCCAATTACTTCGACCTTGAGAATCCTGTGGAAGCTGCACTATTGGAGCAGCCGATGACTGCGCTGGAAAACTTGAAAGGTCTGGTCGTATTGGATGAAGCGCAAAGGCAGCCAGGCTTGTTTCCCGTGTTAAGGGTGCTGGCTGACCGCAGCGAATCCCGGGCAAAATTCCTTGTTCTCGGCAGCGCCTCTCCGGAATTGGCCCGCCAAGCCTCTGAATCCCTGGCAGGCCGGGTTGAAATAATTGAAATTCGTGGATTTGATTTAGAGGAAGTAACCCCCAACAGGATTGATCGACTGTGGATGCGGGGCGGATTTCCCAAATCCTTTTTGGCTGGATCGGAAGCCGACAGTGTATCCTGGCGTGAAAACTTTATCAGGACTTTCCTGGAAAGGGATTTAGGCCTTTTGAACATCGGAATTTCCCCGGTGGCTTTAAGACGATTCTGGACTATGGTTTCGCACTATCACGGTCAAATTTGGAACGGCAACGAGATTGCCGCATCACTGGGAGTGGCTCCGAATACCGCCAGGGCCTATCTGGACGCGTTGGAGCAAACCTTGATGATTCGTCGCTTGCAGCCCTGGTTCGAGAATGTTGGAAAACGATTGGTCAAAACACCCAAAATTTATATGCGCGATAGCGGAATATTTCACAGCCTGCAGGATATTCATAACAAGAAAGCTCTGTTAACCCACCCGAAATTGGGCGCATCTTGGGAAGGCTTTGCCCTGGCGGAAGCGCTACGAATATTTCAACCGCGCGCAGCGTATTTCTATTCCATACACAGCGGTTCCGAACTCGACCTGTTCTTTTTTTTCAATGGCAAACGCATAGGCATTGAGTTCAAACGCGTAGATGCCCCCAAAACCTCAAGATCGATGCGTATCGCCATGGAAGACCTGAAACTGGATATGTTGTACGTCATCTATCCGGGAAGCAGAAGCTTTGCCTTGGATGACAAGATTCAGGCCTTGCCCTTGACCAATGTCCGCAAGGTAATCTGAGCTTGCCAGAGACGATGTCCAGCTTGACTGTTACCTACTGCGTCTCGACGAAAATGCATGAAGAAGGATGTCCCCGGTTCATACCCGGCCTGTTCCAGCCTCTTCACCAGTCCAGCCGTTTTACTCCCTTGACCAAATCGAAGTGTCGGTCGCGGCTGACCAACTGCATTCCATATTGTCGAACCAACGCGGCTATCCAACAATCGTTTGCCGGTATGGGAGTTCCCGCTCGTTTCAGTTCATTGCGAATGTCGGCATAAAACTGAAGTGTGTTCATGCTCGGGGTGAGCACTTGAGCCCTTTCAAGAAACAAATCTAACCAGCCTATGAGTTCTTCTTTCTTCCGGGATACGCCAACCCCGTAATAATATTCGCCCAGACTGATCAAGGTCACCGAAAGTCGGGGAGCGTGGCGAATCCTCATCCTCTTTCACGATAGCTGCGGTAACGGCTCCATTGGCGAACTTGCGGCCGAATACGGAGGTCAATAAGGACGCTGTGGGCGTACTCGCGGCGTCGGGCACCAGCGACCAGTTCATCGAGCTGACCGCCCCGTCGACGGCGGGGCGGTATTTCTACGGCGCCTGCGTGGACACGGTGCCCGAGGAGTTCGAACACCACCAACAACTGCTCGTCGTCCGTACAGGTCGATGTGGAGTAGCCTGGTAACCGCCCCTGCCCGGAGGGAGAGTCGCCGGGTATCTTCTCGGACTGACGAGACTACTATTATCATAACCGTCCCCAACTAACCGGACTTGGCTGGCGCCATCAAGAGTCAAGGCCTGACCCGAATGCCCCACCCTAAATTCCTAATTCGCGCCCTTGGGCGCCTCCCCCCTTCCCTTCATCCATACCAAACATCAAGGGCTGACCCTTTTTTCCTTTCCAGCCAAAACTGTAAAAAAACAAGTTAATCGATTTAGCAAATTTAGTTAATCGATTAATATTAAATTTTGGGGAATTTAGTAACATTTTTGGTCGACGAATCAGGGTAGATATATTGAGTGCTTGCATGTCCCAATGAACGGAAAAAACAGCGGGAAATAATTGAGAAAACTTTACTTGAAATTAAGCAAAGCCGAAATCCGGACGAACTGACGGGAAGCAATATTCACCTTGACAAAGACCCTTTATGTTTTGCATATTTTTCACAGCGGACCAGCGGACCAGCGGACCAGCGGACCAGCGGACCAGCGGACCAGCGGACCAGCGGACCAGCGGACCAGCGGACCAGCGGACCAGCGGCATGAAATGTGTCTGGCAGTGGGCCGGCCCGCACAGACCGGATCCGGGGCGCCGCGCCCGTTTCTCCTCTCTCGCCCCCGTTCTCGCCCTGATTGTCGGCGCGCTTGGCCTGTTTGTTGCCGCGCCCGCCTCCGCGCAGGACGCGCCCAGCGTCCCGCGGAATGTGCAGGTGACCCCGGGGGACGGGAAGCTGACCCTGACTTGGCAGGCGCCCAGCTCCTGGGGCCCCGGCTCATCGCGGTTTTATAGTGTCCAATGGAAGCTCTCCTCCTCCCCCGGCAGCACTTGGGCGGACGTGAGGGACTCAACGCATTCAACTATTTCTTTAGAGTCAACTGCGACCTCCGTCGCCTTAAAAGGCAGCCAGGAAGTGGATGAAGGACGCTCGCGTGATCATCTTGTCACCAACGGGACCTCCTACGACCTCCGGATACAGTCGCTCACCATCGTCGGGTCATTCGTATATGGCAGCGCCTGGGTCACGTTGTCCAACCAAGTGCCGGGCTCTGCGAACGCGGACCTGAGCGGCCTGACGGCCAGCGCGGCGGAGAGCCTGGGTGGCACGTACAGCATGCTGGGGCTCACGCCCTCGACCTTCTCGGCGTCGACCGCGAGCTACACGGCGACGGTGCCGCACGCGATCACCCACGTGAAGCTGACGCCGACGGTGGCGGACGCGGCGGCGAGCGTGACGGTGGATGGCACGACGGTGAACAGCGGCTCTGACAGCGGTGTCATTGCGCTCGAAGTGGGCGCCAACGCCATCACCGTGCGGGTGACGGCCGAGAACCTGACGTCGAAGGACTACACCGTGACCGTCACACGGCAGGCGGCTTCCTCGAACGCGGACCTGAGCGCCCTGACGGCCAGCGCCAGCAGGAGCGCGGGTGGGACGTTCAGTGCGCTAAGGCTCAGGCCATCGACCTTCTCGCCGTCGACCACGAGTTACAGGGCGACGGTGCCGAACACCACGACGCACGTGAAGCTGACCCCGACGGTCAGCCAGGAAGACGCGACGGTGAGGGTGGATGGCACGGCGGTCAGGAGCGGCTCTGACAGCGGTGTCATTGCGCTCGAAGTGGGCGCCAACGTCATCACCGTGCGGGTGACGGCCGAAGACGGGACGACCACTACACCGTGACCGTCACCAGGCAACAATCGTCGGACGCCGACCTGAGCGGCCTGACGGCCAGCGCGGCGGTGAGCGCGGATGGGACCTTCAGCGCGTTGGACATCGGCACATTCTCGTTGGCCACCACGAGCTATACCGCGACGGTGCCGCATGCCACGACGCACGTGAAGCTGACCCCGACGGTGGCGGACGCGGTGGCGAGTGTCACGGTGGATGGCACGGCGGTGAACAGCAGCTCTGACAGCGGTGTCATTGCGCTCGAAGTGGGCGCCAACGTCATCACCGTGCGGGTGACGGCCGAGGACGGGACGACCAAGGACTACACCGTGACCGTCACCAGGCAACAATCGTCGGACGCCGACCTGAGCGGCCTGACGGCCAGCGCGGCGGTGAGCGCGGATGGGACCTTCAGCGCGTTGGACATCGGCACATTCTCGTTGGCCACCACGAGCTATACCGCGACGGTGCCGCATGCCACGACGCACGTGAAGCTGACCCCGACGGTGGCGGACGCGGTGGCGAGCGTCACGGTGGATGGCACGGCGGTGAACAGCAGCTCTGACAGCGGTGTCATTGCGCTCGAAGTGGGCGCCAACGTCATCACCGTGCGGGTGACGGCCGAGGACGGGACGACCAAGGACTACACCGTGACCGTCACCAGGCAACAATCGTCGGACGCCGACCTGAGCGGCCTGACGGCCAGCGCGGCGGTGAGCGCGGATGGGACCTTCAGCGCGTTGGACATCGGCACATTCTCGTTGGCCACCACGAGCTATACCGCGACGGTGCCGCATGCCACGACGCACGTGAAGCTGACCCCGACGGTGGCGGACGCGGTGGCGAGCGTCACGGTGGATGGCACGGCGGTGAACAGCAGCTCTGACAGCGGTGTCATTGCGCTCGAAGTGGGCGCCAACGTCATCACCGTGCGGGTGACGGCCGAGGACGGGACGACCAAGGACTACACCGTGACCATCACGCGGGAGGCCGCTTCGGCCGACCTCGTCAATATCTCTACGCGCGCAGTAGTGGGAATAGGCGATGACGTCATGATTGGCGGTTTTATTATCAGCAATGGCCCCAAAAGGGTGCTGGTCCAAGCTCAAGGTCCGGAACTGGCAAATGCCAACATTGCCAATGCGCTGGCCGATCCGGTGCTCACGGTAATCAGACAATCTGATAGCACGGAATTGATGATGAACGACGACTGGGAGGACAGCCAGGGACAAGAGGTAACCGACGCATGGGGTGGCAATCCGAACCTGATGGCTGGCAGCCTCAGCTCGGCCGCCATTCTCACGCTCGATCCCGGCAGTTATACCGCCAAGGTTGAAGGAAAGGATGGAACTACCGGGGTTGCGCTTGTCGAGGTGTATGACCTCGATTCGGCTGACGTCCCGGGCGACCTCGTCAATATCTCTACGCGCGCCGTGGTGGGAACGGGCGATGACGTCATGATTGGCGGTTTTATTATCAGCAATGGCCCCAAAAGGGTGCTGGTCCAAGCCCAAGGTCCGGAACTGGCAAATGCGGGCCTTGCCAATGCGCTGGCCGATCCGGTGCTTACGGTAATCAGACAATCTGATAGCACGGAATTGATGATGAACGACGACTGGGAGGACAGCCAGGGACAAGAGGTAACCGACGCATGGGGTGGCAATCCGAACCTGATGGCTGGCAGCCTCAGCTCGGCCGCCATTCTCACGCTCGATCCCGGCAGTTATACCGCCAAGGTTGAAGGAAAGGATGGAACTACCGGGGTTGCGCTTGTCGAGGTGTATGACCTCGACTAAACCCCTCGCCCCCTAGTTGTTTACGCCTTTTGAGCCAAGCCACTATCTCCCCCGAAACAAAAGGCCCTTTCGTTTCAGTTGCTCACGCCGAACAATTATGACTTAAGCAGCGGGAAATGATTAAGGAAACTTTACATGACGCCAAGCAAGGAAGGGCTAAAGGGTCAGTGGTCAATTGTCAACTTGACTGTGCCGCGTCGCGGATGTGTTCGGGACCGAAGGTGCGAAGAAATCATTCGTGAAAACCTTGGCCGAGGCGATTGAATTTATTGACAATTGACCACTGACCCCTTCTGGGCTCTCCACCAGAGCCTACCCCAATTAGCCTAAAACGATGCTGTCCTATTCTTCCAGGCAGGCCCGCAAATAAGCGGCCGGCTGGAAATCCCGAAGGATCCGGATGGTTTCTCCATTTCGATGAAGGCGCACCTCGGGGACATTGATCTGCGGCGTTTTGTGGGGAGCAAAGAGAATATCGTCGTGGGTGGCGTTTTGTGCTTCCCGGAACCGATCCGGGGTCAGGTGACCACCCAGGTGATCGCTACGGCCGGTAGCCACGTGCACGGTACCGAGGATTTTCTCGTCCTGTATGTCCCGATTGGAAACGGGGAGGACCTGGGTGCCGAAGCCGAGTTCGCCGAGTTCGCCGGTGGCGGGATCGCGGACCATCTTGGCATTGTGGGTATCGATCACAGTGGGGCTGCCTTCGAGTAGCTCGGCGGCCTGAATGCGGCCATCGGAAACGTGCATGAGGCCGATGGTGCCGTCTTCATAAAGCATGGGAAACCGGCCTTCCGCGCCGGTGGGGACAAAATACACTTCACCGGCGGGGAGGTTGGCAATGTCGGGTTCCTTCCCCAGGCACAAACCGTGGCTTTTCTGGGCTTCCTGTCCATCGAGCATCAGTTTGAGGGTGTGTTTTTGGCCCTTGACCTCAAAATCGATTTCCGCCCAATCGGAACGGGTCATGCGGAGGCGCAATTTCTCGGCTTGGGCGGAAACTTCCCGGTAATCCACGGCCAGACCCGACCGCAGAATAGTGTCATTCATACCGTGCATGGTGGCGCCGCGGAATCCCCATTGGTTGGCCAGGGCGGTCAAAGGCGCGGTGGCCGATTCAGTAGAGATGCAGAGAATGAGATCGTACGATTTGTAGACGTCTTCGACCAAACTGAGGCGATTCCCTTTGCGGTCCCAACAATCTTCCGGCAGATCGAGATTGGAACCTCTGGTGCGCCGGTAGGCGTAGATTTGGCCTCCGGTCAGCCCCAGCTCCCGCAGGACACCTCCCTTGAAGGAAAGGTAGAATTTTTCGTAAGCGTGGCGTTGAATGGTGAGGGACGCATCCTGCAGGAAGGCGAAGTCTGCCATCAGGGAAGGATCATCCAGGTCGATCAAAATACATATCCTTTCCCCGGGCTCCGGTTCAAATACCGTTTTCAATAACCGGCCCAGATTGAAGGGAGGGAAGGTTTTTAGCTCTTCTTCTGTGGTCTGAACGTCTAACACGGCGAATTGATGTGAGGGTTATGGGTCATGATGATCAAAGCACCTCATCGAAGGCGTCAATGATTTGCTCGATGGGCTCAACCCCGACGGAAATGCGAACGAGGTCCGGATTGATACCATAATCTTGTAAATCCTCCCGACCGGCCGGGTCGGAGACGATGTCGTAATGGGCCATGTACATGTAGGGGCAAATGAGGGTCCGGACCATACCAAAACTCGGCCCCTTGCTGATACGGCAGGGATCGTAAACTTGGGCCAGGGGTTTAGCCAGGTCTATGGTAATCATGCAGCCGGGGGAGTGGTCGCCTCTCTCGATTTTACGATACCGCTCCCGGTTGGTGTCTGCGTAGGCCCAGTACACATTTTTGACCCCGGGGTGTGCTTGTAAATACCGGGCCAGTTTTCCAGTGTTGGCATTGACAGTGCGAGCCACGGCCTGGCAATGGGGCAGTTGTTGGGCCACCCGTTGAACGTCGCGATGATAGGGTGGCTCGACGTATTGCGGAACAATTGCTTTCAGTTCGGGGTAAAAGGGAGATTGAGGGTTGAGGGCGAGGAGCCCCATCAACACATCTCCCTCGTGGGCGATGTACTTGGTCAAGCTGGTCACCAGAACATCGCAATAGGGCATGGTATTCACATTGAGAATGGAGCTCACGGTCGGGTCGACCATCAGAACCACGTCGTGCAGGCGGGAAAGCTCGAGCAAACGATCCGAATCCGGAGTTTGGACCAGGGGATTGGTGGGAAATTCGGCGATTATTCCGGCCACCTCCTGGCCGCGATCTTCCAAAAATGAAGCCAATTGATTGAGATCGGTCGGGTCCGGGATAAGGATTTTCTGATCCCCATCCCCGGCGAACTTGTTGAGGATTTCGTAGGTGTCGACGTAGAGCCAACCCAATTGAATCCAGAGGGTTCGCGATTGGGCGGCCTGGAGATCCCGGATGGCATTGAAGGCGGCGTAAACGGAATTCATACCGGAGATGGTAAGCCACACATCTTCGCGGCGGGCAGCGCCGATGGCGTCGCTCAAGGCATCTCGAACGGTAGTGGAAGAATCCAGGGAAGGTCGTTCCAGGGTGGCTCCCGGGATTAACCCGTTCCGGATAAGAAGATCTTCGGCTTCCCGTGAGGAAATGCGGACCCCGGTATGTTGCAAAAATTTGCGGGCCATTTCCTCCGCCTCGCCCTCGGGAGCAACCGAAACGACGGCGCGGGTTTCATCGGCAAAAAGCATTACATGGTCAAATCCGACGTAGCGCTGCAAGGCTTTGGCGGCATGAAGGGAGCACAGGCAAAACACCGCTCTGTCCTGCAATTGGAGGCGGGTCTGCAAATAGGCTTCCCATTGCAGCACCCAATGATGGGAAACAAATCGTGGATAGGCCACCTTGAGGCGGGCAACCACCTCGGGCAGCCTCTCCTCATACTGCAAAATGTTCTCCATAGTCGGAAAACTACAGGATACCGCGTGCGGCAAATGAGGTATGGGCCGGGCAAATGGTATCTGGAGGGAAGGTATTTCCACGGAACGATTTGGACGAAGAAGTTTGGAAGCCAACCAACCGGCCAGAGGAATTCAATCGTTTTCTCCAATATGGAGGAGATTGTTTCGCCTTACCCGGCCTACAACTCTACCCTTAACCCGCATGTCTCACAAATCTTCTACTGCGCTCCGGAATACCGGCACTGGCGCGGACTTCGTTGGATTCGCGACTTTGCAGGGTGTCGCGACCCAGCTTCACCCGCTCATCAGCGCGAAGCCCGCACCAGCACTCGATCTTCGTTCGCTCGCTACGAATTTTGTGAGAAATGCGGGTTAACCCGCGAATTGGCCGGGCCTGGAGGTGTTCGGGTCAGAGATCCTCCGCGGGGGCGGATCGGGAAAGGCAAAAAAATTTTGAATCATAAATGAAACTCAATTTAATTTTTGGGGTTAGAAAGATAAGATCAACAAAGGGAAAACCATGAAATTCAAATTTGTTTCAATGATCTGTATGGGAGCGCTGACCCTGGTTGCCTTGGGAGGTTGCCAAGCCGGGCCCTCCGCCCAGGAAGGAGCGGTATTGGGGGCTGGCACGGGAGCTGTGCTCGGCGCAATTGTGGGCAACCAAAGTGGCGACGCGGGCGAAGGAGCGATCGTAGGCGCCCTTGCCGGAGCAGTGGTAGGCAGCGCCATAGGCGACGCCGAAGACCGGCGCGTGGCGGACCAGCGCCATTACGAATCTCAATTGCAAATGGCCCGTGCCCGGCAGCAACGGGCCGAAAGGGAGGCTCAACGACAGCGTCAAATTCTCCGGGGATCAAAAATTGAGGATTCCGAAGTGCTGGCGGCCAAGCAAGGGGCGGAAGCGGCCGAGGCCGAACTGGCCCGGATACTCAAGGAACAGCAGGAAGCCCTCTCCCGGGCAAAGGCCATCGAAGATTACGAAAAGCGGCGGCTGAAAGCGGAACAGGAAATCAAAGCCATCAGCGGTGTGGAGGGTTAACCCCCCGGCGGACACATCCGGAAGCGCGGAAAGAAGAAGGGGTCAAACCTGAATGGCGCCTGGTTAAGCGCGTTTGTAGAGGAATACAGTATAGACGCCCGTCTTGACCCCTTCCTTTTCCGAGGTAGTCATATGTTCGGAAAATGGCTTAACTAAGCGCCATTCGGGTCATCTTCCTTCGCCAAGGGGCTACGGCTAGACATGATGACCCCGAGGGGGACTCGCGGGGGGTCGCCCGGGTGCGGGGTCCGATATCGGGACTAAATGATTCTGTCTTTTGTCTTAAGGGCTTTGATTTCGGGGGAATGCCGGATGTCTTCACCCCGGAAGAGAGAGACCACCTGCTCGGCCAAGTTGCAGGCGTGATCGGCAATCCGCTCCAGGGATTTGGAGATAAACATGCTTTCGAGCGACTCCAAAGCGGTTTCCGGATCCCTCATAATCCGCCGGGTCAGATTGTGGAAAATATTGTAGTTGAATTCATCCACCAGACGATCCCGCCGAATCAGTTCCTCAGCCAAATCCACATCACCCTCCAAAAAGGATTGGATGGCATCGTTCAACATACCGATGGTCAAAGTAATCATATCGGGAAATTCCTGATCCAGTTTGGGAGCCGCGACGCGGCTGATACGAATAACCCGTTTGGCAATCCCGCATGCCTCGTCCCCTATCCTTTCGAGATCGTGGGTTACTTTGGTACCGACCATGAGCAGGCGAAGATCGTTGGCTACCGGAGCACGCAGGCTGATATAGCGGATGGCCTTTGTATCGATGGTTATTTCCAAATTATCGATGACATCATCTTCTTGAAGGACTTCCTTGGCCAGTTGGGGATCCAAATCCAGGATGGCCTTGCAGGCCTTGCGCGTAACTTCGATGGCCTTCTGCCCCATCATGATGAGGTTGCTGTGGAAGTCCTCCAGTTCACTGTGAAAAAAGCGTTTCATGTGCAAGCCCCCTAACAGGGCGTCAAAAAGTCAGCGGTGATCATTTCTCCTCAACTTCCTCAACCACCCCGGGGCGGCGATGGGGGAGAGGGTTGGGGCCAGGATATTGTGACGCTTAATAGCTGAACAGTTTTGCCCATCGGGAAATGTATGTAAACCCACTATTTGTTCCGATTTGGTTACAAAACACCGTCCTCGATGAAACCTTTTCCCCGGGAGAGACCATTAGCCCGCATATCTCACAAATCTTCTACTGCGCTCCGAAATACCGGCTCTGGCGCTTAAAGAAGGGGTCAGGATAGAATGCTGCTCAGTTAAGCGGGGTAATTTAGGGCATAAGGCATGGCGCAAGCCGGGGTCAGGCCTTGAAAAATGTATTCCGTTGTACTTCATACACTTTTATAAGGCACCTGACCCTGAAAGACATAACTTTTCCACGTCTTGACCCCTTCTTTTCCGAGGTAGTCATATGTTCGGAAAATGGCTTAACCAAGCGGCATTCGGGTCATCCGCCTTTGCCAAGGGGCGTGACAGGAACCTTGATTGGCCGGTAACGGAATGGGGCCGGAAGAACAAAAGGGGTTGAATCGAGGCAAATTTTCCTGACCTTTAGGTTATGGGCGCACGTGAGACATTGGCAGGAAACCGGGGGAGAACCTGCCTGCTTGTTCTGATGCTGATTTTCTTTTCCGCTTCCGCCCAAGGGCAGAAGGCCTTTTCCTTTACCGCGAATGAACTGATTGAGGACGCTTTTGGATGGCTGGCGGGGCCGAATAATCGCGATCTCATCCACGTTTACAAACTCAGTTGTCCGAAGTGTGTCGGGGAAATCAAGCAGGCTTTTAATGAGAATCCCGACCACCAGGGTTTGATTTATTTTACAACCTCTCAGCAAAATGACCGTCTCATAGCCCAGGCTCTCCTGGCCTCCACCCTGTCCCACAAGGATCAAAGCGAGCGAATGGATACTTTTGGGGAACTCTTGAACCTGTTCGCAAACTCTCCCGAACAGTTTCTGAGCAATCCGGAGGAGTGGAGATCCCTGGCCCTGAGTTTTTGGAATTTTGACCAATATGCCCTGGAGGACCCGGAGCCCTGGGCCGATGCCTTGAACTGGATGGATCGACAAAACCGCACCCTTGCCCTCCTCAATAAAACGAGTTATCCGGCGAAAATCGCGCTCCAGGAGCAAGTCTCCATACCGGAGGTGGAGAAAAATACCTTTCGGGACCAATTTCTTTTCGCGACCCTTGCCCTGCCCTGGTTGAAATACCCGGAAGAACTTTCCAGCCGGGGGAGAGTGGCCGGGTCCCTGTTTCCGGACTTTCCCAAGGTCACGGTTCAGCCGGTGAGACAATACGGCTTCCTGGAATGGAACAACTTCGCCAAAACGGCCGCAACGGGAGCCTATTGGCAATTTTTTGGGGGGGCGGACGTGACCATGCACCCCCGATTGCTGGAGTTTCTCGCCCTGTTTCTGGAACTCCCCACGGACCGGGATCGTCAAGCCGCTTTTGCCGAGGCCTTGCGAAAAATCGCCCAAGACACTCAGCAAGGACGTCCTAGAAGCATACTAATCGCCTTGCCCCGGGTACAATTCGACCTTTCCATACCAGAAGAGCGTCGTGCCCGAAGAATGGATGAGGCCCGCCAAATGATGGAACAATTTCAAATTTACGAGGGAATGCGGGGATAGGGGTGAAGGTCCGGCCCCGGCAAAATCCTCCCCTCACTCTTTAAAGATGGAACCAACCTCACGTAGAAAATTCATGGGAACGGCAACTGGGGCCGCCTTTGGCGCCAGTTTATTAAAGGAAGCCGGAGGTACCACCCCCGAAAGCAACTCCATGGAAAGGGCCAGCTTCAAGTATTGCCTCAATACCAGCACCATTCGGGGGCAAAACCTGGGATTCATCAGGGAGATAGAAGTCGCGGCGGAAGCGGGATACGACGCCGTTGAACTTTGGATCCGCGCCATTCGGGCCCATTTGGCGGAGGGTGGGACCCTGAAGGACCTGGATGCGAGGATCAAAGACTTGGGGTTGACGGTGGAAAGCGCCATTGGATATGCCAAATGGATTGTGGATGATCCCCAGGAACGGGCCACGGGTCTGGAAGAAGCCAAAAGGGACATGGAAATGCTGGCGAAAATTGGCGGGAAGCGAATGGCGGCCCCTCCGTCGGGAGCGACCGAAAGAGCAGGGCTCGATCTCTTTGAAGCGGCCAAACGCTATCGGGCGCTGCTGGAACTCGGAGAGAAAATGGGTGTAACCCCAATGTTGGAGGTGTGGGGATTTTCCAAAAACCTGCACCGCTTGGGGGAGGCCGTCCTGGTAGCTATTGAAAGCGGGCATCCGGACGCCTGTCTCTTGCCGGATGTCTATCACATTTACAAAGGAGGATCGGATTTTATCGGTCTGAAAATGCTTTCTCAAACCAGCATCCCTGCCTTCCACATGAACGACTATCCGGCCGATCCACCCAGGGAAACCATAGCGGACAAGGATAGGGTTTACCCTGGGGACGGGGTGGCGCCATTGGACCGGATATTGCGGGATTTGGCCGGAATCAATGCCGGGATGGTACTTTCCTTGGAACTCTTCAACCCAACCTACTGGAAACAGGACGCCTTGGATGTGGCCAAAACCGGTTTGTCAAAATTGAAAGCCGCGGTGGAATCCGCTTTGGGCTGAAGGGTTCCGCATCCAAGGCCTTCAGGTATATCAGCCCGGCTTCATTTGGGCTTGCTCCATGCCATGACCAGGTTTTTTCTCCCTATTTGATGGTACAGCATCCTGTTTTCAGGATTCGGGTTCTGCTTTGGTTTCCCCTGTTGTTCCACAGGAAGATCCGGGCCCTTTTCACTACTCCCGGAAGAATTAGACATTACTGACACATAATGGACGAATCTCAGGGAATCACTCCCCCAACCACCCGTTCCAAGCGTTTTTTATCGGACGATCTGGGGAACCCTTCCTCTATGCGACTGATGTCGATGTTGGCCTTGGTCGTCGCCGCATTTCTAGCGACGGTGCAAATTTTCGAATGGGGATCAGACGGAGATAAGACCGAACTTGTCTTGTATTTCCTGGTGGCGGCATTTGCCCCTAAGGCCATTCAAAAATTTGCTGAAAAATGAGTTGTCCTGAAATGGGACAACTCATTTTGTGAGAGCAGGATGGCATTGCGGACCGGAACCGGAATTCGAGGCACAAAGATGGAGCACATCCCCACATGATTCAGAATGACCTGCTGTCAGTCGGTTTGCTGATTGTGGTAGCCAAGCTGCTGGAGGGATTGCTCCGGAGATTCCGGATCAACGCCATTGTCGCCTACACCCTTACGGGTATCCTCCTGGGGCCGGTCATCGGTATCATCGAGCCCTCCAGCGGGATGCATATTCTGCTGGGGATCGGCATCTATCTCCTGTTCTTCCTCATTGGACAGGAAGGGATCGACATTTCCAGTTTCATGGCCGCCATCCGAGGCCGCTATTTTGTCGCTGCCATTCTTGCCTCCTTCGTGCCCCTCTCCATTTCCATGACGGTCACCTCTGACTTCATTTTCGACTTCGGGCTGGGTCTCGACTTCAGCGAATCCATCGCCCTGGCCGGAATCCTTTCATTGACCAGTATTGGCGTGGTGGGCAAGGTCCTGGTAGACGAAGGCTATCTCAGGGAACCCATCGGGATCAGGGTCTTCATGACCGCGCTCATCGCGGAACTCATTCTCTTGCTCATAGTGGGGTTCAGCATCGGCGAGCATGGACCAGAAATGAGCTTGCAGGGGGTTCTCATCCTGCTGGCGCAAATCGCTGGCTTCACAGTGGTGACTTGGGTGGTGGGGAGCCGTTTGATACCGCCCTTGATCATGATGCTGCAGCGTATCCTCTACGTTCCACAGCTCTCATTCGGCCTGATTTTGGGCGGACTATTCCTCACCGTGGTCGGGGCCGAAAAGATAGGGCTGCACGGTTCCCTGGGTGCTCTCCTGTTCGGCGCCGCCTTGTCGGGGATGCCCTATCAGGTAAGACGTGACATCAGCCCCGGCATGCGAAGCACGGCAGAGGGCTTGTTCGTGCCCTTGTTCTTCGCCGCGGCCGGGTTGCATTTGGATTTTTCGTTTGCCTCGTTACCCGGGGTGACCATCGCCGCGTTTGTCCTCGTTCCCTTTTTTGGAAAATTCCTCGGCGCTCTATTGGGCGCCGGTCTGGCCAGGTTGGATAAACCGTTCACGCTGGCTACAGGGTTAATGGCCAAGGGTGTTGCGGAAGTCGCCCTGCTCTTGGTGCTTCTGGAGACCGGTGTTATTGGAAATGATGTATTCTCACTGCTGGTGCTCATCATGTTCGGCTACATACTGCTGATGCCATCGGCCATAAGCGCCGTCCTCAAACGGTCCCGGACATCGACCGAGGAAGAAATTCCAGAGCGTTTGCCGCCATTTCTGGCCGGTTTCGTGCTGCACGACATCACGGTGGGGGACATTCTCGATCCCAAGCGCACCTTCGCCGAATCGGGGTTGACGGTGCGCGCTTTCGCCGACAGGTGGATAGTTCCTCACCAGCAGGACTTCGTCGTTGTCGACAAAGGCGAGCTCACTGGAATTGTGTCCCTCAGCATGTTGCGCTACCTGCCCAAGGGAGCATGGTCCAACACGAAGTTGGGAAAAATGGTACGCCGCAATCCCCCGTGCGCGCATCCCGACGAACCGTTGGAGGACGTCCTGCAGCGCATGACGGAGCGTTCGCTGACCGTGATGCCGGTGGTAGAACGCGAGTCGGGCAAGTTCGTTGGGGCGGTTTCAAGCCGGGACATTCTGGATCTCATCATCGCTGAAGCTCAAGGTAGCGCCTGAACGGGGGGCTTTACCGCTCCATGCGGGACTTGGGGAGGTTTTTAAAATTACAGCAGTTCGTGACGCCTGAGCAATTCCCCGACTTCCTCGAGGGGGAGCCCCATGATGTTGGAATAGGAACCTTTCCAGTGGTCGACCACCCGTTCCCCACCATCCTGTATGCCGTAGGAACCTGCTTTATCCAAGGGATTCACCACCTTGAAGTACTCCGAGATAGTGGCATCATCCAGGGGCTTGAAGGTTACCCGGCTGGTCACGGTCAATAATTCCTCAACTTTTCTCTCCAGATTCACCAAGCTTACCGCCGTGTAGACCGTATGGGTGCGGTCGGCCAGGCGCTTTAACATTTCTCGGGCTTGGCCGAGATCCCGTGGCTTGCCTAAAATCTCGCGGCCCAGGGATACCGTGGTATCCGATCCCAGGATCCAATCGGCCGGATACCGCCGGGCCACCCAACCGGATTTGATGCGGGCATTGGTTGCAACCAATGCCCGAGGGTCGGGGATGCGGTTCCTCTCCTCGACTTGGGCAGGGATAATCTTGAAAGGGATTCCGATCAATTCCAAGAGGCGTTTGCGGCGAGGAGAGCCGGAGGCAAGTATCAGCATGGGAGCAGGATCAGGATATCGAACCCGGATTGCAAAGCATCATCTTGCCCGTTTAACATTTGCCCTTCATCATCCCTGGAAAATGCGAATTGGCATCGCACAGATCAATACCACCGTGGGCCATTTGGAAGGCAATCGGATCAGAATCCTCCGCGCATACGGACAGTTGTGCGGGAAGGGGGCCGAACTGGTCCTGTTTCCGGAACTGGCCGTCACCGGTTACCCGCCGAGGGACTTGTTGTTCAAGGGCAGGTTTGTTTCGGATAATGTAGATTCTCTCCGCATGATTGCCGAGAAAGTCGGGGACATTCCCATTCTGATCGGTTTCGTTGAAGCGAACCCCTCGCAAAAAGGTCGGGATTTTTTCAATTCCGCCGCTTGGTGTCACAATGGCCAGGTGGAAAAAATATTTCACAAGACCCTTCTTCCCTCCTATGACGTGTTCGACGAGGACCGTTACTTCCAACCTGCCAACGGACCCGGCACCCTTTTTTTCAAGGGCCTCAAAATAGGGGTAACGATTTGCGAGGACATTTGGACTCATCCGGTAATTGCAAGCGGAAAAAGGTATCCCCTGGATCCCCTGGAAAAACTGGCGGAAGGCCAGGTCGATATGGTCCTGAATCTCTCCGCCAGTCCCTGGCACAATGAAAAAAACGATTTGCGCAAGGCCCTCCTCAGTGAGACAGCCCGGCAATGCGGTTGCCCGGTGGTTTACTGCAATGCGGTTGGGGGCAACGACGAATTGATCTTCGACGGCCGTAGCTTGGCGGCCAATGCCGAGGGCTGGATCATCGCCGGGCTCGAAGCCTTTCGGGAAGACCTCGCGGTAGTGGCCCTTCCCCATGGGCAGGAATATTTTGCCCCGACCTTTGTCCAATCCGAAATGAGCGATATCCACGATGCGCTCGTGCTGGGACTGAAGGATTACGTGGGGAAGTGCGGATTTAACCGGGTTCTGGTCGGCCTGAGCGGTGGAATCGATTCCGCAGTCACAGCCACCATTGCCAGGGCTGCCCTGGGAGCCGAAAATGTCATCGGCATCAGCCTTCCCTCCGAGATTTCGAGTCAACACAGCAGGGAGGATGCCCATGTCCTCGCCCAAAACCTGGGAATCGAATTCCACTACCTTCCCATAGCCGGAGTAGTGGCGGCGGCGGAGACTGCCCTGGCCGACCTTTTTCGTGATCGGGAGCGGGACGTCACGGAAGAAAACATCCAGGCCCGGGCCCGCGGACTACTCCTCATGGCCCTGTCCAATAAATTCGGGGCCCTGTTGTTGACCACTGGAAACAAAAGCGAACTTGCCGTTGGGTATTGCACCCTCTACGGCGACATGTGCGGCGGGCTGGCGGTCATATCCGATTTACCCAAAACCAAGGTTTACGAACTGGCCCGTCATATTAACCGGAAGAGTGAAATCATCCCTCAATCGACCCTGACCAAGCCACCCTCCGCCGAATTGCGGCCCGACCAGAAGGACGAAGACAGCTTGCCCCCTTACGACGTCCTGGATGCCATCCTCAAAGCCTACGTGGAAGAGGGACTATCCCGCCGGGACATCGCCGGCATGGGTCACGATCCGAAACTGGTCTCCGAGGTGATTCGAAAGGTGGACCTCAATGAATACAAACGCAAACAAGCCGCTCCCGGCCTGAAGATAACCCCTTTGGCTTTCGGGGTGGGACGGCGTATCCCCATCGTGCAAAAGTATGTGAATTGAGGGAGAAATTCGGGGTTCAACTCGATTTAACCGTCCAGTTCGGTCAACTCGATTACGTGCCCATCCGGATCGCACAAGTACAGTTGCAGGGGTCCATCGGGGCGATGCTTGGGCCCCATATAGGCCACATCGAGGGCATTGAGATGTGCCTGAGCGGCTGACATATCGGGCACCCGGTAGGCGGTGTGGCGATCGGGAGGGGTGGTATTGGTGGTAGGCGACTGGATAAGGTGGAGTTCCTGGCCGGGGCCGGTTTGAAACCAAGCCCCATCAAAATCGAATTTGGGCCGCAAGATCTGCCTGAGCTTCAATACGTCCTGATAAAAGGCCACACTCCTATCCAGATCGGATACATGGATGGCTGTATGATTAAGTTGATTGATCTCCACCGTCGTGCCAAGGTTGCTAAGTCTTATTAAACCACATCCTCCCAAACATGCAAAGGCATTATTCTGCTGGGTTCCTTCTTTTCCCGATAATCTTCCTCCTTCAGCCCTCCCTGTCGGCTTATTATCCCGAGGATCTCAGCCGACCTTTGACCTCGATCGCTTTCGGTTCATGCAACCGGGAGACCTTGCCGCAACCCATGTGGGGAGTGATTCTGGCGGCAAAACCCGACCTATGGATTTGGGGTGGTGACAATGTTTACGGCAATAGCTCCAAGGAGGCGATCCTCCGCCGGACCTACGAAAAGCAACTCAGCCAGAAGGACTATCGAATATTCAGGGATTCGTTGCCCATTATCGGCATTTGGGACGACCATGATTATGGCCAGAATGATACCGGCAAGTGGTTCAAAACCAAAGCGGCCTCCCAACAATTGTTGCTGGATTTTTTGGATGAACCCAAGGAAAGTCCCCGTCGGCTCCAGCGAGGGATTTACACCAGTTACGATTTCGGACCGCCGGGTAAGCGAGTAAAAATACTGTTAATCGACAATCGTTATCACGCCGATCGTCCGGGACCGGATGGCGACCTGCTGGGACAGGATCAATGGCTTTGGCTGGAATCTGAACTCGCCTCCAGCCGCGCCCAGTTCAATCTGATCGTTTCCGGCATACAATTCTTGTCGGAGGAACACCGCTATGAAAAATGGGCCAATTTTCCCAAGTCGCAGAACCGGCTCCTGAACTTCATTCGCAATAAGAAAATTTCCGGGGTCCTGTTCCTCAGCGGTGATCGCCACTTCCACGAGATATCCAGGAAGGACGACGAGGATACACCCTACCCGTTAGTAGATATAACCAGCAGCGGACTGACCCACCCTTGGGTGTCATTTTCCGGTGAACCAAACCGTTACAGGGTCGGCCAAGTCTTCAATCAAAAGGGATTTGGGCTGATTAAAATCGATTGGAGATCTCCGGATCCGGAAATTCATTTGCAGATCAGGGACCAGGAGAACCAAATCCGGAATGAGCTGAAACTGAGGCTGGGGGACCTGCGGCCAAGCTCGTAAATTGTTTTGCGGAGATGGAAGGGGTCAAGACGTAAAAAGTTATGCCTACAGGGTAAGTTGCCTTGCAAAAGTGTATGAAGTACAACGGAATACAGTTTTCAAGGCCTGACCCTTTTTCTCCAAAAGGCATCACTGTTCTACGGCATGACCCCGACGGGCTTCCGTACTATACGGTGGGTTCCCCTCCCCTTCTTTGGTCTCAGGGAGCGTCCTGGGGAATCGGGTCGTTTTCACCAATGGGCTTACCTTCCCACACCGGGACACCTTGGTAATAAGTCAGCACCCGGTGGGAACTACCGGGCACCAGACCATTATCGATTTTGGGCAGCCACTTTCGCATGGATTGCATGATCTCCGGGCGCTTGTCGGCCAGGTTGGTCCACTCGTGAGGATCGTCGACCAGGTCGTAGAGTTCTTCCGCTCCGTCCATATAGCGGATGTAACGCCATTTTTCCGAAACGATGGAAAAATTGCCCTGATTGTGGGAGGTGATGGCGGGACGTTTACGCGGGGCGTTGGCATTGGTCAGTTGGGGAACCAGGCTGAGTCCTTCCAGGTGATTGAGCTTGGGCAGGTCGCAGAGGTCTATCAAGGTGGGGTAAAGGTCCAGCAGTTCGGCCGGTCGACCGCAACGCTGGCCTTTAGTGACACCTGGACCGGCAAAAATGAGCGGCACACGGGTGGAGCGGGCCCAAAGCGTGTTTTTTCCCGTTATGAGCTTCTCACCAAGGTGGTAACCGTGATCGCTCCAAACCACTACGATGGTGTTGTCCTTGAATCCCGCTCGGTCCAGAGCGTCGAGGATGCGGCCGATCTGGCTGTCGACAAAGCTGGTCGAAGCCAGGTAGGAACGGACAAGGTTGATGGCCTGGTCGTTTTCTTCGATCCATTTTTGCCGGGGTTCGGGCAGGCTCCAATGGATCCACCAGGATGACCGGGGGGTGTCGTCGCGGTCGTCCTTGGGCATTTCCGGAAGTATCGACGCATCCTCGGGATAAAGATCAAACCACTTTTGGGTGGCATAACAGGGCACGTGGGGGAGAAAAAATCCCGCTGCGAGGAAGAAGGGTTTATCCTCAGGCATGTTCTCCAGCATGCGGATTGCCTGGGAAGCGACATCGTAGTCCCCCTTTTTGGAGTCGTCATTGTCATCCGGCCAGACGCCCCAATCCATGAGAGGATGATTGCCGAAGGGGGTTTTGGGGATGAGCTTGGCTGGCGGCCGGGAACCGACGCCACCGCGTGAGCCCCAATGCTGGAATTCAGGGTTATCCATATCCGCTGGTTGGGACCGAATGCCGTGATAGATCTTACCGTTGGTGTATGTCTGGTAACCGTTGTTGGCAAAATGTTGGGGAAGCGAAACGAGATCAGCCCATTGCGGCACGTCGCGGAACCAGGGTCGAAGGCCATGGATTCCGGTGGTACTGGGACGGAGGCCTACCATGAGGCTTGTGCGGGAAGGATTGCACAAAGGGGCCTGGATATGAGCGTTGGTAAACAGGGTGCCGCGGGCGGCAATTTGGTCCAAGTGAGGCGTCTTTACCATGGGATGGGTATCCATGCAGCCAATCCAGTCGTTCTGGTCATCGATGGCCAGGAAGAGGACGTTGGGCTTTTGGGCAAAAAGAGCCCCGATTGAAAATGTGAGAAAAAGGGTGAAGCAAAAAACGAGCCGTTTCATGGAAATGAAAATGAGAAGTGTATCAGGATAAATGAGCCGGGAAACCCATTTTGTGAATTCCCGGCTCGTTGCAAAGGTCATGTTTAAGATTAGTAACTAAGCGTTCCCCTTAATTCGAACCTGCGTTCTGCCGGGATGCGTAGTACCGGGAAGGTTCCATCCGGATTCGCCACAACGGGAATCAGGTCGTCCTCGTTCAAAAGGTTGCGGATGTTCAACTGAACCCTGAGATGCGTATCCTGGCCCAAAATGAGGCCGAGGTCTTTTTCCCAGCCTATCCAGCCATCCACCTGAGTTTCGGAGGGGCCGAAAATGGGATTTGCCAAATCGGGGATGTATCCGAATTCGGGATGGTTGATAACCGGGCGACCGATCCCGATCTCGTCTTGCCAGCGTACCGCCCCGCCTACATTAAAGCCCCTCAACTTTCCGCTATCGAATGCGTAGTTGGTGATGAGGTTCCAACGCCATTCGCGGATTTCGTTGGTTTTTATACCACCGTCCTCGGAGATCTTGATTTTGGATTGGAGGAGCCCAAAACGCTCGGTGAAACTTCGGATCGTCTCAAACTGACCAGCGTTGGTTGGGAAATGGCCAAATCGGTCCAGGGTAGGATCCACGTCCTCACGGATGAATCGGTCCAGGATAGGAGCGGTGTTCGTAGAAACCACCTCCTGCTGCGAGATATTAAACACGAGCCTCCAATTGCTGGTGATGTTTGCAACGGCTTCAATTTCCAAACCTTCGGACAACAGGTCAGTCGGGAACACCAATCCAGGAGGAGTGCTTCGCTGCACGGTTTCGCCATCAGCGCTAATCGTAAGATTCAAGGTATCGATCACGTAGGGAGCGTTTTGCAATGCAGTATACCCGGCCAGATCCTGGATGTCATCCTGTTGCAAGAGATTGGTATCTATGTTTAGCTGCCGGGCCGCGGGTGCATAACTGCTCAAATATGGTCCGAGGAAATTGTTAAAATTGGTTGTCAAACCAGAGTTCTCCCCAATCTGTAGCGTCTTATACTGATTCACACGGATACTGAATCTCCTGTCGGCAAAGCTTATGGTGAATCCACGTTCTTCGGTTTCACCACTTACAGGACCCAGGTTCATACCAAGGAGGTTGCTCCGTTCCTGTCCGATTTGAGCGTTATCGGATTTGGAGTAATGAAAGCTTAAACCCACTCCTTTAAAGATGGATTCTATCCATTCATCAGGCGTGTGCAATACGACTCCCCAACTGGTGGAATCGGATTTGGAAGTGAAGTTGGGCGATGTCGGCAAAGCAAAGGAACTTGGGCTGACCTCCCGGCGATTGTTAGCCGTCCTGGGAGGATCCCCATTCGACCAGACTTTCACGTCATCCTCACGATAACCATAAGTGGCTGCAATATGGTCATCCAGGAATTTACTGTGCAGAATAAAGGCCCTGCTATCGATGTTGTTTTTCGAGAGGACACCACCAGTTGGTACATTCGGAACGGTGGAAAAAGTGCCTGTGGTATGCAACTGCGTCTCCCTGTCAAAGTAGCTCATGGTGTATTCCGGTTGAATATCGAGCTTGGCCTTGAGGTTGGAGGCATTGGCCCCGGCCGAGCTGGACTGATTGGCAATACTCTCACTGACATAAATCAGGCTTCCAACTGCCGTCGCGTTATTTGGATTGGGGGGAGTACCCATGGTCCGGAAATCCTCACCCCAGTCGTAGTTGGACAGGTTGATATTGCGGGAATTCCTCCGGGCATATTCCTCCAGAACAGTAAAGGTGTGATCTCCGAGAATTTCTCCCAGGAAACCATCTACCTTTTCCGGGAGATCCAATTTGTAGAAACCGGTAAAACGATGGTTTTCCAAATCCTGATTCCTAAGCCGCGTAATTCCACCTCTGCCACCGGCGGACAAGAATAGACGCCCGAAGTTTGGATTGGTATCGCCGTTTGGCAAGACAGTGTTTACATCGACCGCGAGGGCCTGGAAGCGGGAACCGTCGTCCAATACCTGCCTGAAGTTGCTGTGGTACTCCTCCTTGTTGAAGAAGTACGCCAGACCTGCATTTCCCTCGAAGAAGGTTTGCTCCAGGGAGCCGGTCACTACGTCAAATTGCTCTCTTTCCCGTTTATTCGGACCATCGACAAGTAGATTACGAAAATCAAACAGGCTGGTGTCCTGAACGTGCTCGTTAACGTAGGGGCAGATCCGTTAACCGTGTAATTTTTGCCTTTGATTGGGAAAAGCGTTAAATGCTAATGGCCCTGCAGCCTGGTATCAGCATTTCGTATTCATCTTGTGACTGTATTCGGTTATTTTGCGACATTTTGGTCTTTTCAACCATCATTTCGCTCTTATTTCATCACTGCCCCCAGTTGGCCGCATCGGCATAAATTATAAACCAGGTTCGACAGGCCTATCTGAAACTCGGCTCTTTCAATTCCTATGGTGCGAATCCAGTCCGCCCCCAGGCTGTTGGCCTGGAACCCGAATATGTGTTCCACCCGGCAGCGGGCCTTACTCTTGAGCCGGTTGATCTTCTTCTGAAATCGCGTCAGGGGATGGTTGCGGTACCCTCTATGATGGATCATGTTTTTGATCTTGCGATTGCGTAGCAACTCGTCGTTTTGCGCGCTTTTGTAGGCGCTGTCCGCATACAGGGTTTGATCATTCTCATCCAGCAGTTCCTCCAGGACATTGGAGTCGTGGACCTCGGCGCTGGTTACTTCAAAGGTCTCAACAAACTTCGAAGCCGCATCGCATTTGGCATGATTCTTGTAACCAAAATGAGTCTCCTTGCCTTTCTTCGCCCAGCGGGCATCCCCATCAACATGGCTGCGCGCTTTCGGGGAAAGGCCCTCCAATTTTTCCGCGCCAACACGCCGTCTGGGAGCGTCCACGAAACTGGCGTCTACGATCTTGCCGCCTTTGCCCACCAGTCCTTTCTCGGCCAAAAGACCACCGAATAATTCAAACAAGGACTTCATCCCTTGCCACCCCAGTCGTTGTTTGAAGTCCCAGATGGTGTTCTTGTCAGGAACCCCATCCCCCACTGACAGTCCCAAAAAGCGTTGAAAACTAAAGCGGTCCAGAATTTGAAACTCCGTCTCTTCATCACTCAGATTGTAGTAGCGCTGGATGATGAGGATCTTCAGCATCAGAACCGGATCCCAAGGAGGACGACCTCCTTTTTCGTGATCCCCGTAGTCCAGGATTTCCAACAGCTTCGAACGAAAAAATTCGAAGTCGATCTGCTCATTGAGCTTGTCCAGCGCGCCAGCCCGCCTTGAAAGCTCTTCCACTCGCTCGATTAAATCAAACAATCCACTTTGTTCTTTGCCTTTACGAAACTTCATTGCTGAAGATTAGAGGATGCGTATCAAAATATCAAATGCGAAATTTACTAATTGAGGTTACCGGATGTGCCCGTAGAAATTTCGCGTTACCGATTTCAGATTACCGTTCTGATCGGTCGGCATTCCCAGCATTTCAGAGTACAGCTGATTGACTCCACGCATGGTCACAAACGACTGAAACCGTATACCTCCCGAACCATCGGGATTCACGGTAGACTGGTCGAATCCATACCGGGGATGGGTAATGGGGACAAAGGCTTGCGTCCCATTGGGGAATACGCCTCCTCCAACGGCTTGATTGGCATTGGCATACCCGACAGCCGCTTCGAAGGTGAATCCGATCGGACCAAAATAGAGTCTATCGGCGATATCCCCAAGTGTATTCCCTGTATAGTCCACGTCATCGCCATCTCTGTAGATATAGAGCTGGAAATGATTGTGGGCATCGTGAGCAGGTTTGGCACGGCCTTGAGGTGTGCCATTGGGAGCCGGATCGAACCATCTTGTAACCATATCCTGTGGTGGAAGCGAGCGAGGGCGATTGGCGGTGATCGAACCTGTTTCGTAGGCCAGTTTGAGCGTGGTATTTTCCCAGGGCCGGAATTCAAAGATCCCGTGAATGCGTAGATCGCGTTCGAAGGCCGGATCCTGTTGGTACTTGATATCCTCGTGCAGTGCCGCGAGACGGAAAGACAACTTATCCTCTACGAGCACTTTTTCCACATCGAGCTCCGAGCGAATCGTTCCGTAGCTACCGGCCATAAAAGAAATCTCGCCACGATCTTGAAAAATCGGGGAAATAGTCTGATTGTTGATAATTCCTGCCGGGCTACCCAAACCGAAGAGGATGGCGTTCGCCCCACGATTGATAACCACGCGACTGGTGTTGTAAGAATCCATGGCGACGATAGTGGGAAAATAATTCCGCGTCAGGTCAGCCGCGGCCAGACCCCGAATTCGGGTATTCTGGGTAGGGCGAGTGAATTGCGAATCCTGAATCGCCCCAACTACAATGGACTCGTTGGGGTTGGCAAAGTTTCCACCGATACCGAGCACTTCCGTATTTGAGGTGTATACCAAAAGCTCCTGCAGATCGGTCGATCCGGTGTCTTCCAAAAATTCTTCGGTGATAACGCTGATGGTGGCTGCGATGTCGCTCAGCGGAGTGTTCAGACGGGTTCCGGCCAGGGAGGACCGGGCCAGATAACCAATATTATCCTCCTCGCTAACATCAAAAGGACTTAAAGTATAAATATCTTCTTCCTCTTCTTGTTGGGCGATTATCGGAGTTTGTACGGCCACAATTCCAAGGGTCAGAGCCGCGATGATGGGGTATGAGAACCAATTGATTTTTTCAGTCATTTCGGGATGGTGTTTCGGTTTGGAGGGTTAGGCCCCCCGTTATGTCATTCAGGTTTGGAGTCCAATGTAAAACCAGGCAGCAACAACCTGCCCAGGAAAATTCAGCTTCTAGTTGGAATAGGGAAAAGTTCAACGAAATTTTTCAGATATCCTCCCCATACATGTTCGATCTGTTCAAATGGGGGTTGTCTACCTGGTGGAAGTAGAGGAATGAGGGATGTAGAATTCCCGCTTGATCAGAAGAATGAAGGCGCATCTTTGGAGATGGTGCATTCCACCGAGCCGAACCGGTCTGTGGTTACTGAAACTTGGCAACCGCCCGATATCGGGATCAGATCAGCTACCGAACCGCAAAGAATGGTCTGACCGGTTCGAAGATTGCGACCGAGGCGGTTGAGTTCTGCCGCCAGCCAGCTCAAGGAATGGGCCACCGTGTCGGCCAGTTCCGTTCCGGCCAGGTTCACCACCTGGAGATCGTCGATGGAAATACGCAGTTGGGCCGGATCGCGATCAAACCGCTTTGATCCATTTTCTCCATAAATAAAACCGGTATGAATGGCGTTATTGGCGATTAGTTCGTCAGCCGAAGGTTCACCGCGTCTAAAGATCAGGTTATGCAGTTCGATCACTGGAAACACCGCCTCGATAGCATCGGCGATTCCTTCCCACGTATCGACGATTGGCAAGTCCCGGGCCAGCCGCACCGCCAGTTCCCCTTCAATGGCTAATCCGCAAAATTGGGTTATGGGCAACCGCTTTCCCGACGGCCAGCAATCGCTTTTGAACAGCCGACCATAAACCGGGTGATCAATGCGCAAATTTTTTCGAATCGTGGGCGAGGTACAACCCACCTTGTAACCCATGACGGGTTCACCTCGTCTCTCGCGAAGCTCCGCAACCAGTGACTGTACGCGGTAAGCTTCAGTTATGGACAGCCGTAGTCCGTCCGCAAAAACCGTTCCCGGCTCATGGCGATCGAAGTCGGCAAGCTGCCGGCGCGCCAGTTGGGCAAGATTCACCTAGCAACTATGAAGGGTCGACTGAGGGGAAGGATTCAAAGTGGGGAAGTATTTTTCTGACCCTGACCTGAATTTTCGCTACTTGGCGAAGGCGGCACGCGAATCAATCCCGCAGGCAAAGCCCCCATAATTAATCCCTCTTTCCTGTAAAAGGAAACCGCTAAAGCCGAGGCTTTAGCGGTTATCAGGTGAAAATTAGGCTGGTTCAGCTCTTATCAGCCAGGGTGATGACGTAATCGATTTTTCCGTGTTCACTCACCACCGATATATTTTTTCCCACAACATCGGCAATGTTGACGGAGTCAACTTGACCTGCGTGGACGATGGTGCTGTCCGGGGTCATGGTCAACTCGGCCGATTTTGCCTTCAGTTGTTTGGCGCTGCTGGATTGCCGGACCACCAGGGTGATCATTTTAGACTCTGCATCCCAGCTTTTAAGTTTGCCGATGCTGCTGACTTTTTTGTTGCATCCGGCCCATGCGGAACCGGCGCCTATGGCCAGAGCTGCCAAGATAGTAATAATGTATTTCATGAAGACCTTTCTGTTGATTAATTTAGATTCCGATTGAAAAAGACAGGATTATGTCTGAATACCTCTAAGGGTTATTTTACGCAACTATTTTTTTCAATGTCGAAAGTATCCCCTATTGCCATGACAATGCGGGTGGTCCTCGTGGTGTCATTCCTCATTCCTCTCAGGGCTTTCGCTCATCCCATCCCCGATATTCCGGTCCGATCCTCTTTTGACAGCGATGGCGCCGCGACGATTCAGGTTGAGGTCGACCCGCGATGTTTTGCCCCGGATCCCCTGAACGAGCCTTACTTGGTCATGGCTGCTTTACAGTCCATGGAGGCGGAAGAAAAAGCCCAACTCTTTTCCCGAACAAAGGGGTTCATAGCCCGATTGATAACCTTGCGGGCCACACCCGGTGGGCCTTTTCAACCGGCATTCGACCTGCGCTTCACCGCTTTTGGCGACGAGGAACTGACGGCGGGCTCCCCCGAGAGCACGCCTGTGGTCATCACGGCGGAGTGCAAAATCGATGCTTCGGATTGGGAAGAATATCAAGTTGCATCCGGGAAGGAAATGCCCTTCAGCGTGCAAGTCATCAACGTGGTCAAGGGGGAGCGGCAACCCTTAAACGTTCTTTTTCCCGGAGAGGAAAGCCAAGTCCTGGATTTGCGGGACGGGTTGAGAGAGTAAGAGATGGGTTACCCGATCATGGCATTCAGAATGCGTCCGTGCACATCGGTCAGGCGGCGGTCGATGCCATTGTGGCGCACAGTGAGTTTTTTGTGATCGATGCCCAACTGATGGAGGATGGTGGCATGAATATCGTATACGGTCGTATGGTTACCGGGGTTCAGGGGCTTGAACCCCCACTCATCACTTTCACCATAGGTGCCGGGTTTCAATCCGCCGCCGCACATCCAGTTTGTGAATGCAAAAGGATTGTGGTCTCGGCCTGAACTGCCCTGCGAGCATGGCATACGGCCGAACTCCGTGGTCCATAAAATGATAGTGTCATCCAGCATACCGCGCTGTTTCAGATCTTGGATCAACGCAGTTGAACCATGGGCCATACCGAGCGACAACGGCTCGTGATCACGCTTGAGGTTCTCATGGCTGTCCCAATTGCGACGAGGGAAGCCATTGTCATTGCCACTCCAGATCTGGATAAAGCGCACGCCTCGCTCGAGCAAGCGCCGGGCCACAAGGCATTTGCGGCCAAAGAACTCTGTCTCCGCCTTGACGTTCATCACACTGTCGTCCACGCCCGGGCCTTCAGGAGCAAGCCCGTACATGTCCTTGATATATTGCGGCTCATTGGAAAGATCCAGTGCATCGGTGGCGCTAAGTTGCATGGCCCCGGCCAATTCATAAGCACGGACCCGGGCAGTCAATCGGTTGTCCCCATCTCGCTCCGCCGCATGAGAAGCATTCAAACGGTTTAGCAGATCGAGTCCGGCCTTATCGCTATGGGGGGTGATAAAATTACTATCCGGTGAGTGCAAATCGGCGATGGGATTTTCATTACCCGGACGAATGATAGTACCTTGGTGAAGGGCGGGGAGAAAGGCAGTTCCCCAATTCTTGGCTCCGTTTGATGCGAAACCTCGGTGGTCGGGCAAGACTACAAAGGTGGGGAGATCGTCATTTTCACTTCCGAGGGCATAGGACACCCAAGATCCGGCGCTGGGAAATCCGGGAAAATTAAATCCGGTGGATTGTAGCAAGGTGGCCTGGCTATGCACTCCGGTCTTACCAACGACATTATGAATGAAGGCCAAGTCATCTACTACCTCCCCGAGAGGTGCAACAATGTCGCTCATCATTTTTTGGCTCCGGCCATAGGGATTGAAAGCCCATGGACTGGCAAAAGTAGCACCGGGCCTGCTTTGAAACAGCTCGACCTGCTCACCTGGATCCCAAGGTTGACCGTCTTTCTTTTCCAGGAGCGGTTTGAAATCAAAAGTGTCCACGTGGCTTGCTGCTCCGGCCATGAACAACTGAACAACCCGTTTGGCTCGAGGTTTGTGGTGCAGGGGCTGAACAATGCCTGGAGCACCCAGCAAACCGTCGCGGCTAAACAGGCTTCCGAGAGCCATGCCACCCATTGTGCTTATGAAGGATCTTCGATTCATATTAATCGAGGTAGAGGAAATCATTAAGATTGAACAGGACACGGGCCATACTGGCGGAACCGAATTTCTGGGAGTGAGAGCCGAGCAATTCACGTTCCTGATCATTGGGAGGTCGGCCCAGGGCTAGAAGAAAGGCTCTGTTCACAATGTCATTCGGAGCTTCCTCGGAAAGCCGTTGACTGAGTCGACGAGCCATGGCCTCGACCAATAGGTGATTCCACTGAGTCAGTGCTTGCAGGGCGGAAGTGGATTCATCCCGAATGGGCACACTTATGGAAGGGTCGGCGCAATCCAGCGTGGTCAACATGGGTTGGGGTTGGGAACGGACAACAAAGCGGTAGACCGTGCGTCGATGGGACTTGGGATCGTCCGGATCGTGCAGGTGGTATTCGTAATGCGGTGAATGCCGAGGCTTCTGTATGACAAAGTCGTAAAAGCTCGGGCCACCCCGCTCGTCCGGATTGAGGGCGCCGCTGACGGCCAGGAGCGAATCCCGGAATTCTTCCGCCGTGAGCCTACGACGATCAGCCCGCCACCAGTACTGGTTACCGGAATCGATCTTGGCATTGGCTGCATCGTGACGACTGGACCGTCGGTAGGTTTGACTGGTCACCAGCAAACGGACCATCCTCTTGATAGATTGTTGCGGGTCATCCCGTAGCCGGGCGGCTAAAAATTCAAGCAAATCAGGGTGGGAAGGGAGCATCCCCATGCGGCCAAAGTCATTGGGTGTCCCAGCCAGGGGTTTGCCAAAGGTCCACTGCCAGAGCCGGTTGGCAATCGAGCGCCAGATGAGCGGATTGTCCCTTCGGGTCAGGTAACGGGCCAGCTCCGCGCGAGCTTCACCCTCCTGCCAATCATTGGTTTCGAAAAAGGTTTCCGATACGCCATCCCAAAGCGGCAGGGGACCCGGGTTCATGGCTTTTCCAGGTGAACGCAGGTCTCCCCGATAGAGCAGATGGATGGGTCTTGGATCCCCATTGGTAGACATAAAGCGACTTCCGCTCACCCAGTTGGCATTGGCTGCATAGATCAGGTACTCGGACTGGTAAGGCTTCAGTTGCTCTCGAAGCGTTTCCTGTTCGGCAATAATCTCCTCCTGGCGAGCCAGAATTTCAGGAGAGCGTATCTCGGCCTGAATCCGATCCATTTCGAGTTCAAGCGCTTTTAATTCTTCAAAGGGAGCCCCGTCCGAAGTCTTCCGGAGGTAAATTCCATCGACGAGATGGGAGTTCCGCCAATTGTCCTCCTGTTCAAAACTATCCAAGGCTGTCACTACTTTGTTGAGGGCGTAGTTTGATCGACCCCATACGTCGATGGCTTGGAGCTCACCCAAGGCAAACAAGTAGTCGGTGTTATGACGGGCAAGCCGGGTGGCAGTAATGCGGATATAACGAATGGCGGGTTCCCCTACATCCATGGATATGGTGTTCGATCCGGGATTCGGTTGATCCTCTGAAGTGGCGTCCCAGATAAGGCGAACATTTTCCTTGAACTCCGCATGGTTGGATCCTTCCACTCGGTAGCGTAGCGGGAAGCCATAGCCCTCGCCAATGCCATTCGGGGTATGGCTGGCAGGAATGAGGAAAATTTGGGTGGGTTCCATCGACTCGCCCAAGTCGACTTGCACCCATTTCTCCGTATCGGGAATGGATGCCAATTGGGAGTGATATCCGTACTGCGGTTCCTGACTGGTCCCATAGACTTCCTTGATCTCGGCAATGCGGCGCTCAATACCGGAAATTCTGGCATCTACCTCCCGGTTCAGTTGAACCGAAATTTTATCCTTCTCCACGCTCAGTTCATTGAGTTGACGAACGATGACCTTACGCTCCTCCGATTGCTCCTTGGTAAGACCGTGGTAAATGCGGTCAGCGCGATCCACAGCGGCAAAGACGGCGTGCAGGCGGTAGTAATCCTCCATCATGATGGGGTCGAACTTGTGGTGGTGGCATTGGGCGCACTGTACGGTGGTGCTTTGAAAGACGTTGAATACGGCTGAGATCATTTCGTCGCGGTCGAGGTGCTTGGCAATACGGCCATCAAGCTTTTGCTCGCCCACTTCCCAATGACCGACAAAGTCCCAGGGTCCGGCGGCCAAAAAACCCAGTCCAAGGATACCATCCGGTTGACCGGGAAAGAGAACATCACCAGCGACTTGTTCCTGCACGAATCGGGCATAGGGTTTGTCCTCGTTGAAACTGCGAATGACATAATCCCGGTAAGGCCAGGCGTTGGGGCGCAGCTTGTCCTTGTCGTAACCATGCGTCTCAGCGAACCGAGCCAAGTCAAGCCAGTGTTGAGCCCACTTTTCCCCAAACTCCGGAACATTCAGAAAGCGGTCGACCCAATCTTCCCAAACTGCTGCTCGCTGGGTGATTGAATAGGTCGGATGGTAGGCATCGACAAAGCCTTCCGCCTGCTCAGGGGTCGGGGGCAGACCGGTCAGATCGTAACTCAAACGACGGATCAGAGTCCGAGGATCAGCCTCCTTCGCTGGTTTCAGCTTTTTCTGCCGAAGGGTCGCATGGATAAAGGCATCGACCGGATGCAAGCCATGGTTCTCGGGAGCAGGGGCTCCAACCAAAGGTTTGAGCGACCACCAATCGAGATCGCGAGGGCGCTTGTCGACGAGAACTCGATCCTCCGGCCAGTTGGCACCGGCATCGATCCATTGCCGGATCATGGAAACTTCGTTTTCAGTCAGGGGATCCCCCTCTTCCGGCATTTCCGGAAGCGTACCACTGATCAATTCGACCAAATAGCTCTGAGAAGCTTCACCCGGTACAATCGCATCCGGATGGCCAAAGGCCGCAGCCCGCGTTTCCAGGATGAAGTCACCTTCAGCGTCGGCCCGGCTATGACAGGACAGGCACTTCGCCTCAAATACCGGAGCCACATCGCGCTCGAAATCCATTTCCCCCGAAACACTCGACAGGAAGAGACTGGTCCACAACCAAAGCCAATTTGGAAAGAAAAGTCTTCGCTTCTTCACAAAGCGAAATGCTAGGTCAATAAAATAGAGCTGTCCAGTCAGATTACCCCATCCTCCCGGTCATTTCTGGCCAAGGCATGACCCCGGCTGCCTCCCATCCGACCTGCCATCACAATCTTGCTTGCGGCGGAGCGGGGATGATTGAAGATCTCAGCATGGTCATGCGCAAAACGATTCTCATGAACCAAATCATTCCCCTATTCGTCATTGGCTTGTTTTTCGCAAGCAGCGCTTTCAGTGCCGTTGCTCCGGTAAATAAGTCCGCCCTGAGCGGGGTGGCCGTCAAGGGCTATGACCCGGTTGCCTATTTCAAATCGGGTAAACCGGTCAAAGGGGACAAGCAGTTCACGCTGGAGCACCTCGGGGCCAAATGGCGGTTTTCCAGTCAGGAGAATTTGGACCTTTTTAAAGCGGGCCCGGGAAAATACGCTCCGCAATATGGCGGCTATTGCGCTTGGGCCGTATCACGAAGATATACCGCAAGCATAGACCCGGAGGCCTGGAAAATAGTCGAGGAAAAGTTGTACCTGAACTATAGCAAAGCGGTTCAGGCAAAATGGGAAGAAGAGATCTCCGCCAATATTGAAAAAGCGAATGTCAATTGGCCTCAGTTGTTGAATGAGTAATGCAGGCCATTGTGGTGGCCCGAAAATTCGTTCACACAAAAGGCTGGGTTTTATTCTGTAACAGCCAGATAGTGGAGGGAGAAGAGTTCAGTGTGCAGAGTTCAGAGAGAGGAGGAAGCGCCCAAGGGCGCGAATTAGGAATGATGGAATGGATGGGAAAGAAACCACAGATTTCACGGATAAGCACGGATAGCTCTCAATCTTGATCTTGATCTTGATCCTGATCTTGATCGAAAAAAAGGCTGAAGGAGAAAGGTCCGGCTTCTGAGGCAGGTTCCAGAGTAAAGGTTTTCAGCTGTAGGAGCGGCATAGGCGCGCCGGGGCGCGCCAATTAGGAATTAGGAATTGGGGAAAAGGAGAGAGATCAAGATCAGGATCACGGTTATGGGGCTGCAAGTTCGCCCTCCTTTCTGCGTGCGGTGAGGCTGTCTCGTGGGACCGCGACTACAAAGAACTGGAAAGCACATTAAGGGATGCCACACTTCAAAGAACTGCACAGCAGTTCCACTCCAAAGCCCAGTGTCGCACAGCGCACACTGGGTTGAAAGGGACAACAAATTTCGAACCCCAACGGGGTTCCACAATGTATCAATCCGAAGACATACCGTTCATCAATCTCAAGGTTGTTTCAGTGCTTTCAAGCATCGAGCATCCAGCATCCAGTTTCATGATTTGTGGAACCCCGTTGGGGTTCAATCATTTGGGCGATCGGTACCCCAGCGTGCGCTGCGCGACGCTGGGCTCCGGAGTTTAACGCCGTTGGCGTAAAAGCCAGATGTTTGAATCGGTTGCCCGGAGCAATAGATGGGCGCATTTGCATCCTCCGTTCGGTAGTAAGATATCCAAGGTAGGAGCGAAGTTTCAAATCCAGGTTTCCGGGATCGACAAATCAGTTGGCAGGATCATGAGATTTGGGCGCCCAAAGCCGTAGCGCAGAGATCGGCGTGAACCATTTATAAATAGCTGGCAGAACCAGGAGGGTCAGGACGGTGGAACTGATCAGACCACCGGTAACAACCAGCGCCAAAGGTCTCTGGACCTCGCTACCAGTCCCGGAAGCGACGAGAAGCGGTAACAGACCGAGTGCTGTAGTTATTGCGGTCATCAGGACGGGCCTTAAGCGCAAGCACGCAGCTTGGACCGAGGCTTCGTCTACGTCCTTACCTTCCTGCAGAAGCTGATTCAGGTAATTGACCAGAACGAGGCTGTTTTCCAAAGCTATGCCAAAAAGTGCGATGAAGCCCACAGAGGCGGGGACGGAAAGGTTTTCACCTGACAGGTAAAGCGCAACCACACCCCCGACCAGCGCAAGCGGAATGTTGAGTAGAATGAGCAGCGCGTTGCGCAACGAGTTGAAGCTGCTATAGAGCAACAGAAAGACGATGCCTAACGTAATTGGGATTACCACTGCCAAGCGTTTATTGGCAGCCTGTTGGAGTTCAAATTGTCCTCCCCAACGCAGACGATAACCTGGTGGTAAATCGACTTCCTCGGCAATTCGTTTTTCCGCTTCGGCTACAAAGCTGCCGATATCGCGACCGCGGACGTTACACTGAACGGTTATGAACCGCTGATTCAGCTCCCGTGTAATTTGACGCGCTCCAACAATTTCTTTGATTTCTACAAGTTCATCAAGGGGTACTTTGATTCCGGAAGGAGAATCGACCAGGATGTGGCGAATAGCATCAGAGCTGTTACGAGTCTCCTCTGCGAAACGTATAAAGATGTCGAACCGACGTACGCCTTCAAAAATCTGACCTGCTTCCGTTCCACCAACGGCCGCACTAATGACTTCCTGTACGTCTGTGACATTGATACCGTAACGGGCAATGGCCTCGCGATTTATGGTTATGAGAAGCTGAGGCGTTCCGGAGCTTTGGTCTTTTTGCACATCAGAAGCGCCAGGAATGCCCCTAAGAACCCGATCTATTTCCGTGGCCTTGACCTCCAGCAAATTCAGATCATCTCCAAAAAGCTTTACGGCCAGTTCCGCCTTGGTCCCCGTCAAAAGTTCATCGACAGCCGCCGCAATCGGTTGAGTGAAATTGAATTGTGCTCCGGGAAAGTCGGCGAATACCTCCCCCATATTTGCATAGAGTTCGTCCAGGGAGCCCGCACTGGTCCATTCACTTTTAGGCTTAAGGGAAACGAAGATCTCCGCGTTGTTGATAGGGTCGGCATGAGCGCCTACTTCACCGCGCCCGACGCGCGTTACGGTTTCGGTTACTTCGGGAAACCTCCTCAGGAGTTCGCGTTCGAAAACAAGCATGGTATCACGGGCCATCTCCAATGAAATGGACGGAGACATGGTGGCTCGAATAAGAAGGTCACCTTCATTCAATCTAGGCACAAACTCCGAGCCAAGCCTGGGATAGATCAAAAGCCCAATTGCCAGCAATACGGCGGATAGAGCTATGGCTGCGGCCCTGCAACGCACAAAAAATCGGATCACAGGCTTATAGGGAACCAACAGAATCCTTACGATCATATGCTCTTTTCCAGCATCTGAGGTTGTGGAAACCTTTTTGGGAGGGCGCATGAGCAAATGGGCGAACACAGGAGCTGCTAACAGCGCAAAAACCAAAGAACCCAACATGGCCAAGGAAACTGCAAAGGCTAACGGACGGAATGTAATACCTTCCACACCTTGAAGGGTGAAGAGCGGCAGGAAAACGATGATAATGATGGAAATCGCGAAAACAATCGGTCTTCCCACCTCGGCGCATGCTTCGGAAACCACTTTTAAACGGGACTCGCTCCGACCTCGTTTCCATAGCAGACGGTCGACGTTCTCCACAATAACGATAGCGCCATCCACTATCATACCGATGGCAATGGCCAAACCGCCGAGAGACATGAGATTGGCTGAAATGCCAAACTGCTTCATGAGAATAAATGCGAAGAGGACAGAAAACGGTATGGAAAAGGCCACTACGACACTGCCTCGGATGCCGCCCAGAAAAACCAGTAGAACGATGAGTACCAGACCGATTCCCTGTATCAATGCATTGGTGACAGTTGAAACAACAGCATCGACGAGTGTGGCCTGATCATAATAAGGATTGATGGAAACTCCTTTTGGAAGGACTTTTTGAATGGCCTCCATTTCTGATTTTACGGCGCTGATAACCTCGTTTGTATTCGTTCCGGTCAGCTTGAGAACCATGCCGACAACTGTTTCGCCCTTCCCATTCATTGTAACGAGACCACGGCGGATTTCGCCTCCGATAATTACATCCGATAAATCTTCGAGGTAAACCGGGGCTCCATCTACTGTTTTGACCACTATCCTTTCGAGGTCCTCAATCTTTGTGGCCAAACCGACAGATCGGATGATGTACTCCTCGTCATTCTTCACGATGAACTGTGCGCCTGTGTTGCTGTTATTGGTCTCGATGATTTCCTTGACCTCCTGAATCGATAAATCGTATCGGAGCAGATCAGTAGGTCGAATGAGGACCTGGAACTGTTTCACTTCTCCCCCGATGGAAAGTACCTCGGTTACCCCTGCTACCGTTTGCAGATTAAATTTCACTATCCAGTCCTGGATCTCCCGCATTTCCTCGGGCGTGCGCTTGCCGGTGTCGTCTTCAAGGGCATAAAAGAGAATTTGCCCAAGTCCGGTGGTAATGGGTCCCATTACGGGTTCACCGAATCCTTCGGGGATCTGTTCTCGGGCAAGTTGGAGCCGCTCGTTAACCAACTGTCGGGCAAAATAGATGTCTGTTCCTTCCTTGAAATATACATTGACGATACACAGGCCGAAATTGGATATGGAACGAATCTGATCCAGGAAGGGTAAACCGTTCATAGCGGTTTCCACCGGGTAGGTTACATATTTTTCAACTTCCTCAGGTGCGAGACCTTCAGTCTCCACAAAGACCTGCACCAATGCGGGAGAAACGTCGGGGAAGGCGTCGACTGGTAAATTGCGATAGCTATAGTAACCAGCCCCCATGATGCCTAACATCAGGACGAGGATAAGCAGGCGACTCTTGAGAACCCATTCGGTTAATTTTCGCATGGTAATCCGGATTGAAAATTGAGTGGCATCCCGGCTAGTGGCTGTGGCCCGCCTCCGGATCGATGCTGGCTTTTTCCATTTGCGCTTTTACAACGAATGAACGTTTCGAAGCGTAGGGCTCGCCCGATTCGACTCCTTCAAGAATTTCAGCAAAGAGGGCGTTCTGTTGGCCGATTTTGACAGGTCGCTGCTCAAAGCCATTCGGTACTTTGACAAACACGACTGTTTGACCGTCGATCCTATGCAGTGCGGATTTCCTGACTGCAACGGGAACGAAACTTGTGGCCGTAGTCACATAACCCGTTACGAACATTCCCGGTTTCCACCTTCTATCGAGGTTGGGCAAAACAATCCGAGCCAATCCGGTGCGGGAATCTTCATCCACAACCGGCCCAACATAGTCGATAATTCCCTGGGCCGCATGTGTTTGGCGTCTTGTTTTTACCAGAACCTTTTGTCCTTTTTCAATGCGAACGAGGTCCTTCTGAAAAATATCAAGATCCACCCAGACAGTATCCAGGTTTGCCACTATGAAAAGGTAACGTCCTGCTTCTACCGATTCGCCTAAGGTAACATGTAAATCAACAATGGTTCCATCTATGGGCGCTTTCAGCTTGAATGGGGCGAGTGTATCGTTGCTTTCAAGCTCTACAAGAATTTGACCAACAACAACTTTGTCACCGAGTCGAGCGGAAATCTTCGTAACAATTCCTTCGTAACGTGGTCCGACATGGGCCATATTCTCCTGGTTCAGTTTAACTTCACCCGGCAGAACGGCTTCCGCGGATAACTCTCCCAAGCCGGCTTCTTCCACAACGACCCCAAAGTCTTCGAGCTGTTTTGAAGTGAGTCTGATAATTTCGGACTCCTCATCTTCGTCATGATCTGCGCCTGCCGAAGGATCGTGGGGGTCCTCATCGTCGTTTATTGGTTGCATTTCATTTTCTTCACCATCATGGCCGCCGGGATCATTATTGGTTTGAGGCAAGGAAACCGCTTGAACCTCCAGCACGACCATTACAGCCAGCAGAGAAGTGAGAAATTTATCCCATTGTAAAGGGAGGGATGGTCTTTTGATAATTTTCATTTTACGGTTGGTCGGTTTAATTCCAAACGGGTATGGGAAGTTGTTCTGCCATATGTATTTGCAGGTCGGGTAAGTCGCTCGATTTCGGCTTGAGCATTGAGGTAGCGACCGGTCGATTCGAGCATGGCGGTCCGTATTTCAAAAAGTGATTTACGCGCGTCCAATACATTGAGAAGAGGGACAATCCCTCGCTGATACCCAATTTCGGTTTCAGCAAGGGCGGCTTCAGCGCTTGGAAGTAGATTTTCACTAAGGCTTTTCCATTCTTCGACCGAACTTGCCAATTCATTGTAGTTAACCGAAATTTCAGCGATCGCTTGCTGACGCACGACCCGTTTTTGAGAATCCAAAACACGAAGTTTCGACATCGCCGATCGAATATTTCCTTCATTTTTATTGCGTATTTGCCACGGCATCTCAATGCCGAGCACAAAGGCGGCATCGCCCCGTCCTTCCCTCAGATATCTGGCTCCTCCGAATATTTTGTAATCCGCTTTCGACTGTGCTTTTTCCAAATCCACAGCAACTTCCTGGACTTCCCGTTCAGCTCCAAACCGCGCAATGGAAGGAACCGTATCAACCAACTCGATCAGGGTGGACAGGTCCGGAAGCGGGGTCTCGATCTCCAACTGACCCGCTAATGTGAAATCAACGAATTTTTGTTGGTTCCAGAGGGAGGACAGGATGATTTTTGCCTCTCTCAACTGTCGCTGTGAGCTGCCAAATTTAAACGCTTGTTGCTTTGTGGCCAGCTTGGCCTGTGAGACTTCGATAGATGATGCTAAGGCAGCATTAGCACGTCGTACCACTTCAGTCTCACTTGCTTTTTCCAGCTCAAGTAATTCTTCTTGCAGTTCTACGTTCTTCTGGGCCACAAGCGCATTTGAAAAAGCCTGCATTACGGCATAACGAAGGTTCGCAATGGCTTCTTCGTAGTCCCAGCGAAAGAGTTCCTTACTGCGGATGGCGAGTTCGGAACGCCGTTTGCGTTTTTCCCCCCGCTCTATGAGTTGATAAATTCCGAGCGTAACTTCGGATCCGTCAAGTCCCTCGAAATTCCCCGTTCCCAGAACATTCTCGATCTCAACACCGACCGTGGGATTGGGTTTGTATCCAGCATTTTCGATCTGTCCATCGGCGAATTCCTGAAGGGCTTCCAGTAAAAAGCCGCGTGGACTGTGCTCCACAGCCAATTGAAAAGCTTGTTCAAAGGTTACCGGTTCAGAAAGGACTATTGCTTTGGAAACAACCGGGAGAATGGGGATTACCAAGAATTGTATTATAAATTGTTTTTTTAAGAAGTTTTGCATCAAGTACATAAGAAATCCTGATTAAGTTCGGGCTTTTGCAGCCTACGCTACAAAATGGCTGTCAGTTGAATGCCGGCGGCAACTGACTAATCAGGAATATCAGACTCTAAGTACTGTCTTTTTGATGCATTGCTCCGTCATCATATCGACGGATGGGGGAGCACGCAAAAACGGCAAAGTTCTTTTCGATACCTCGAAAGAAAATGAGGGCAGATCAGTAAAGGTTGTTTGTGAAACGGCTAATGCAGGCCCGGTGAAAGCAATTTTGTCGGCAGGTAAGATGCATTGGTCGTCCACTCCCTTGAGTTCGAAATCAAAGCAGTTGGCGCTGACATCGGACAGGGTGAGCCTGGCTTCGCCGTTCGCTATTTGGTTGTACAGGATATCGTCACATTGATTTTGGTGAGCGCGGTTCAGTAAATGGGCCGTGTTACCCCCATGAACGCAGAGCACTACTACCCCGGCGCTTCCAAGCATCCCGGTCCAGCCAATTAACAGGGCTAGCATTCCGGCCATAACCTTTCTGATCCTCTTCATTTATTAACCAGAACTGAATCTACCTCAAAAAACTAAGCCGTAAAATGCCAAAAGCAAGAATTTTAAACATATTTCCTGCGCGGGGATGTCCCAAAAATAGTTGAAATTGGGATGGTGATCGAGAGAACTGTAGGAGGTTATCAATAAAACCGCCCATGCAGACGATTGCTTAAGATACCTGAGTAGTTATCTCTTTTCAAATCTCTCGAAGTGGGGGCGGGCCCGGTTATCGAATAGACTGGATGCGGTAAGGTAGATGGCGGCAATCATTCCAAAACCGGTCCCGGCTGCGATCATCACCCAGATCATGATCTGATATTTTACGGCCCCGGTTGGAGGAGCCCCTGCCAGGATTTGTCCGGTCATCATTCCGGGAAGGCTTACAATACCCGCTGTAGCCATGGCGTTGATGACGGGAATCATGCCACCCCGCAAGGCATCGCGCATAAGCCCTCCCAAGCTCTCCCAAACCGTCTCACCGAGCATGAGACGCTGTTCCACGATTTGGCGGTTTTGAAACAGGCTGGTGGCCAGTCGATCCATCCCCAAACTGATGCCGGTCATGGTGTTGCTCAAAACCATTCCGAAGAGGGGAATGGCGTATTGTGGAAGATACCAGGGATCCGGCCGAACAACCAAGGTCAGTCCAAAAAGAGTGAGGGAGAAGGAGGATATCATCAAAGTCCCCGTCCCCACCCGCAAGGTCCCCCACCCTTTCAACCGGTACTGTTGCCTGGCCAAGATTTCATAACTGGCAACCCCCAACATGATGATACTGATCGAGGCAATCAGCCAGGGATTTGTCCGCCCGAAAACAAACTTGAGGACCAATCCGACCAGACTGAGCTGCAGCACGAGCCGCGTCACTGCAATTACGAGGGGTTTTGTCAGTTGGAGTCGTTGCAGGCGCAAGACGACGGCCAGCAGGGCCACTGGAATCAAGGCGATGGCAACGTCGAAAAAGGTCAGGGGTATAGTGGTCATTCCGATGTCACCTCCTCCCCAAATCGTTTATGTTCCATAACTGCCCTGCGGTTTGCCACGCGCCTCAACTGTTTCCCACTATGGGACACCCAAATAGCCGTCCCCTCCATCTCCTTCAGGTATTGTAAAACGATACTCTCCAAGCGGAAGGCGTTGTCCCGATCCAGGTTGGCAGTCGGTTCGTCCAGCAACAAAACACAGGGCTTTCGTGTTATGGCCCTGGCCAGGCAGAGGCGCTGTTTCTCACCGGAAGACAATTGGGAAACAGACCAGGAGGCGACTTCCTCCTTTAGACCGTATTTGGCCCATTCCACCTCTTTCGCCTCCACCGTGAAATGTTGCCCGACCGTTTCGTGCCACCATTGGGCTTCGGACGGGACCAGCATGACTTGCCTTCTCCAGTCGGGTCCCGGGTGCTGGTCGCGGGAAACGCCATCCAGTAGAACCTGGCCGGAGGATTCGATCAAGTCGGCCACTGCCTTCAAAAAGAGCGTTTTACCGGAACCGGACTCCCCCCGGATACCAAACACCTCACCCGATTCCAGACACAAATCAAAGGGACCGTAATCGAGGAAGGAGAGCCCCTTAATTTCCAACTTTGGCATGACAAACCAGCACCCTAAATCCGGAGCGCCCTAATAATCCTGATACCCTCGCCTAAAAATCCTGATCGTGATCGAAATCGCTTCCCCCCCATATCTTGATCTTGACCGTGATCATTGCCGTAATAAGGCATTTCCTCCTCGAAAACAGTTCCGAAACGCTTCCTCAGGCCCACAATCATAAGATCATGATCAGGATTAAGGAGAAGAGATCAAGATCACGATCACGATCAGGATCAGGATCACGATCAGGATCAAGGGAGCGCTGGACAGCTCAATGCGATTCGTTCAACAATAAAACCATGCCAATAAAAGTAAAATCATTAGCGATTTTTTCCCTCTTCGCCCTCCCGCTCTGGTTGGGAGGCAACGCGTCGCCCAACGTCGTTCTCCTTATGGGGGACGATCACGGCTGGGAGGAGACGGCCTATAACGGCCACCCCTATTTGCATACCCCGGCGCTCGACGAGATGGCGGCTTCCGGTCTGCGTCTGGATCGGTTTTTTTCGGCATCACCCGTTTGTTCGCCCACCCGGGGCAGTGTCATTACCGGGCGGCATCCCAACCGCTACGGGACCTTCACCCCGAACCGGTCGATTCGCCCGGAAGAGACAGGCATTGCCCATGTGGCCAAGGCAGCCGGGTATCGGTGCGGACATTTTGGGAAATGGCATCTGGGTCCTGTAAAATCAGAATCGCCGACCAATCCGGGAGCTATGGGATTCGACGAATGGCTCTCCCACGATAATTTTTTCGAAATGGACCCTTATCTTTCGCGCAATGGCGGACCTCCGGAGCGTTTCAAGGGGGAAAGTTCCGAGATCCTGGTTGAGGAAACCATACGGTTCATTGGGGCGGCGAAACAAAATGAAAAGCCCTTTTTGGCGGTAGTCTGGTTTGGCTCTCCCCACGAGCCCTACAGTGGATTGAAAGAGGATCTCGCTCTCTACGCCGACTTGCCGGCCGAATACGGTGAAGAATCGGTAAAGTTGACCAGCATGGAAACCGGACTACCCGTTCGAAGACCCTTTGACGAGGTGTTGCGGGAACGGTATGCGGAGATTACAGCGATGGACCGAGCCATAGGGCAGTTGCGCGATTACCTGTCAGAAGCGGGTTTGCTGGAAAATACCCTGGTCTGGTATTGCGGAGACAATGGCATTCCCTCCAGTGGCAATATAGACACTCCCTTTCGCGGGCAAAAGGGCAATGTTTATGATGGCGGCATTCGCGTTCCCGGAATTATTGAATGGCCTCAACGCATAAAAACACCACGCCATAGTAACGTGATTGCAGTAACCAGTGACATATTTCCCACCCTGTGCCAACTGGTTGGTCAGCCCGTCCCCGATCGTCCCCTCGACGGCATCAGTTTGCTACCCTTGATTGAGGGTGAGTTGGATCAACGCCCTCAGCCGATATTCTTTTGGGAGTATACCAATCCGATTGGGGAGGATGCGGAACCATACATCGATCCCGAATTGCAGGCTGGAACGACCCCACTGGTAAAACAGATGAGTGGTATATTCACGCGCAACTTTCGCAATTTTCATCACCCCGACATCACCGACAAGGACTTTGATGGTCCCCGCGCCGTTGTGGACAACCGTTACAAACTGGTGATCCACGAGGAGAGAGACGGCGAAATTTCGCGGGAATTGTTCGATATGATTCTCGACCCGGCCGAGGAGAGGGATCTCTCGAAGGATCTGCCTCGATTGGCCGAAAGCATGGAGAAGCTACTGGGGAGTTGGCAGCGCTCGGTGCTCAATAGTTTGACCGGCGCCGATTATGGCTCGGTCGCCTCCAGGGAAAGGAGCCTCCACAGGAAACCATGAGCCATGTTGAGCAGGTAAACCGGTTGGAGGCTGGGACGCCCGTTCTTTTCGGCGGCGGCCAATGCGTTCGCATCGATGCCGATCTGGCGGCCAATTTTCGGCCCGGCGACAGTTTGGAAATTGCCCCGAAAACGGGCGAACTGCTGCATATTCCGGCACGGGAAAAAGCCATTGCCGGGAAGGCGGTGACACAGGCCCTGGCAGCGTTTGAAAGGATGGGATCGGTTTCGGACGAAGCCATAGGGCAGTTTTTCGGCGCTTTCGCCGAGGCGCTGGCTGACGATGCGATATGGGATCGGGTATCCCGGGTCAATCGGGCCGACGTAGCCGATGCCAAATCCCGGGGCCGCTCCACCGGGCGGTTGGTGGCCAATGAAAAAATGCGCCTTGGCATGATCGAGGGCCTCAGGGGGTGGATTGAAGCGCCCTCCCGGCGGGGCCAAGTCCTCGAGACGGTGAGGCATGACGGATTTCGAGTGGAGTTGGTAGGCGCCGCCCTGGGAGTGGTGGCTTTCGTCTTTGAAGGGAGGCCCAACGTGTTGGCCGATGCCTGCGGAGTGATCCGAGGGGGCAATACAGTGGTATTTCGCATCGGCAGCGATGCCCTGAAAACGGCCAAAGCCATCATGGAGTTGGCCTTGAACCCCGCCTTGGAGAAAGCCGGGCTTCCCTTGGGCGCAGCCACCCTGGTGGAGAGTTCCTCCCACGCCTCGGGTTGGGCCATGTTTTGCGATGGGCGCCTGTCCCTGGCGGTGGCGCGGGGGTCTGGCCGAGCCGTAGAAACACTTGGATCCCTGGCCCGCCGGGCCGGAGTGGCCACCAGTCTGCACGGCACCGGCGGGGCTTGGATCATTGCCTCGGAAAAGGCCGATGCCCAAATATTCGAGGAGGCCGTTTACCGGTCGCTCGACCGAAAGGTCTGCAATACATTGAACACGGTATGCCTGACCCGCGCGGTAGCGGGGGATTTGTTCCCGGTATTGTGCAAAAGCTTGCAGAAGGCGGCCGACCGGCGCGGTCATCCTTGGAAAATGCACCTCTCCAAAAGAGACAAGTCTCTGGCAGGAGAAAAGCATCTGGAGCGCATGGCGCCGATCGCCCGGGCCGAGGGCATCGTTGAAGAACGGCAAATTGAGCTGATAGGCCCCGAGGATGTCGGGAAGGAGTGGGAGTGGGAAGACTCCCCGGAAATTACCCTCCTGTTGGCCGATTCGGTGGATGAGGCGGTGTCCCTGTGCAATCGTTACAGCCCTCAGTTCGTCGGGTCGCTCATCAGCGAGGACCCAACGGAACAGAAGCAATTCTACGAGGCCATGAACGCGCCCTTCGTGGGCGACTCATTTACCCGCTGGGTGGATGGACAATACGCCCTGAGAAAGCCCGAACTCGGCCTATCCAACTGGCAAAACGGCAGATTGTTCGGGCGCGGCTCCATCCTCAGCGGCGACAGTGTATTCACCGTCCGAACCCGGTATGTCCGAGAATAAAGAGTCGATCCTGATCGTGATCTCTCTCCCAATTCCAAATTCTTCCCCTATCCGTGCCCATCCGAGTAACCTGTCCTGCGCTATGCCGTGCGGAGCTTTTAGGCGAAGCATGGTAGCCTCTTGACCTGCGTAGCGTTGCGAAGCACGGTTTGGGCGAAGCAGGATCCGTGGTTAAAAATTTCTTCTGGATTAGCTCTCGCTAAGATCGCCAAGATTGGGAAAAAGATTTTGTGTGCCTTACCTTTGTGCCTTCAATCCCAATTCACTTCCCCACTTGATTCAATCCTGTTCAGAAATTCGTTCAAACTCGACCAACGGTAGAATTCATCGGGAATCTCTCCTGTCTCGGTAAAACTAGCCTTAGTGAATTCAAGACTTTCAGGAGCAAATTGTTCATTCTCATCTGGGATGGATATAAGGCCCACCTGGAAGCTTTTGCCAATATAGCGTTCACTGGCCACTACGAGAGCGATGTAATCTTCGTCGGGATTGGCAATAAATTCGAAACTGGCGTCCTCGCACCTGGCAAATCCCAAGTGTAGCATTTCCCTTGTAGTGAGGTTTAAGACGCCAAATTGTGGAACCAAGCCGTCGAAACCGCGAGCGTAGACCCGGTATCCGTTTGAATCATCGAGGTTATCTAGTAATATCCGGTTTATGTAGAAAGTAACGCCATTCTGCTCGTCAGGTAAATCATCGGGGTCAATTATCCCTAATGCAACGCTCCCTGGCTGTAACCTGTTAGGTTCCGTATATTCGCTTACTTCCAGTTTGTAAGCCCCAATATCATTCGGACGCCAACTGCTTACTATGATCTCCAAATCAATTGTTTCCTCGGGTCTGAACAGGTATCTTTCCGTTACTCCCGGTGGTCTATTGTCGACTTCCAGCAAAGCTTCAAATTCTCTCCTGTCTCTCAGATAAAATACCGGATCCAGGTCCTGGGACTCCAATTGAATCAGGTAATTTGTGTCTGGCTGAAGGAGAAACCTGTGAGCTTCCGCATAGTGGTTTATCCTGTTATAGGGGTTATGACGCCGCGTCAGAGCGCCAAAAATTGTGATCCCTGGATCGTGGGAAAAGCTATTGAAATAAAACCCCGTGGAAATTTCGAACCACTGACGCGTAGTAGATTGGGTCGACTCAATGCGAACCACTTCAGGATTATTGGGATTTCTTCTAAACCCATAATTAAAGGGCGGATCGTAGATGGTGTCATGAAAAACGATATCTGTGACTGCATCAATCAATTGCAGGCGAATTTTTGCGGAATGATCGGATTGAACATCCAGGCGGATTTGTTGGTTTGATTGCAAATCCTGTAAGAGGAAATCGTAACGTGTGGGGCCTTGGGCATCCAAACTGTCGTTAAAAATTCCGTATGCTTTGTTTCCTACCCCCAGTGGAATGGGACCGTGAAGGATACCTTCATAATCTTCATGCCTGACCCTGTAGAAGCCGGGATCGTGCAATTTCGACACTATTGGAACCCTGTAGAAGGACTCATTTAGCAGGGGGTTTTCTAAAATTTTTACGATATCCCATGGGAAATCCAATCTATTCCAGGAATCCAGGTCTGTCGACTGTTCTATGGCCAATCCAAATTTTGGAACACTGGTTTTATATTTTAACAGGGTGAATATGGGTTTAATGGGATCATCGGACGGAATGGTGGCATTTGAAATCCATCCAGGTTGATCGGGAACGCCTGGATTCATGGAAAACAAGTACTCCATTAAAGCAGAGTAATCGTCTCCGTCATCGTCTTCAAACGATGCCAACCCATGTAAATTCGTCCAATGCAGGAAATCCTGGTTGATGATTTGTTCAATCCAATTCGTATGTGTGGAAATCCTGGTAAAAACGGTTATGGGATTTTCCGCTTTATCACAGGTGTCGCTAAAGGAGGTAATTCCGATTTGCTCCCAACGACTTAAATCTTGATTGAAGGCTAACAAGGGTCCTCCACTGTCACCGGATCCCGTTGAGGCAAAGGGCTCGAACCGGCCCGCTGGCAGCATGCTATTTTTCACTCTCCCTCGGTAATATTCGGGTCGATTGGCATAATCCAGGGAGACCACCTCCACATTCCCTTCCTGCAAGATCAAGGTGTCTTCCGGTTCCCGCCAATCGGCCTCAATTCTGCCCCAGCCCAAAATCTTTGCGGCTGTCCCACCCCGTTCCAACTCTGTCGACGTTGCAAGCGGCAAAGTCGGAATCGTAGATGGAAGAGCTGTTTGCAGTTGAATGAGGGCAAGATCGTTTTCCCGGCTAAATATGGGAATATAACCGGGATGAGGCAAAATGGCGGACGGATAAAATATTTGTCCGGCTTCGTCATCCGCCAGATTGGCTGTGCCGAAGACGATTTTAAAATCGGTGAGGTCGGTCTCGTCATCGACACAATGTGCCGCCGTGAGTACCCAATAGGGATCGATTGCGGTGCAACCACAGAATTGGCGCAAATTGGTATCGGGATCGTTTACGACTAACGCCCCCATCCATGGATAGCTTGCGATATCGGCATCCTGTCCGCCGATGACGTAGGCAACGGGCCCCTCCGGATCGTTTCCCCCCTGCTTGGAGGCAGATTCAAGGCTGCCCTCTCCAGGCAAATGATGCGAAACCCCAAGAAACGTTAAGCAACAAATGTTTATGAGAGGAAGCCGTCGCATGGGATCCAAAGAGAATTTACGCTAATCTACGTCATTTGCGGTTAAATTCTCTCTTCATCATTCGCTCCCTTCTCCCTCAGGGGGCAGGGAAGGATGGGGTTTGCGAAGGAATAATTCCTAATTCTTGACCTCCCGGTTGATGTACCAGACGGCGTTGTTGGATTGGCGGCCGGCCAGAAGAATGTCGAGGCGGTCATCCTTATTCAGGTCCACCGCTTTCAGGTCATAGGCTTCCTGTTCCGTGCCGACGTCGATATCGTAACCCCGAAATCTGCCCTCCCCTCGATTTTCGTACCAACGGACGACTTTCTCCGTGAAAGAGGCCGTGGCGACGTCGAGGTCGCCGTCGGAATCAAAATCTCCTACGTCCAGGGCGTGGCAATCGGAAATGGCCCCATCGATAGTGTTCAGGTTCCAATAAGGTCCTTTATACCAATGCAAACCGGTTCCATGCCCGTTGCTGCTCACCACATCCCATCTGCCATCGCCATCAATATCGGCGATTTGAGCATTGGTCACACCTTCCTGCTCTCCGATGAGGTTATCACTCCATTTGCGGTAGAGGGATGGTGGATTCTTGTACCAGGAAAGCACATTTCCCCGCGAGTGCCCGACCACAACATCGGGTTTGCCATCGGAGTCGAGATCACCGATGTCCATGTAGTGGGGGCGGACGGCAGCCGTGCCGCTGGCAATCATATGGCGAACGAATTTTCCATCAAAATTCTCGAACCAAGCCACCGAGTCCTTGAAGTTTCCCTGAAAGCTGTTCCCCACCACATCGAGCAGGCCGTCGCGATTCAGGTCGCCGATGGCCAGGCCGTGACAACCGTGCAGATCCAAATCGACGGGATGCCAAATCAACTTTCCACCCAATTCACCGGTGTTTTCAATCCAGGCGATGGAAAAATCGTCCACCCTTTTCGGTTTCCTGGCCTTTTCGCGACGGGCCCGCATTTCGCGGTATTCCGTCCAGGGGGAGTATCCCCGGGCCACCACGAAATCGAGGTCTCCATCCCTATCCATATCCCCGGAAACTGCATAGAGCAGGGACCCTCCCCCGGTATCCCAAAGGACCTGGGCCCGTTGATTCTCCATGGGGTTGGTCACGATGAAAACGTTGACCTCACCGGTCGCCACGATGTCGAGATTTCCATCCCCATCGAAGTCGGCGGCATCGATTCCCCGGGTTTGTTCACCCAAGGCCACCTGGTACTTTTGCCAGGAAATATCGGCCTTGAGCCCCCCAGAGGACAACAGAAGACCGGAGACCAAAAGAGTTCGAACCATTATAGTCATTGACAGTCGAAGCAAGGGAGCAAAATGGAAGGAGGGAGTCAACCCCGTTCCTATTCGTGCCTCAAGGCATCGATGGGATCGAGCTGGGAAGCCTTCCGGGCGGGAAAGAGGCCGAAAACAATTCCAATGACCACGGATACCCCCAGGGATATTGCGACAATCTCGGGTTTAATGATCGTGGTCATATCGCGGTAGACCTGTAAGAAATAGCAGATCCCGTAAGCGCTGGCAATACCCAGCAAGCCTCCCACAAGGCTCAGGACGATGGCTTCGATCAGAAATTGGGTCAACACGTCTATGCCCCGGGCCCCCACCGCCACCCGAATGCCGATTTCGCGGGTTCGTTCGGTCACGGATACCAACATGATGTTCATGATGCCGACCCCTCCCACCACCAGCGAAACGGCGGCAATGAACATGAGCAACACCGTCAATTCTTGGGTGGTAGCGGAAAAGGCCTCGGTAATTTCAGTTTGGGTGCGCACGGTGAAGTCGTCTTCCTGGCCATCGACCAGTTTGTGGGACAGGCGAAGGGTTTGGGCGACCTCCTCCTGGGCTTCCTCCATGACATCGGCGGTCAAAGCGCTGACGTATATCTGGCTGACGTATTGTGAATCCCCCCGCAAACGGAAGGCAGCGGTGGTAAGGGGAACGAGTATTATATCATCCTGATCCTGACCAAAGGAGCTTTGACCTTTGGCTTTCAGCACCCCGATCACCTTGAAGGGGGTTTGCCGGATGCGAATCGATTGTCCAATGGGAACCTGGCCTGAAAACATGTTTTCAACCACGGAGGATCCCAGGACGGCCACCTTGGATCTGGCCCGGATGTCGCGTTCGGTAAAAAAAGTCCCATCTTCCAAATCCCAACTTTTGATGGTGAGAAATTCCGGAGAAACTCCCTGGATCTGGGTAAACCAATTGGTGCCGCCGCCGATGACCTGGTCGTTTGTACTGACGATCCCCGATACGGCCAAAACCAGCCTGCACTGCTCTTTGATGATACCGGGATCCTTTATGGTCAACGTTCTCGAACTTCCCGCCCCCCGGCGCACACCCCCAAAGGCATTGGAGGCGGATCGGACCATGATGAGATTCGTCCCCAAGGTCTTGATACGGTCTTCGATATTCTTTTGCGCCCCGTCGCCTATGGCCCTCATTACGATGACCGCCCCCACTCCTATGACGATCCCCAACATGGTCAACAGACTGCGCAACCTGTTTTTCAGGAGACTGCTTCGGGCAACATCGACAAGTTTTAAAATTTTCATAGATCCGTCAGGAGTCCCGGATGATGAGGCCATCGCTCATGTGGACGCGGCGGTTGGTATATCGGGCGATTTCCAGCTCGTGTGTTACCAGGACAATGGTTATACCTTGATCGTTCAGGTCCTGAAAAAGTCCCATCAGGTCCCGGGAGGTGCCCGTATCGAGGTTTCCGGTCGGTTCGTCGGCCAGGATGAGGGATGGATCGTTTACCAGGGCTCGGGCAATGGCCACGCGTTGTTGTTGCCCGCCGGAAAGTTGTTGCGTCTGGTGATGGGAGCGATCGGCCAGACCGACCCGGTCCAGGCACTCGGCCGCCTTGATTTTTGGTTTTACGGTGGATTTCCGGCGCTGGTAGACCAGGGGCAATTCCACGTTTTCCAAGGCCGTAGTGCGGGGAAGCAGATTGAATCCCTGAAAAACGAACCCGATTTTTTCATTGCGGATATCGGCCAGTTCATTGCGGGACAGCTTGCTGACCGCCACACCGTCCAATCGGTATGCCCCTGAGGTAGGTTGATCAAGACAACCGAGGATATTCATAATAGTAGATTTTCCCGAACCTGAAGCACCCATGATACTAACAAATTCCCCCGGCTCGATAGTAAGGTTCACCCCACGCAAAGCATGGACCGGTTGGGCCAATTCATAGGTTTTTGTCAGATCAAACGTCTGGATTACTTTGTCCATTGGGGAAAGAAATCCGAATTAAAACCCAAGGCGTCCCAGTCCCCCTTTGCCTCGTCCTCTATCGCCACCGGCGCCTTGACGACGCTGCCTCATTTGTTCGCGTCGTTCCTGCATGACGACCAGCATTTCGTCGTTCATTTTCAGGTTCAGGGCGGAGGCCGGAACAGCAAGGGCGTCTTTAACTTCGTCGACGATAAAATCCAGGGTTGCGGTCATGCCGGGCAAGAGCAAGTTGCGGGGGTTTTCCGTTTCAACGACCACGGTGTAGTTCACCACGTTCTGAATTACGGTCGGTTGCAAACGGATTTCCACTACTCTTCCCACAAAATCGAGGTCGGGATAGGCCGCCACGGTGAACCGGGCCTCCTGATCTTTTTTTATCTGGCCGATGTCGCTCTCGTCCACATTGGCCAGAATCTCCATGAGGGCCAGATCTTCGGCGATAATGAACAGTCTGGGGGTATTGAAACTTGCCGCCACAGTCTGCCCGCGCTCAACATTGCGGTTGATTATCACACCGCTTATGGGGGCTCTGATTTCGGCGAAGGCGCGGTTTCGTTTTACCCGTTCCAGGGAGGCTTCCGCGCTCAGTACGTTGGCTTGGGCAGTTTGCTTGGCGATTTCATAGGGCAAAAAATCGTTTCCCGATAGAAACCCTTTTTCGTGCAAGGGTTTAAAACGCTCGTATTCGATCTTGGCCCGTTTGAAGGTGGCTTTGTGGCGGAGAAGGTCGGCCTCGGAGCTTTTGACCTGCGCGTCGAGTACGGAAGCATCGATAAGGGCAACCAACTCACCCGCCTCCACCGGATGATTAAAGTCTTTGTAGACTTCGGCGATGGTGCCGGACACCTGGGTGCCGACTTCCACCAACTCGCGGGCGCTCAAAGTTCCCGTGGCCGAAACCATATTCAAAATGTCTTTTCGCTCGATCTCCGCAAAATTGTATTGAGGGCCGGTCGCGGAAGTTTCTTCTGCGGCCATGAAATGGTTGTAGCCCCACCAGCCCAACCCGGCCAACAGGAGGAAGAGAATCGTCAGTTTTACTTTCACTATTTTTTACTCCAATTCGGGAATGCTCGTTTCCAATTGTGAGAGAAGGAAATATTCAATGGTTCCATCCTGGAAGGCGATGTCCATACGGCTGGTGAACAGGTCAAACCAGGCTTCTTCCACCGCAACTGCGGCGTCAAGCCGGGTAGAGCGCAGACTGTTTACATCCAGCAAGGTAGCCGCCCCGGCATCGTAACGGGCCTGTTCCGCCTGAAGCGCCTCCTCCGAGGACCGGAGTTGATCTTGGGAAAAGGACAACTGGGCCATAGCGGTGCGGAAGTCGAGCAATGCCCTGCGGAGATCGGTTTGAGCAGCCTGTTGCAAATCCATCAGGTCGATTTCTTCCTGCCTGCGCTGCAGCACGGCCCGCGCCAGATTCGTTCTGGTGCGCCGGCGATCGAAAATGGGCAAAGAAAATGCGATTCCCCCGGAAAGGTCGGGTTGATTTCGGAAATATTGGCTGGCGAAGGAAGCGTTGGCCTTAGCACTCGTATAGCTGGTACGGAGACTGGCCGATGCGGTAAGGGTGGGCAAGCCGCCCGCCCTGGCGACGCGAATGCCCTGATCGGCCGCATCCAGGCGATATTGCTGGGCCTTGAGATCGGGCCGTTGCAAAAGGCGGTTCAGGGAATCTTCCATGAGGGGTTCCGGCAAACTACCCGGATCTCCCCAACGGATATTTTCCAAATTGAAGGTAACTTGGGTCTGGGGGGGCAGGAGAAGCAGGTCCTTCAGAATGTATAGACTGGTTTCATGGGCCTGCTGGGCCTGGACCAGGCGTCGTTCGCTATCGGCCACCAAGGCCCTCTGGCGCAACACATCGGCCAATATTCGTATTTCGTTTTCGTAGCCCACCTCAATCCTCTCCAGGTTCTCCTTCCGGATAGCCAGTTCCTCGGATTGAATGTCGATTTCCTTCAATCGAAGCACAGCTTCCAAATAGCGAAATACGGACTGGAACAGGACAATTTGTTTGGACCGATCGTATTCTCTGGTGCTGGCCTCGAGGTTGGATCGAGCCTGTTCAATGGCTGCGGCACGTCCCCCTCCGTTGTAAAGCACCAGGGAGGAACTCAGGTTTCCGGAGGCGGAGTCGGTCAGCTCGCCGCTATTCCAAAGGGCATCCCGACCGTCTCCCGAGTAGCCCAAAACGGCGCCCATGGAAGCGTTGAGATTGGGCCGGGAATCGGCTTCCTGGAAGCGGGCGTCGTTTTCCCTGAGTTCCACCAGCACCTGGGAGCGCTGCAGGTTCAAGTTGCGTTCCAGGGCCAGTAAGATGACTTCGGGCAGGGAGAGAGGGCGGTTGAGAGGCATCTCCTCTTCTTGGGCGGAAAGCAGAAGGGCTGCAAAAACAGGTGCGATGAAAAAGGTGAGGAATCGAGGCATGGTGTTTAGCCGTGGAGAAAAATCGGGTTGCCAGAATAACGCCACCAGGAACGAACAGGTTTCACCAGTTTTGGATTCTCGGGCAACTGGAATGGGTTCTGCCCTGTCTGATGGGGAGGTTGGGCAATTTCAGGTTGCGCCCGGGGAGATGGAGAATCAGTTTGGGACATGAAATTCCTGGGGCGATGGACCATCCGCCCCGTCTCGCAGTTTATCCAATTTTCCACCTTCCATGATTTTTTCTTCGGCGCCGGTTTTGGCCGCATCCACGGTTTGGCCGTTCTTCGTATTGGCCATTGGGATACTTTTCATCATTCTGGCCATCGCGGTATTGCGTTTTCATCCTTTCATTGCCCTGATGCTGGCCGCCATCCTGGTAGGAGTGCTGGCGACCTCGCTTCCGGGTCCGGAAGGGGGGAATCACGTGATCGCCGCGATCGAATTGTCCATGGTGGAATTTGGCGTAACAGCCGGAAAAATCGCCTGGGTAATCGGGTTGGCTGCCATTATCGGGCTCTGTTTGATGGAGAGCGGAGCGGCCGACCGGATCGTGCGCGGCCTGGTCCGAACCCTGGGGGAAAATCGGGCCGGTTGGGCCATGATGTTGGCCGCTTTCTTCCTCTCCATTCCGGTTTTTTTCGATACTGTTTTCTTCCTTATCATACCCCTTGCCCAAGCCCTGGCCTTCCGCCTGGGCAAACGTTACCTCTACTTCGTCATGTGCGTATGCGGAGGAGGGGTTCTCACTCATGGACTGGTTCCCCCAACCCCGGGTCCATTGGTAATGGTGGATACGTTGCAATTGGACCTGGGTATGGCCATGATGGCGGGGATAGCCCTGGGGTTGCCGGCCGGGGCAATCGGCATCTGGATCGCCGCCAGGATGGATCGGAAACTGAACCTAGGTTTGCGGGAGAGTCCCATCGTAAAAATTGCCGACCTGGAAGAAATTGTCGCCAAAGACGACGGCGAACTGCCTTCCTTCTTCCTTTCGATCATGCCGGTATTCCTTCCGGTTTTTCTCATTGCCCTGGCCTCTATCGTCAAAGCCTTTGCAAATTTGGAAACGGGCGCCCTTGGGGCGGTCATCGAGGTATTGGGAAACAAGAACCTGGCCATGGCATTGGGGGCGGTCATCGCCATATATTTGATGGCCACCCAGCGGAAGATCAAGTTGGGCCCATTGTGGAAGGAAATGGAAGGTCCCATTGCCACGGCCGGGACCATCATATTGATTACTTCCGCCGGTGGAGCTTTTGGGGCCATGATCCGCCACGCCGGGGTGGGAGACGCGGTGAAAGCGGCCACTGAGGGGACGGGGATTTCCTTGATTCTGCTGTCCTGGATCATTGCCTCGGTCCTCAAAATTGCGCAGGGCTCGGGCACCGTGTCGATGATCACCACTTCCGGGATAATAGCCGCCATCATTGGAGTGGGCGGAGGGGCCGAGGCCATCGCCCTGCCCTATCATCCCGTTTACCTCTTTGCCGCCATAGCCTTCGGTTCGGGGGTCGGCTCCTGGATGAATGACAGCGGTTTCTGGGTGGTTTGCAAACTGAGTGGGTTTACCGAAGTCGAAACCCTCAAGACATGGACGGTCATGCTGGCTGCCCTGGGCGTGTTTGGTCTGGTCGAGGTTTTGGTTATTGCCAAGATCTTTCCGCTGATTTGAAGGTCGCAGCATTCGGGTCAAACGCAAAACATTAACATCGGTTTCCCGATAGCGGCCCCTTCCTTCTTAAAATAAGTAAAGATGTTAATGTTTTGCGTTTGACCCCTTTTGTCTTCCATTTCCCATTTGTTTATGAGCGAGAAAGATCTTAACTGGAGAAGTCGAGAATTGACCGAAGGGGACAACGCGGCCATCCGCGCCTTCTATTATGGGTTGGGCTGGAAGGGGGCGGATTTTAAAAAGCCCCAGATTGGGATCGGGACACCCTTGCACGAGATCAACTTGTGCAATATGCACAGCCACGCCATTGGAGCGTCGATCAAAGCGGGCCTGGATGAGGCCGGCATGCTGGGATATCGGTTCGGGGTGCCTTCGGTCAGCGACAACATCACCCAGGCCCACAGCGGTGGAAATGCCTCTCTCCCCTCCCGCAACCTCATCGCCAACAGCGCTGAAATGGTAATCACGTCACACCGTTTTGATGGGATGATCGGCTTGCACCACTGCGACAAAAATGGTCCCGGATTCGCCCTGGCGCTCATGCGGAGCAATGTGCCCGGATTTATTTTGAGCGGAGGGACGATTCGTCCGGGGCGCCTGGATGGGAAGGACCTGACCATTCAGGACATTTACGATGTGCAAGCGGAAGTCGAGGTGGGAAAGTCCTCTCCAAGGCAACTCCTCGAAATAGTGAAAAATGCCTGTCCGGGTGCGGGAGGTTGCGGAATTGCAGCTTCCTTCAACACCTGGGGGCTGGCCATGGAGGCGGTTGGCCTGATGCCGCCTTCCAGCTCGTCCAATCCGGCCGAAGGAGAGGCAAAGCTGGAAGAATGCCGGAGGGCCGGACAATGGATGCTGGAAATTTTGCAATCGGTCCGCCGCCCTCGCGACGTCGTTACCAGGGAATCCCTGGGTAACGCCACCGCCATGGTTGGAGCCAGCGGAGGCTCAACCAACGGGATTCTGCACCTGCTGGCCCTGGCTTCCGAGGCGGAGGTGGACTTTGGATTGCGGGATGTCCAAGCGATATTGCGGAGAACTCCGGTATATTGCAACTTTGCCCCCCGGGGGAGAGGAACCATGATCGATCTATTCGAGATGGGTGGGACGCCAATGTTGATAAAGCACCTGATTGAAGTGGGTGTATTGGATGGATCGCAACCGACCCTGTTTGCCGATTCCCTGGCCGATCAGGTTTCCCATGCTCCGGTCATTCCGCCTGGCAACGACCTGATAGCGCCGGCAGGCAAGCCTTACAAAGCCTTTGCCGATATGCAGATTTGTTTTGGTAACCTGGCTCCGGACGGCATCGTATTCAAAGTCTCCAGCCGCCAGGACCCGACTTTTCGGGGTCGGGCAATCTGCTTCAACAATGTCGCATCCCTCGTAGGAGCAGTAACCAAAGGACGCATAAGGCCCGGGCACGTGGTGGTGCTTCGGGGAATGGGCCCGGTGGCAAGGGGCATGCCGGAGGTTCTGGTGGCAACCTCGGCCTTGTCCACTCCGGATCTGGATGGAAAAGTAACGTTTGTCTCAGACACCCGCGTATCCGGGGTATCCCATGGCGCCATAGGGGTGCACTGCGCTCCGGAAGCGGCAGTTGGGGGGCCCATTGGGCTTGTCCAGGACGGAGATCAGATTTCCATCGATTTGTTAAAAGGCGAAATCGACTGGGTATCGTCCTGCCGAAAATCCAAGAGTAACGGCTTCAAGCCGTATGCCGGCGGCAGGGTTTATCTGCGCGATTTCACCAACCGGGTTTCCCAAGCGGACAAGGGATGTGTAGACAAGTCGTCGATAAGGCTACGGGACTAAGCTGGGAAGTAACCGGAAGGATCAACGCCAACGGTTACGGTTTCCTCTCCTACCCCTATCCCCGCCGTAGCTGTCTCTTCCGCCGCGGTGGCGGGGTCGATCCTGACGAGGAGTCGCCTCGACGGCGTTAATTGTACGACCCATAAAATCCCTATTATTTAAAGCCTCAATAGCGGTCCTGGCTTGGGCATCGTCATTCATGGTGACAAATCCGAAACCCCGGGACCTTCCCGTTTCGCGATCTTTGATTATTTTGGCAGATGCCACTTTGCCATGGGCGGCAAAAGCATCGAACAGGTCTTGATCTTCCGCAGACCAAGGCAGATTTCCCACATATATTTCCATTTGATTGAAGTGTGCGTCATATTTTAAAATCAGAACCGATAAATGACGCATTAAACCGACTTCTGCCAAAGGAACACGGAGTTCTTTCAGTTAACAAGAAGCTATCCATAGACCACTGGAAGAAGCGGGCAAGCCTAATCAGGCAGTTTATTGAGGAGGTCCCCTCACGCGGTAAGGTTAAAGCTTCCCAGGCATCGCCGCTCTTACTTGGGGATGTGCCATTGAGAATCCCTTCCATGTTGAGAGAATTGCACTGAATCCGGGAGGTGTTGTCCGCGCTGAAGTCCCCAGAATCAAAAACCCGGGCCACCTCCAGCTCATGGACATTTTTTGCGTAAGTTGGTCGAGGGCAGAATATTGACGGAAGGGATCAAAAAAAAATGCCCCCGAAGGGGCAAAAAAGACCCGCTATTGTGCCGTATGCTCATTTGTTCTCCACCTTTAAAGGCGAGGTGGGCGCTTTCCTACGAACTTTTGCCTTCCGATTTACGGCCTGACAGCCATTCGTGAGGGTCAAGCTCCCTTAATATTGGATTAAAGTAAAAGAACGATTTTTCACACCTCGAACACAGCAGGTTTTGAGTAGGCATCATAAGTTGGGTGGGCGGGTCGTCAACCGTGAAGATCTTTTTTCTTTGGGTTTTCACCCTGGGGTTTCGAGCCTCGGGCCGGAAAAAAGGCATTGATCTGTTTTGCGGCCGGTTCTTAATGGCACCCACGGTGAGAGCAAAACCTCAACCCCCTGATCAACAGAGAGAAACCAAGCGGCCCCAACTGCCCAAGAAGGCCTGGCCCATGCGATGGATTGTATTTTTTGTCCTGATTTACATCGTCATTTACACCTATTGGAGACTGAAATGATGTTCCATGTCCCCCGACCCACAGCACATTTCGGAAATCAAACCGACGGATTTGCGGGGCATTCTGAAATACGTTCCCAAATTTCAGAACCACCTTTTTGTCATAGCGGTGGACGGCCGGGTCATTGAGGATCCGGTATTTAACGGCATTTTATTGGATATTGCCGTGTTGAGGAATCTGCAAATCAGGGTAATCCTGGTATTCGGAATTGGCCACCAGTTGCGCAACCTGGCCCAGGAACTGGAGACCGGCTGTTCCGACCTCCACGGGACCGGGGTGGTGGATGCGAAAACGCTGTCGATGGCTACCGAGGCGGCCTCAAGGGTATCGCACCTCATCATGAAAGGATTGAGCAAACTGGCCATAAAGTGTGCCACTACCAACTCGATCCGGGCCACCCAGGTCGGGGTGATAGATGGGGAGGCCCAGCAATTTCGGGGCAAAGTGGACCGGGTGGACAGCGTAAATTTAAAACAACTGTTGGACAACCACATGGTTCCGGTTATCGGCCCGATCGCTTTCGACAGGGAGGGAGAAAGCCTGAGATTGAATGTGGACCACCTGGCCGCGGAGGTGGCGATCGCCAGCGCCGCTTCCAAGATCCTCTTCCTTACTTCCCACTCGGGTCTCATCGCGGCGGGCCGGTTTTACCGGGCGCTGGAAACCGAGGCGTTGGAACGCCTCTACCGCGACCGGAAGGGCGCCCTGGAACCGGCGCTGGAAGGCAAATGCCGTTACGCCTTGTACGCGCTCAAAAACGGCACTTCCAGGGTTCATATACTGAATGGACTCGAAACTGAAAGTCTCCTCAAGGAATTGTTTTCCTCGGTGGGGGTGGGAACCTTGTTCTACAACAATGAATACCAGAAGATTCGCTGGGCCCGGCCGGCCGATGCCCAGGCACTTTTCGACCTCACTCGCGGGGCAACCGAATCGGAGGAATTGACCCAGAGGTCGTTGCGTGAGATCGAAGATGGGATCGGAATGTATTTCCTGTATGAGATCGACGGCTATATCCTGGCCTGCGGGTGCCTCATCGGTTATCCGGACCGTAAAACCTTCGAGGTGGCGTCCTTGGTGGTAAATCCGGGCCAGACTGGCAAGGGATTGGGCACTAAGTTGGTCAAATTTGCCGGGGAAACCGCGGCCAAAAGGGGTGGCAAGCGCCTCATAGCCCTCTCCACCCAAACCTTCCCGTTCTTTACCCAAAAATGTGGGTTCAAAGAGGGTTCAATTGACGACCTTCCGGTAGAACGGGCCGAGACCCTGTTGTCCAGCCGGCGCAATTCAAGAGTGCTGATCAAAGACCTTTGAGGAAATCCTGCAGGGGTTGGCCGAAGGATCCGTTGGTGAACAAAAGAATGACCCTGGGTTGGCCGTTGACTGAACCGGCCAGATCCCGGAACAAATTCTCCTTCGAGGCATAGGCCCTGGCGCGCTTCCCCACCCTGCTGATGCATTTTGCCATCTGGAAGGGATCGATACGTTTTGCTTCCGGATAGGCTTCAGCGCGATAAACCGGAGCAATGAGAACCGAGTCGGCCAAAGAGAGGCTGTGGGTAAATTTGTCCTCCAGCAGGTTAGTGGCGGAGGTATTGCTGCGGGGCTCAAAAACGGAAGTAATTTCGGATTCCGGGTAGCAGTTGCGGAAGGATTCGATACAGGCCGCGATGGCGGTGGGATGATGGGCAAAATCTTCCACCACCTTTAAATGGTCCGACTCCCATAGTACCTCCTGCCGGCGGCGAACGCCCTGAAAATCTTGCAGGGTGGCATTCTGCAAAAAGGTGGTTCGTTGCGCCTTTCGGAGCGAATGGGCCGCGCATAAAAAAGCCATGGAGGCGTTCCTGGCATTGTAGAGCCCGGTAGTTTTCCAGGCAAATTTTCGATGGAATCCGGCCGGACCGGTCAGAGTAAAGGAGCTTCCCGCCGGACCTTCGGAAAAATCCCCGATCACATAGTCACTCGATTCGCATATTCCGACAAAACAAGTGGGAGCCCAATCAACCGGAAGCAATTCCCGCAAGGCCGGATCATCTCCGTTGGCCAGGATCAACCCAAGGGGAGGCACGATGCGAATGAGGTGTTGAAACGTCCGCTTTACATCGGTCAGATCGCGAAAGATATCGACGTGATCGAACTCGAGGTTGTTGATGGCCAGCACATCGGGCCAGTAATGAATAAATTTGCTGCGTTTGTCGAAGAAGGCGGAATCGTATTCGTCACCCTCGAGGACAATAGGGCTTTGGGAATGGCCCAACTCGGTGCCGGAGGACAGGCAGCCTGGGACACCTCCGATCAACCAGCCGGGCTGAACACCCGCTTCCTTGAGCAGCCAGGCGGTAATGGCCGTGGTAGTGGTTTTACCGTGGGTTCCGGTTACCACAATCCGCTTGCGTTGGCCCAACAGTTGCCGGTCGATTAATTCCGGCAAACTTGTAAACCGGCAGGGGCGGGAGGCGAGGAGAAACTCCACCTCGGCATTTCCCCTGGTTACGGCGTTGCCCACCACCACCAGATCCGGCCGAAAGGAAGTAATGTTATCCGGATGCCAACCCGGATGCACCTCAATATCCGCCCCGGCCAGAACATCGCTCATGGGTGGGTAGATGCCGCGATCGGACCCCGCTACGGTATGTCCCAGACTCTTCATCAATGAGGCGACATTTCCCATGGCGGTTCCACAAATGCCGATGAAATAGAGCCTCATTTGGGCCTGAAAGGAAAGGCATCGATCCCTGCCAAGCAAGGGAATTCGGAGGTGACAGGGCGGGAGCAACTGCCATAAAGTCCCCCTCCCGATCCGGACAAATTACATGCCTGTTTATCTGCAGTATTATTTTTGGCTCATCTCAGCTTCGCTTCTCTGTTTTTTATTGGAGAGGATTCATCCCTGGCGGAAAAAGCAACGGGTTTTGCGCAAGGGTATTGGGCAGGATTTGTTCTGGCTTCTCTTCAACGGGCACTATTTTGGACTATTGCTGGCTCTGGTCACCGGAAACCTGATTCGCCTGACCAACACGTTTTTACACCAAAAGGAATGGCCGGTCCCGCAGGATTTAGCCCTGCTGTCCGATTCCCCCCTTTGGCTACAATTTATCGTATTCCTCCTCTTGAAGGATTTTTTGGAATGGAATGTCCACCGGTTGTTGCACAATGTTCCCTGGCTATGGGAGTTTCACAAATTGCACCACAGCATTGAAGAATTGGACTGGATTGGAAATTTCCGGTTTCACTGGGGGGAAATCCTCCTCTACAAGGCCTTCACCTACCTGCCCCTGGTCATATTGGGCATCGACGAAATCGTTCTCCTGTTGATTGCCGTCGTCTGGACGGTTCTGCTGGATTTGAACCATTCCAACTTCAGGTTCAGTTGGGGGCCGCTGCGCTACGTTCTCAATTCTTCCGCCATGCATGTCTGGCACCACGACAAGGAACTGCACGGCAAGGGCGGCCAGAATTTCGGCCAGGTCCTGAGCATCTGGGACTGGTTGTTTGGAACCGCTTACTGGCCCAAAGAAAGCGACCAACCCCAACAACTGGGATTCGAGGGTATGAGCAAGTACCCCAAAAATGTTCTGAAACGCCTCATTTATCCCTTTTGGAAACGTTGAATTTTGGGCTGACAGATTGAATGGGCATGCTTGGAATGTAATCCGGGGTTAGAGGAATCTACTGAAACGATGCCGAAGAGAGTTCTATTTATCTGTACAGGTAACATCTGCCGTAGCCCCATGGCAGAAGGATTATTGCGACATGCCCTGGAAGGGGAGGAAGACCCCTACAATCGAATCGAGGTCCGCTCCGCCGGAATAGCCGCGGGAGATGGTTACCCGCCCACCCCCGAATCGGTAGCGGCTTTGAAGAAAGTGGGCATAAACCTGGAAGACCATCTCTCCAAAAAAGTCACCATGGACGATCTCCTGGCTACCGATTATGTCTTTGCCATGACACACGGACATCTGGCCTCTCTGCGCAACCTGTTGGGGAACGAAAGGGAAGACAGCCTCTTCTTGATGCTGGAATTTCTCCAAGATACCGACGAATTGGAAATTCCGGACCCCTATGGACTGGGTTTCATCCATTACGAAAATGCCCGCGACTCCATGGTGGAAGCCATTCCCGGCATCGTCAACTTCCTTAAATCGAATTGGAAAGGTTCCCGATGAAAATCGAGCGGGGCCTTGGAGGAAGAGGAGGAAGCCGCTCCAATGTCGGGAGGCCCGGGATAAATTGGGGCCGGAGCCAGGAAGTGTTGCCGAAGAAAGGCCAAGGCATTTTATTCCTCGATTAATTTGTAACCCGCCTTCCCCTATTCCATGAAATCCAAGTTCCAACACCCCGGCCGCAACCGCCAAGGCTTTACCCTGATCGAAATGATCACGGTAATCGCCATCATTTTACTGCTCGGCGCTTTGTTGTTTCCCACTGTAACCAGTTTCCTGAAAAGGGGCCAACGGGCCCAATCCCTCAATAATATCCGGCAAATCGCCAATGCCTACATCCAATACCGCGCGGACAATATCGGCAGAAATCTTCCCCTGAGGATAAGCAAAAATCCATCCAATGGACAGGATGCCGGTTTCGAAATCACCAACCCCTATCATATCGCTTATGAATTTGCCTGGCGCGAATACCTCAACGAGGGCGCCATCTACCAAATTCCCACCGACTTGCACGTGGAACAACAAGGTGTCTTTCCCCAATCGGTGGCGGTGCGCAATTCGGCAGACTCCCCTTGGGTCCTTTCCAATATGTTTAACAATTCCCCCATCAGTTTTGATCTGGTAGCGGGACTATCGTCCAATGCCCCTCCCTCCACCCCGGTGGCCGTTACCCGGGGATTGGATCCGGAAACGGGAAAATGGGATGAGGACGAAACCGTGTCCCCCTTCGGGGCGGAAGGCGGGCACATCGCCTTCCTGGATGGCCACGTGGAGTGGTACGAAAATGTGAATGATAAATTGACCAACCCGAAAACGAGGCAACCGGTCGATAATATCCTCCGGGCCATTTCCCAAGGAGCCAAATTTTTTGGCGACCCCCAAAAAAGTCTCCTCCACAACAAAGAGGGAATCCCGGGCAACTAGGGGCTGAAGGTTTGGGAATCACCGAACAACAATTCGGTGTAGAGGTTTTCGTAATCCCGGGCGGAAATTCCCCAGGAAAAGTCACGGGCCATGGCGTTTCGCTGGATTTTACGATAGCGTTTTGCATCGGCGTATAATTTGAGGGACTGCTCCAGCCCTTTTCCGAGCCCTTTTTCGTTGGGGCTGAACACGATTCCGGTGCCCGATTCCGGATCCTCCAGGGCATCGACAACGGTATCGACCAGGCCGCCCACGCGGCTGACCATGGGCAAGGTTCCGTAGCGTTGACTATACATTTGATTGAGACCGCAGGGCTCAAATCGCGACGGAATGAGGAAAAAATCGGCCCCGGCCTGAATGAGATGACTAAGGGCTTCATCGTAGTCGAAGCAGGCATGCACCTTTTGGGGAAATTTTTGCCCAAGTCTTTTCAACCCCTTTTCCAACTTGGCATCCCCCTTCCCCAAAGCCACCAATTGCACGTTGTTTTTCGCCCAAAAACTCCTCTGTTTAAGAATAAAATCGATGCCTTTTTGATCGGTCAACCGCGACACCAGTCCATAAAGGGGGGCGCCGGGCTTTTTCGGTAAATTTACCCTTTTCAACAAGGCCTCTTTATTGTCCCGCTTTCGATCGAGGTTCCTGACGGTGTAGTTTACGGGGATGTGAATATCGGTCTTGGGATTCCAGGCATTGGTATCGATACCGTTTAAAATGGCGTGGAGTTCGCTTTGGCGTTGTTGGAGAACGCCTTCCAATCCACAGCCGAATTGGGGAAGGAGGATCTCCTTGGCATAATTGGGGCTCACCGTGGTTACGCCATCGGCAAAGAGTATTCCACTCTTCAGAAAATTGACCTGTCCATAATACTCCAAGCCATCGATGCTGAAGAAGGCGGAGGGCAGATTGGTCAAATCGAAGGCCCGGTCGGGGAAGACCCCCTGAAAAGCCAGGTTGTGGATAGTGAGCAAACTTCGCATTCCCACCTGCAAGCCTTTGTAAGCTTCCTCCACGCGGGCAAAAATGGGAACCAGGGCGCTTTGCCAGTCGTGGCAATGCAGGATATCGGCGTGGAAATTTTCCCGAAGGAGGGTATCCACTACGGCCTTGCAAAAGAAAATGAACCGGGCATCGTTATCGCTGTAATCCCTGACCTTGGTACCATAAGGATAGCTGCGATCGAAGAATTCATCGCGGCCTATCAGGTACAAGGCAAGGCGCCTGCCCAGTTTCAATCGATAAACTTCCCCCTCGAAAGCCTCATCACCCAATTGTAAAAAAATCGAATGTCGCCTTTGTGCTTTGGCGAACCATTCCGATTCGCGAACCGCGCGATAAAGCGGTAAAAAGCTGATAACCTCATGACCTTGTTTAGCCGTATGCCTGGACAATGATTCCACCACATCAGCCAGTCCCCCCGTCTTGATAAAGGGATGCTGCTCACTGCTTACGTGGACGATTTTCATCTCGGTCAAAATGGGTAAAAAAACCTGTCGAGCAAAGAAAAAGCGCAATAAAAACCCAATTAATCCGCACCATAATGAAATTTAGAAAAGCCATTTTGGATCTCCTCGGATCCAAGCGATACATTCCCTTGAGGGCCCATGGCATTGGAAGAGCCCTGGGCATAACCAAGAATTCCCAGCAACAAACCTTGAACCGGGAGTTGGGACAGTTGTTGGCCCAAGGCCAGATCGTAAAGATCAAGAAGGGCCGTTTTGCCATTCCCAGGGACGCGGATCTGGTAAGCGGCACCATTCGTTTTCGCCAAAGTGGAAATGCGGTCCTCCTGGCCGACTCTTTCCCCGACGGAACAAGGTCCGATCCCCTTCCCATCCGCGCTGCCGATACCGGTACTGCGCTCCATCAGGATAAGGTAGTGGCAAGGCGGGTTAAGCGGCGGCGGCGGCTTTACGGCCGGGGACGGCGCGGGCACCGCCTTTCCAAACGCCATGACACCTTCGGCCGGGTAATACGTATTCTCGAACGCAAGAACCCGCGGATCGTCGGCACTTTGAAAAAGGCTCGCTACCATTACTACATTGTGCCGGACAACCCGTCCATCCATGTGGACGTGGTGGCCCTGGCACCGGAAAGGAGCGGCCTGCATCCCTTGCCCAAAACCGGTGACAAGGTAGTGGTTGAAATGGAGGAGTGGAACCACCGCCACATGAACCCGGAAGGGAAAATCGTCGAGGTTTTGGGCAAGACCTTTACCCCGGGGGCTGAGTACAGGGGAGTGCTACGAAAGTTTGGATTGGAGCCCCAATTTCCCCCGGCGGTATTAAAGGAAGCGGGCCGATTGCCCGATTCGATCCCGGGGAAAGCCCTGGCGGGCCGGAGGGACCTGACCAAGGTATTGACCTTTACCATCGACCCCGACGATGCCAAAGACTTCGACGACGCCTTATCGGTGGAATACCTGGGCAATGGAAACATACGGATTGGGATACATATTGCGGATGTGGCAGCCTTCGTTAAACCGGGAAGCGCCCTGGATCGGGAAGCGCTCAGGCGCGGAAATTCGACTTACCTGGTCGGAACCGTAATACCCATGCTCCCGGAAGGGTTGAGCAATGGTCTATGCAGTCTGCAGGAAAACGTAATTCGGCTCACCAAGTCCGTCATCTTCACCTTTTCCCCGGAAGGCAAGATACGAAAGGTGGATTATGCCAACACCTTCATAAAGAGCCGCAAGAGGTTGACCTACGGACAGGCTATGGCGTTGCTCAAGGAAGACGATTTGGATGTGGTGAGGAAACTTCCCTTGCCCTCCAAACATCAGACCGCTTCCACCGGCCGCCCCCTGCGCCATTTGAGCGATGGAGAGCTGGCCGAGTTGCAAAGGGGGATCCGCAATTGCTGGAGCATCGCATCCATTCTGAGACAAAAACGTTTCGCCCGGGGGAGCCTGGACCTGAACATGCCGGAGGTAAAGATTTACGTCGATGAGAACGGTTACGCCTCTGAGATGAAGGCGGTAGAAAGCGATGAAAGCCATCACCTGATCGAGGAATTCATGCTGGCTGCCAACGAGGCGGTCGCTCGCCAGTTGAGGAAACACAACTTACCGGCCATCTACCGGGTGCACCAGAAACCGGACGAGCAGAAGCTTTTCGAACTACGCGAAACCATGCTCACCTACGGCCTCCGGACCGGGGATCTGAACAGCAAGCGGGAAGTTGTCAAATTGCTGGAGGCCATCAAATCCCACATCTGCGGCTACACTCTGCGCATACAGTTTCTCAGGGCCCTTCGTCAGGCCTGCTATTTGGCGAAACCAGAGGGACATTACGGACTGCACAAAACCAATTACACCCATTTCACCTCCCCCATCCGGCGCTACTCCGATCTGGTCGTCCACCGCATCTTCGATAACTTCCTGGTTCAGGTAAAAAACCGGAAACCCCTGCCGGGAAAACGGACATTATATAAACTGTCCCGGCTGGAGGAAATTGCCCAACAGGTCAGCTCGACGGAACGAAACAGCACCGATGCGGAGCGGGAATCGGTCAAAATCAAACAACTGGAATATTTTGAACGCGAGTTGAAAAAACCCGAAAAAACCGTCTATAACGCCGCCATTCTCGAAATCAAGAATCATGGACTCTTCGTGGAATTAAAGGAATCCCTGGTATTCGGGCTGCTGCCCATGTCCCGTTTGAAAGACGATCTTTACCGTGTATCGGAAGACGGCAACCGGCTCAATGGCCGCCGCACTGGAAAGACCATGAGGGAGGGTGAGACCATACAGGTGGTGGTGGCCAAAGTCGATCGATTCAAACGGCAAATCGATTTTGATCTGGCCAACCCGGCAAAATTGCAAAAGCCTGTGGCCCGATAAGGTGAAAGCGGAATGAATCATTACGACTACCACACCCGACTAAAGGCGCTTTGGGAAAAAGGCGTGGAGGATTATAGTAACGGTGGGCGAGTGCCCGGAGCCTACCTGACGGAGGAAGAGCGGGCCTTTTTGGGTGAAATCGGGGCCAATGAACAAGATCTCTACGACTTTACCGATGATAGTATCCGCTATGGGGAACCCGACTTCGAGATGTTTTGGGCGGTACAGTCCATGTGCTTCAACTATTTCAAGATGATCATGAAAAACCGACCAGGGGATTACATCGCGCCGATGGCGGCTTATTCGCCCAAGGACGCGGAGATCAACGGCATCCCCTGGCTCCCCAGGATAATCCAAAAAGCCAAACGCAAGCTGCGAGGGGAACTCGATCCCGATATTATGTACGGATGCGGAGGGGACCGGCAATTCTGCAAAACCCACAACCTTCATCTGGCCGAGTTTTTGCAATTGGTCTGGAACCATTGGGATGACCATCAGGCTATTGCAGCCTACATCGAAGCCCACTCCCCCGCCCTGCAAAAACAAGAGGTTTGAACGGGTTGGGCTCGAAGGGCGCTTGGTTAAGCGTGTTTGTAGAGGAATATTGTATGAACGCCAGTCGGCGTTATGCCGTAGAAAAGTGATGCCTTTTGGAGAAAAAGGGTCCTGTAAGGCATAACTTTTTACGTCTTGACCCCTTCCTTTTCCCTCTTCCATTTACATATGGAACTTGCCCACCCGGTTTGAGTGTTCTTTAGTCAAAGCTATGGACAAGGGGATAACACCAGTCACTATCAAAGGCTTGGTCCCTACCAGTACGGGCATGGCGGTATTCTTGGGAACCGAGTTCAAGACATTTGTCATCTATATTGATCCGAATGTGGGCCATGCCCTTTCCCTGGCCATCAACGGGGTGAAAAAAAGCCGTCCCCTCACCCACGACCTCATTTCCCACCTTCTCATGGGTCTGGATGCAAAACTGGACCGGGTCATCATCAACGATGTCGATTGGGACAAGTTCTTCGCCCGCATGATCGTCAACATGGAAAACGAACTGGGTAAAAAGATCATCGAAATCGATTCACGGCCCAGCGATTCCCTGGTGATCGCGATTCAAAACAAACGGCCCGTATATGTTGCGGACAAAGTTCTCGAATCCGTCGATGACGTGACGGAGGTGTTTAACGACATCAAGGACCAATCGGGGGAAAGCGAAGGCAAAGGACCGCATCCTTGAAGCCCGCCCAGACGGCCCATGCGAAAGGCTTTGCCGAATCCCATTATTGAGGGCCAAGCTCCCACGGCGTTGGCTCCCATGCAGGATGTCACGACCTGGGAATTCATGAAGGTGGTGGACCATTTCGGATCGCCGGACTACTATTTCACCGAATACTTCCGGGTGCACCGGACCAGTGTTCTGGACAAGCACATTTTGTATTCCATCACCCACAATCCGACTGGACGACCCATATTCGCTCAACTCCTTGGAGAAAACCTCGAGTATCTGAAGCGAGCGGCGGGGGAACTCGGGTCCCATCCCATTGCAGGCATCGACCTCAATCTGGGGTGCCCCGCCCCCAAGGTTTACAAGAAGAACGTAGGGGGAGGGCTCTTGAGGAATCTGGACCACGTAGACAAAATTTTCGGAGTATTGCGCGAGTATTCTCCCCACCGCTTCGTGGTAAAGGCCCGCATCGGCTTTGACGATACGGCCCCGTTCGAAGGTTTATTGGAACTGGTCAGAAAACACGAAGTGGATTTACTCAGCTTGCACGGAAGAACGGTAAGGGAACTCTACTGGGCGGAAGTTCACTACGACTACATCAAACACGCCGTCTCCGCCCTCCCCTGTCCGGTTTTGGCCAATGGAAACATAACCAGTTACAGGATAGCTGCTCAGGTCCTCAAGGAAACCGGCTGTCACGGTCTGATGATCGGCCGTTCGGCCATTCGCAACCCCTGGATTTTCCGGCAAATTCGTCAGCATCTGAGCGGCGAAGCGGTATTTCAACCGTCGTTGGGCGACGTTCACGACTACATATGGCTACTGCAGGAAACTTTCGCCAACCCCGGCGTGCCCGAGCGCGCCTGGGTAAATCGATTAAAGAAATTCTTCAACTTCATCGGGTTGAGTGTCGATCCCAATGGAGCGTTTCTCTATGAAATCAGGCGGGTGAAATCGATCAAGGCAATGAATGATGTCCTGGACAGACACCTGTTGCGGGAACCGGAACGACCCTTTTCCATAGAGCCTTATCCGCGACTGGTGGCCCGTCCAAACCGCGAGAGCCCGGTCAAACCTCTGGCCCAAGCACATCCCATGTCAGCCGGCGCTTGAACGGGTCCTGTAAGGTTCCCTTTGCGGGCTAAAATTTCACCTTCATTAGGGCGTCAAATTCCGGTGGCGTGGGGGACCGGGCCAGGAAATGTTGTTTTCTGCCCTTCCAGATCCAATGGATGTGTATGGAGGAAGCATGCAGAAACAGACGCGCGGGTTTGAAGTTCTTCCGCATCCTGCGGTTGAAGTGGAAATCACCGTAGGTCCTGTCCCCGACGATGGGGAGTTTTCGCTGGGCGCATTGCACGCGCAGTTGATGGGTGCGGCCCGTCAGCGGTCGTAGTTTCAAAAGACTCAGTCGGGGAGAAGAAATTTTTGTCAAAATGGTTTCAACGCGGGATTCGGCTAGGCGGCCACCGGCGCTGCTGATATCTGAACGGAGGCCCAAGCCCGTCCTTCTCCGACGTATGAGGTCTTTCCAATGGTAGTGCTTCTCCCGGGATAATCCCGCCACAATGGCCCGATAGGATTTCGACACCCTGCGGCTGGAAAACTGTTTTTTCAGAATTTCCGTCATGGGGGGATTTACGCAACCCAGGATGACCCCGGAGGTAGGGGAATCGAGCCGATGCAACAAATGAAACTGAAACGTCTCGTCCCCCCGCTTCCAAAGGTAACGTTCCCGTTGGCTGCTCCAATGACAAGTCAGCAAACTCCTGGTCCTTTCATCCTTGGAATTGGGGTGTGACAAAATGCGAAAAGGCTTTCCCAAGGCGACCAGACCTTCGGGGTGCGCCTCGATTACTGAAACCCCGCGGCCCAAGGGAATATGCTCAATAATCCTGGCCGGGTCAATCACCGTGGAAAGTCCATTTTCTATGGGAGAAATGAATGGGGCGGCTTGGGCCCGCCAACCTAAAAAAAGATGAAATTTACCACTATCCGTTCCGGGTTTTCTAAAGTGCTTCTCATATCATCCGTCCATTCTCCATAGGGGGTGCGGTTGTTGACGGCGGCGGCGCAAATGACCTGAGCTTGAAGCGATGAAGTGGCTCCGACGATTTCATAGTCCACAATTTCGCCGTCTTCATTCAGTAAATAGGCCACCGAAACCCGGGATCGCCTCTCGGTCAAACGTTGTTGGAAAATCAGTTTGTGCCATTCCAATTCAATCGTTTCGAACATGCGATCCAAGTATTCGCCGAACTCGCTGAATTGGGCCGAATAATTGGCGAAATTGGCCAGGCGCGAGACCCCCGACAAGTGACGCTTCAGAGGCCCGGAATGGGAATACTTGACCCTGGGCTGGGGAAGTCTTTCAGGCCTGTCCTCGGGATTGGGTTGGGGACTGGGCGGAACGGGAGGAATGAAAGGGGTTTCCTGCTGCACCACCTCATAGCGGTTCCTGGTCGTATCTTCCTCGTCCTCTCTTTCGCTCTGAACAAATTCATCTTCTTCCTCATCCTTCATTTCTTCGGGAACTTCCGGAAGGGAGCGGGGACCTTCCTCTTCCAATGCCTCTTCCTCGAAAGCCACCGGGGCAGTGGACCGTTGCTGGTCCAACTCCTCACGCGTCATGGGTCGGATGATCTGAATTTTCGGTTGGGCCGGATCCTGTCGTTGGCGCGGGTCCGTGTTGCTGGCCACGGAAGGGGGAACCGGGGGTGAGGGTGGAATCCGGATGGGGTCACCCCGAACCACATTATTGAATTCCTCCGATTCTCCCTCAACAAACGGGGTGGTTTCGTTAAGGTCTTCCCTCAATTCCTCATTGGCGGCCTGGGTATTCTGGGATCCGAAAAAATCGGTCTCATCCGGTATATTGTCGAAATCCTCCCTATTGACCGGGACATACTGCTTTCTGTCATCCGGCTCTTCCTCCTCATTGAGAAGGATATCGAACTCCTGCCAGCGAAGATCGGATTGGGCCGCAGCCATGACCAGGAGCGTTTCGGGAACGAGGAGAAATAGCATGATGTGCGACAGAATCGTCCCGAGCACGCCCCATAGTACTACCGGCCACCGGGGAGCTTCATCGCTCCCAAATTCATTTTGAACACGACTGGATGTGACTTGGGCCAAAATCGGGATATTCGGGTCGCATTGAGGGCTGCCTGACAATATGGGGAACCCACCATGAACCCTCAAGCTTACAATGGAAGTACTCTAATTTGGTAAAGTTTCAACCCGACAAGATCCCGGAGAATCACCATAAATTCTTGTTAGGGATAAAAAAATCCATCAAAACGGATCACATGTTGGTACATTCCGTCTATTTTTTTCTGAAAGAAACCGTTTCAGACACTGAAAAAACCGAATTTGGCAAATCTGTGGAGGCATTGGCCACTATTGAATCGGTCCATGCTTTTTTTCTGGGAACCCCGGCCGCAACACCGGACAGGCCCATAATCGAGAAGGGATACGCCTTTGGCATGACCATCCTGTTTCAATCCATGGAGGACCACAACATTTACCAGGATCACCCCATCCACCAGGCGTTCATCCGGAACAACAAGCGCCTTTGGGAAAAAGTGGTCATATATGACGCCGAATCCTGACGCTTTCATGATGTCGGATAATCGAACCTTCACTTTTTATTTCGCCGGAGAACTGTTCAGCCACAAGCACCTGTTGGGAAATGCATGCCTTGCCCGGGAAATTTATCGGGAATCCCAGGGCAAATTTGTCGCCATTCTTCCGCAGGATCTGGAATTGCGCGACCAGCATCCCCAGAGCATACGGGATCAGGATATCCTCGGGCTGCTACGCTGTGATCTGGGACTTTTCAATTACGATGGACCGGAGTTGGATTCGGGAACCGTGGTCGAGTTCATGTTTGCCAAGTTTGCCGACATACCTGCCGTTTTATTGAGGACGGATTTCCGCTATGGGGGTGACCAGAAGGGAGATCCCTGGAATCTGATGAGCAGCTTTTACCCCCGGACCGAGGTTGTGGTAACCCCCTCGATGCCGCTGGCCAAAACCCGCTCCTTCCAAGATTTGTTACACGATCATTCCAATGTCATGGACACCGGATTCAACGTGAAAGCCCAGGAGGAGGCCCTCCGGGAAATCGCCCGGAAAACCATAGCGGCCATGGAAAAAGTGTTGATGCAGGCTCCGGTGCTGGAAGGACAAGACGTCGAAGCCATTTACCACTACCTGGCCAAGATGCCGGGATTTCGGAGAACCCCTGAAGAGGTCGTCCCCATTATCGAGAGCGCTCTCCACCGGAAAAAGGCCAAAGGCCTTCTCTAAGACATGCCGCTAACCTTGGTCGATCATCCCCTGGCCGGTGTCCTGATAACTCAGTTGAGAGATAAGGACACCCCCCAGGCCACTTTTCGTGACTGCTGCGAGAAACTCACCTATCTGTTGATCATCGAGGCCACGCGATCCTTTGCCACGGAAAACACTCTGGTAACCACACCATTGGAAGTCGCCGAGGGGGTAAGGTGGCAACGGGAAATGACTATCGTTGCCATATTGCGAGCCGGTATCGGTATGGTGGACCCCATCCACAAATTCTTTCCCCATGCCGCGGTCGGTTACGTAGGCCTGGAACGAGACGAAGCGACCGCCATAGCCAGCCGCTACTATTGCAAGTTGCCAAACCTGGAGAACCATAACGTATTGATCGTGGATCCCATGCTGGGCACGGGGGGAACCGCCCTTCAGGCCATTGAAATTTGTCGTCAACACGGGGCGACCGACATCGCCCTGATCAACATGTTCGCGGCCCCGGAAGGAATTGAGGCCCTAAAAGAGAAGTATCCCTCCCTCCCCGTATATGCGGCTGTGCTGGATCGCGAATTGAACGCACATAAATTTCTTCTTCCCGGGCTGGGAGATTTCGGGGACCGGTTGTTCAACACCCCGTAGGCCCATGCCATCTCCGGATAATACGGTGGAAATTCGCTTGATCCAACCAGCTTTTTCCTTCCCGCCCAGCTAACCCGATGTCCCGAGACGCTTGCGAGGAGTTTCTCAAAGTCGCCCCCCAGTTCAAACTCGGAAAATTGGTTACCGAACGACCCCACCCGGACACTACAAATCTTTCCCTTCTGGCCAGGGAGCATTTGCCGGAAGCCGTTGCCTGCTTGAAAGCGGTGGACGTCAAAGCTTTGGCCCAACTGCACCGTTACGCCGGAAAAATTGCCCAAATGGGCTCCGATATTCAATCCGTCCTGAGACGGGGAAACCGCGTTTTTCTCTGTGGTTGTGGAGCAACCGGAAGGCTGTCCATCGCCCTGGAAATCTTTTGCCGCGAAGGGATGTTGGGGGAGGCCCTCCGGAATCGGGTCATTGGATTCATGGCGGGGGGCGATACCGCCCTGATCAAGTCGATCGAGAATTTCGAGGATCGGCCTTCCTTCGGAAAGAGGCAATTGTTCGAGCTGGGGTTTTCGGAGGATGATTTGTTCATCGGAATTACGGAGGGAGGGGAAACGCCGTATGTCATCGGAGCCACGGAGGCTGCGGCAAAATATTCCAATCACAATCCGTGGTTTCTTTATTGCAATCCCGACGACCAACTCATCCGGCTGGTGGAGAGGTCCGCATCCATCCTCAATAATAACGGAATTGGCAAATTGAACCTGCATGTGGGTCCCATGGCGCTTTCCGGCAGCACCCGAATGCAGGCCAGCACGGTGCAAATGGCGGCCGTTGGTTGGGCCCTGATCCACGGACCCGACAGGGAAAAAATTTTAACCGGCCTGGTTCGACTGGAGGAATTCTGGGATAAGGTGGAGACTGCTCCCATGGCCGATTTTACCGCTTTGGAAGCCCGGATCTACCGCGATAACGCATACGTTCTCTACCAAACCGAATTCTGCGGAGTAACCGTGTTGACCGATACGACGGAACGATCCCCCACCTTCAGCTTGAGTCCCTTCGAAAACAATCTTCTGCCCGGAGACAGTCCTTCGCTCAGCTACTTGACCCTTCCCAAAACCCACGATTCAGCCTCGGCTTGGCGGAAACTACTGAAACGTTCTCCCCGATGCCTGGAATGGCCTGAAATAGCAGCTTTCACGGGAGAAAGATTTTTTTACGGTTTCAATCTGGACTCGGATTGCGAGGAACGGCGGCGGCAAAAAACGGGGTCGCCCCATCACCACCGGTTCATCATTGAATCGACCGATGAGGGGATACGGTGGAACCTGGGTCCGACCGCTTGGGATATTGCAACCGGCCCATTTGGCATTTTGGAAAAAAACCTGATCCTCAAAATGCTCTTGAATATCCACTCAACCCTGGTCATGGGAATACTCGGACGATTTGAAAGCAATTTAATGACCTACGTAAAACCCAGCAACTTCAAGCTCATCGACCGGAGCATCCGCTACGTAAGGTTGTTGTCAAGGCATCGGAATATCGAGCCTCCGGGCTACCGGGAGGTGGCCCGCCGCTTGTTTGAAGTGAGGGAAACCATGGGCCCCGAAGATCCCATTGTATTGAAGGTATTGGAGAGATTGTGATATAGTGGCCCTTTCCTGAATTTCCCACCATGCCCATAAAGATTCCCGATAATCTCCCGGCAAGGAGCGCCCTGGAAGGCGAAAACATCTTCGTCATGACCGAAGACAGGGCCATCCATCAGGATATCCGCCCCCTTGAGGTGGTTGTGCTAAACCTGATGCCCAACAAGATCGAGACGGAAACCCAATTGTTGCGGTTACTCGGGAACACCCCGCTCCAGGTCAACATCACATTGCTGACGACCGACACCTATAAATCCAAGAATACGAGCAAAGATCACCTTTTTGCCTTTTATAAGACCTGGAATGAGGTAAAGGCCTACAAATTCGATGGCCTTATCATTACCGGCGCCCCCATCGAACGATTGGATTGGAAAGAGGTCGCCTACTGGAAGGAGTTGACCGAAATCCTGGATTGGAGCCGGACCCACGTGTGGTCTTGCTTTTTCATTTGCTGGGGGGCCCAAGCAGCCCTTCAGCATTTCTACGGTATCCCCAAATACGAGTTGTCCGAAAAATTGTTCGGTCTGTTCACCCACAAGAAATTAAAACGCGACTCGATCCTGCTGAGGGGCTTTGACGAGCAGTTTACAGTTCCCGTGAGCCGCCACACGGAGGTGCGCCGCCACGACATCGAAAAGGTGGACGAATTGGATATCCTGTCCGAATCCGATGAATCGGGGCTCTATATCGTTCGCGACAAATCCACCCGCCGGCTCTACGTCTTCAATCATTCGGAATACGACGCCGTTACCCTCAAACGCGAATACGAACGCGACCTGGAGAAAAATCTGCCCATCTCCAAGCCCCGGAACTACTTTCCCAACGACGACCCCAGTCAAAACCCCATCCTGTGTTGGAGAGCCCATTCAAACCTCCTCTACAATAACTGGCTCAATTACTACGTTTACCAGAGCACCCCATACGACATCAACCAGATCGATTGAGGTCAAAAGGGGTCAAGACGTTGAAAAGGGATGCCTTCCGGAAAAAAGGGTCAGGCCTTGAAAACTGTATTCCGTTGTACTTCATACACTTTTACAAGGCGACTGACCCTGTAAGGCATAACTTTTCAACGTCTTGACCTCTCTTAACCCCCCGCCGCCAGGCTCCTTTCCTTCAACTCCGACAAGCCCTCCAATCGATCCAACCGGCTCAAGTGGTCCCGGACCTTTCGCGCCCCTTTGAATTCCTTGAAGAACACGACGATGCGGGGCTTCAACCTGCCCAGTAGAGCGCTGGGAGGCAGGTGGGCATAGTGCCCTTTCATGATCCCTGCGTAACGCAGGACCGCCTCCCAGCGGTCCTCCAGGGCGGGAATGACGGTGGTTGGCAACCCGCCTCGGATCTCCGCTTTGATCTGGCGGAAAATCCAGGGATTGCCCAAAGCGGCGCGTCCAACCATCAGACCGGACACCCCGAATTCCGACCGCAGGGTCCGAACGTCATAGCCATTTTGCCTGCTGCCGTTGCCAATTACCGGAATTGAAACGGCCTGGGCCGTTCGGTGGATGATCTCCCAATTGGCGTCCCCCCGGTAACCCTGCATCCTGGTGCGGCCGTGAATGGCCAGGGCCTGGATGCCGACCGATTCAATCCATTGTCCCGCTTCCACCGCAACCAGAGATGTGTCATCCCAGCCAATGCGGATTTTCGCGGTGACGGGAAAATCGGGAACAGCCTCCACCACCGATTTACAGATGGCCGCCAATAAGGGCAAATCCCTCAACAAGGAAGAACCGGCATTTTTACAAGTCACCTTGCGGGCCGGACAACCAAAGTTCAGGTCGATAAAATCCGGCTGCAAACGGCGGGCAATCTTTTGAGCCGCCCGGGCCATTATCTTCGGTTCGGAGCCGAAAATCTGGATCCCCATGGGACGCTGGCCTTCGGAAAATTCAATTTGATTCCACACTTTGAAATCCCCCCTCACTACGGCATCGGCCAACACGAATTCCGAAACCAACACATCCGCTCCCATCTCCTTGCAGAGGGTGCGGAATCCCATGTCGGTAAATCCGGCCATTGGGGCCAGGTAAAGAGGAAATTTTCCGGGCTCAAACCAGTGGAGCATAATGCGTTACCCTGCTGTCCCTGCAACCAAAGTCAATACGCCCAAAGACGACCTGGTTTCGGGCTAATCCCCACGCCCCTCATTGGCTTCGATGTGCCACACCTCCCCAACTGCGGGGAAATCGTCCTGGGCCCAATTGCGTTGGCTGGGATTGTGCGTGTCCTTCTTTACGTAGAGATCGAGCCACTGTTCCATTTCGGCAAGCATGTGCAGGATGGATTTATCCCCGCGAAAGGTATGCCCCTCATGGGGAAATAAAACCAGGCGGGCCGTACCTCCCATTCCCCGTATAGCCTGAAACAACCTTTCGCTTTGCATGGGGAAAGTACCCGAATTATCGTCCTTGCGACCGTGAAACAACAGGAGGGGTTCTTTGATATTCCGGACCCGGAAAATGGGTGACATCTGAAGGTAAACATCAGGCACTTGCCAAAAATACCGTTCTTCATTCTGAAATCCAAATGGGGTCAGGGTTCGGTTATAGGCCCCGCTGCGGGCGATTCCAGCGCTGAACAAATCGGTATTGGCCAAAAGGTTCACCGCCAAAAATGCCCCGTATGAATTGCCACCGATGCCGATGCGACCCTTCTCACTGATTCCCAGACGCAGCAACCTGCTCACCAGAGCTTGAGCAGACAACTTGATTTGCCGGATGAAATCATCGTTTGGCCTGGCATTGTTCCTGGCGATAATGGGCATGGGGGGGCCATCCACCACGGCATAGCCCCGCGTTACCCAAATTGCAGGGCGGTACCAGCGCGCCTCGTAAAATTCATAGGGGGAGAATTTGGTCTGAGCAGCATTGGACGGGTCAATGTAGGATTTCGGGTAGGCCCAGATCAAAGTGGGCAATGGACCGTCCCGGTCCGGGTCGTATCCGGAGGGAAGATAAAGATTGGCCGTGAGTTCCAAATTATCGGATCGCTTATACCTCAGGGTCCTATGTTGCATTCCATCCAGTAGGAGGTAGGGGTTGGATTCCCGGGTAACCGATCGCTCGAATTTATCCTCGGGGTTCCACAGGAAATGATTGGGGGGCATCTCCCTCGACTCGCGTTGAACCAGCACCTGGTTCCGTTCCGGATCGAGCAGGGTATGAGGTCTTTCGTAGAAGGGGGGATGGGAACGAAAAATTTCCTCCTTCCTTTTCGTCAGCAGGTTGAATTTCACCAAAAATGGTCGGTCACCTTCTCGTGTCCCCCCGTCTCCCACCAAGTAGATATGTTCTGCTCCGTCGTCTGTCTGCAGAATGGGAAGCCCCTTCTCGTTGTAGGTAATCAAGGGGTATCCCGAATGTTTGTAACGATCCCCTATCTTGTTGGTTATCAATCGGCGCGGGGACCTTCTTTCCCCCCAATCGGGAAACAGGCGCAGAAAGGATACTTCGCTCTCTTCTCCATTGAGCAAGACCAGCAAGGCCAGGTCTCCGCTGTGCCAGATCACATCGGCCAAGCGTTGTCGCAACCGGGCCAGTATTTCCGGTGGCCCGAGAAAGGGCGCCTTCAAGCTGTAAAGTATATCCCGTATCCTCGCTTTGCGGCGAATGTCCCCTCCATCCTGGGCTTCCACCCAGACCAGGGTGGCGGGGGCATCGGGTCTCCACCGAACCTCCCGGGCTCCCGGATGAACGGCGCTTTTACTGGAGGACATGGCTTCTCCCAATGGTGCGGTGGCCACCGTTTTGAGAAATCCATCCTGGACCGTCCAAACTTCCCAACGGTATCCAAACCGTTTTTCCGGCACCATGTCGGACCAGGGTTCAACCAACCTTTCCACCAGCAGGTATTTCCCATCCGGACTGGGTTGAATGGACCGAAACAACCCCGGATTCCCCACATGGACAGTGTCCCCGTTCAACTTCACACAGGTAATTTGCGAGGAAAAATAGTACTCGAATCGTTTTACATCCCCAGCCGTCTCGAGCAGGTCCTGAAAGGTATAGGCCGGAAGGGCTCGCTCCCGTGTCATGTGAACGACAGGCCCCTCGGAAACTGGACTATTTCCGGGCGGATCCCCCCAATTCTTCGGCGCTGATTTCAACCACAAGGATTGGCTGGAGGATCCCCAATGCATCGTCGAACCCAGTCCGGGATGAACCCGAAGCCCCGACCACCGTTCGGCTTTCGCGGTTCGGGTATCCACCTTCCACAAACGGACCCCTTTTTCCTCTTCCACAAAAAGAGCAAGCCAGGAACCATTGGGGGACCACCTCACGTTGAGTATTATCGGGTCGGCCGGCAAACCGGTGACCGGCATGGGCGGACCTTCTTCGATCCGGACAAGGGTGAGGCGATCCAGGTAAAGCGATCGATTCGGGGCCAAGGTATCCGGATTGAGAATGCGTCCGGCAAGTCGAATTTCATCCCTGGCCAACCGCTCCAACGGGACGAGCCCTTTCAACCCCAATTGGAGGAGGAATTGCCTCGTCGGATCGACCATGGTAAGGGGCAGCCAAGGCGCCCTCGCCAACTCGACGATCTCAGGGGAGGGTTCGCCGTATTGTACATCTTGAACAGCATTGATTCCCTGACTCCAACCGCACAGTAGAAGGGCGCTTATAAAACGGACCATGGAGATATCACGGGGAAAAAATCGCATTGCTCGGTCATATCGGCCGAGTCGATCACCTTGTCCGGTTTCCATTCTTTCTGCAATTCCGAAAAATTTGACCACGGATTAAAACGATAGGTAGGAGGAAACACCAACCATGCCTATTCCTGGTGTGATGTCCCGGAATATCCTTCTAACAAACGGCTGGGCAATAATCTATAACAGCCAGATAGAAGGTTAACCCATTTAATGAAGGCCACACTACAATGAACTGCAAAGCAGTTCCACTCCAAAGCCCAGTGTCGCGTAGCGCACACTGGGTTGAAATGGGTAAAATAACGAACCCCAACGGGGTTCCACAATGAATCAACCCCAAGGCATTTTGGATATGATTTGTGGAACCCCGTTGGGGTTCAATCATAGGGGCGATCGGCGACCCAGCGTGCGCTACGCGACGCTGGGCTCCGGAGTTTAACGCCGTTGGCGTAAAAGCCAGTTGGGAGGTCCCGGCTGAGTAGCGACGATGCACGGAACGGGGCGCCTCATCCGTGTCCATCCGTGCCTGTCTGCGTGCGACGCACAGGCAGGTAATCCGTGGTTTTGCGCCAACGGCGCCTCTTTGCGTCCTTTGCGAGCTTTGCGAGATTCTCTCCCATTACTCCCCGGCTTCCCGAGAGCCAACCTTTCCACCCGCCAAACTCCAAACGTAAACATTCCTAATTCCTAATTGGCGCGCTCCGCGTGCCTAAATCCTGTTCATCTTGTGCATCCATGTTCAATTCTCCATTCCTGATTCTCTCCCCCTTTGTGCCTTTCTCCCTCCTAATTCCTAATTCGCGCGCCCCGGCGCGCTTGCCCTCATTTTCCGAGCAGGTCCGCGATCGCTTCAAAAACCTGGGACAAATTGATCCGAGTCACACTTATCCCGCCCGTTACGGGGCAACCTTTTGGCTGAACTATCTTTTTGGGGGCTTCAAATATCGGGCCGGTTCGCAAGGGGTTGGTCTCGCCGTACAACCCTATCACGGGGATTCCCAGAGCGTTGGCCAGGTGAAGACCGCCACAATCGTTTGAAATGACGATGGAACAGGATTTCAAGGCCATGGCAAACTGCAACAGGTCGGTGGATCCCGTAAAGTCGTGGATTGAACCGGGCTCGAATTCCTCAATGATTTTTCGGCTCACCGGGAGATCGGGGGAAGAACCGAAGAGGCAAATGTTACTTTGGGGATAGAGATCCATCAGGCCCGCCACGCATTCGATCCAGTAATCGATACTCCAACACTTTTCCATCTGATTTCCCGCCCCACAAATCAACCCCAGGTAAGGGGCTTCCCTGGATTCGGTTTGAAGGCAGCGCAACGGATTAATGACCAGATCGTCCACGGCCGGTTGCAGGGGGGACCAGTCGAGATCCCCCCTAAGGCCGAAATACCTGAAAAACATTTCCCAGAGATGGGTTTGATGATTTTTTGCTTCATCGTAGCCGGGATCAAGTGGAAATTTGTCTGTGAGAAGTGGACGCGTCGAACCCGGAATCCTTAGGCCGAACCGCCTGGGAGCGCCCGTTAAAAACGCCTCGAGATCCCCCAGGAATGTGTCGGTTAATGGGAAATAACAATCCGGATGGGCCGTGCGCATTCGGTAAAACCGATTGAAATATGCGGTATTTCTTCGCGGAATCGCCACCACCTTCCGGGCCAGGGAGAGCGTTTTAACCAAAACGGAAAAGTGCCTGTTTGTCAGAATAGTGATCTCGGCATCGGGCCGTGAATACCCGATTTGTTTAATAAAGGGCAGCATCTTGACGAAGTTGCCCAAGTTGTTGGGCATGCGGAGCCAGTAATGGTTCTTTTTCGGGATGGATGGCCAGCCGTAATAGGATCGGGATTCCTCGATGATGCTTTTCGGGTGTTCCAGGTTCAAGATCTCCCGATGGTATTTGTCGGTTTTCCATCGATCGTGCATCCACATCCAGTCGTCCACCAATTTTTCATCGGTCTTCAGTCGATTTTCCAACCATTCATTGGCCTTGAACAGGATGGGTTCGTCCCGATGGCCGCGGGCGACTCTTTCAATGTGCAGGTTTCCCTCCCAGAAACCCGTTCGCTCGACGTAGACGATGGCGACGTCCGATTGGCAAGCCCGCGCCAGGGTCTGGAACAAAGGGTTTATCGTGGCGGTCCTCCCCAGAAAAAACCCCAGTTGGCCTTCCTTGAGGTCCGCCCGGCCGAAGTTGAGGGCAACCCAGTTTTTCTTCTTCAGATGAGCCCTGGCCGAGTCCGGACCGTTCTCCGAGGAAAGAATGACACAACCGTGGGCGCTTCGGCTGGTCGCTGCATACCGGTCCAGGATGGCCTGTTCCGAGTGCCTGTAGTAGAGGCCGATATCGGGTGATTTACCGGGATAGACCCGGCGAAGCAGGGTGAAGGCCTCGGCCAGACTGGTGTGGAGGGACAACAGAATGAGGGGTCGTCCGGGTTGGAGGTATTTGTGCAGCAACTCAACCGTTGCATTGGTGAGGAGAAGGGTCCGGTTGAGGCGACCCTGATCCAAATGAGGTCGAGACAGGATAAACAGAACTTTCTCAATCAACCGGCGGCAACTTTCCCGCGCCTTTCGGCGTCTCCAAAGGAGGTTTTTTTCGGGAAATACATGCTGGATATTGGAGAACAGGATACGGCGGATGGGCCAGTGGAGGTAATAGAGGATATCGCCACCCACAACGGCAATAATACGCAGGAGGAAGACGGGTAAAGCCGCGAAAATCCAACCGGCCAACTGGATGAGTTTGATCACTTCTCAAAGTGGGAAAGGCGCCCCAATGCGCGGCATTGTGAGAAACATGGCGCCTCTGGGACAAGAAAAAGTTAAATGGTGGCAAAACCTGCCAACTGGATTCTCCATGCTTTGGCTCGCCGTAGAACTTCCTCCTTTTCCAGGATAATGGTTTTATCGGCTTCCAGGTAGCCATGGTGAATTCCCGCCTCTTTCATCACTTCCAAGGTGCGCATGCCGAATACCGGAACATCGAAGCGGAAATCCTGACCCGGTTTGACTGCTTTGATGAATACGAGCTGATCCGTATCGAAACTTCCGGCGCGTCGCAGCATTCGATCAGTTCCTTCAAATGCCTCCACCGCGACCACGACCCCCTTGCGAATGACCACTCCCTGGCCGATGTCCAATCGGGCTATCTCCTTGGCCGTCCCGATTCCATGCTGGATAAAATCAGGGCGCACCCGGTCCCAAGTTTTGGTCATGGGTCCAATTTCGGCCATCTGGTCGTCGAGAAATCCCCGCGCATCGATCAATTGGATGCCGAGTTTGGCGATCTCCTCCGAGACCGCCCCGAAAATACTCTCGGCATTTTTTTCCCGGAGCTTGGCCAAAAGGGTGATAGCTTTCAGGTCCGGGTGAAGGTCCTTGAATAAGCGGCCAGGGGTAATTTGTCCCGCCATCAAGGCCCATTTTACCCGAAAATTCTTCAGAGATTTGAGTAATTTCCCCATTTTTCCTACCTTGAGGCGAATGCGGTCCCTTTGCGGAAACATTTGGAAAAGACTTTCTCTCGTTTCCCCTTCAAATGCGATCAGGCCTACCCGCACCCCGGCCTCCAGCATGCGGCGCGCCACCATCTCCGGATACAGTTCCTTGCCCGCTATGAGACAGATGCCGTCTTCGGGCCGGAAGTTGGGAGGGAGAAATTGGGATAGGGGATGGGACATACGAAGGGGGGATGTTTTCCAAATCCCGTTGCTTGTCCAAGCAAAAGAATTTCCCCGGAAAAAGGAAGCGTCTAATGTTTATCCAAACCTCCGTGGTTCCAGCATTATCCCCATTGCCCGGAAAAGGTCCGGACCATCTGTTCCGATCCACCGGCCAAACCCTGGAGATCGTATCCGCCTTCCAATATCGCCACCACTTTGCCGTCGCACAATTGATCGGCGGCTTCCAAGACCAGACGGCTCATCATGGCAAAATCCCGATCCGTCAGGAGAACCCCGGCCAGGGGGTCGCGTTCGTGAGCATCGAAACCGGCCGAAATCAAAATGATTTCCGGTTCGAAAGCATGCAGGGCCGGGATCACTTTTTCTTTCATGAGTCGATGGTAGACCTCCCCCCGCGTTCCCGCCGGAACGGGCAAATTCAAGGTAAAACCTTCTCCCGGACCCCAGCCGGTTTCGGCGGCAGATCCGGTTCCCGGATATAAGGGGCTCTGATGGATGCTACAGAAAAAGACGGAAGGATCGTCGTAAAAGCTGTCCTGCGTTCCATTGCCATGATGGACATCCCAATCGAAAATAAAGACCCGCCTTGCCTCATGGCCGGCAATGGCATGACGGGCGGCTATGGCAATATTGTTAAACAGGCAAAAGCCCATCGCCATTGAGGTTAGGGCGTGATGCCCGGGTGGCCGGTTGATGCTGAAGGCATTTTTCGCTTCGCCGTTCAGCACCGCATCCACGGCTTGAATCCCCGCACCGGCGGAAGTCAGGGCGGCCCGGTATGATTGTTTGGACAAGGAGGTGTCCACATCCAACTGCCCGCCTCCCTTGCGGGCCATCTCCTCCACCGAGGCAATGTAATCCACGTCGTGGTTTGCCGCAATGGAGGTAACGGCGGCAGGCCGGGGGGTCAACCAATCCAATCCCTTAAGCTCGACGGACTGCAGGCGTTGCCGAACGGCGCGCACCCGGTCGGCCCGTTCGGGGTGCCCGTAACCGGTGTCGTGCTCCAAGGAAAGCGGATGAAAATAAATCTGAGTGGATGGACCCTTCATGGTTTTTAAGTTAAGCTTTAAATACTCAGGTCTACATAGCCTGGATCGTCGGAAAGTATGAATTAGGTAGGATTAACCACAAAAAGCGCAAAAGACTCAAAAGGAGAGAAGGGAAGATTTGACTCTCGCAGAGAGCACAAAGCAACGCAAAGAGGGAAGAATAACGGAGGGCGGACATTCCTGTCCGCCATTATAATCCGGATCCTGATCGAAAGGCTGGGAGAATGGTACTAACCCGCATATCTCATAAATCTTCTACTGCGCTCCGAAGCTGGCGGCACGATAAAGGCACGATGGAAACACCTGAGAGAGCGAGGGCTGTCTTATTCCGGCTTATTCTGGCTTATTCGAGGATACTGCCCACGCATATGGTTCGGGAACTATGATAAGCTATCACAGAATCGCGGGAGAATCGTGAAAAAGCATCTTCGGTGTATGGGAGGAACGATAGGGGCGCGATAACGGCACAATAGGTCCGAGATAGGGGTTTTAAGGGGGGTTTATAGGGGCGCTATAGGGAGCTTATCGACAGACAAACTCAGAGCATCAGCATCCGACCTGGGTCATCAGGATGTCGCTTTCCGGAACATTGTAATCGTTCACAAATTGTTGCACCTGCGGATACCGAACCACGGGAAGCTGTTCAAGGCGTTCATGACAGCGCACGTGCCCGATTGGAGAGAGCACGACCTGAAAAAGTAGCTGTATAAATCCATTGCTCCCAAAAAAGGGAGTTAATCATTGGTCCCGAAGGAATGGGTCCTGCATGGAACAACTACCCCTTTCAATTATCCGTTTAACCTGTCCTGCGCTGTGCCATGCGGAGCCTCTTGACCTGCGTAGCGTTGCGAAGCACGGTTTAGGCGAAGCGGGATCCGTGGTTATTTTTTCGTGAATTTTCAGTCCTGGTCTAAGATTCGATGAACTTCCATTGCGCAACCGATCACAATTTGGGTTAATGGATCGTTTTCTTACAACTCTGCCCCCTCTGGGTTCTTGTGGTTATTTTTTCAATGGACGCCACACTGGTAAATTCGATGAGACGTTTCACATTTCTTATCGCCCTTCCCTTACTCTGGCAAATGGCGGGCCCATCCCCGTGCTCAGGGTTGCCGGCGGAAGTTTTTGATTCCGCAAAATTAGCGGAAATCGACGCCGAGGTGGAACGAGCGGTGGCACAGGGTAAAATACCGGGAGGGGTTTTCTGGCTGGAGCATGAGGGGGAGATTTATGCCAAAGCCTACGGTCACATGTCGGTGGAGCCGGAGATCATACCAACCCGTCTCGAAGTCATTTACGATACCGCCTCCCTGACCAAAGTAATCGCCACAACCCCCGCCATCATGTTGCTGATGGAACGCGGGCGGATAGAAATCGACGGTTCGGTCCATCGTTATCTGGAGGATTACTCCGTTGGGGAAGGAACGGACCTCACCATCCGGCACTTGATGACCCATACCTCGGGACTACCCCCAGGCATCCCCCTCTCCATCGAAAAGGAAGGGGTTTCCAAAAAGTGGGAGGGTTACGAAACCGCTTTGGCTCTGGCCATGGCGGAGCGCCCCCGGACCAAGCCCGGAACCCAATTTGTTTACAGCGACATCAACTTCATTCTCCTGGGCGAAATCATCCAGCGCGCAACGGGCCGTCCAATGGAGGCATTTACCCGGGAGGAGATATTCGAACCACTGGGAATGGTCGACACGGGGTACCTGCCCACGCCCGATTTGAAATCCCGTATTGCGCCAACCAATTGGGAAGACGGGGAAATGCTCAGGGGCACCGTCCACGATCCTGTTTGCCGGAGGGCGGGCGGGGTGCTGGGGCATGCCGGCCTCTTCACCACCGCAGCAGACCTGGCCCGGTTTGCCCGAATGATCCTGAACAAGGGTGAACTGGACGGTATCCGCCTGTTCCAGCGGGAAACCGTGGAACTCATGACCTCCACACAATCTCCGGATCAAGTAGCCGCCCTGCGGGGGTTGGGCTGGGACATCGATACCGGCTATTCCCGGCAACGGGGGAGTCTCTTCCCGGTCGGTGGCTTCGGTCATACCGGGTTCACCGGATCGAGTTTGTGGATCGATCCCCACTCCAACACCTTCGTAATTTTCATGTGCAACCGCACTCATCCGGATGGCAAGGGGAATGTTCTCGAACTGCGGGGTCAGTTGGGCACCCTGGCCGCCGAGGCTATTCATGGCTTTGATTTCGATTCAATTTCCGGCGGATTGAACCCCTGAACAAGGAGATGATCCGACCAACTCGATGCTATATCGTTTATCAATTCCCGGATTCCGGGCTAGAGTAATAGTTTTCAGTTGTAGGAGCGGCTTTACGCCGCGATTGCTTCGAAGGCTGTTTGGTGGGGTCGCGGCGTAAAGCCGCTCCTACGATGGTTTGAAATGAAATTTCAAATCCCGGTTTCTGGGACAGGCTCAAATAATACGGTGACTCTTTGACGTCAAAGAGTCGTTCAGCTCTAAGAAATGCTTGACGGTATGCATAAAAAATTTCTAATGCATACTCATGAAAACCAGGGTGACCATTACTCTCGATCCGAAGGTTCATAAACGAGCCAAGCGTCTAGCCCGGCTGCGAAGGTCCAGCGTTTCCGGGCTCATCGAGAAACTTCTTTCCGAACAAAAGGCTCCGGAAGGCTCCATTGTAGATTCAATGATCGGCAGCGCTTCCCTCAAGTCATCCAGACCTGAAGATCTGAAACAAGCGGCTTTGCAAAAGAAATACCTATCCCGATGAAGGTCCTCATTGATACGGACGTATTGCTCGATGTGGCGCTATCCCGCCCAAAGTTCTTCTCCAAGAGTGCGGACGTTTTACGATGGGCTGAGGAAGGAGGGCAAGCGACAATCGCATGGCATTCACTTTCGAACTGCGCCTACCTGTTGAAGGACGACGGGCGAGATTTTTTGAATATGCTTCTTTCAATTGTAGATGTCGCTCCTGTAGCAGCTAAGGACGCCCGTCGAGCTCTTGAATTGCCCATGAAGGACCTGGAGGATGCCATGCAAGCTGCTGCTGCCTTGGCTTGGGAGGCGGATTGTATCGTTACGCGAAACCTTGTTGATTATCGAAAGTCGCCGATTCCCGCTGTAGGTCCCAAAAATTTCCTGCATCAGGTCAAGCAATCCTGATTGAAAGGTAACTACTCAGGTACCTTGAACAATCGTCCGCATGGATATTTTTCTACTGCGCTCAGGGAACCCGCAGCAGGGCTCGACCTTCGTTCGCTCGCTACGGATTTTGTGCGATTATTTGTGGAACCCCCCTGGGGTTCGTTGTTTTTTGTCCATTCCAACCCAGCGTGCGCTACGCGACACTGGGCTTTGGAGTTTAACGCCTTTGGCGTAAAAGCCAGATGCTGGATGCTGGTTCGTGACCTCGGTTCATCTACTTTCCAATTCCAAATCCGTGCTCATCCGTGTAATCAGTGGTCAATTCCCTTCTCCAAGTCGTTGATTTTTCGATCAGGATCACGATCACGATCAAAATCAAGATTGAGACCCCATCCGTGCTTATCCGTGAAATCCGTGGTTATCCCCTCTCCCCACTCTGTGCCTTTGTGCCCTTGTGCCTTTCTCCCTCCCAATTCCTCATTGGCGCGCTTCAGGGCGCCTTCCCCCACCCGCCACCTCCGGGGGTAAGAATGCGGAGCGCGTCCCCGGGTCGAACCTCGACCTGGTCGGATGCATTCAGGCGTTGCCGGCTCCCATCTTTTCGAATCAACCACTGCTCCCCGGGTTTTCCAGGTTGTCCCCCCAAGAGGCCGTAGGGACCCTCGTTTCTGTGCTGGGTTATCAGGGAAACGGTCAAACCTTCCCTGAACTCCAATTCGCGCACAACCCCGTCGCCCCCGGCGAATTGACCCGATCCTCCCGACCCTTTCCTGATGCAAAACGTTTTCAGCCGGACGGGAAACCTGTACTCGAGTATTTCCGGATCCGTAATTCCGGTATTCGTCATGTTGACGTGCACACCGCTTTCCCCGGCAAATCCTTCCCCGGCTCCCGATCCCCCGGCGATGGTCTCATAGTAACTGATACGATCGTTTCCAAAGATCAAATTGTTCATCGTCCCCTGACCGCAGGCCCCTACCCTGAAGGCCAGAAACAGGGTATCGACCAGGCGTTGACTGGTCTCGACATTTCCCGCCACCACCGGGGGACACTTTCGAGGATCCGAGGGAAAGGGAGGATTGAGCAACCCTTCCGGCAAAACAATCCTGACCGGCTTTAGCAACCCTTCGTTCAACGGCATCGGTTCATTCACCCAGACCCGCAGGAAATACATGATAGCGCTGTAAACGATTCCCGGGGTGGCATGGAAGTTGCCGGCATGGGCCCTGTCGGTGCCGGAAAAATCCAGGCTCAGGAAATCTCCTTCTACCCGGGCAGCCACGTGGAGCCGGGTTCCATCGTCGAGTTTTTGCTCAGCCTCGTAACTGCCATCGGCCAGATTATTCAATTTGCGGCGGAGACTCCCCTCCGCCCGGTCCTGAATGGCCCGCACAAACCGAAGGACGGTTCTGCTCCCGAAAGATTCGGCCAAAGCGGCAAAATCGCGCATCCCCTTCAGATTTGCGGCAATCTGTGCTCTCAGGTCGGCCAAATTTTCCTCCACCGCCCGGCTCGGGCCCGGTTTCGAGCGCAACAATCGTTCAATTTCTTCCAGGTTGACCTGCCCGTCGCACATCACCGTGGTAGGGGGAATCACCACACCCTCCTCGGCCAGATTCCTGGCAAATGGAGGCATGGAACCCGGACTGATTCCTCCCAGTTCGGCATGATGGGCCCGGTTGGCCAAAAAACCGGTCAACCCCTCATCACCACCGAAAACGGGACAAATCACAGTGATGTCCGGCAAATGGGATCCCCCAAATCCGGGATGATTGGTGGCGACCATTTGGCCCGGTTCCCAACAATGACTTCGGGAAACCGTCCGAACGCACAGCCCCATGGCTCCAAGATGGACGGGAATGTGGGGGGCATTCACCACCAGCCTTCCCTCGGTATCCAGCAGGGCGCAGGAAAAATCGAGCCGTTCCTTGACGTTGGTGGAAAGCGCGGTGCGTTGAAGGCGATAACCCATATCTTCCACCAGGGTGTGAAATCGGTTGGTGAACAACTCCAATTCGACTGCGCCCAAATTCGTTCTCTTCCCCAGATTCTTTTCCCGAAGCCGGAGGCGCAGGGTAAAATGTGAGCCGACCAGGCCTCTCCAGCCCGCGTCGACGAATAGGGTACTGAAGGAATCCTGGATAATGGCCGGTCCGTCAACGGGGCAGCCAACGGGTATATCCGCTCTGCGGTAAACGGGCGCGCTGACCCACCCCATCCGAGTGAAGGCCCTCTGCCTTTTCAAGGGTTTAATGTCTCCCCTTCCCTGGGAAAATTCCTCTCGTTTCCATCCCGGCGCCGGGATGGAAACAATCACCCTCATGGATACGACTTCCACACCATCGAGGGGAGGCTTGTAACCAAAGATGACCTCGTATTGCCGGGCAAAGTCATGCAAGACGGACTGGTTATCCCTCCAATCGATATCCATGGCCATGGCCTGGCCCCGTATGCGCATACTCAATATACACCTTCGCTCCACCGCATCCCGGCCATGCCCCCGGGGCAACTTCTCCATGGCCTGGCCGGTCAATGTCGTGATCAGATCCTCTGCAACAACGGAAAATGCGGCATAATCCTCGAGAATCTGTTTTTCCGCGAACCCCTCCAATACCGCTTGCTCCAATCCGACCGCGCTGAGCAATCCGGCGTCCTCGGGAAAGAGTATCGTTTCCATTCCCAGGTTTTGCGCAATGGCGCAGGCATGCTGGCCACCGGCCCCGCCAAAAGCCACCAGGGCATACTCGGAGGGGTCATACCCTTCAGCAGTAGAAATTTTGCGAATGGCATCGGTCATGTTTTCATCGGCAATCTCCAGCAATCCGGCAAGCAATCGGTCCAAGTCCCGGCTACTCTGTTCCTTCAACTTCAACTGCCTGGCCATCTGCTGGAAACGGGACCGGCTGGGAGCAGTGGAAACCGGTATGCCGAACTGGTCCGGATCCATTCTTCCCAGAAGAAGATTTACATCCGTTACCGTGAGTGGCCCGCCCGTGCCGTAGCAGGCGGACAATGCGGGAAACAGAAGAAGAGTTCCGGACAGATTGGGCAAAGCTCGGGCCGTCAATGTCCCGTGCGGCAACCAAAATAATCAGTAGTTCCGCATCATACGAATACCAAGGATTGAATTTTTACGGTTCATATGACTCTGCGAAAGAGGGGGACAAAAAACTGCATCGATGGGCGACAACCGTAGTAGATACGTTTCCAGGAGTGGATGTTTCTATGGTTCCGCGGCAAAAAAGGCGCTCGCCGCCCAAGTGCCCCGTCTGTCATGGAGAAGTATCCACCTGCCCCGTTTGTGCGGCTGACATGAGAGGAACCGAAGAGAAAGGCGCGACGTT
>CBDCNU010000003.1:0-650910 GCA_965219475.1 Opitutales bacterium | reverse complement strand
TTGGGCCATCAGTTCAGATGCCCATCTTCATGGCTTCAATTCCTACGCCGAATACATTCCGGGCAATGGGATCCAGAAGCGCTTCATCACCTTGCAAATGTACGGTCCTTTGAATGTGTTGCATCGTATCGCCCGGCTGGAGAGCGGCAGCGGGCGAAGAGGTTTCCAGCTCGTAGAACGGCCCTAGAGGTGGCTCACCGGGCGCGGGCGAACCGTCGTTGTAGGAGTTGATTACATCTCCCGAGTAGGGTTCTTTCTGAAGCTCCCACATCGAGTTGACGAATCCATTGGGCGCCTCCTGCACGTTGTAGGTGACAAGGGTAAGAACCTGCCCGGCAGCGTCATAGCTTCCGGCAATGCCTTTGGAGCGTTGTGGACTGATACCGATCTTGCTACGGTAGGTACCGTCGCCCTTGAAGAAGAGTATATCATCCTCAACCTTCAAGTATTCCGGCGGGACCTTGCCGAAGTAGGTATCGTTCACCTTGGGACCGAGATCGGCATCAGGGCCGGATTTAAACGGAATCACCACGGTTGTTTCGGGCGACGGGTTGTACATGCCGAGAATCCAGATCGAAAGCAGGCCGGTCTCCGGCCCCCAGGTATTGGAACCGGTGTTGGTAATCCGGTTGTCCGTTTCATACCCAACCATCCTCAGCCCCTCGCCGAGATCAACGCCCAACAGTTCTGAGGCCTCCGATTTACCCAGCGTCTTCACTGTGCGCTCAATGCCCACCTTGAATTCGGCGCCGCTGTAATTGATCAGTTCCGTACTGTGTTTGAATGTGGCTGACGTTTCGGTTTGTTCAACCAACTCGAAGGCCTCGGTATCGATTACCGGCGGAGTCCTCCAGTCGGAAAACTCAAACTTTGAACCCGGCTTGAAAAAGAGCGCATACTGTCCGCCTTCCGGCCCGAGCCAGAAACGTTCCTCTCCTCCAAAGATATGAATATGCTCCTCGAGCCTTCCCTTATTCTCTTCCTCCGAAAGGAACCCTTTCTCAATGACCGGACGGTTGATCCAGCCGAAGCTCGGACCGGCCTTACCGTCATAAGTGCTGGTCATGACACGGCCCTGATAATCGGGAGCGACCGCCACGGCGGCGTCACCGTCTCTCAACAGGACGATCGGTGTATGTTCCTCCATAAAGGCCACATCCTCGGCAAACGCCCCGCTCCCGGAAACCAACCCGGAAAACAAGCACTGACTCGTGCAGACCATTCCAACCAATACTGCAATTCGCATCTTTTTTACCTTACCTGACCCGGACGTCTTTCCAAATTCGTCGCGAGCGACTGAAGGTAGAGCGCCGGTGTGGGTTTCAATTAAACTTCGGGTTTCAATTTTCATGAAATATCATGATTACGAGCTGTAGGAGCGGGTTTATCCCGCGATAACATGGAAGACTTACAACAGGACCGCGGTGTAAACCCGCTCCTACAATCTTTCAGTCCTTCCGGAATCCGTGGTGATTTATTAATGGTTCGCCACACTGTTTTCATTTCAAATCAAACCGCTGAAGAAAAGGCAGCGATCCTTCCTTCCTGCTGATTTCCAGACCCCATTCGATACGGTTTCCCTTTCCGCTATCGGAAAAGGCCTCGGGCCGATAAGCCCCTCCCGCGCTCGGGACATTCTCGACATCGTGTGTCTTGGAAAAATGAATCCCATCTTCAGCATATTGGATGGTTCTCGTAATGTCTTCTGGTCCGGAAGTTCCGATCAATGCGGCCACGCCCGCCCCCTGCGACCAGACCAGAACTTCATGATTGCCGGGAATCACAGGGTTCGCTTCATGCTTCACATAAGGACCTTGCGGATGGTCCGAGATGGCCAATCCCATCTTGGTTTCGGCGGGGCTCTTTCCCAACTGACGTCCTTTGTAATAAAACCAGTATTTTCCATCTCGTACGATCAGACAGGCATCATCGACCAGATGGCTGTCGAAGTCCTCAGGATTCTCGCTGTTGATCAACGCCGGATTTGATGGAAGGCGTTCCCAGGGCCCATCGGGCGAATCCGATACCGCAATCCCAATTTTCGAATCCGGATTGTAGGGCTTTTCGAATTTTCTCGAAACCCCGGAATAGAACAACCAGTACTTCCCCTCAGCCACGAGAATGTTGGGCGTAAATACGCTTTCCCCCTCCCAGCTTCCGGGCTCTCCTTTGGCCAGCGCCATGCCCTGTTCCGTCCAGTTCAGTCCGTCGGGCGAAGTGGTATACCAAACCGTTGCATCGTAGCCGGGCGCGATCTCCCCTTTTGAATACCAGACGTAATACAAGTCATCAACCTTGATGACATCGCTGGGATCCCGACGCATGACGCCTCTCTCCTGCCCGATGCCCGACAAAGGCGTGTAAGTGACGTTTACAGTCCCCGTTTTGGATTCTTCCTCGCCTACCAAATAGGGAGGCCTCCATGGTTCCGGTCCGCCATCTTTTCTCTGAAGAAATTTCGCATCGACTTCCTCATACCAGGAATGTAACCGGGCCCGCATCTGCGACACTTTTTTCGGATTGAATTTTGCCAGATCCCTCTGTTCTCCAATGTCGTCCTTCAGGTTATAAAGGTGAACCCTCCCGTCCTCATAGCCTTCGATCAGCTTATAATTCCCTTCACGTATGGCTCCGCCGGGGATGCCGCCCTGATTACTGTAGTGCGGGTAGTGCCAATACAAGGAACGAGGTGTCGCGGCTTCTCCCCGTAATACCGGCATCAGATCCACGCCATCGATTTCATGGTTCACTTTTGCTCCAGCCGCCACCGCAAGGGTCGGAAAGAGATCGATGGAACAAATCGGTTCATGGCTGACGGCGCCGGTTTCAGTAACACCGGGATAGCGGATAATCCATGGTTCCCGGATACCTCCTTCGTAAACCCAGCCCTTTCCCCCTCTCAAGGGCAGATTGCTCGTAGGTAAACCCTCGGATGTGGAGAGGCCGCCGTTGTCGGAAGTGAATACGACAATGGTGTTGTCCGCCACACCTGAAACCTCAAGTTGCCGGAGCACTTTTCCCACAGCCTGATCCATCGCATCCACCATGGCAGCGTAGACGGCATGCTTCTGCAGGATGCGGACCCTGCGGGGAGCATCTCCAAATACCTGTTCTTCCTCAGCGAATTCGTCTCCATGGACTTCAGCCGCCTTTTTTTCATATTTTGCCACCAGATCCGGCCTGCCCATGAGGGGTGTATGCACGGAATAGAAGGACAGATAGGCCAAAAAGGACCCTTCTTTGTTCTCTTCTATGAATTTGGCCGTTTCCCTAGCCAGGCGATCCGGTAAATGGTCCCCTTCCGGACTGTCGGGATGTAATTGAGGATTCTCGAATGGGGAAAAATACTTCTTTCCCGTATAGGGCCCGCCACGGGTATGGCCCCCCATGTTAACATCGAAGCCCCTGTTCTGGGGATAGTACTCCTCACTCTCTCCCAAGTGCCATTTTCCGGCAAAGAAGGTGGCGTATCCCTCCCCTTTCAAAACATGCGCAATCGTAATTTCCTCCAACGGCATATTGTTCGCCAATGGGGCTGGATTGAATTTTCCGCTACGCTTTCCGGAAAAGAAATTGGTTGCGTCCACTCGCGAAGGATACTTGCCCGTCATCAGGCTGTAGCGTGTCGGAGAACAAACCGGGTTGTCGGCATAACCATCCGTGAAACGCATACCGGATTCAGCCAAAGCATCGATATGAGGGGTCTCGTAGAAACAGTGCGGATTATTGGCTCCGATGTCCATATACCCCAAGTCGTCCACCAGAAATACAACGATATTGGGCCTGGGAGTTCCCTCCATGGGAAATGGGCCCAGGAACGCCATGGCTAACAAAATAAATGGGGAGCAAATCCTTCTCAGGTGGTGTGTTCCAAGATATGTCATTGGCTTTTTTTCAATTTTATGGCTGGGGCATGTGTGAACAAAAACACCCTGAGTGTTGTGGCTATTGCGGTAATATCAAGAATTTGACTCTCACTAAGCGCGAAGATAATGGGTTGGTCCAGAGCCGATCCCGGAATCCGGGATTTGAAGTTTCCCTTCGAGTAGGAGCGGCATTACGCCGCGATTGCTTCGAAGGCCGTTTCGTGGGATCGCGGTGTAAAGCCGCTCCTACAACTTGAAACCGTCAGGGTAGACACAAATTTGAAATCCATTTTGCCTACATGAACGTTTGAACCCTCCCTCTACGATTTCCCAAACCGGATCAGCGCCGGGATTCCGGAGCGCAGTAGAAAATTTGTGAGACATGCGGGTTAGTACAGGCAAAAAGAGGAGAGCTCCGTAGAGCTCTCCTTTTTGGCATGGGTTAAAAAGCGTAAGTAGCCCCCAGGACAATTTTTCTTCCGGTACTCAGGAATTCGTCAAACTTCTCCTTGCCGCCGGGGTTGGGAGCGCCGACATCTACCGCATAATAGACGTAGCTCGTCTCCTCGTTTATGTTGAGAGCATCAAGCGTGACCTTGAAATTTTTATTGATCTTATACGCGAGACGTCCGTCCAATTGACCAAAATCGTCCTGCAGCCTGGGAGTGTTTTGGTGGTGAACCGAATTAAGCAGGTAATTTTCGCGGAAATTGTAGGCTAATCTCCCGGAAAACGGGCCCTTTTCGTAGAAGACTCCTAAATTATAGGAGTTTTTGGACATCCCTTCCAAGGGCAACTGAACAAAGGCGCTGTCCGGAAAAGTTCCATCTTCGAGCCGCAAGTCGGCATCGGCGAAGATCAGGTTGCGAGGTCCCTCGCCGCTCTTGTTATAGGTGTAATTCACATTGACTCCGAGCCCATCCAAGGGGGCGGGCAGATTCGAGAAAACATGTTGGAATCCCACTTCAAAACCTTCGACGGTATCCCCGACAAGATTCTCCGGGCGAGTCAGTGAGACTTCTTCACCGAGTGGAATATTAGCGCCAGGTAGCAATTCCTCTGTGAATGGCACCGCCCGGGCCACACTGGAAACGAAACTTTCCACGTCCTTATAGAAGAAAGCCAGGGAAAGCAGGGTAGATTCGTCCGGATACCATTCAAATGAGAGATCAAACTGATCAGCTCGGTAGGGATCGAGGTAGGGATTCCCATCATTGATGCTAACGGGAACCCGCTCCAAATTCGCGTTGCGTCTCACATTCATCATTCCAAGATTGGGCCGGGTCATTACCCTGGCGCCGGCGAGACGCAAAACCACGTCCCGGTGTGGATTGGCCACGATTGTGAAACTGGGCAGAACATCGTCGTAGCCGCGATTGACGCTTACCGGCTGGGTCGTTCCACCAGCGCTCTCGGAACCGGATGAAACCAAGCTGGTATCGGTGTAGCGAACTCCGAGATTTCCGCTGACAGGCATGGCGCCCATTGATCCCGAGAAATTCAGTTTCAAATATCCGGCCAACACTTCCTCTTGTATATCATATAGCTGCAGCGGATTCCCCGGATAGTCTTGCCAATTCCCGGTGTCGTACTCATACCCCCTTTCGGCCATGAAAGCGAGGGTTCTTGCCTGATCCACGACCATCCATTCCCGCGCTATGTCAGCTCCGGATGCCGCAAGGAAGTTGTCGATGGGAAAGGGCGTCAAAAGCTCATTCGTAACCGTCGGTCTATCTGCGGCGGGTATTGCAAGCTGCGGAAAACCATAACGGTTTGGAATGCCGACATTACGATCGGAAAGACGCGCCCCGAACTCCAATTCGGAGAAGAAACCGTCGCCCAAAAAATAGTCAAAATCAACGGCAACCGCCGATTCGGAACTTTCGGTCCAAGCGCGATTCAACTGGAGATGGCGGATCACGTACAGATCCGGACTCGTCTCATCGATTCCAGGCGAATAAGTCAAAGCCAAGTCGGGAACACTCCCCGGGCCTCTGGGAAAACTATACACCGCGTGCGGAAATTCCGAGGGCAGGAAGCGGATGTTCACCAGGTTATTCGGATTGTTATCGGTATCGCTTGAAGTGTAACTGGCGTCGAAGTCCACCGACCACCGATCATTGGGTTTCCAATTTATATCGACACCGAAGCCCGTGTTGTCCGATACACGGTAAGAGTAGGTCTGGATCGGCACGGCCTGGTTGGTTTGACCATCAAACGCAATACCGGTGCCATTTTCGTTGAAGGTGTAATTGTCCAAAATATCCGGGAATGCTCCGGCCCGATTCGGAGTATTGACGTTGAAGGCATTGTTTTCCAGCGAAGTGGTGTATTCATTTTTGTTGGCGGTAAAGGTAATCAACAGGTCTTCGCTGGGCAGATACTGGAACGCTCCCGTAAAACCAAGGCGCTCGCGATCCTGCAGCCCGGATTGATGCAAAAGGAATCGAGGCGTGAAGAGATCGGGACCGCCCGCAATGGCATTCCTTACCCAACCATTATTTCCAAAACGGTCGGTTCGTTGCTGAAAGTCTTCATAGGAAAACGAAAACAGGAGACCCGTTTTTCCCTCGTTGAACTGTTGGCTGAACAATCCCGAATATTTGGGACTGTAATCTCCCGTCAAATTCAAATGGGAGGTTTGGGCCGTCAACCTCCCCACCCTTTCTTCTCTGAAATCGAGCGGCTTCGGTGTGTTGATCTCAATTATAGCGCCAATTCCACCTTCAATGAGATCGGCGGACTGTGATTTGATGACCCTGAGACCGGAGACCAGGTCAGCGGATAGCGTGGAGAAATCAAAGGCCCTTTCGAACCCCCCCGAGCTGGCAGTCCGGCCGTCGATCGTAACCAGGTTCAAGTTCGGTTCCACCCCGCGAATGGATACGTAAGTGCCTTCCCCATTCGTGCGTTGAATTTGAACACCGGTAAGCCTCTGTAGCGCTTCCGCCACATTTTCATCGGGAAATTTTCCGATATCTTCGGATACGATGAGGTCGGTGACTTCCACCGTCTCTCGTTTGATTTCGATGGATTTCCTAAGGCTTTCAGCATAGCCTTGGACCACAAAGGAATCGAGTTCGAAAGTTTCGCCAATCGTTTCATCCTCCTCGGATTCCTGGGCTGTGACGAGTCCTTGCCCACTCGCCATGACGAGCGCCAGCACGACAGCCAGTGTTTTCAGCCAATTGTTCTCCTTTGCATTCATTTCAGTGTCCTCCCTATTTTGAGATTCAGGGTGTGTCGTTGTTTCAGCTTAATTAGGCCAGTTTTCGGAAACCTCGTATCATCTACATGAATGATATGTAGGATTTCCGAACATAACCCTCCCTCCATAGCCCCTGGTAGTAAAATGAAATGCCCCGTAAACTATTACATTCGCATAAATAGGGCCTCCATACGGTTGGTATGTCTAAAAATGATTAATAGCCTTAAGTTGTAGGAGCAGCTTTACCCCGCGACCCAACGGAACCATCGCGGCGTAAAGCCGCTCCTGCGATAGTGCGCAAAGAAGATTCAAATCACGGTTTCCGAGATAGGCTCTACCTGAGCTACCCCAGTTGAACCTCCCCTCATCCACATTGACGGGAAGATTCCTTCCCATCCGTCATTCATAGTCAATTTGAATCGAGCGCTATTTTGTCGCTTGAAACGAAACTGGGCCCATCAACCCAATGAAAGGCGATCTTAATGGTTAAGGGATAATCCGGCAGGCCTATGGAGTTCGTCAGGAGGATGCTATGAATTTCGTCAATGGCCGTGCGTCCTATTGCGTTGCGCGATTGAAGTAATCCTGCCAATTCTCCCTCCTCTTCCACATCCAAGTCTATGATACCGATCCGCTCACACTCTCCATAACCGATTTCAACCAGCTTCTGCCGTACCAAGGGCGCCGCAAAGGAAAGCAGTAAATCAGGATTTTCCCGCTCTATCCATCCGGCAAATCGCTCTCCCTCCCTATCCCCGGAAAAGACCCCCGAGAACACAAAGGTCGAGACTGGATTCAGGTCCGATCTCTCCGATTCGATCATGGCCAGATAACGGAGCCATGTGTCCCCGGAGTAGCGGTCGACCAGTTCCGACATGACCAGACCCGGACGCCGGTAGCGTGAGGCTACAATGTGCGCCAGCACGAGATGCATACCCTGGTAAAGGTCGGTACACACCGTTGATAATCTCAAATTAACGGGTGGCCGATTAAGCCTGACGACCGCAAATTCCTCCCATGGAAAATTGATTTCTTCAGCGGGCGGTTCCGATGGTAAGACGATAAGGCCTCTTATCCTTTTGTGATGTAAGGTCCTTACGGTTCCTTTGTAGTCCGATTCCCTGGCTGGCAGATGTACAAACTCTATCTTATAACCCATTTCATACGCGCGCGTTTTTAGAGATTCTATGAGTTCGATTCTTCGATGTAAACCCTCCGTTTCCTTCCAGGACAAGTCCGGGGAAATCAGGCCAAGTGTTTCCAGATACCGTGCGGATCTCAGACCCTTACGGTGTTGAACCAACGCCGACAACGCTGGGTCGGGGCGCATACCCAAGATCGCGAGCAACCTTCTTGATCTGCTCACGAGTTCCCGTAGCGACTTCTGAGCGATTGCGTAACGCTCGGGAAACCGTTGCGACCGTGCAACCGCATATTTCGGCAATATCCCGAAGGGTGATCCTGGTTTGCATAAAAAAAGCCTGGTTATTAATCCCGCGATTTCCACTCAGAAATATTTTTCCAGCAAATTCGAGTTCACTTGGTCGGAGGGCGGAAACATACCCTTGCTTACCTGGCAAAACGGCCAGACTGTACAATCCCGAAACCCGGAGAGTTGAAAAAACACAATTCGCATTGGATCTCGTTACTATGGCCACACCACCCCAATCAGGTCTCACCCTGTTTAAAAAGCTCCGATACGGAACGGGTCAAGTGGCGGAAAGTTTCGGACTGAACGGCATTAAACAAATCGGCAACCTCTACTACGTCGTATTACTTGGCCTGAACCCGCTCTGGGTGGGATCTGCTCTGGCCGTCATTCGCCTCTGGGACGCCATGCTCGATCCCGTTCTCGGACATATTTCAGATCGTTGGACTGGGCGGCACGGGCGAAGGAAACCCTTTCTCATAACTGGAGTTCTGATCATGGCCGGAATATTCCCGGTATTCTGGATCGCCCAAAAGGAGTGGGGAACACGGGTCAACATGATATTTTTTATCACTGTGTTGCTGGTGTTTACTTGTGGCTATGCAAGCTTCAGCGTGGCATACCAGGCTCTGGGAATCGAGCTGACCAGGAACCATCACGAACGCACCACCGTCCAAGCCTTCAAAACCCCTTTCGGTCAGTTATCCAACCTGGTATTGTGGTGGGCCCTTCCTCTGGCTTTTACTCCTCTGTTCCCCAATGAATACGAAGGCATGTTATGGATCGGATCGGGAGTCGGGCTCTTGATCCTGACAGGCGGATTGATGCCAGCGCTAAACAAGGAGCAGGCCATTGACCTCCATGCCAACGCCGAGCGAATGGCCCGCAATCCATTATCCAACTGGCGCACCGCAATTTCCAACCGGCCGTTCCTGTTGTTGCTGGGCGCCATGGGGGGAACATTCCTCGGAGTAAACCTGACTTTCGGCATCAACAACCTGTTGAACGTATATTATGTGCATGGTGGCAACGTCCCGGCAAGTATGATCATCATCGGAACAGGGGGAACCCTCTGGACGATTTCCAGCCTTGGCGCCGCTTGCTACATACCGCTCCTATCAAAGCGCTTTGGCAAAAAACAGACTCTGGCCGCCTGCATCCTGGCCATAGCAGCCGGGTCTTTGCTCTACCTGTGTGTGTTTCATCCGGAATATCCCTTCCTGCAACTACTTCCCGTCCTTGTTATCAATCCGGGTGTAACCGGTCTTTGGATACTGAGTTCATCCATGTTGGCCGATGTTTGCGATGACGACCGCCTGCGGCACGGTGAATACCGCGAAGCCACTTTTTCCGCCGTTTACGCATTGATCAAAAAATTGGCCCTATCTTCAAGTTTTGCCATCTCGGGATTGCTCACCGCGTGGTCCGGCTTTAAGGTGGAGCAAGCCGCAGATCAGGCGCCCGGTGTGTTCGATACCATGATGGCTGTGCTTGCCTTTACTCCACCCCTAGCCTTGGTCCCAGCCTTCATCCTCCTGATCCGGTACCCAATTACTGAATCCGTAGCTCGGAAAAACGCGAGGTTGCTCAAAGACAAAGGGATCAAACGTAAGATATAGGTAACTACTCAGGTATCTTGAACAATGGCACGCATGAATGTGATAACCTGTTAAGAAACTGTAGGAGGGGGTTTATCCCAAAACCCTTCTCCCCCATTCCCAATTCCTAATTGGAGCGCTCGGCGCGCTTCCTTCTTTGCGGCTCTCCGCGTTCTTTGCGAGAGCCTCTCCCATCATTCCCCACCTTCCCGAGAAATTCCCCTCAACCCGCTGAATGAACTGCAAAGCAGTTCCACTCCAAAGCCCAGTGTCGCACAGCGCACACTGGGTTGAAATGGAAAAAATCAACGAACCCCAACGGGGTTCCACAATGAATCTCACAAAATCCGTAGCGAGAAATCGAAGGTCGAGCGCTGGTATGGGTTCCCTGAGCGCAGTAGAAAAACATCCATGAGGACAATTGTTTAAGGCGCCTGAGTAGTTACCCTAATTCTTAATTCCTGATTGGCGCCCAACCTCTCTGCGCTCTCTGAGAGAGTCAATTCTTCATCCCGTCCATCCTGCTTATCCATGTTCAATTCCTCAGTCCTCGGATTGATCGTACGCACCGGAGGTTTCGCGGATGCCTGCTATGTGCTCTCGAGCCGCCCGAAGGTGTTTCTTTGTCGCGATAGACAAGTCATCTGAATTTGGCGGTCCCTGCATGTGCTCGAAGTGTCCGAACCTGTCTTCTCCGCGGGCGAGGATGACGGGTTGTTGGAAACCACTTTGCTTGACGGAGGGAGTCATATAGCGGGCGACAAATCCAATGCGTGGTTTATCGCTGAAGTTGGCCTTGGATCCATGCACGATATTGACGTGATGAAGGGACATCTGACCGGGAGCCAAGACTACATCCGTCGCCTCCTCCTCGGTCACCTCGACGGCAATTTCCTGACCTCGGCTTAAGAGGTTGTGGTCGGCGTAGGTTTCCTTATGTGGCTGGATACTTTGCTTGTGCGATTCCCTTACCATTCGCAGGCAACCATTCTCCGTGGAGCTTTCAGAGAGCGCGATCCAGGCGGTGGTGATGCTTCCCGAATCCAGGCCCCAATAGGTGGCGTCCTGATGCCAGGATATGAAGCCGGGATCCCGTGGTGGTTTTGCAAATACGCTTGTTGCCCACAACAGGATGTCTGGCCCCAGAACGGACTCAACCGCGTCCAACACCTTGGGGTGGGTCACTAAATCGTAGGCCCAGCGGAAATTCAGAAATAGCTGGTGCAATTCCTCTGTTTTTGGGGTTCGACCCAGGTAGGATTCGATAGTCGCCAAACCGTCCCTCATGCGCTTCACCTCTGCCCGAGACAGGACATTGATGGGGAATAGGATGCCGTCGTTTTCGTATGAGCTGCTTTGTTCTGAAGTGAGACTGCCGATCATGGTATTTATAATGGAAAACCCTGTCTTCCGAATGCAATTCGCGATGTGAGTAACCGAGGCTTATTTTATACGCACCGTTGACCCATATGGTTTAACGGGGAAATATTTCCATTCCGAATGGGATCCTTCTTCTTTCAATCCATCCTCCGCTTTTTCTGCTTACGCTTTGCTCTGCCAGCTTCCATTTTATGGGGAGACGAAATAACGTTGAAGCTTGGGCATGTACAATCGTCCGATGAACCGATTCACCAATCGTTTCTCCATTTTGCCCAGCGGATTGAGGAAAGGTCCCAAGGGCAAATTACAGTCCATGTCTACGAAGCATCGGCCTTGGGCACGAACAAGGAAGTCTACGAATTGGCGAGACTCGGCGCCTCGGTCATCGCCAATGTGGATGCCGGTTACCTTTCCGACTACCTGCCGGACATCGGAATCCTGGCAGGGCCCTATTTGCTCAAAGATATCGGAGACTACGAAAAGGTGGTTCGGTCGGAATGGTATGGGATCCAGGTTGATCGGTTATATGAAAAAGGATTCAAGGTAATTGCCTTGAACGGCTACTTCGGTGCGCGCCACATCATATCCAGTAAGCCAATTCGAAACCTGGATGACTTTTCCGGCCTTCAAATACGCATTCCACCCAACGTCATCTGGGTTAAGACCTTTGACGCGCTGGGAGCCAATCCTACTACTTTGGCCTGGTCGGAAGTTTACAGCGGGCTCGCTCAGGGGGTGGTTCATGCGGCAGAAGCGCCGCTCGGGTCAATCATTGGTTCACGTTTCTACGAGCATCAAAAAGTCCTTTCCACTACAGCTCATTTTCAACCCTTTGTCGGAATGGTCATGGGACGGAAATATTGGGAAACCTTACCCAAGGACATGCAGGAAGTTCTTTTGCAAGAGGGCCACGCCTGGGGAACTTATTTGACCGGGTTGTCCATCGCTTCAGAGGAAGACCAACTCAACTATCTGCGCTCAAAGGGCGTTCAAATCATTGAAGACGTGGATCACGCCTCCATTCGTCAGGCGACTGAAACGGTCTACCTGACCAATCCTGACTGGAGTCCCGGTCTACCCCAGAAAATCCGGCAGATATTGAACCGATGATCAGGCGCGCTGGCAGTGTATTCGCGAACTTTGACGGCATTCTCGGCTGTCTGGCGCTGGCCGTGGTCATACTCAGCGCTTCTTATGGCGTAGTGATGCGTTATTTGTTTGGCGATCCTCCGGTGTGGAACAATGAGGTTTCGGCGATCGCGTTTTCCTGGATGGTGTTTCTAGGCGCCAGTGCGGCCTATAAAAGGAAAATGCATATCGGTATCGATCTTCTGGTGAATCGATTGCCCCCGGAAATTCGATGGATTTTTCTATTGGCTGCTCAACTGGCACTGTCCGTGTTTTTCGGATACATGGTGGTCTATGGTGTCATTTTCTCCATCGAGTCCTACGCCCAGCCCACCTCTATCATGAGGTTGCCCAATACGGTGTTCTATTCGGCTGTGCCGGTAAGTTTCGCGCTGATGTTATTTTATCAGGTCGGCAATGTGTGGGCTCATTTTAAAACGCGGGAGGAAAAGCGATAGTTTCCTTATGGAGTATCTACCGATCATACTGCTCTTTCTTCTCTTCGCCGTAAACGTTCCGGTCGGCTACTCCATTGCGATCAGTTCTCTGGTCTATTTTCTATATACGTCGGGCTTGCCGCCAGCGGTCTTTGTGCAGAAAATTGTTTCTTCCACCCATTCCTTTCCACTGCTTGCGGTTCCCTTTTTTATCACGGCCGGGGTGGTGATGAATCGTGGGGGCATAACCAATCGATTGATGGCGCTGGCCGATGCGTTGACGGGACATTTGAAGGGAGGACTGGGCCACGTGAACATTGTGCTGTCGACCTTGATGGGTGGATTGTCCGGATCGGCCAATGCGGATGCAGCCATGCAGAGCAAGGTGCTGGTCCCGGAGATGACGAAGCGCGGATATGACAAGGAGTTTTCGGCTACCGTGACTGCCTGCTCCTCGGTTATAGCCCCCATTATTCCGCCGGGAATTGGCCTGATTCTCTATGCTTACCTGGCCAACGAATCAGTGGGCCGGCTCTTTCTCGCCGGAATTATTCCAGGGTGCCTTCTTTGTTTTGGGCTGATGTTCGTCGTCGGCCGCGTTTCGAAAAATAGGGGTTATCGATCGAATCGCACCGGGCGGGCCGATTGGAGAGAAGTGGCCGTTGTTTTCAGGAAGTCGATTTGGGCCTTGGCGATACCCGTAGGCATTATCAGTGGTATTCGATTCGGGCTGTTTACCCCAACCGAGGCGGGCGCGATGACCGTGATTTATTCCATACTCGTTGGACTGTTTGCCTACGGAGATCTGAAGCTCAGGCATTTCCCTGCAATATTGATGGAATCGGTACTGAGCGCCTCTGTGGTGATGTTGATCATCTGTGCCTCCAACGCCTTTGGCTTTTATATGACCTGGGAACGACTCCCTATGAGTTTCTCGGCCTCCATGGTGGAGTTTACCTCCAATCCCTATGTGCTTCTCCTATTGATCAATGTGCTGTTGTTGATCGTTGGCATGTTTGTGGAAGGAAGCGCGGCATTGATTCTCCTCACTCCCTTGCTTGCTCCTGTGGCAAAGGTGTTAGGGGTGGACTTGGTACACTTGGGAATCGTTATGGTTTTGAACCTGACGATTGCCGGAGTGACGCCCCCTCTCGGCACATTGATGTTCACGACCTGTTCGATCACCGGGGTGCCTGTCCACAAATTCACCAGGGAAGTCATTCCTTTCCTTGCGGTGTTGATGCTGATTTTGTTTTTAATTACCTTTATCCCGGCAATTGCCTTGTTGCTTCCGAATGGGTTGATGTGACGAAAGAGCAGGAGAGTGATCGCGGGAATAAAACTTCACCGCGATCTGACCCCTCATGCCCTACAAAAAGGGGCGAGCCCTGTTGAGCGCCTTGAGGTTGATTGACAACCTTGGATCCGACCCCGTGGCGGACCGGTTGCTGTTGAACATCATCAACTGGCTGTCGCAATCAGGATATCGGGGAAATTCCAAATAGAATTTGTAATATCGAAATCAGCATTCGCGATAGCGCTTACCCCGCACCCTCACCTGTTCCAGAAGCGATATCAGCTCTTCGGGGTCATCCGGTGGCAACTCATACCCGTAGGGATGGGGAGGATTTGGCCCCGTCCCGAAATGAACGGTTACTTCCGGACGCGTGTAATAACCGGTATAGGTTTGAATGACCAGTTGCTTGAACGCTTCCGGCAGCCTGGCTTCAACCTTCCTGGCCAGTTCCTCCCGAGCGGCGCCTTCCAGGTTGTGAAAGGGGACGGAGCCGTGTTCAGCGGTCACTGCGGACAGCGATTCCAACAGGTTGGCAATGTGATCGCCAAGTCCAGCTGTATCCTTTGCCCGGTCCACCAGGAAATCCGCTACTCCAAGCGCTCCCGCTGCCGGAAGCGCGCCGGCGCGACCGGAAGGGATTATAGTGTCAAGCAAGGCGCTGAGAAGCTCGCCTTCATCCTTGTTCCATGAATTTGCTTTTGCGTTACCCATCTCGATCCCCTCAGTCGAACAGATTGGTCAGGTTGCGCTTTATCCGGTCACCGATATATAGGGCGATGGCCTGGATGGTGGAGGTCGGATTCACTGCGCCGGCGGTTACAAAAACGCTGCCGTCAATGATGAACAGGTTCTTGACGTCGTGCGACCGGCCCCAGGGATTGACCACCGACTTCTCCGGATCGGTACCCATTCGGGCCGTTCCGAGCAGATGCCAACCGGCGTGTCGCAAGATGGTGTCGTCTGTGAAAATACGCAACGCGCCGGCTGCTTCGATCACTTCCCGGGCGCGGGCCTGCCCATGCTTGTGCATCCGTTTGTTGTTGTTTCCCTGCCGGTAGATGACCTTCGGGGCCGGGACCCCGTTGCTGTCGGTCAGGGTGGAATCCAGGATGACCCGGTTGTGTTTCCCGGGAAGATCTTCGCTGACCACGACGAGAGCGGCCGTGTGATCATACCCTGCGTCCATCGCGTCGCGGTGGGCGGCTCCCCAGGGAATGGGGCGATCGCCCGGTATTCCGCCGACCGCGGCCATCAATGGCCCGACACCGCGCCCGGCCGTCAGCATGTATCCGCGGGCAAAATCACGGTCCTTGTCGGTTTCATAAAATTCGTGGCTGGTGATGCTGCACGCGCGCGGTCCCTTGTACCCTTCCATGGGATGGTCGAATAATCCCGTTACGATGGTGAGGGGATGGAACATCAGGTTCTTTCCGACGAGGCCGCTTCGATTGGCCAGCCCGTCAGGAAACTGGTTGGATCCGGAATTGAGGAGGAGGCGCGGCGTCCCAATTCCGTTGCAGGCGACGACGACGATGGAAGCTTCCTGCCGTTGCTGATTTCCCTCCTCATCAAAATAAAGGACGCCGTCAGCCCTACCGTTCTTTCCCACCGTGATCTCGCTCACCCGGCATCGGGTCTTGAGACGAACTCCCCGGCTAATGGCACGTGGCCAATAGGTGATATCGACGCTTCCCTTCGAACCGCTGGCGCATCCGAGGTCGCAGGGGCCTGCATTTACACAGGCTTTGCGACCGCCTTGGTCCCGAGTGAGGATGGCAGAGTCGCTGGGCCACCAATGCCAGCCCAGCATATTGAAGCCCTTGGCCAGGGTTCTCCCGATGGCGCCAATGGGAACGGGAGGGTAGGCGGTGTCATAGTGGGGATAGGCGGGATTTCCCGACAATCCCGATACGCCCATGATACGGTCGTTGATTGCGAAGAAGGGTTTCAATGTCCGGTAGTCGATGGGCCAATCATCGCCCACCCCGTCCAGCGTTCGGGTTCGGAAATCCGAGGGGTGGAGACGCGGAAAGTGGGCCATGTAAAGGACGGTGCCGCCGCCTACCCCGTTGTAGTTGACCGGTGCGATGGGAGAGTCGGAATTATTTATCGGATAATCCTCAGGCAATTTGCGGATGTTCGGATCCGAGCTGAATCCACCGTAGCGGTGCCGCTCCCAGTCAGGAAGGGTGTTGGGGTATTTTTCGATCCGGGGCCAGTCTCCCTGCTCAAGACAGAGAATGCTCATCCGGGTCTCGGAAAGCGACCAGGCCAAGGCTGCCCCGGAGGCGCCAGCGCCGACAATCAACACATCGACCGGGTCCTTCCTCATGAGAATCCTTTACCGCAATCCATCATGACAAATGGTTCCCAACACGATTTTCGCCGAAAGCTCTCATCGGAAATCCAATTCAAACACGGTCGGAACCAAAACTGGAATCAAAATGTTTTGAGGCAGATTATGGTGTGAATCCTCAATTCGGGGATATCCAATCGAGCAGAGCCATTCTCCCTCATGATCCCGAGTTTTCTGCCTGACGGCTGTTCCAAGGCGCTTTTTACATCGATATTGAGACCTACCGACAGGTTGTAAACCGGGATAGCGTAGTTGAAGACGTTCTCCATAGCCAAGCCAATTCAGAAAAACCGCCGTCCTTCCTTCTATTCCACAACCAGAATTTTTCTTGCAAATCGGGAATTAATTCCTTTTTTGCAGTAAATGCTCGGGAGGACCATCCATGCGATCATAATTCAAAGGCTACGTGAATATCCGGCCGTAGCCATTCTGGGGCCGCGCCAATGTGGCAAGACGACAATCGCCAAAACATTCGCTTCGACGTATTTCGATCTTGAGCAGGAAGCCGATCGGCTTCGTCTGGACATCGCGTGGGAATCGATAACCCAAAGCGCAGAATTGACAATCCTGGATGAAGCTCAGGAAGCGCCGGAAATTTTCGCCAGATTGCGCGGAGCCATAGACGAAGATCGAAAACGCAATGGAAGATTTCTTCTTTCCGGATCCGTTTCGCCAAGTCTCACAAAACAAGTCTCGGAATCTCTGGCTGGCAGAATCGCGCTGGTCGAACTTTCTCCACTGGCATTATCAGAGATCGATAACAAACACGATGAGAGGCTTTGGATGACAGGTGGCTATCCGGATGGAGGCATCCTGAAACCAGCGGCATATGGGAATTGGCAAAGGAACTACCTTGAACTGCTGGCACAACGAGACCTGCCGAGGTGGGGTCTTCCTGCTCGCCCCAACGTTACACTGCGCCTCATGAAAATGCTGGCGGCGCTCCACGGCAATCTGTGGAACGGTTCTCAGCTCGCAAGCAGTATGGGCCTGGATGCGAAGACTATAAACAGCTACCTCGATTTCCTGGAAGGGGCCTACCTCATCCGACGACTGCCTCCGTATTTCGCGAACATAAAAAAGCGATTGGTTAAGAGCCCAAAAACGTATTGGAGAGACAGCGGATTACTCCACGCTCTGCTCAATATCAACACGAGGGAGCAACTTCACAATCAACCTTGGGTCGGAGCAAGCTGGGAAGGCTTTGTCATTGAACAAATCGCACGAGAACTGAATGCGCTGGGCATCGCCCACGACTTGTATCATTTCCGGACAAGCGACCGTTACGAAATTGATCTCCTGATCGACTTCGGAGACGAGCTATGGAGTCTTGAAATCAAGCTCACTACAAACCCAAGTCTCCACGACTACAATCGGCTCTGCAAAACTTCGGACCTCATTGGAGCCGGTAAACGGTTTCTGATTTCCAAAGCCTCAAAACCCAGCTTCTCGAAACACGGAGGACTGTGCGGACTCAGAGACTTTCTCCGGTTATTTCGAGGGTAGGACTCTCGCAAAGATCGCCAAGGTCGCCAAGATTCTGAGGTAAAAACATGGATTAACAGGATGGAAGGGATTTTTTAACAACGCTCCTTTCAGTCGCTTGATCCGGCTTCACCGGAACAGGATGAGGTAAATAACCACAAAGGAGCACAAAAAACACAAAATTCTTAATTCCTCATTGGCGCCCTCGGCCCTCCCCCCTCTGTGTTCTCCGCGTGCTCTGCGAGAGTTTTCTTCCCTCCCAGCATCCAGCATCTAGTGTTATGTAACATAAATAATGCTTCACATTTTCCAAAAGATCTGATAAGGTTCCCGGCATGAGGAAAAATACCGCAAGAAACAGAGCCGTGGAAATTGTATTGCAAAACCACGATAAAGAACAACTGGAAGCGTGGAGCCGTTCGCGCACCCTCCCCCACGCCTTAGTGCAACGAGCACAAATCGTTTTGCTGGCCGCGCAGGGGTTGACCAATCTGCAGATCGCTGAACGGGTGAAGATGAATCGCATTAACGTTGGCAAATGGCGCCGCCGCTACGCCACCGATGGCATCGGCGGACTCTACGATCAATTGCGTTCGGGCCGACCCAGAAGCATTTCCGACGAGCAGGTGGCCGAACTGATCCACAAAACGCTCAGGCGAAAGCCCAAAACTGCCACCCATTGGAGCACTCGCACGCTGGCCGAGCAAAGCGGGGTCTCTCATATGACGGTGCATCGGGTGTGGCGTGCCTTTGGCTTACAACCCCATCGCAGCAAGAGCTTCAACTTGTCCAATGACCCGTTCTTCATTGAGAAAGTGCGCGATATCGTCGGGCTTTACCTCAATCCGCCGACCAAGGCGGTGGTCTTGTGCGTTGACGAGAAAAGTCAATGCCAAGCTTTGCAACGCACTCAGCCGGTTTTGCCGATGGGCTTGGGTTACCTTGAAGGGGTCACCCACAATTACATCCGACACGGCACGCTGACTTTGTTTGCCGCTTTGGATGTGGCTACTGGAAAGGTTATCAGTCGTTGCACCGCACGACATCGGCATCAGGAATTTCTGCAGTTTTTGCAAACCATCGAAAAGAACGTGCCCGCGGAGTTGGACGTGCACGTTATCATGGACAATTATTCCAGCCACAAGCACCAAAAGGTTCGCAACTGGTTTAAACGCCATGCGCGCTTCCAGGCCCACTTCACCCCCACTTATTCCTCCTGGCTCAATCAAGTGGAGAGATGGTTCGGGCTAATCACGCAACGGGCTATTCGCCGCGGCTCGTTTTCGAGCACCCGGCAACTGCGTGAGAAGATCGAGGCTTTCGTCAAGGAGCACAACCGCAATGCCAAGCCCTTCACCTGGACAGCAACCGCAGAGAGCATCCTGGCAAAACTGACTCGATTGTGTAATACAACTTTAGATACACCACACTAGAACCCAATTCCTCATTATCAATTCCCGGTCTAATCCACCCTGAATAATTCCTCTGTGATATTCCTGTGACCCTCCAGGATTCGGATGACCTCTATTCCCAATTCGGTGGGGCGATAAAATATTAAATAACGGCTTCTCCAGGAGTTCTTTCCCACCGGCATTACATGTAGATTCGGGGCAAAATCTTCCCGCAGTCTTCCCATGGCCGGTATTTTGGACAGAAGAAGACACCGGGCATGCAAGTAATCGAGGACAAGACCGGCGGCATCTACGTTATCTTGGGCGATGTAGGCCCAAATTTCGAAGGCATCTTTCTCAGCCAGTTTGGTGAGCTTGTAAGCGCCCATTGAGTTTCGCTAATTGGAGCGATGTTTCCTCTGCGCTTCCCTTTTGATTTCGTTTATGGAGAGATTGGAAAATTCTCCTTGTTTGGCTTCCTCGATACCTTTGCTCACCTCAAACCTTAGGGTTTCCAGGTGGTATCGTTTCAATTCTTCGTAATCCTGGACTGACATTACGACCAAAGAAGGTCTTCCGCGCTTGGTAATGGTGATCGGTTCCCGAAGGGCAGCTTCCGATATGCTTCCCCATTTATCTTTGATCTCTGTCGATGGAAACTTATTCATTTTGGATATACGTTAAATCCGTATATTACGTATACCAATTCATGAGTCAACCCATTCTCCCTCCCTCCTCTGTGTTCTCAGTGCCCTCTGTGGTTTTTCTCTCCCAATTCCTCATTCCTCATTGGCGCCTTGGCGCCTCTCCTCCCTCCAAATTCTGTTCGCGAAGCGATCCTGTTCCGGCAAAGCCGGATCAAGCGACTGGAAGGAGCGTTGTTTAAAATTCATTTAACATCGCCGCTACGCGGCTGGATGCCTTCCTGCTTCGCCCAAGGGCTACGGCAGGACAAGACGGCAATAGGATGGAGCTACGATCCAACAAGAAATCAATAAAAACTCCTGCTCCGGCAAAGCCGGATTCCTTTGCGTTCTCGGCGTTCTTAGCGAGAGGCCTATTTCCCTATCCGTGCTCATCCGCGGGATCCGTGGTTTTTCTCTCCCAATTCCTCATTCCTCATTCCTCATTCCTCATTGGCGCCCTCGGCGCCTTTCGTGCCATCTCGCCTTGGCGAGATCAAATTCTTTATCCTGTCCACCTGTCCCGCCCACCACATCCCCGGTGTCGTAACCGGCAGATAGTCTGGACAATGTCCCTACATCCCCTAAAAATCCTCTTTGGAAAAATAGCGATGGAAAGCGAGGTGAGACATGATTGACTGGTCAACCTGTCCGGCCGTGGAGCAAGTCCCCGGTAAGGTCAGCGGAGCTTGGGTGTTCAAGGACACGAGGGTGCCCCTTTCGCACCTGTTTGCCAACTTGGAGGCTGGAGCAACCATTGAAGAGTTCCTCGACTGGTTTGAGGGGGTTGAGGACTGGCACGTCAAGGCTGTGCTGAAGCACCTGGAATCCAGTCTGCTTAAGGATCTCAAGATTGAAACTGTTGTTTGACAACGGCACCCCTGCGCCATTGCGGCGTCATCTGGGAGATCACACGGTTCATACCGCGGCGCGGCTTGGGTGGGCCACCTTGCCCAACGGTGACCTGCTGGACAGGGCGGAGGAAGCCGGCTACGAAGTCCTGATTACCACTGACCAAAGTATGAAATACCAGCAAAATCTGGCGGGCAGGCGTATCGGTATTGTCGTGCTAATGGACTCGCGATGGCCCTATGTCCGTTTGCGCACCGCCGACATTCGATCAGCCATCAACGCCGTTCAGCTTGGGGAAGTACGGGAAGTTCGCATTCAATGATGAATGGGGACGACATGACGACTGGCACCTCCGAAGGCAGCCTGGACCGCCTCATTCCTAATTCTTAATTCCTAATTGGCGCCCCCGGGCGCCTTTCGTGCCTTTGTGCCATCTCGCCTCGGCGAGATCCCATTCCTCATTGGCGCCTCGGTGCCTCTGCCTCTCGCAAAGATCGCCAAGATTCTGAGGTAAATACATGGATTAACAGGATGGAAGGGGTTTTTTAACAACGCTCCTTTCAGTCGCTTGATCCGGCTTCACCGGAACAGGATCGCTTTGCGAAGAGGAATTCTTTAAAAAATTGTAACTACTCAGGTCTACATAACCTGAAACAACAAACAGTTTATGAAGGACGAATTGGACCAGGGCTACAACATCGATCAACTCAGCCAGATTTTTCACGTCTCCCGCTCCAAGCTGTTCCTCGATTTCAAACAGCCCTCCATGTGGATTCACCGTAGCTTTCCGATCATTGCATGATCACCCTGTATCTGGCACACTTTAACCTGTGGTAGCGCGGGAAACGAGGAGGGCGATCAATTGCTCGTCGGAGATTTGCGATTCGAGAGCAGCAAAGGTGAGAGCCTCTATGATTCCGCGTAGCGTTTCACCGATTCCGGCTTTCTCGGCATACGCTTCTACGAGTGCTTCATGATTCACGGTTTGACCTGAACGAAGCGGATAATATCCACGAATCAGAGTTTCGCGTCCTTCAATGTAGGCGTTGGTGTAGGGAACTGCATCCGAGGCGAGGCCAGCCAAGATTCTTAGTTGGTCAACAGTCAATATACTCTGGAGTTTATTGGCTGTGTCGCCACGGGATACGTTGGCTCGATCCACATACCTGTAATAAGCAAATCCGAAGTAATTGGTGATCTTGCCTGGCGGCAGTTCTACCGCTCCTTCCACAGTACCGGTGATCCAAGGAATAAATTTGCTTCCGATAGCAATTAGAACATCTCTCTGTTGATTGGTGAGGTGGGCCGTTTCAGCCGATACCACTGACGTGTTAGGACCAGGTACTCCCATGTCTGATACAGAGATTACTCCGGATCGAATATCGTCAAACGCTTGTATCTGCTCTTGGGATAATGACTCCGTGATACGGGCATAGGCCTCAGCGGAGATGACGGTTAACTCTGCTTCATCGCGTCCCATTTTTTTCCCCAGAGCCAATGCCTTCGGCACATTAATATTTCCTCCGTTCTTAACGACCCAAAGTTCATTGAGCAGTTCGAGTCGAGTTTCGAAAAAACCCCAGAAGAACGGTTCATGCTCGTCCATCAAATCATAAAGAATTTGCCGTTGTTCCGCATCGAGAATTTCCAATGTTTCGAACCAGGAAGCCCCACGAATTCCCTGGTCAGCTTGTGGCCCCTCCCGATCGCGAATTTCATTCCTCAGGGCGGCAAAACCAAAGTAATTCGCAACTTCACCAACCGGTTCATGGTAGGCCTGCTCCAATGTCCCGGTGAGATATACAAACGCTTTGGAAGATATGATGGTATATAAACCGGATGCAACGCCCGATAGTTGATTTGGATCTATCTGATTGGCGGCTATGGGTCCGCCGATCCAATCCTCGGGGCTCCCGTAGTCCGTGGCGCGCAAGATGCGATAAAACCGCCCATCAGGATCTTCACTCGCCAGATCAAATCGGAGTGTTTCCGAATTCTGGCCTTTATATGCAAGACCTTCATCGGACCAGACAACCAGATCCAGTGATTTTTGTAACTGATAAGTGAACCCGGCTTCCGCCTCGTAATGAAGCTCGATTCCAGCGCCTCGATGGGTTCTTTCAATGATTTGAATTCCAAATGCGTTTTGAGAGAGCATGGCCAATCCAAACGAAATCGGACCCGGTTCTCTAAGAATTTTAGAAATCATCGAACAAATCGAGGCAACAAAGACTACTGCGAAAAAGGGCGAGTTAAACGGGGAAAATAAAATCAGGGTAACTACTCAGGTCTACATAGCTTGGTTTAAAGGAGGCCAAACTGGAAAGAACTGCAAGGCAGTTCCACTCCAAAGCCCAGTGTCGCGAAGCGCACACTGGGTTGGAATGGACAAAAAACAACGAACCCCAATGGGGTTCCACAAATAATCTTACAAAATCCGTTACGAGCGAACGAAAGTCGAGCGCTAGGGCGGGTTCCCTGAGCGCGGTAGAAAAACAACCATGCGGACGATTGTTCAAGGTTCCTGAGTAGTTACAAATTAGTAAGGAAAAGACGAAAATGGAAGCCGCACCACCCCCTAAAAGGCCTCTGTTTTCAAGTCGTCGATCAGGTAGACGCTTGCTTTCACCTTTCGGTCCGCTGCGGGGCGGTCCCCGTCCCACACCCCGGGCGATCCGGGCTCCCCGTCCTCCATGATAAACTGCCGGACATCCATCCTCCATGGGCCCGTACGAAATACCAAACGCTCGATGGACTCCGGGTTTTCCTCGAGATCCAAAGCCCCGTGGATTACCTCCCCATCGATGGCAACCGAATAGCGCTCCCGGTTGCAATCCAGCTCCAAATCTATCCTGTGCCAGCGGCCGAGTTCGATGGGCGAGCGTTCCACTTCGGTTCCAGCCCGGTCAAAGCCGATTTGATCGGGAAACCACCACAAGCGCATGGGCCGCCCCCCGCGCGCCGTTTGGGCCTCGAACTCCAATCCGTTCAAGCCATATTGCTGCTGCATTACCCGAAAGGAAATTCTCAGGCGTTTGCTGGAGGGGATGTGGCGCTCCACTTTGGCATAGTCGTAGGGCTCCTCATCGGCTATTCTCAAAACCGGATTGGCCGGATCCAGGGGATCGGTATGCAGCGATACCGGGGCCCACTGCGGAAGGTAGAGGTTCCACAACTCCATATCGGCGAGTTGGCCATAGCCCTCGAACCCTTCCCTCAAATGTTCCTCCACCGATCCCAGCATCGGGACCCGGACGCGAGCCACCCAAAGGTCTTCCTTATTCCCGCTATAGGTCAGCCACATGTGGTCCCCGGGTGGATTGCCATTGCCGGGAAGAATGCCGCGAATGTACTGGGGACCCAAGGACTTGTTGGCCCCTCGAAAACGCATGGGGGGCACTTCCGCGTGGATATTCAGAATGTCGTCGAAAGCGTAACCATCGTCACTCGACACCGCCACCAGGGGGAAGCGGTTGCGTTTGGTCGCGCTGTGATCGTAAACCAATGCATAGCGGCCATCCTCCGTTCTTTGCCCCCATATCTTTGCCGCCGCTTCGGGAAAATAGTGGCGGCCTTTTACCCAAGTCAGGCCGTCATCCGGGCTGAGGGCCGCCAACTCGCTCTTGAAGAGACCTGTCGTTACGCCATCGGGCCGTTCGTACCAGCTTAGAGCCTTCGGTTCGATGTAGTTGACGTCATCCTCTGGAACGGGCCCAAAAGTTAGATCCGAAATGGTCAAATCGGGCGGTATTCCCAAGGTGAAGAAGCCGTCTTCCGCCCGGTCGTCCTCCCACCACTGCAAGGTCATGAGCTTGTCCGCCAGCAAGGCCTGGCAAGCCTCTACGAACCCGGAATCATCACTCGTGCGGAAAAAGGGAAAGGGGGTATTGGTCTCATCCCAGCCGGCATGGCGGTTGTAACGGACAAAATATATCGGGCCGAACTCTCCATCAGGATGGACTTCGCGAACCACCCGCCCGAGACCGTGCCCGCGGTTGGGGCCCCATCGGACATTGGGACAATAGCTGTAAAAACCGGAGGTGAGGAGGCGACCGTTTGGCGCGACGTAGAATCCCATGCGCTGATGCATTACCGACTCGGTTCCTTCGGGTAGAACCGGCAAATCACGCCCGCTGAAATAGCGGGGCGGCGGCTTCAACTCCGGCAACCGGACGATGGGAAAAACCGTCCTGGGAAACGCCCAGACATAGCCATCCGGCGAAGACGTAAAACCGGTCTTGCCAGGGGCGCCGTGCTCCTCGACCCGATTGGACACGTAATTCATCCAGAACCTCCCCTGCCAATAGGCCAACATGGGAGCGTGGTTATAAGTCCAGCCGACATGGTCCCCCTGCAGTGGTTGGTCCCGAGAGGTCCGATAAGCCTGTATCTTGTGCACCCCGACGGCATGCCTGAAGCCCCCGTGGTGCCAACGCTTGTCCCCGGTTTCATGGCCGGTGTAAACAACCGGATTATCCTTTATTTCATCCAGCGACGGTGGCATGGCGGAAAATAGCAGACCGGCTGACAGATAAATCAGAAGGAGAAAAGTTATTTTGCCCGCGTTCATTATCAGAATAGGTTGACCCCGATGAATGACAAAGGCCATACTTTAAAAGCCAGCTCAAAAACACACAGAACCCATCTTGTGATCACTACACCTTTCCTCATTCGCGCGCCTTGGCACGCCTGAGCTTCTCCATCCGTGCATATCCGTGAAATCCGTGGTCCATTCCCTTCTCCAAGTCGTTGATTTTTCGATCAGGATGATTTACTTCGTGCCCCTTCTTGTCCTTTGTGGATCCAATTCCGCCTTCAGACTTTCCCCTTTGTGCCTTTGTGCCCCTGTGCCTTTGTGCCTTTCTCCCTCCTCATTCCTCATTCGCGCCCTTGGGCGCTTCCCCCTCTGCCTCATTCTCCTGGCCGCCTCTCCCTCGATAACGCAAGGGCATGAAGAGCTTTCCCGCAACGCCAGGGCGGAAGGATCGATGGAATTGGCCTACCGCCTTCTCCAAAAACACCCCTACCTTTTACAGACCGACCAACGTCAAGCCCTGAGCGAATTGGTGGAGACGGCCGAGAATGAGATGGAATTCAAACTCCCCGAGGGACCGTTTCTCCAAATCCTGGAATCGGTTCCGGACAAGCTCTCGGTGGACATGGGAAATGAGGGGGATTTATCGCCCTACAAGGCCCGGTTATTCGAACTCCCCGGCGACCGGGGCGGCATATTGTTCAGGGTAACCCAAAACCCTGGACCGGTAAGTTTCCAATGCGCCGAGGCCAACCTTTCCAGAGAAGAAAAAACCCTGTCCCTACCGGTTTCCTCGTCCGGTGTAACCTGGTCTCTGCTCAGCTTGAACCACGTTCCCGACGGCATCACGCACCTCTATCTTGCCATTACCGAGGAGACGGGCGCCTTCACCGCCCTGCCCTTGGTTGTATCCGCCCCAAAAATGGGTCGATTGCGCTTCGAGGTTCTTTCCGACGATACAGGTAATTCAACCCCCGCCATGGTTCGATTGGAATGGCTCCTGGACGGCAGCGAACGAAGGCCCGACTCCGCCCTGGACCTGACCGGGCAATTCGACTCGCAGGGATCGAGCCGCAGAGGCCCCATCGGCAGCAGACCCATGAAGCTTCCGGGCCTTGCCCCGGGCAACTATTGGATCGTTCCCGGTCGTGTGGACACGATGGTCCCCCCCGGGGACTGGAAGGTGACCATCCTGCGCGGTGTCGAACATTTGATGGTCGAGGACACTATCACGGTCCGCTCGGGTGAAACCACCCAACGGTCCTACCGTCCCCAACGCTGGGTGAAGATGGCCGAGCGGGGTTGGTATTCCGGAGACGATCACGTCCATGCGCAGATCCTCAGTGACACCGATGTGGACCGGCTGGTTGCCTGGGCCCGGGCCGAAGACACCCACGTGCTGAACATTCTGGAAATGGGCGATCACGAACGCACCTACTTTCAACAGCGGGCTTTCGGCCAGGCCGGGCGCATCCAACGAGGCGATATCCTCCTCGTCCCCGGCCAGGAAGATCCGCGCATTTCCAACCTGGGCCACACCATCGCCCTCAATATTTCGCAAGCGGTCCGGGACACCTCGAAATATTATCTCCACGACTGGTTTTATGACCGCGTGCACGCCTTGGGGGGACTCTACGGCTACGCCCATGTAAACCGAAAGATGTTCAACATACACCGGGACCTGAGCCTGAACATCCCCAAGGGAAAAGTGGACTTTGTCGAATTGCTCCAGTTTCACAATATGGGAACCGAACTCTACTACGAATTCCTCAACCTGGGTGCAAAAATTACCGCCTCGGCCGGATCGGATGTTCCCTGGGGAGGAACGGTTGGCGAAGTTCGCGTCTACGCCCATATCGGGGACCAAACGCTCAACGCGGACCGATGGTTCGAAGCCATGGAATCCGGCAGAACGTTTGTCACGAATGGTCCCATGCTGGAATTCTCCGTCAACGGCGCCATGCCCGGCGATGAAATCGAACTGACAAAGGAAACTTCCGAAGTCTGGGTAAAAGCCCGCAGTTGGGGCCATCCGAACCGGCTTACTCCCACCCGCCTCGAGATCATCCGCCACGGGGAGGTCATCCGATCCGTTGAACCATCATCGCCATCCGACACGGCCCTGAACCTGGATTTTGAATTGGATCCCGGGTGGGGATGCTGGCTCGCGGCCAGGACCTACGCCGACAATGGTTCGAGCGCCCATACCACCCCCATTTACCTCACCAAGCCACCCCTGCGATTTTGGGATCATGAGAATGTCCCCGCAATCATCGATCGATGCCGGGAACAATTGGACGAAATCGAGACCATGGCCAAGGTGGCCTCGGATTTTGACGCGATCACTTTCGAGGAAGGTAAGGGTTCCCTGGTCGGCATCTGGTATGGAGAATCTGATTTCACACAACCCCGGGGAATGGATTTCCTCAGCCATTCCGAACAAGTTTGGCCACTCTCCGGTAACAGAGGCAATTTTTGGTCCGTGCTATGGAAGGGAACCCTGAGACTTCCCGAAAATCTTCCGAAAACCCTGACCTTTCACCTCGATTCATCCGGTCCATCCACCCTGAGCATCGGAGGAGAAATGCTTCTGGCCCAAGACGGACCCGGGATCATGGAAAAAGCAGTAGAACTTTCCCCAGGTGAAGTTTATGACATCGCCCTCACCTATTCGAATCCGGGCTTCCCGCGCCGTTACCTGAACCTTACCTGGAGCGCCGAGGGATTCGAACCGCAGCCGGTTCCATCGGAGTGGCTGGCCTACCGGAAAAAAGATCACCGGGAAGCAATGCGCTATTCCATCCGCTACGACCAGCAGGCAATTCAACTCAAAGATCAAGCCGATGCCCTTCTCCAAAAGGTCCAAGAGGCCCGGCAGCTCTACCAACATCTGATGGAGCAATGGAAAGCCGAGGCCAAAATCCGAAGCTAGCTCCTTTTTTCAATAGCCGCAAAAAGCACAAAAACACAAAATTCCCGTATCCTGTACATCCCTGTAATCCTGATCTCTCCCCCCCCATTCCTAATTCCTAATTCGCGCGCCTCGGCGTGCTCCCCCCATCCGTGTTAATCCGTGAAATCCGTGGTCAAATCCTGCGGTTCTTTCCTTGGGCCATCAGTTCAGATGCCCATCTTCATGGCTTCAATTCCTACGCCGAATACATTCCGGGCAATGGGATCCAGAATCGCCTCATCACCTTGCAAATGTACGGTCCTTTGAATGTGTTGCATCGTATCGCCCGGCTGGAGGGCGGCAGCGGGCGAAGAGGTTTCCAGCTCGTAGAACGGCCCTAGAGGTGGCTCACCGGGCGCGGGCGAACCGTCGTTGTAGGAGTTGATTACATCCCCGGCATAGGGTTCTTTCTGAAGCTCCCACATCGAGTTGACGAATCCATTGGGCGCCTCCTGCACGTTGTAGGTCACGATATTGAGAACTTGCCCGGCAGCGTCATAGCTTCCGGCAATGCCTTTGGAGCGTTGTGGACTGATACCGATCTTGCTACGGTAGGTACCGTCGCCCTTGAAGAAGAGTATATCATCCTCAACCTTCAAGTATTCCGGTGGGACCTTGCCGAAGTAGGTGTCGTTCACCTTGGGACCGAGATCGGCATCAGGGCCGGATTTAAACGGAATCACCACGGTCGTTTCGGGCGACGGGTTGTACATGCCGAGAATCCAGATCGAAAGCAGGCCGGTCTCCGGCCCCCAGGTATTGGAACCGGTGTTGGTAATCCGGTTGTCCGTTTCATACCCAACCATCCTCAGCCCCTCGCCGAGATCAACGCCCAACTGTTCGGAGACCTCCGGTTCACCCAGCGTCTTCACCGTGCGCTCAATGCCCACCTTGAATTCGGCGCCGCTGTAATTGATCAGTTCCGTACCGTGTTTGAACGTGGCTGACGTTTCGGTTTGTTCAACCAACTCGAAGGCCTCGGTGTCGATTACCGGCGGAGTCCTCCAGTCAGAGAACTCAAACCTTGAACCCGGCTTGAAAAAGAGCGCATACTGTCCGCCTTCCGGCCCGAGCCAGAACCGTTCCTCTCCGCCAAAGATATAAATATGCTCTTCGAGCCTTCCCTTCTTCTCTTCATCCGAAAGGATTCCTTTCTCAATGACCGGACGGTTGATCCAGCCGAAGCTCGGACCGGCCTTTCCGTCATAGGTGCTGGTCATGACACGGCCCTGATAATCGGGAGCGACCGCGACGGCGGCGTCACCGTCTTTCAACAGAACAATCGGTGTATGTTCCTCCATAAAGGCCACATCCTCGGCAAACGCGCCGCTCCCGGAAGCCAACCCGGAAAACAAGCACTGACTCGTCCAGGCCATTCCAAGCAATACTGCAATCCGCATCTTTTTCATTTTATTTAACTTCCTTTATATCAAACCGCTGAAGAAAAGGCAGCGATCCTTCCTTCCTGCTGATTTCCAGACCCCATTCGATACGCTTTCCCTTTCCGCTATCGGAAAAAGCCTCGGGGCGATAAGCCCCTCCCGCGCTCGGGACATTCTCGACATCGTGTGTCTTGGAAAAATGAATCCCATCTTCAGCATATTGGATGGTTCTCGTAATGTCTTCTGGTCCGGAGGTTCCGATCAATGCCGCCACGCCCGTCCCCTGCGGCCAGACCAGAACTTCATGATTACCGGGAATCACAGGGTTCGCTTCATGCTTCACATAAGGACCTTGCGGATGGTCCGAGATGGCCAATCCCATCTTGGTTTCGGCGGGGCTCTTTCCCAACTGACGTCCTTTGTAATAAAACCAGTATTTTCCATCTCGTACGATCAGACAGGCATCATCGACCAGATGGCTGTCGAAGTCCTCAGGATTATCGCTGTTGATCAGGGCCGGATTTGATGGAAGGCGTTCCCAGGGACCGTCGGGCGAATCCGATACCGCAATCCCGATTTTCGAATCCGGATTGTAGGGCTGTTGGAATTTTCTCGAGATCCCGGAATAGAACAACCAATACTTCCCCTCGGCCACGAGAATGTTGGCCGTAAATACGCTTTCCCCCTCCCAGCTTCCGGGCTCTCCTTTGGCCAGCGCCATGCCCTGTTCCGTCCAGTTCAGTCCGTCGGGCGAAGTGGCATACCAAACCGTTGCATCATAGCCGGGCGCGATCTCCCCTTTTGAATACCAGACGTAATACAAGTCATCAACTTTGATGACATCGCTGGGATCCCGACGCATGACGCCTCTCTCCTGCCCTATGCCCGACAACTGGGTATAAGTGACGTTTACAGTCCCCGTTTTTGATTTTCCCGCGCCAACCAAATAGGGCGGCCTCCAGGGTTTCGGTCCGTCATCTTTCTTCTGAAGGAACTTTGCATCGACTTCCTCATACCAGGCATGCAAACGGGCCCGCATCTGCGACACTTTTTCCGGATAGATTTCTGCCACATCTCTCTGTTCTCCAATGTCGTCTTTCAGGTTGAACAGGTGAATCCTGCCGTCCTCATAGCGTTCAATCATTTTATAATCCCCTTCACGTATGGCTCCGCCGGGGATGCCGCCCTGATTACTGTAGTGCGGGTAGTGCCAATACAAGGAACGAGGTTTCGCCGATTCCCCCCGTAATACCGGCATCAGGTCCACCCCATCCACTTCATGCTTCACTTTGGCGCCAGCAGCGGCCGCAAGTGTCGGAAAGAGATCGATGGAACAAATCGGTTCATGGCTGACGGCGCCGGTTTTAGTAACACCCGGATAGCGAATAATCCATGGTTCCCGGATTCCCCCTTCGTAAACCCAGCCTTTTCCACCCCTCAAAGGCAGGTTGCTCGTAGGTGAACCCTCAGATGTGGAGAGGCCACCGTTATCAGAGGTGAATACAACGATGGTGTTGTCCGCAACTCCTGAAGCCTCGAGTTGCCGGAGCACTTTTCCTACGGCCTGATCCATCGCCTCCACCATGGCAGCATAGACGGCATGCTTCTGCTGGATCCGAACCTTGCGGGGAGCATCTCCAAATACCTGTTCTTCCTCAGCGAATTCTTCTCCATGGACTTCAGCCGCCTTTTTCTCATATTTTTCCACCAGATCCGGCCTGCCCATGAGGGGCGTATGCACGGAATAGAAGGACAGATAGGCCAGAAAGGGACCCTCCTTGTTCTCTTCTATGAATTTGGCCGTTTCCCTGGCCAGGCGATCCGGCAAATGGTCCCCTTCCGGACTGTCAGGATGTAATTGAGGATTCTCGAATGGGGAAAAATACTTCTTTCCCGTATAGGGCCCGCCACGGGTATGGCCCCCCATGTTAACATCGAAGCCCCTGTTCTGGGGATAGTACTCCTCACTCTCTCCCAAGTGCCATTTTCCGGCAAAGAAGGTGGCGTATCCCTCCCCTTTCAAAACCTGCGCAATCGTAATTTCCTCCAACGGCATATTGTTCGCCAAGGGGGCTGGATTGAATTTTCCGCTACGCTTTCCGGAAAAGTAATTCGTTGCATCCACTCGCGAAGGATACCTGCCTGTCATCAGGCTGTATCGTGTCGGAGAACAAACCGGGTTGGCGGCATATCCATCCGTGAAACGCATACCGCTCTTAGCCAATCCATCGATGTTCGGCGTCTCGTAAAAACACTCCGGATTATTGGCTCCGATATCCATATAGCCCAAGTCGTCGACCAGAAATACAACGATATTGGGCTTGGATGTCCCCTCTAAGGAATAGGCGCCTGAAAACGCCATGAATAACAGTAAGAATGTGACCCTTATACTTCTCAGAAATTTATTTTTCAGGTATGTCGGTTGTTTCATTTCAAGTTTTCCAGTTTTGTCTTTTCCAACAAGGCTTCCAACGATCGAACGACCTCCGGATGCCGGCCATACAGGTTCTCGCTCTCTCCCGGATCGACAACCAGGTCATACAATGAACCCAGGTTCGCATCGCCATTGCCAGGAAGTTCTCGCGGATCGGAGAATCCGCCGGAGCCCAGGCGGGTCGTCAGCTTCCATTTTCCCTTCCTTATGGCAAAGTGGCCATGCAGGGAATGATGGATGGTGTGATCACGAATCGGCTCCTTCAAATTGGGGTTCAGGTAAGCGGGAAGCATATTCACACTGTCTTCGCCCGCTCCCGCGGGTAATGGGACACCCCTAATGCCTGCCACAGTGGCCAATAAATCCGTTGAACACATTACCTGACTGGATACAGACCCAGGACGGATCTGGTCCGGCCAGCGGGCAATGTAAGGCAAACGATGACCCCCTTCGTATATGTCTGCTTTTTGTCCCCGAAATATATGGTTGGCTCTGTGCGCGTAGCGCTCCTTGTCCTCAGGAGTCCAATGGGCGCCATTGTCGGAGGTCATAATCACCAAGGTATTTTCGGCCATATCCAGACGATCCAGCATATTCAAAATCGAGCCAACCATTTCATCGACCAGAACTACGAAGTCTCCATAGGTTCCGGCCTCGGAATGCCCCAGGACGGACTCTGTGGGCAACCATGGTGTATGCGGCGCCGTCAGCGGAAAATAGAGAAAGAAAGGCATTTCCTTCCCGGCCTGCTTCTCGATAAAGGCAACAGCGTCCCGGGTGAGATTGGGCAACACGTCTTCGAAATCAAAGCTCGGTGACACTTCTCCCGATCGCCAGAATACTCCCCGGCCATCAACTTCCTGGTCTTTTCCCGGTGTGAATGCGGTGGGTAATTCGACAACCCGGTCATTCTCCAGGTATACATAGGGAGACATATCCAAACTGGCCGGGATAATGTAAGAATAGTCAAATCCCAGTTCAGATGGCCCACCAGTCACCGGTTTGCTGAAATCGACATTACTGTCGTCTCCTTCCTGAAACACATTATCCCACTCATATTTCCTTATGGGACGGCTGGCATTCTTCCTTTGCCAACCCAAGCCCAGATGCCATTTGCCGATGCAGGCGGTGGTATAACCGCAAGATTGCAGGTAAGAAGCCACCGTGACCCGGTCAGCTTCGATCAGTGGCTCATCGTATCCCCAGAGAACCCCTGTTTTCAGTCGGGACCGCCAGGCATACCTTCCCGTCGATACCCCATAACGGGTCGGGGTGCAAACCGCCGAATTGGTATGAAAATCAGTAAAATGGATGCCTTCATCAACAAGCCTGTCCATGTTCGGCGTCCGGATACCCGAATTTTCATTGAGACCGCTGATATCCCCGTAACCCATGTCATCCGCCAGAATGTATATGATGTTCGGCAACGGTTCCGTCTTATCCGTCTCAACTGAAAACACCTTCTCAGAACCACATCCAAAAAATACGGATAAGATCATACTCGCCGATAGGAATCGAATGATAGGGAAATTCATGACTTATACCATATTTGGGAACAACTCAGGTCTCCATAACCTGGATCATCGTAAATTATGAGAATGAAATGGGGCTTTGCCTCAAGGGTAAAGGCAGAAGGATAAAATGAAGAAACAAGAAATTTTCCTGGGATGGTGATTGAGAGAACTGTAGGAGGGGGTATCGGGGAATAAAGAGTTTAACTTTCGGTATATTGCGCTTCTTTGCATAGAGCTCCCGAATTTACTCGTTCGGATTGCAGCTAGTTTTATCGCCCAATAAATTCCAGTTAATTTAAGAAATCCTCACAGTCGAAGGTCACAGAATTTTCCCTTGAATAGATTGAAATCACTCCGCTCCCGTAAACGGAAACCATAGATCTACAGTCGTGAAGCATTACTGATGGATGCCTTCGTACTTCATCATTTATGATTATGCTCATGTCGTTCAGGTTTACTGACACCCTGTCTCCATTGATGAGCTCTGCTACAATTTGTTGACCTGTTTTTTTCGGTTCCTTCAATGCAGCGATAAACGCTCTCTCACTTGGGAATGCATTCAGATCGGATACTTGTAAAACATGATAAGAATCCGGGAGTTCCATATGTGCGCAGAGTCCCTTTCCAATTCGATATACATTCCAACCATTTTTTGATTTGGATTCAATTCCTCCATCTTCGAACAATGTGCCCTGACCAAGCATCCAGTTTTTTTGCTGAACTACCCTACCACGCGCTTCATAACGTCGCTTATGTACAGGTTCATCCGGCAGAATCTTTTCGAGACGCAAACCCATGGAAGGGTCTGCTGAAAACAATACACTGTTATATCTTGATTGATGGTTCCAACCATCAGAATGAATTGAGCCCATAGATACATAGGGAGTATTGTAGTATGTAACGTTCCCAGGAATCCATTTCTGCGTTTCCCAATGCTCGTCGTTTGGCCAGCCTAGAAATCGCCTTCCATTGTACACCAGAACATCACGTTGTTTCAGCTCTAGAGCAAGATCCTGGACTACTCGATGCGGCACAAGCTGACTCGACGCATAAAATAACCCTTCATCTTGCTTTAGACGCGGTTCGTTTCCACTTGCAATGAAAATTGACGCAGGTTCTAGTCCTGGGACCCTTGAATTATCAAAATCAAACCTCGGTTCACCCAATCCAAAGGCTAACCATACCGTAGGCAAAAAACCGTCATAACGAGCGTCTTCCAGGTAGGCAACCTTACGTTCAGTCAATGAATGATTGCCACTGGCAGTCCGGCAACGAAGCGATGGACCGCCTAAATAGCCATTTATCCCTAAAACCAGGCGTTCTGCAAACAATACATCAAGAAGTTGTTTTGCAGCCGTTTTCAAGTTCTCATCAGGCGCATAGTCAGCCAAGATAATGAGCGGATTGGTAAAATGATATTGATAACAACGAGAATTGAATTCGGCGAATCCAAATTTGAACCGATCGGCAATAAACTGCTTCAGTTCCTTCACCTGATTTGACGTATCTTCTTCCCTATATTGAAGAGCAAACAACCCGAGAGTAAGCTGCATCAAGTCATGATTCTCAGTGAAGTTTGGCGGCCAATACTTCCTGGATGTCCGGTCGTTAACAGGCCATTCAGTCAGGAAATGCACAATACGGCCCTCTGCTTCCTTAGAAAGTACGCCTTGTCTCTGGAAATCCAATAAGGTTCGTAAAAATCTTATTAGATAAATATCAGCGTCTCTAGGTGGCGCTGCAAATGTTTCAAAGTAATGATTCGCTTTTTCAATATCTCTCTTCAAAAGCATACGTGCATGGTTTAGAGCCCAGCGGCGACCATCATTTGGAGCCATCGTTGGTTCCATTTCGCCAAACGTATCACCGATCCAATTAATGTATTCTGTGCGACGCGCTTGAATCTTATTTTCCAAATCCCTCGATTCATTCTCTCCAACCAAAGCGAGAGGAATTATAAGAAAAAAGGAAAACGTAACTGGAAAGTTTCTCTTTGAGTTGTTCACTATATTTACTCCTTCTCTTGAAATCATGTAACAGCTCAGGTCTCCATGGCCTAGCCCGCATTTCGCGCAATTTTACATGGGATGGAGATTGAGAGAACTGTAGGAGGGGGTTTATCCCCCGATCTTCCCAATGACCCCACCGCATTCGGGGGATAAACCCCCTCCTACAGTTTCGTAATATGTTATCATTCTTATGCAGATGATTGTTTAAGATACCTGAGTAGTTACGAAATCGTTAAAATTGCGGGTCACGACAAAGAGAAAGGCTTGGGGATTGGGAACCGGGCCCGATGGGTGTGCCTTCAAGATGCAGGAAAAGGTCTCCTGAATCAGGTCATCTACATCGCGGATCGCAGAAAAGCGGGATCTTATCCACCGCTGCAACCCGGCCTCATGCGGAAGTACTGCGTCCACAAACCACCGGGATTGTTCTGTCTCTTTCTGCTTCAAAACCAAGAATCTGGGTTTCGTAAATATACCCCATCCATTTGCTAACAATGTAAAAGCCAAGTTCCATTAAGAGAAATAAAAAAAACTACATTTTTCGTAAACGGCTCCTGTCCAATAAAATAGGATGCTATACTTCGCACCCTTTTCGTTGAGGGCTATGCATATCCTTATCAGGTTTCGGACTCAGGGTCCCGAGGATCAACCCCTTTATCCACCCCTTTATCATGATCGCGATCCTGATCGTGATCTTGCACCCTCCGCGCTTTGCGGGATTCAATCCTGCCTTCCCCCGCCTTCCCGAGAGACAACCTTTCCATCCGCCAACATCCAAATCGAAGCATTCCCAATTCCTAATTGGCGCCTCCCGGCGCCTCCCCCCATCCATGTCCATCCTGTTTATCCATGTTCAATTCCCTTCTCCAAGTCGTTGACTTTTCGATCACGATCACGATCAAGATCACGACGATTTACTTCGGGCCCCTTCGTGTCTTTCGTGGATCCAATTCCCATTCAGCCTTACCGAGAGCCAACCCTCTCCCCGCAAATATCCAAAACGAAACATTCCTAATTCCTAATTCCTAATTCGCGCGCCCTGACGCGCTTCAATCCCTCATTCCCCAAAAGAAGAATCTGCGTTATTATTCAAGGCATCCCATTCCGGCACCTCCAAATAGGCCAGCGCGATACCCTGTTCCTTGGCCACGCTGTAAAAGAGGTAATGCCGCCCGCCTTCCCCATAGACAAATGGATCGAGCAATACCGGTTGAGGATTTCTTTCGTAATCCCGTTCAGGTTTCAATACCGGCGTCGGATTAGGCTTCAGGCGCCAGTTCATCCAGTCCGGATCGCCAATGTCCATTTCGACTACCTTGATATACTCCGGTCGGTCGAGTTCATGGCTGTAGAATACGAATAATCGGTTGTTGTGGCGTTTCAGGGCGAAGTGCCGGTCTTCGTAATGAAACAGGTCCGGACCGGGCTCGAAGTTGGTCATGCCATCCAGGGAACGCACCATCGGCCCGCGGCGGGGAACCCCGTAATAATACCCCCGGTAGCGAAATACGCGCATGTACATATGACCCAGCGCCTCGTCGGAGTAAGGTTGGAAATCCAGACCGTCGGCGGAAACCGCGACAAAGGTTCTCTGACCGAGCGTCGTGTCGAGAGAAGGGGCGTGGTAATACATCGCGAAACTCCGGTTTCGATGATCCACGTGCACATCCGGTGAAGCCACGTGATCGAAGGCGAATCCACGCGCCGCATCCAGGCCGAACACTCCTTTGCCGGGATTGAAGACCTTCCAGGGGCCTTCCAATTCATCCGCGTAGGCCATGCGGATGTGGCTCCCCTTGTGATGGGAAAAATAGAGGTAGTATTGGCCGAGGGGGTTTTCCACCCATTCAGGAACCCGGATCAAGGAAGGTCCCGCAATACTGAGATATCTGCCGGAATCCACCTCCCGGCCCATCTCGTAAGCTTCATCGCCAATCACATCCACCGACAGGATGGGATTTCCTTCAAAGCGCGTAGCCCTGATCTCCAGACCTTCGACCGGCAGACCGACAGAAAAAACCAAAAACAAACCTGAGACCAGACTTCGCATGTATCCCCGCTCAATTACAATTCCTAAACAGGATGGGACTATTAACCGAGGATTACCGGGATGGGAACGAAATAGACCACGGATTACCAGAATGGACACGGATAAGGAATGAGGAATTGACTCTCGCAAAGAGCGCGGAGAGACGCAAAGAAGGAAGCGCGCCGACGGCGCGAATTAGGAATTAGATTTAACAACGTTCCTTTCAGTCACTTTATCCGGCTACGCCGGAAAAGGATCGCTCCGCGAATAGGAATTCTATAAATTATTATCCTGTTGCCGCAGGCATCAAGCGAAGCGTTGTTAAATTTCTAATCCATGGTTTGGGGACCAAGACCGCAAAAGACGCAAAAACACACCATTCTTATTTCTAAATCTCTGTGTTCTCTGTGTCCTCTCTGTGGTTTATTTCTCCAATTCATCTCGCCACACCACCCTTTCCCCATCCGTGTCCATCCTGTTTATCCATGTTCAATTCCCTTCTCCAAGTCGTTGATTTTTCGATCAGGATCAAGATCACGATGATTTACTTGGTGCCCCTTCGAGTCCTTCGTGGATCCAATTCCCTTTCAGCCTTCTCCCCTTTTCTCCCTTCCCTGTCACGCCGTAGACCTTCGGCAGAGGCGGATGTGCCTTTCCCTTCCCAATTCCTGATCCGTGCTAATCCGTGCCCATCCGTGGTTTATCCTCCCTACCTTTCCTTTCTTCATTCCTAATTCCTAATTCCTAATTCGCGCCCTTGGGCGCTTCCCCCCTCTTTGCGTTGCTTTGCGTTCTTAGCGAGAGTAAATTCCCCATTCATGCCTTCAGTTGACCGGCCAATGGGGGGATGGCACATGCTCGGATCTCAGACGCTTGTCAAAGTCATCCACAATCTCCGGATATAACCCGGAAACATCGGCCCTTTCCTGAGGGTCCGCCTCCAGGTCATACAACGCCAATGGACCATCCAGACCATAGCGAACGGCCTTCCACCTGCCCAATCGTCCCGCTTGCCAGAGCCGTTTCCGGGGAAATTCCCAGTAGAGGAACCGTTTTGAGAGATCCTGGGGTTCCCCCCGAAGGGTCGGCCACAAACTGACTCCGTCCAGGTTCATGGGCAGCCGGGATCCCATCAGCTCCGCAAAAGTAGGCAAAATGTCCACAAACATCCAGACCGAATCATCGATTGCCCCGGCCTCCACCTCGCCCGGCCAACTCACGATGAGCGGAACGTTGAGACCGCCCTCGTAAACCGTGCCTTTCCTTCCCCTTTTACCCGCCGCGGAGTCGAGAAACACGGTCCGGTCATTATCCACCGCTCCGTTGTCCGAGGTAAACATGACCAGCGTCTCTTCGGTAATTCCAAGTCGTTCCAACTCTTTCATTATCTCCCCCACGTATCCATCCAGACGCGACACCATGGCGGCATAGATCTTGACCGATTCCGGCCAATCCTTCTCCCCGTAGGGGCCCAGGGAGGGCACTTCCATAAGGGCGTGGGGAATGGTGAAGGGCAGGTAGAGAAAGAAAAGTCCTTCGCTGTTCCGACGGATGAACTCGAGGGCAAAATCGCGCATCAGGTCGTTGGAATACACCTGCCGTTTGCCATTCCGATTCTCGGGGATGGCCATCCTTTCGCGATTCCTCCAAAGAAAGTCCGTATAGTAATATGAGGCGTGATTCTGATTGAGGTACCCGAGCCACTCATCGAAACCCATGTGTGTCGGCGTCCCCTCCGAAGTCGGTTCCCCGATTCCCCATTTCCCGGCTGCGCCCGTGGCATAGCCCGCCTCTTTCAGAACCGAGGCGACAGTGGCCTCATCCCCGATCAGGGACAGACGCATGCTTCCTTCCCCGAATTGCTCCAATTCACCTCCCACCTTCGGTCCATTTCCCCGAATACGGGCATGCCCCGTATGCAAGCCGGTCATCAACACGCAGCGGGAAGGAGCGCACACCGGTGAACCGGCATAGAATTGGGTAAACCGGGTCCCCTGCTCCGCCAGTCGATCGATATTGGGAGTAAGGATCATGTCCCCTCCAAAACAGCCGAGGTCCCCATAACCCAAGTCATCGGCCATAATAAGGATGATATTGGGCTTGGTCGGGTCGAAGTCGGCCCAGGCCACCGAATGACCACCCGCTACGGCCAAGGAAAGGAACAAAAACACGCGCCAAAACGACTGCATCATGGTAAGGGGGAAAGGCGCGCCGAGGCGCGCCAATTAGGAATGGGGAATGGGGAGAGGGAAGGAGAAGAGTGCAGAGTTCAGAGGGCAGAGTTCAGAGAGAGAAAGGGGAAAGGCGCGCCAAGGCGCGCGAATTAGGAATTAGGAATTAGGAATGGGGAGAGGGAGTGGTGGAGTGGGGAGAGAGGGAGAGCGATCACGATCAAGATCACGATCACGATCAAGATTAGAAGAAAGAAGGGGGGAAGGAAAGAGGAAAGTGGAAAGAGTTCAGAGAGAGGGCAGGCGCCCAAGGGCGCAGACATTTTTATTGTAGGAGCAGCTTTACGCCGCGATTGCAGGGAACAGCCCCGAAACAATCGCGGTTCCCATCTCTCCATCTCATGTACCTCAGAATCTTAGAATCTCTCCCCCATTCCTAATTCCTAATTCGCGCGCCCTGGCGCGCTTCCTTTCCCTGTCTGCGTGATTGCAATTTGTGATATGAATTGAAATGGCGGACAGCCTGCCTGTGTGTAACAGCACGCAGACAGGGAATGTCCCACCCTCCTTTCTCCCCTCTCTTCACTCTGAACTCTGAACTCTGAACTCTTCTCCAGATCCGTGTCCATCCGTGTAATCCGTGGTCAATTCCCATTCTCCCTTTCTTTGCGTCTTAAGAGAGTCCTTTGTGCCTTTTGTGGCTATTTTTCCCATCCGTGCTTATCCGTGTAATCCGTGGTTCATTCCTCCCAATTCCTAATTCGTCGGCCCTGAAAACTCCATAATTTGTTGTTATACAACATTTTATTGTTGCCAATACCCCTTTTATTTGACAAGGTAATTGTGCAATTCAGCCCAAAACCTGGTCAAACTTATGAAGCTCTCTGGTGTTTTTCGGCAATTGAACTGGGCCACGATCTCCCCAGAAAAAGGAATCCCTTATGTTTTGGTTGTCCACCTTGGACAATAATGCCTTTTTCAGGGTCGACTAATTCCTAATTCCTAATTTGCGCGCCTTGGCGCGCTCTGTGGTTATTCTTTCTCGGTTTTCGCAAAAGGATTCTCAAACCAGACCACTCCGAGTTTGAGATTTTCCTCCGATGTAACCACGTCCGGATCGCCATCCAGGTCCATATCGCAAAGCTGCAAATTATCGTATTTCTCCTCAGAATGGCCCAGGGATGCGCGGATGTCGTGCAGTTTCCACCTGCCAGCCGTTGGTGAAACGTCATAATCGAGCCAGAAGACACGGGAGCCAACGCCCACGTGGGTCGTGAAAACGAGATCCACCTTTCCGTCCCCGTTCACATCGCCGCATGCGACTCCCTTGGTCCCATTTTTGTAACCGGAGAAAGGGCGTTCACCGTCCACATCCACCGGATAGGAGGTAAATCCTTTCCCGGAGGCATGATTACGATACAAACTTGCTACACGACTGCTTTGTGTATCCCGATAATCGGTGGCAACGATGTCGACATGACCGCTGTAGTCTAAGTCCGTCAAGGCCAGGAATGAAGCGGAATTTCCAAATTCATCCACGGTGTGCATCCTCCAGGTTACGTCCGGCGAAAAATTTGGACTGGGGTTTTCCAACCAGGCCATCACATGCCGGGCTCCGGTTACGATATCAAGATCCCCATCACCATCCATATCGACCGGTTCGATACTCATGATACTGGGAGTTTCCTTTGAGATCACGTACTCCTCCCATTCCAATGCCCCAAGATCCGTTTTGGCCCGATACCAGTAGAGGGTGGGGCTTGAGCCGTCCTTCTTCATGGCGCCCGCAATTACATCCGGCCCGGCCTCTCCATCCAACTGTGCCACTTCCGTCTGAACCCAGAGTCGGGCCGCCCGGTCGAGACGCATACGGGTCCATCCGGTCTCGTCCATGTAGTCGAATGAGGGACCGGGAGCCCAATGAATAAAAAGTTGGCGGGTTTTTTCACTGGCGGTGACCACGTCCATCGACCCATCGCCGTTCAGATCCCCGAATTTGGAATCTTCGATATCCCCCGACTCCAATTGCACGCGTTTTCTCCACTCCCCTTTTTTTGGATCAGAGCTACCGGGATTCAAATACACAATGGCTTTCGAGGCATGCTGCCATGCCGCCACTACATCCGGATATCCGTCATTGTTAACATCTTCTACATCAATACCATCAGCGCCTTTTCCCATAAGGGGTCCTCGGTGAATGTAGTGCATGATCCATTCGGCTTCCTGAGATTCCGACCCTTCCCTTTCAATAGAGGGTATATTCGATTCGGTCGTCGAACCAGGGTCCCCACAGGCGGAAAAAATGAAAAGGAAAAGGCTGGGACCGGTGAGGATGGACCCTGTTCGTTCCCAAAGCATTCCTCCGCAACTTGCCTGCATCCTTGTATAGTTCTCCATTATCCCGCATGTCTCACAAAATTCGTCGCGAGCGAACGGAGATCGAGTGCTGGTGTGGACTTCGGGCAGATGCGCGGATGAAGCTGTGCCTGTCTGGCCGTAGCCCTTGGGCGAAGCCTGATCGACACCCTGCAAAGTCGCCTGCATCTGTGCGGCGCACGGGCAGGCGAATCCAACGAAGTCCGCACCAGTGCCGGCATGTCCTGCCGTAGCCTTCAGGCGAAGCAGGATATTCCGGAGCGCAGTAGAAAATTTGTGAGAAATGCGGGATTATAATTTGTCGCCGGATCCGGACTTGGCAAGCGACAACCCAGCTGAAATCAAAGTTAGAGTTTGAATAAGCAGGACTCCCAAGCTAAGTTCCTTACCGGATGAAAGGCCTTATTTTATCCCAACTCCATCATGCTAAATTGACATTGGCAATCTTGCTGTGCCCCATTGCCGGGGCTGCCGCTACCAATAGACCCAACATCCTATGGATCATCGGTGAAGATGCCTCTCCCCACATCGGATGCTATGGCGAAACCCTCATCAAAACGCCGCGGCTGGATCAGATGGCCAACAACGGTATCCGCTTTTCCCAGGCCTTCGTTACCGCTCCGGTCTGCTCACCCTGCCGCTCGGCCATGATCACCGGAATCTATCAAACGACCCTGGGAGCCCAAAACCACCGCAGCCAGCAAACCGCACGCAAAGGCGGCGGCAACACCGCCTACTACGATAGCTACGAGTTACCGGAGACCGTTAAACTGGTTCCGGAACTCTTCAAGGAGGCGGGTTATTTCACCACCCTGGGCCAGGGACCGGATTGCCGTAAGCTGGGCAAGACTGACTACAATTTTATTTTCGATCCTGCCGTTTATGACGGGGCCGACTGGCGACTCTGCCCTCCCGACCGACCGTTCTTCGCCCAAATCATGCTGAGCGGCGGCAAGGATTGGCAACGGGTTCAACGCAGAACCGATCCCGGTCGTGTACAACTGCCGCCCTACTATCCGAACCATCCCGTACTACGCAAACGCTGGGCCGCTTACCTCGACAGTTGGACCAAACAGGACCGGGAAGTTGGCCGGATCCTCGACGATCTGGAAAAAGCCGGAGTCGCGGAAAATACCATCGTCTTTTTCTGGACTGATCACGGACTGGCCCAGGCAAGGGCCAAGCAGTTTCTCTATGACGAGGGCATGAGAATTCCCCTTCTGGTGCGTTTTGGCGACGGACGCTTGAAGGGAACGGTACGGGACGATCTGATCCTGCAAATCGACGTTGCCGCAACCTCCCTGGCACTGGCGGAAATTTCAGCGACGGACAACATGCATGGGAGGAATGTATTTCAGGCAAACTACACGCCGCGCAGCATGATTGTATCCGCTCGGGACCGCTGCGATGAGACCGTTGACATTATCCGTTGCATCCGCACGAATCGCTTCAAGTACATCCGCAATTTCATGTCCTATCGTTCGCATACTCAACCGAACGAAAGCAAGGACGACGAGGATTTCCTGCTGACCATAAGAGCGCTGCATGTTTCGGGTAAACTGACCGAACTGCAAAGCCGAATCCTCGCACCCACCCGCCCCGTAGAGGAACTGTATGACCTGCAGTCGGATCCATTCGAAACTGTAAACCTGGCCAACCGCCCGGAGTTCCGGAATACGCTCGATGATTTGCGCAACCGGTTGTACTCGTGGATGAAGGACACCGGCGATACGGGACTTATCCCGGAGCCGATCCTGGAAGACATGGGCCGCACATACGACAACAAGTATTTTATCTTGAAACAACAGCGGCACAGGAATCTCATCGGCAATCTCATCAACCTTATCGAGGCCGGTGAACAAGGCAGAACAGACCTCTTGCACAATGCGCTGAAGTCATCGGATCCTTCCCACCGCTATTGGGCCGCCACTTGGCTGGGAATAAACGGAAGCGCTAATAGCATGCGCCTTCTGGAGGAGAGGTTAAACGATCGGGTCCCCGCCGTACGCATCGCCACGGCACGTTCTCTGTATCAGCTTGGCAGCTCCCAAAACACGGTCCAAATCATTGCGGACGAAATCGGTGATTATAACCTCATCAACGGACTATTCGCCATACGCGCACTGGAATGGATAGGCGACCATTCCGCTCCGGAGCGCCAGCGTATCAGGGAAGCACAAAATCATCCTTACGAGTATGTCCGGCGCATCGCCAACCGACTTTCTACGACTGACATCAGCCAAAAAACGGATTAAAAAAACAAGTCATAGGTCATCTGTTGGTTCACTCCACAGAAGAACCAGCGTTTAACCCGCATCTCTCACAAAATTTGTAGGAGCGGCTTTACGCCGCGATTGCTTCGCGGCTGTTTCGTGGGATCGCGGCGTAAAGCCGCTCCTACAGCTTATTGTCCTTTTCTCCTCATCAGCGTTGATCTGCGCGATCTGCGGTTTCCTTCCCCAAAAGTAGCCCCAAAGCGTAGCTGGGTCCGTGGTTCATTCACCAATTCATCTCGCCAAACCACTCTTTCCCCATCCGTGTCCATCCTGTTTATCCATGTTCAATTCCCTTCTCCAAGTCGTCGAATTTTCGATCAAGATCATGATCATGATCACGATGATTTACTTCGGACCCCTTCGTGTCCTTCGTGGATCCAATTCCCCTTCAGCCTTCTCCCCTTTTCTCCCTTCCCTGTCACACCGTAGACCTTCGGCGGAGGCGGATGTGCCTTCTCCATCACTCCCTCTCTCCAACATTCCAACATTCCATCTCTCCATCACCCCCCTTCTCCCCCTCTCTCCTAATTCCCAACTCCTAATTCCCAATTCCTAATTCCTAATTTGCGCCCTTGGGCGCTTCTCCCCTTCCCAGTCACGCCGTAGACCTTCGGCGGAGGCGGATGTACTATTTGTGGCCATATTTCAGATCCGTGCCCATCCGTGGTTTATTCTCCCTGCATTTTCATTCCTAATTCTTCCCCCTCTTTGCGTTGCTTTGCGTTCTTTGCGAGAGTCTATCCTGCCTTCCCCCGCCTTACCGAGAGCCAACCCCTCCACCCGCCAACCCCCAAACGTAAACATTCCTAATTCCTCAATCCCTCCCTTCTCCCTCTGGGAGAGGGTGGCGCGAAGCGCCGGGTGAGGGTTGCAACGCATTACCTAATTCGCGCGCCCTTGCGCGCTTCCCCCATCCGTGTCCATCCTGTTTATCCATGTTCAAAACTTTCTTCGGGGTCGACCCTTTACTCTTCAGGCGGATCCACGCGCCCCACGATCACTTCCCGGTTTTTCTTCAGAATACTCCAGAACACCCAGGGTTCTGTCGGATCCCAGGCAAAGGCCTGCCCTTCAGCGGGTATCGCGATGGTGTCCACCCATTTCAAAATGGATCCCGCCTCGGGTATTTCCAACACGTAGAGTTCGGTGCGGTCGTGGCCGGTTCCATAGATGCGGCCATCTGGGCCGAACCCCCCACCCGAGCAACCGTAATCGTCGAATTTCTCGATCAGTTCCTCAGGAAACACCCACGCTGCAACACGTCGCCAGTGATTATCGAATTTTACGATCTGCGACCAACTGGGATCCTTGGCCGGCTCGGCCGCCCGGTTTCCGTAATAAACAAAGCCGGCAAACCAGAACCCGGCCCTGCGGTCGAGCCAGGTTAAGGAGCCGAATCCGTGCCCCAAGCTGTGGGAGTCAATGTGCTGCAGGGTCTCCGCATCGAACACCTCCACCGAACTGGTGGATGGCACCCCCGGATAGTTGGAATGGGCCGCATACAACTTTCCCTCATGAAAGTATCCGTCGTTCATGTGAATGAGCGGATCCCCCTCCGGACATTCCCAGGAAGCGATCCGCACTCCGTCCGACTTCCGGTACTTCCCAATGGCAAAATCGGAAACCACGTAGGCAAACCGGTCATCAACGGCGACACCCTGTTTCGCTTCCGGCGCTGGAAAGCGCTTCATCTCCCTGTGTTTCCTTTCCGCCTGGGCAACCGGGCAGAAAACACTGATTAGAAGGGCAAACATCAGCGAGGCGCGCATCATGATAGGAAAATGGACGGTGTTTACATTTGACAAGGGTCAAGGGTTAACCTTAGATGCGCATTCCGCAAAATTTATCGACTGTAAACTATAGAATTCCCTGAGGCTGACTATCCTCGTTTTTCAGCGGTCATGGTCGTATGCCTCCGGAATTTTTATCAGGCTAACCGCTATTTCCCCCTCTTTGAGTCATCCAACGCAACATAAACTCCACAATACTATCCGCATGAACACGAATCAGCTTCTCAGAGACTATTCCTCGGGGTTCTTCGCCCTCTTTTGCCGCAAAGGTATCGGCCTGCTGGCCCTGTCCCTGACCCTGGCCGCACCCGGGTTGAAGGCCGGTGACATCGAAGGCTTCATTATCGACGCCAATACGGGGCGATATTTGCCCGGAGTTGAAGTGGTCGTCCTCGGTGAAGGACGCATGGCTGTCACCGACCGCGATGGCAGTTATCGCATTCCCGATCTTCCCGCCGGGACCTATACCGTACAAATTCGTTACATCGGTTACGACCCCATCAGCGAATCGGTCAGCGTTCCGGAAACCGGGTCCGCCACTCTTTCCGCGGAAATCGGGTTGGAATTTGTGGAACTCCCCGCCTTCCGCGTCGAAGGTTACCGTGAAGCCCGGGCCCTGGCCCTCCAACAGAAACGGACCGCCAACAATATCCTCGATATCATTTCGGCCGACTCGGTGGGAGCCCTGCCCGACCGGAATGTGGCGGAAGCTCTCGCCCGCATTCCCGGGGTCAGCCTGGACGTGGACGCCGGTGAAGGCCGCTTTGTCAGCATCCGGGGTCTGGAGCCGAACTTCAACAACGTAACCCTGGACGGGGCTATCTTGGCAGCCCCCGCCGCAGGTGGACGGGAGGGTCGGGCCATGCCCCTGGACGTGGTGGGGTCCGGCCAGATCTACCAGATTGAAGTCATCAAGGCCGTAACCCCCGACATGGACGGCAATGCCCTTGGTGGAACCATTAACATCAAGAGTACCAGCGCTTTCGATCAACCGGACCGATTCGTATTCGGTAAAGTTGAATTGGGCGAAAACAGCGATCGCAGCGGAACCCTCTTCGACGGGGATATCACCTGGGGGGATACCTTCAACGATGGCACGGTGGGAATAGCGCTTTCCGCCCACTATTCGGAACGGCCTTTTACCTCCCATGAGATTCAGGCCAATTATGGGAATGAGGACGGCCGTTACTTTGTTGAAACCTTTGAACTCCAGCCCGCCGAAGGGGAACGGACCAGGATGGGATTCAATTATAACATCGAATTCCTCCCGGATCCTGATTCCGAATTTTTTATTCGCGGTATCTTCAACCAGTTCGACGAAAGTGAGCGTCAACAGGAAATGATCATGGATACACGCCGTGATCCGGAGTTCCTCTCCCCCACTGCGGCGGACTTTAACCGGATGCGCATGGAGCAACGGGACTTCCGCCGGGAAATTGACCAAGGCCTGTTCAACATCTCGGTGGGCGGGCAACGTCAATTCGATAATATGCGCGTTTCCGGGGACGTCACCTATTCGGTGGCGGAGGAAGAGGTGCCTTTCATTAAAACCGTTCAATTCCGCACCGGGAATGAGAACTTTATCCAGCAACGCTTCTTTTATGAATTTAGTGGACTGTATCCCAACTTCGATGACAAAGGTTTCCTCACCGAGGAGCAGGACGAATTCAACCTGCGTCGCTTCCGTGAGGACGATTCCTATTCAAAGGAAGAAACCTATGCGCCCCGCCTGGATTTCGAGTGGGATAACGACGACTTCCTGGGCGGACGGACTACTTTCAAGTCCGGGGCGAAAATAACCTCTCGGGATCGCTTCGTGGACGACAACTCCACACGCCCGGTGGGAGATTTCAGTATGCTTCAGATCGCCCCTCCGGAACCCAACTCGGGATTCCCCATGTATGGCGGCCGCTGGGAATACCCTTCCACTCTGGATGTGTTGACAGCTCTGGACTACCTCAATGCCAACCGTAGCGCCTTTGAGGTGGACCCGGTTGAATCCGCCTCCAACTCGGTGGAGGACGACTACGACATCACGGAAGATATCCTGGCCCTTTACTTAATGGCCACTATCCAGGCCTCGGACAATTTGACTGTCCTGGCCGGAGTCCGCTGGGAGGATACCGACGCAAGTCTGAAATCCTTCGAATTCCAAGAAGGGGAAACCGCCGATGGGGATGTCTTTAATCTCGTCGAAACGGATGGAGAATTCGCTTACAGTAATTTTCTTCCCAATTTGCAATTCCGTTATCAAATGGGCGCCAACACCATCCTGAGAACCGCCATCACCGGAACCGTTGGACGTCCTCCCTATGAAAAAGCCGCGCCCAACAACGTTTTCGAGTACGAAGAGCTGGACCCGGATGACCAATTGGATCCCAACTTCCCATTTATCGGAGAAGTTGAGCTCGGTAATCCGGAGTTGTCACCCTACGAGTCGATCAACTTCGAACTCGGGATTGAGCATTACCTCGAATCGGGCGGCCTGCTCTCCGCAGGCATTTTCCAAAAGGAAATCGATAATCCGATCTACGAGTTCTCGGAAGATCTGAGAAAGGTGACGCGGCATGGAGTCGCCTTTGAATCATTGTCCAGTGTCCAGTTCAGAAATGCGGATAAGGGATCCATTACCGGTTTCGAACTCGCCGCACAGATTCCGTTCAGCAGCTTCCTGGAGGGAGGTTTTCTCGATGGTTTCGGACTGGACGTCAATGCCACCTTCATCAGTTCCGATGTCACTATCTTTGACCGCACGGCGGACGACCTGCCCTTCTTCCGCCAACCGGAGAACATCTACAACGTCGCCTTCTATTATCAAAAGCACAAATTGGCCGCACGTATCGCCTACAACTATCAGGATGAAAGCCTGCGCGAACTGTCCGGCGGCGCGGACTCGGACCGATGGGATGACACCCGCGATTATACGGACGTTCAGGCCAGTTACGCCATCAGTGATAATTACACCATCTATGTGAACTGGCAGAACATATTCGAGGCCGAAAAGATCCGCACATACGGCCGGGGCACGCAACGCCTGCGCCGAGGGGAATTCTACGGCTCCTATGTCCGTGCCGGCATCCGATACAATTGGTGAAATAGTTTAGTGTAAGTCCTTTACCTTTTGCTTTAAACGCTCCGACCCTTGCGTCGGAGCGTTTTTTCGGCAAAACTTGGCCCGGGAAATGCCACAAATTTATAAACGTCGAACCTTCGTAAAGAAATCCCTTACATCAGGTATGGGTCTGATACTCGCTGCACAGCTTCGAGGCCAAGCCAAGAACAACGCGAATATTACTGCCGAAAACTTCCTTCGTACGATCATTTATACTCCCGAGGAAATTAGAGCTTGGCTGGCGGGAGAAGCCTTTCCCTTTGCCAGATACAGTTCCGATTTTGGATGGTTGCTGCCCGATGCCTATTTCAGGGACGGGGTGGATAATTCGGTTTCCCAATACCGGTATGAAAAAGACGACGGACCCAGGATACGAGTAAACTACGCTGACAAGCCTTGCCGGATTAACACCTATGGTGACAGCTTTACCCAATGTCACCAGGTGAGCGACGGAGAAACCTGGCAGGAAGCTCTTGCCGCTCACCTTCACGAACCGGTTCGCAATTTCGGTATCGGCGGATGGTCCGTTTACCAGGCTTACCTCCGCATGTTGAAGGAGGAGGAAAGAACGCCGTCCGATGTAATCATTTTCAACATCTATCACGACGATCATTGCCGTAACCTTGATGCCTGGAGAAATATCCGGGTAAACAAACACCAACGCTTCATAGAACCCACCCTTCCCCATCTCGTGGTCAATCCGGTCAAGGGGCTCTTTAAAGAAATGCCCAATCCATGCCCAACTGAAGAAAGTTTGATGAACCTCTGTGATTTTGACTGGGTCTACAAGCGCTTCAAGGACGACTTTGCCTTGAGCATTGAGCTTGCTCATTTGAACGCCGACACAACGAATCCGAAAGCGCAATACAAGGACCTGTTGGATCTTGCCACGACCCACGGAATCAGAACGCGCGCAGACCAATACCCCACCCTCGAAAAAGCGGCTGATGCACTGCACGACGAGGCGGCCTTCTACTCCACCATGCGATTGGTTGAAAAAATCGAGGACCATGTCGAACGAACAGGCAAGATGCTGTTATTTATTCTCTCCTACTCTGCCGGGAAAATTGCCCAGATAAGGGAAGAAGATCCACGATGGGATAATGCCTTTGTAGACTTTCTAAAAAAAAGAAAACATCCGGTTATCGATTTGGCGGAGGAACACATAAGGGATCATGCGGAGAACTACAAAATCGATTTTAACGATTATCTGAAACAATTCTTTGGGGGTCATTACAACCCACGGGGGAACTTCTTCTGCGCATTCGCCGCCAAGGATGCCCTGGTGAAATTGCTCGATCCCAAACCCATGGCTTATTCAGACAATCCCGAAATCATGCGTTGATGTGTTCATCATCGATTATGGTGCTCCCGCAGTCCAGCCTCACGCCGTAGGCCTTCGGCGAAGGCGGATGTGCCTTTCTCCCTCATAATTCCTAATTCGCGCGCCCCAGCGCGCTTCCCCCTTTGGGTTTTTTGTGCCTTTTGTGGTTAATCTCCCTCTCCTCCTCTGTGCTCTCTGTGGCCTCTGTGGTTTATTCTTCCTGCCTTTCCCCATCTGCGTGTTTGCCGTTTGTGATATGAATTGAAATGGCGGACAAGAATGTCCGCCCTCCGTTATGCTTCCTGCCTTTTCCCTCATCCGTGCTTATCCGTGAAATCCGTGGTTCATTCTCTCTCCTTCCCTTTTGAGTCTTTTGTGCTTTTTGTGGTTAATCCCTCCCCATTCCTAATTCGCGCGCCCCTGGGCGAATCAGACCCACCAGCAACAAAACCACCCCAAAAAAGACTCGGTTTCCCGACCTGGATGAGCCCTTCGACATCGAGGAGGTCCCCTTAACGATCGCCAATTGACCCGTCCGGCCAGCGATGGGCACTCCAGTCCTTGGGTTTATAGGGCATTTTGGCCGCTACCGTTTCGTCCAGATCCAATCCAAGGCCAGGCCGGTCCGGTGGAAGCGCGAATCCATTTTCAAATACTACCCCTCCCCCATAAAAAAGGTCCTGGAAATAGGGAGATTGGCCTGAGCCGATTTCCAGTAAGGTGGCGTTGGGCGTGCTCATGCACACGTGCAGGCTGGCCATGGTGCTTACTTCGCTCTGCGGATTGTGAGGCGATATTTCGATGCGAAATGCCTCCGCCAGGGCGGCAATTTTGCGCATCTCCCCAATCCCTCCGCAATGGACCACGTCAGGGTTTACATAATTCACCAAGTGCCTCGCACAGATTTCAGTAAATGCGTATTTGGTCAACAATCGTTCCCCTGTGGCCAAAGGCACGGCCGTTTGTGACCGCAGGAGAGCCAACTCACCGATGTCTTCCTGCTGGGTCGCTTCTTCTACCCAGAAGGGATCATACTCCTCCGCCTGCCGACAAAATTGAATAGCCATTGGGGTGGTCGGCTTCCCATGGGCATCGATCAAAATGTCGAAGTCCGGTCCCACCGCTTCCCGCACCCGCCTGAGCCGGTCGATGGCCGTCCGAATCATCTTGGCCGGCTCGACCAGATTATTCTCGGCCTCCAGGAAACCGGCCTTGCAGGCGGTCCATCCCTGTTCTTTCCGTTTCAGGTACATTTCCGGATATGAGAGGGGTTCGGGTTTCGGCGTTCCGGGAGGCTGGTGGTGATGCATGAGAACGTTCCCGCTGCGCACGTGCGGATACACCCGAACTTTATCGCGCGCCTTTCCTCCCAGAAGTTTCCAGATAGGTTGTCCGAGCGCCTTTCCCAGAATATCCCACAAGGCGATCTCCACCGCACTGATGGCGGACGTGAGGATAGGGCCGCCCCGGTAACGGGGACCTCGGAACATACCCTGCCACAAGCGTTCGATATCGGTAGGATCTTTACCTAGAAGATAGCGTTTGTGTTCCTGAATAGCCGCTTCCACTGTAAGACCCTTTCCCGTCATGGTTCCCTCACCCAGGCCTGTAATTCCTCGGTTGGTGTAAATCTTGACGTAGACGAAATTTTCGTCGTTTCCGGAATCGACCACAAAGGTCCTCAGATCAGTAATTTCGAGGTTCAAGTCCTCCGCTTTGGCATAATGTTCTTCTGACTCCTTCGAGCGGGCCAGAAGGCTTTGCCTTGCCAAACCGGCCATTCCGATAAGACCTAAACCCAAAAATTGGCGACGCTTCATAGTTTAAACGGCTTTTGAATGACAAGTTTAACCATTACGTCAGTATCCAGACCAGCAATATTATGTCTCACCCGAATGGATCCTGGTGTGGTGTCCCGGAAACCGGGATTTGAATCTCCATTTCGAACCATCGTAGGAGCGGCATTACGCCGCGATTCCACGAAACAGGCCCGAAAAAAATCGCGGCGTAATGCCGCTCCTACAGCTTAAAATCATCACTATAGCCCAGAATCCTTTCTCCATCTCTGCCTCTTTCCATTTCCCCATTTCTCCACCACTCCCTTTCTCCAACATTCCAACATTCCATCTCTCCCCATTCCTAATTCCTAATTCCTAATTCGCGCCCTTGGGCGCTTCTTTGTGTCTCTTGTGCCTTTTCTGGTTAACCTTCCCAAATCGTGGTCGAGTGCTGGCGCCGTTTGGAGTGGTTTGAAACAATCCATCAAATCGGGCTTCGTCTCCCATCCGATACCCGGCACCTCGGGAGCAGAGGCCCGGCCATCCTCTATTTCAACCGACTCCCCAAATCCCCCGAGGGGGGCAAAAACTCCGGGATAGACTTCCGTTCCTCCGATCTGCAGACCTTGGGCGATGTGGAGGTTGAACAAATTCCCTCCGTGCGGAAAACACCTTCTCCGCGACCAGCCGACAGTTTCCAGGGCATCGAGGATGTCCAGGTATTCCGAGACCCCATAAGCCAACCCCGGGTCCATCTGCAGTATATCCCGATCCGGACGCAACCCCCCGTAACACATCAGGTTTTTTACCTCCTGCAGGGAGAAGAGATTTTCCCCGGTTGCCAGGGGAGGACCGTAAGCTGAACCCAACTGCTTGTAAGCCTCGAAATCCAAAGGATCGACCGGCTCCTCATACCAACGCAGGTTCAAATCCTCCAGGGCCCTGCCCCATTCCAGAGCCTCCTCCCCGCTGAAGCGCCCGTTCGCGTCTACGGCTACAAAACCCGGAGAACCCGCCGTGGCAATAGCGGTTTCCATCCGCTGCAAATCTATTTCCAGGGATGCGCCGCCGACTTTTATCTTGATCGACCGAAATCCCCCTTCCAGATAGCCTTCCAACTCCCGTTGCAATCGGGCCCGTCCGCCCTCATCGTAATAGTATCCCCCCGCCGCATACACCGCGACCGACGAATCGAATTTGGCCCCGTTAAAACGATCGGCCAAGCAGCGAAAAAGCGGCTTCTGCTCGAGTTTCGCGTAGAGGTCCCAGGCTGCCATGTCGATCGCTCCGATGGCGACCGATCGCTCGCCATGGCCCCCTTGCTTTTCGTCGCGGCGCATGAGCCGATTCAAAAGAAGGGGATCCGGGAATCCATCCCGGTTGTATGCGGAAGGGTCCGCCCCCAATATGCGCGGGGCAAAGCGCTCCCGGATCATTTCAGTCTGGGCGTAACGGCCAATGGATCCGAATCCATAGCCGGTCTCAATGGATCCATCATCCCCTCTGGCCAGGATGGCCACAACCGATGCCGTCATCCCGGCAAAGCTGACCGTGGCATTACGGTAATCGGCTTTCAGAGGAATGGTTCGAGCCCGTATGGATTCAATTCTCGTCATGCAAATTTAATTACAAGTTAATCCAGATAAACCACAAAGTCTCAGAGTTGGATGAAGAAAAACAGAATTGACCTCGGATTACACGGATGAGCACGGATTGGGAATTAGAAATTGGACATGGATAGACAGGATGGACAAGATAAGGAGGGCAAAGGCCGAAGGCTGAGAGAAATGAACCACAGAGGACTCAGAGGGCCCAGAGTTTCCTTTTTAAATCCGTGAGTGCCCCTCTTTTTGAGTTCTTCGTGCTTTTTGTGGCTATTTATCCGTGTTCATCCGTGTAATCGGTGGTTCATACTCTTCACATTCCTAACTCTGTGGTCTCTGTGGTCTCTGTGGTTATTCTCTCTCAAATATTCCCAATTGATTCAAATCCGTGGTTCATAGTGCGGCTGGCGAGAGCAAAGCAAGGCATTCACCGACGGGGATATGACAATTGGCTCAAGCTCACCGTATGCGCATAAATCAGTTCGTCGTCGATGCTGACGATCTCGAAACGCACTTCCGGGTCCTCCAGCCCGGTATGGAAATTCAGGACTCCGAAGGAGGGCTTCTCGTTGTAGCCGAAGATGGCACCCGGCATCAGGTCGGCCGTATGGATGTTGGTCAACCGGGAACTGCTCATTTCATAGAGGGGATATTCCCCCTCCCGAGAGTTTATCCAAAAGTCGGTGCGATGCCGGTCCCCGGAAAGCAGCAGCACGCCCTCGATCCGGTTTTGGCCGAGGTAGCGGAAGATTTCTTCCCGCTCTTGGATGAATCCATTCCAGGTATCTTTGCTTCCGGGTTTGGCTTCCGAAGCCCAGGCCACCGGTGAAGCGATAACCTTGAAGGTAGCCTTGGAGGCTTTCAGACCCGACAACAACCACTCTTTCTGAACCGGGCCCAGCATGGTCTTTTCCTCCTTGTGCGGATTGGTCCGGTAAGTTCGGCCATCCAGCATGAAGATATCCACGTCCCCCAAAGAGAATTGGAACCAGCAACCCGGCCAACCCGGTCCGCCTTCCCCCGGATTTGCCCAGTTGCGCTGGAATACTGCGACCATGGGCTGCTTCCAGACCGGCCTGTCCTTATACGGCCCCATCCAGACATCATCCGTAGCCGCATCGTGATCATCCCAGATGGCGTAGAGGGCGGTGGATTGCCCGAGATTTCGGAAATCCGGTTGTGATTGCCGGCGATAGTAAGTGTAGTCGTGAAAGGCCCCCGGTATTACGGGCAGGTCGATGTAGACGTTGTCCCCGAGCAACAACAGGGCGTCCAATTGGCGCGCCGCCAGGGTGGACCACATGTATTCATACTTGGGGGTGTAGCCGGCGCATCCCCCTATTCCGACTTTGAAAGAACCCGAACTACCCTTCTCCGGATAGGTGCGGAAGGTGAGCCCGGTATCCCTTTGGACAGGGGTCCCGTTCACCAGAGCCTCATAGCGATACTCCGTGCCGGAATGCAGGCCTTCCACCATCACCACCACGGTGTAGTCCGCCGCGGCCTTGGCTCGACCCGAGGCCATGCCGGCCAAGCGCCCGCTTTGGTCGTAACACCGAACCTCCACCGTATCCTCTCCCACGGTCCTGAACCAGAAACGAGCCCCTTTACTGGTTACCGATCCCAACATCGGCCCGTGAATCAGACCGACCCGCTTTTCCTGGGCCACAGCCCGAAATGCGGGGGAATTCGTAAGGTTCTTCAAAAGATCCCTGGGACCGGCCTGAAAGCGGGAAAACTCCATGCCGTTTTGCAAGGCCCGGCCCATGCAATCCATGGCTTTTCCCACTTCCCCCCTTACCGAATGAGCCACGGCCAGGATGTACCAGGATTCCGCGTCCTCGGCATCCTCATCCAAACGAAATTGGGCCAAAGAGATGGCTTCATCGATATTCCCCTCCAGGATCTCCAATAGCTGCCGTTGCCCCCGGCGCTTGTAGAGCATTTCCGCCCTCACTGCGGAAAACTGCCGCCGGGTCCATTCGTTCTCGCTGCCGTAATAGGCGAAATCAGGATCTTCCACCCAGGCATCCTCGGGAGCGAATTGCCCATAGTTCTCCGCAATGGCTTTTATTTCCTCTACCGTCTGCGGCCTCGTGTCGCTCGCATTGTCCGCCTGCGGATATGCCGGGCCTAAGACGAGCGGCGCCAAGCCCAAAATTGGGGTAATTATTCGCATTATTTAGTCGACCCTGAAAAAGTTATCATCGTTTCGGAGGGTTGGATGGCTTCCGCCTACACTCAAGGCTACCATGCTTCGCCTAAACCGTGCTTCGCAACGCTACGCAGGTCAAGAGGCTCCGCACGGCACAGCGCAGGACATGTTACAAGGATGAAGTAATTGGGAATAGACTCTCGCAAAGGCGCCAAGATCGCCAAGTTTTTTCAGCCGCAAAAAGCACAAAAACACAAAAGGGGGAGATGGAGAGAGGGAGTGATGGGAGCCACGATCCCATGAAACAGCCCCGAACCAATCGCGGCGTAAAGCCGCTCCTACAGCTTAAAATCATCACTATAGCCCAGAATCCTTCTCCCCCTTCTATTTCGCGCCCATGGGCGCTTCCCCTTCCCTGTCTACGTGTTTGCCGTTTGTGATGTGAATTGAAATGGCGGACAGGAATGTCCGCCCTCCTTTCTCCCCTCTCTGAACTCTGCACTCTGAACACTGAACTCTTCTCCATATCTGTGCCTATCCGTGAAATCCGTGGTCCATTCACTTCTCCACAAACTGCATGGCGTAGAGGCTGGCCCCGCGCATTCTGAACTGCAGGCGAATGGTTTTCCCGGAAAGGTGTCCCAAGTCGGACCTGGTTTTCCCCTCCAGACTGAGGGTGGAATGCCGCATTTGATTGGCCCTCAACCCGGTCAGCCCACTGAGATCGGCCTCCCGGTTCAACCATTCCACCTCATGCCGGATATAATTGCCATTGATCCAGATACAGTTCTCGGCCTCATATCCGGAAATGGCCTTTCCTTCTTCATCCAGGATACCGACCAGGCAATATCCAAGCGCCCCGGTATCGATATTCAATTCGAGCCGGTTTCCATCAAAGGTGAGGGGACGGGTCACCACGGTAACTTCCCGATGGTAAGGAGTGTCGGCCGAGACAAAACCATCCAGGCGCTGCACCGCCCGATAAATGCCATTTCCGGCTTTGTTGCGGACGGCCGGGGAATGATACTCCTCCTGTCCGTAAAAGTACTGCCAAATCTCGTCGCCGCGCCGAATCATTCCCTCCGACATGTAAATCTGGTGGATGTCGCGGCCCTGATAACGGTCCATCGGGATATAGGCCGGCCGCATGAACCGCTTCCAGTTTACTCCATCCCGGCTTATCGCCACGTGCGATTCCATGGTTCCCGATCCTTTCTCATAGGATGGGTGATAAAGAATGCGCCGGTTCAACGGTTGGTGAGGCTCTTCGTAGTCGTAATACATGGCCGGAAAAGCGATGTAGGCATCCTCGGCCCAAGGGTACTTCATGCCCTTGGGAACATAGATCCCGCTCCCCTCGGGATCGACTGAAAGGTCGGGGGCAAAGACCGTTGGCATTTCCACACTGAAGTCCCCCGGAGTCAGCGGTCCGTTATCCATCCACCAGGGGATAGGCAGCCGGAGGGGCCGCGTTCGCGCGATCTCGAGGGCTTCCTGCTGGGTCAGAGGCCGGACCGGCCAGGGCGAATAGATGTCTGCCGTTTCGGAAATGACAAACTGCCGGCTCGTTCCCCCACCCGGGGTCATGGGATGTCCGGTGCGGTGATAACCGACATACAATTGCCGCTGATCGTCGTAGTACAGACTGGATTGGGAACCGGAACGGAAAGGTAGAACTGCGGTGCGATGGCGCTGCCATTTCCATCCGTCCGGGGAGGTGTAGAGGTAAACGCCCCGGCCTTCCAGACCGCTGACATACTTCCAGAGGTGCTCGGGAGGTCCATTCGGATCGATAATGGGACGACCCAGAGGGGCCGCTTCGGGAATGACGATATTCCTGTCCCCCTTCCAATGGTAACCTGTGTCCGGAGCCACGAAGTTCATACCATCATGGGAAATGCGAATACCCAGGTAGTCATCCGCCACCCCATGGTAGATGCGGATCATTCCCTGTTCGTCCTCAATAACGGTCAGGTGCTTGCGAACCTGTCCCAATAAACCTTCGACCACCCGGGTAATGTATTTGGGCCGATGGGCATTGAAAGTGATTCCCTGGCTGGATTCAAAGAGGGAATCATCCCAGAAAACATGCTTTGAACCACCGAGATCCACCCTGCCCCGTTCAGGAGAATCCGGCCCGAAACGAAGGGGCGTGCCCCGGAGCAATGCGACTTCGGGAGCGGGCTGGGCAAAGCTTCCCGGCGGCTGGAAGGAATCCCGGTAAACCAATCCCCTGGAAAAACGAAGTTCGTCCAGGATTCCCGGCAATGGATCCCTCCAGAGCCCGTTGCGCCCCACACTCAGGTACGATTCGTCGCCCTCCGGGAGTCGCTCTAGTTCGACCATCTCACGGTCCACTTGCTTTCCGTCCGAGAATAAGGTCAGAGTATCTTGGTCGGACTCGAAGGTCAGGGCAAAATGATGCCACTGCCCATCTTGGAAGGCCTCGGCGACGTCTCCCAAGGACACCTCGTTTCCGGATGAAGCGTTTCGGAATCCAAAGCTGCCACGGACCGTATCCACGGTCAGTCGGGTATAGGTGTCGTTCTCCCCTCGTGGGCCGGTTCCGAGTTCGAAGACGACCCCTTCTCCCCGGCCGGTTGAATTCGCCTTTAGCCAGAACTCCACCGTCCAATCGAAATCCCCCGGATTCAGGTCCGTTTCGGAAGGATTGACAAAACCGACCTGTTTGCGCAGGTGGCGTTCTCCTCCGGTCATCAGGGCGGCAAAAGCGGCGTTGTGCCAGGTAAGCGGAACCTGGGTTCGTCCCGGCGGCACGGGCAATGGCTGGAGAGACGCAGTGGCTTCACCCCTCTCCGGAATCTCTACCGGGGGATGGGGAACGGTCGACAATGCGCGGCCCCACTTTCCCGCGCTCAAGGTTCCCCCCAACCCCAGGACCAGGGGAGCATCCAGTCCCTCACTGGAGTCGATAGTGTGGCTCGGATACAACCACTCCGGTTCATCAAAGAGCCACAGGGAAACCGTTTCCGGCCTCGTGCCGCCCGCTTTGTCAACCTGCGGGTAAGCCGGGCCAAGTAAAAGCGGCGCCAGGCCCAATATTGAGGTAATCATTCGCATAATTTAGTCGACCCTGAAAAAGTTATCATCGTTTCGGAGGTTTGGATGGCTTCCGCCTACACTCAAGGCTACCATGCTTCGCCTAAACCGTACTTCGCAACGCTACGCAGGTCAAGAGGCTCCGCACGGCACAGCGCAGAACATGTTACAAGGATGGAGAAATTGGGATTGGACTCTCGCAAAGGCGCCAAGATCGCCAAGTTTTTTTAGCCGCAAAAAGCACAAAAACACAAAAGGGGGAGATGGAGTGATGGGAGCCGCGATCCCACGAAACAGCCTCGAACCAATCGCGGTGTAAAGCCGCTCCTACAGCTTAAAATCATCACTCTAGCCCAGAATCCTTCTCCCCCTCCGTGCCTTTGTGCCCTTCGCGAGCTTTGCGAGATTCAATCCTGCATTCCCCCGCCTTCCCGAGAGCCAACCCTCTCCCCGCAAATATCCAAACGAAACATTCCTAATTCCTCAATCCCTCCCTTCTCCCTCTGGGAGAGGGTGGCGCGAAGCGCCGGGTGAGGGTTGCAACGCATTACCTAATTCGCGCCCTTAGGCGCGCCTTCCCCTTCCCTGTCTGCGTGTTTGCCGTTTGTGATGTGAATTGAAATGGCGGACAGCCTGCCTGTGCGTTACCGCACGCAGACAGGGAATGTCCGCCCGCCTTTCTCCCCTCTCTGAACTCTGCACTCTGAACACTGAACTCTTCTCCATATCCATGTCCATCCTGTCTATCCATGTTCAATTCCCTTTTCCACAAATTGCAGGGAGTAGAGATCCGTTCCCCGCATGCGGAAAACCAGCCGAACCGTTTTTCCCGACAGGGCGGTGAGGTCCGTTCCCTTTTCCAACCACTCCACCGGTTGGGCCACCGAATTGGTATTGATGTAGATGCAATCCTCCAAAGTGTATCCCGGGATGGCATTCCCCCTTTCATCGAGGATACCCACCTGGGCATAACCGGTGGCGCCGGTGTCGATGTTCAAAACCAGAACGCTTCCCCTGAAGGTAAGGGGAATGGTGGTGAAGCCGCCTCCCGTGTAAGGGGTGCGGAGGGAAACAAACCCGTCCAACCGCTGGGTCAGGCGATGCGTAACCGGGCTGGGCGCGTCATCAGTCCAGGCATCGTGATAGGACGCCCGCGTATAGGAATACTGATAGATTTCATTGCCCCGCCTGACCATGCCATGGGCCAGATAGGGCCGCCTTACCGGGAATCCTTCATGGTCTCCGATGGGCAGGTATGCCGGCCGCGGATACCGTATCCAGTTCAATCCATCGCGGCTGACCGCCAACTGCGGTTCCACCATTCCGGTACCCATTTCTCGGCTGGGATGGGCCAGAACCTGCCGGGCCGGCGGTCCGTCTCCATGGTAATGGAAAAACCAGAGGGGAAAGGCCAGGTAGGCGTCCTCCGCCCAGGGGTATTTGATGGCCCGAGTATTGTAGAGATCGGTCGCCACCGGATCCAGATCCGGATCCCGGCCCATGGCTATGGGAAACTCGATACCGAACCCCGGAGGGGCCAGAGGTCCGTTGTCCAACCACCAAGGATCCCATTGCTCCACTTTCAGAGGCCGGTCACGGTGGATTCGCAACGCCTTTTCCCGCGTGGTCGGCTCAAATTTCCATGCCCCGAAAAGGTCCGTCACTTCCGTCCGCACAAAATATCGCTCGGTTCGCCCGGAGGGAGTCGAACCGTAGTCGGACCGATGATGCCCCAGATACACTTGCCGCTGGTCATCGTAATACAGGGTCGAAGCCGATCCGGGCCAGAAGGGCAGCGCGGCCGTTTCACTGCGTTGAAACGACCACCCGTCGGGTGATGTCCAGATATACCAGCCACCCCGGTCGTGCAGCCCTACCAGCGCTTTCCATCGTTCCTCAGGCAGACCATTCGGATCGATGAAAACGGAACCGGCTTTGGCCGGTCCGGGAATGACTTGGTTGCCCCGGCCATGGCCCAAATCCGGAGCTTCGAAATGGAGTCCATCCCGAGAGGTCCAAACCGCGACCCCGCCTGCGCCTTCACCGTAAAGCCGGATGAGTCCGTCTTCACCCTCGATCACAGTGGACCAACCGATTCCCCTATCCAGAACAATTTCTTCCAGTCGGGCCGGATGCGGGATCAACCGAACTCCATCACTCTCGGCCAAAAGGACGTCATCAAGAAAGAGATGCTTGCGGGTCCCCATTTCCACCACTCCGGAAGGAGCCCTGTTGCCAGGATAGAGGAGTTTCCCGCCCTTCTTTAAAACATAAGGCTTCCTGCCTGCCTTGTGCAGGTGCGAGTAACTGTCGGGAGGAGTAAAAGGCCCGGTATAATCGACACTGTCGGAAAACCGCAACTCATCGATAGCCCCGGGCAGGGGTCGGTTCCAAAGCCCGTCCCGGGCCACGGTAAAGTAGGCCTCTTCCCCAACGGGGAGCGCTTGCAACCGGACCGATGCCTCGGCCACGGCTTCCCCGTTGAGATACCAGATCAGCCGGCCTTCTTCATGGGTGAGAACATAGTGATTCCAACCCTTTCCTATAGCTCCCCCGGAGCGAAGTTGGGCCATTCCACCACCAGCCTGATTGTGGAAACGGAGCAGATTCTTCTCCGGAATGACCGAAAGCCGGGTCACCCGATCATTTTCTCCCCGAGGTCCACTGCCAATTTCAAATACCACTCCCTCCTCATCGGCCCGCTCGTCGAGCTTCAACCAGAATTCCACCGTCCAGTCATCAGACCCCAGATTAAGAGATGTCTGGGTGGCATTTGTAAACTTGAGCCGTCGCAAATGGCCATTCCCATTGGTAAACAGGGCGGCAAAGCGGTTATTGAACCAGGTCAGAGGTTCCACCGTTCGGCCCGGTTGGAGCGCCGGAGCCTTCAGCCCGAAGCGGATGTAAGTTTCCTCACTGGAGGGTTCGTAAACCGGTTCCCAATCCTCCGGTTCGACCGCCTCAAGGGCCCCGCCAAACTTCCCCGGCACGATGGATCCACCCCGCCCCAATATTAAATGCAGTCCCCGGGAAGTGGCATCGGACAACGGACAACTGGGATAAAGGCCTTCCTGCTCGTCAAACAACCATAATGCCACCGTCTCAGCCCTGGACGTGGGACCGGACAACAGGAGCAAAGCGGCGAGGAAAAAAATGCGTTTCATAGGGTTAACCTGAAGTGGGGAGCTGTTTCCGTTTACCATGCCTCCCGGTAAATGAATTCCGCGTCCGTAGCCGAAAGTCGGCGCGGGTTGTTCCGCAATAAACGGGTAACTTTCATGGATTCCCTGGCCAAGGTTGGGATGGCTTCTTCGGGAACCCCGAAATCGCGCATCCGTTGCGGAATACCACAATTCCGGGAAAGTTCCTCGAGCCGGTCCAATCCCCGTTCCGCAGCTACCTCATCAGGTTCTCCGATCCCAACTCCGAGCGCCCTGGCGATCCCGGCGTAGCGGTCGGGAGCGGCCGGCAAATTGAATCGAAAAACGGCTGGGGTCAGCAATGAATTGGAAACCCCGTGAGCTACGTGATAGGCGCCCCCCAAGGGATAGGCCAGGGCATGAACAGCAGCCGTATTGACGGGACCCAGACAGAGGCCTCCGTTCATGGCCCCGTGCATAACCTGGGTCCTCGCCTCCAGGTCCGAACCGTTTTCAACTGCCCTCTCAAGGCTCCCTCCAATCTGGCGAATGCCTTCCAATGCGATGGCGTCTACCACCGGGTGAGCATGCAAATTGGCATAGGCTTCCATGCAATGCACCAAGGCGTCGTAACCTGTCGCAGCCGTTATGGAAGGAGGCAGACTCAGGGTCAGTTCCGGATCCACGAAGGAGACATCCGGAACCAAGTGCGGACTGACCACGCCTTTTTTCAACTTCTCGCCTTCATCCAGAATAATTGAATTCGGAGAAACATCTGCTCCGGTGCCCGCGGTAGTCGGAATACATGCCAGATATGTCTCTCGACCCCTTACCAGCCCAATTCCGAATACCTCCTCAACCATCTGGGAGCCGTTCCAGAGAGCGGCGACAAGCTTGGCTACATCCAGGGCGCTGCCTCCACCAAACCCGACAATCGCATCGGGTTCATAGGCTTTTACCGCCTGAAGCGCCTGATGGAAATCAGTCAGGTCCGGTTCCCGGTCCATTCCGACGAACATCCCGACTTCCAACCCCTCAGCTTTCCAGGTTTCCATTTGGGCTTGCGCCATTTCAGCGGGTACTCCCTCGCTCGAAATTACGAATACTCTTTTCCTGGAAGCAGCATTTAGTTCATCAGCCGCCCCGGACACGCAGCCCGGACCAAAAAAGAGGCGTTTGGGTTGTTGTAAAATTAAAGGATTCATTTCAAGTTGCTCGGATTCTGTCGCCAGGCGGAGGTTCGGAAGCCTGCCCGCCAGCCGCTTCATCAAATTCGGGATTCAGCGCCATTTCCTGAGCCCCGATCCGGCGGCGCCAGCCCCTCAAGGTGGCGGACAGGGTCTCCACCATCTCCGGATATTCCCCGGCCAGGTCGTTTTCCTCCCAGGGGTCCTCCTCCAGGTCGAAGAGTTCAAAAGCTGAAACCGCAGTTGAGTTGCCCCTACTTCCTTCAAACCACTCAATCAATTTGTGCCTTCCCCGGAGCACCGAACCACATGGCCCCAGCCCGGTGTGATGATAGTGGGGATAATGCCAGAAGAAAGCTTCCGGTTCGTAAATTTCACTTCTACCGGAAAGAGCGGGAAGCAGGTTTCGCCCATCCAATTCCACTTCCGGCAAGCTCGTCCCGGTCATGTCGGCTAAAGTAGGAAGCAGGTCGGCCAGCGAAACGGGACCCTCAAAAACGCGGCCCCCAGCCAAACTCCCGGGCCACCGCAGCAGGAAGGGCACACGGAGCCCGCCCTCGTAGAGGTCGGATTTGGCTCCTCGCCAGGGTTTGCGAACCGCGCTGTCGGCATAGGCCCCGTGATCGGCCGTAAAAACCACAATTGTGTCCTCTCGCTGATTCGACTGATCCAGAGCATGCATGAGCCGGCCAAACGTATCGTCGAGCTCCGCCACCATGGCGGCCTGGGTTGGATGAATCCACTCCATCTCCCGAGGAATCTTGTTTTGAAAGCATTCCAGGTAAATCGAGGGAGCCATCTCCGGGCGGTGAATGGTATTGTGAGCCAACACACACAGGAACGGCTTGTCGCGGGGACGCCGGAGAAACGCAATGGTCCGGTCCGTCAGTTTTTGCACGTTGTGGGCATCGTCCTCGGGATCGAAGTGGGGCTTCGGCTTTCGCGTGACAAAAACCTCGTCGAAGCCATGGGATTCGGGATCCATGGGCCGGTGCGGATCGTAATGATAATCCTTCCCCAGGTGCCATTTTCCGATGTGAGCGGTTTCGTGGCCCTGAGCCTTGAAAATATCTCCCAAGGTTTGCTCGTAAACCGGCAGTCCTTTTTGCCAATCCGGCGTGATCAAACGGGGATTGGCCGGAACGGTGCCGGGAATGTAGTTGGTCAAATGCAGACGGGCCGGGTGACGCCCCGTGTAGATACCGGCCCGGGCCGGAGAGCAGACCGGCCCCGTGGCGTAGGCACGGTCGAAGCGAATTCCCTGGCCGGCAAAGGCATCGAGATGCGGAGTTTCGTAGTAGCTACTGCCGTAACAACCCAACTGGAAGGACGACAGATCATCCACGATGACCAGCAATATGTTGGGACGCCTAACCACCTTTTTCTCCCGAATCGGATCGGGAACCGCCTGCCTTCTCAGCCTTTCCGGCCCTTCTCAATTTAGCCACCTGATGAATGGTCAACTCCTCCACATTGGCCGGCCGGTAACCTCCGAAGAGGCGGCTGGTCAGGTAACCCACGCCAAAGAGAATGAAGTGACCGAAGAGGCCGATGAGCATGGAGTTCATTTCCCAGTTGAACCCGAAATCGACGATGCGTTGGCCCTCCCCGTCGGGCTTGGACAAAAGGGCCCAGGAGGTAAATATGACACAGGCCCCAATACCGTAGTAGACCCCGGTGCGGGTAGCTCGCCGGGTCAGAAAACCCAGACAGAACAAACCCAGGGTGCCCCCCGATATGATGGTGGCAATGGTTATGGCCCGTTCCATGAGGGGGACCGACCCATCCTTCGGGAGCAGCAATATCGCTATGGTGGAGGCCGATAATCCCCCCAGCATTACGAACAGCCTCCCGCATATCAGACGGGTTCTCTCCTTTACTTTGGGAAAGATGTTTCCGAAGTAGTCGGTGGTCAGGACGGTTGCGATACTGTTGAGATCGGCGCTCACCGAGGACATGGCCGCCGCCAGGATAGCGGCCAAAATCAGCCCCAATACCCCCGCCGGAATGTAGCGGGAAAGAAAATACGGCATGACCTCATCCGCCTTCACGGGTCCGGCATCACCGGGCATCAGATCGAAAAAACCGTAGAAACTGCCCCCAATGAACATGAAGGCGAAAAAAATGGGCAGGCAGCAAAACGCCCCCATCAGGGCGCCGCGACTGGCCGCCTTGTCCGACTCGCCGATCAGGTAGCTTTGCACGATGTGCTGATCGGTGATATAGCGCCGGCTCCACTGAATGAAGTAGGCGAAGAAGAAGATCCAGATGGTGGTGGTCTCCCGGTCGAAGAGCATGCGCCAGGAAAACTCCCAGGAACCGAAACTGTAACGGCCCGCTTCCCAGGAAGACTTGATGATGCCCACAGGATCCCCGATCTCCGGAGCAAACAGGACCCGGATCAGAATGAGCGCCGCCCCGCCCGACAAAATGATTCCCTGAGCCACATTGGTCCAGGCCACCGCCGTGATGCCCCCGATCATGGTGTAAATCAAGGTGAAGAGACCGGTGCCGAGAATGACATACATCGGCTCCCAACCGGTAAAGACATACAGAGCTATGCCCGTCGTCACCAGCGTCACCCCGAGGTCGAAGATGCGGTCCGCCAGAAATCCCAGCGAGGTATAGATGCGACTGCCCAGCCCGAACCGGCGGCCGACAAATTCGTAAGCGCTCATCTGCACTACCCGCCGGTAAAAGGGCACGATCCAAACCGCGACTATCAGGAGCACCAACGGAAGCAACATGTGTGGGAGAAAGAGAATCATCCCCTTCCCGTAAGCGGTGCCGGGGTGCCCCACAAAGGTGCCGCTCCCCACGATGGTAGCCATCAGGGTAAAACCCACCGCCCAGGACGGGATGGAACGGTCCGCCGTGAAAAACTTGCGCACGGTCCGCTGTCCGCGGGAGACGTAAAGACCGATACTGGCTATAATCGCCAGGTAGATGAACACCACCAGCCAATCGAAAAATGCCAACTCCATGGTAGAATCCTCGTCTTCCTTACCAGGGCATCACCCGCCCCGTGTGTTTACGACCGATCTCCGCCGCCTCCCGGCTTCCGCCGGCCGCTATGTCGATTCCTCCCTCGATGCCGGAAATTACGTTGTCGGGCAGAACGTTATTGAGAAAAGTCACCCCGGCTGAGTCGGCCGCGGCCAAAACACGTTCATTGGCCGCCACCACCTCCGGAGACAAGGGGGGATCGGCCCGACCCTCCAGATAACCGTAGGACAACCCCATATCGCGCGGGCCCGACTCGACAAAGGCCAGTCCAGCCACCGCCGCCGTCGCCTCGCAGTTGCGCAGGGCATGGGGATCCTCGATCTTCACCCCCAGCATGATTTCCCCCTTTGGGTTCAAGGGCCAGGTATCGGCCACGGCAAAATATTCCTCGCGGGTAAGCCCCCACATCTTTCTGGCAAATCCATCGCTCCCCATGCCCCGGACACCTTCCTCGAGCCCCCCTTCCAGATCGAGCCCCTGTCGATGCACGGGGTAACGGGCTTGCCGGACGAACTCCCTCACCGCCTCGGGGTCGCGGGCCCGGCACAAATGAACGCCGTGGATGCCGGCGGAGAGGGCCTGCTGAACCATCCAGCCATTGATCTTCACCGATTGGGGATCCAGGCCCATCAAGGGCAGGGTCACGACCACGGCCGGTGTGCGGTGGCCGCTCGGAGTGGGACCTCCCTCGAGCAACCCGGACATGAAGGACCGCAGGAGGTTGAAATCCAGGGCGGAATGCTCCATGTCGTACATGATCAGATCGGCCCAGGTCCCGGAAAGGGATTTCCCCAACTCGAACATCTCCTCCAGAGTGCGCGGCGCATCACTACCACGAGCGCCGTAGGTATAGTAAATGGGTTGGCCGGTTTCCAACAACTCAATGGCTTTGTTGATGCGCTTGGGACCGGAGTACTCCGCCCCAAAACAGGAAGCCGCCGCCAAAGCGGCCAGAAAACAGGGAACTCGATATAGGCGTGACATCATGACAGGCGGGGTTGGTTGATTAAAGGGATCCGGCGCCCACCCCTTTGGGCGCGTCCTCTTTCAAAGTAAAGGTGCGGATAACATCGAAGGCGTTCACCCCGACAGTAGTGGCTTTGACTGCGCCCCAGACTTCCATCTGCCGTCCGCGGGAAGACTTGATCACTCTGTACTGACCATCCTCGTGATCTTCGCTCAGGCGCACGGGACGGCCGGCCAAGTCGGCCGGCAGGGGCTCCGCCGTTTTCAGAACCGTCGAGTACGTTTGGGAATTGAAGGAAAGGGATAGGATTTCGCCGCTGAGAGCATCATCCAGGAATATATCCGCAACGGGTATTCGACTCCCATCCCCCACCGAAGACTCCACCATGTTTCCTTCAAACGTAACCCGCGCTTCAATCGGCCCCACCGGTCCCTTGAGCACGTTTCCCGAAAAGTAACTGGGCCCGAGGGATTCCTTGTCCTCCAGAAACTTCCAATCCTGCCAGACCGTGTTGTTTTCCGCGATGATCTCGGAACGCTGGAGATACATGCCGCCTTTGTTCTCAGCTATCACGTTCCCGACAAAATGAGCCCGTGACTCCATCGTAATCCGCATGGCACCGGAGTTGTCCACGGAGTTGCGGTTTCCCACAAAGACATTGTCCTTGACCAGGGTGTTATAGAGGCTTTTGGCCGGATAAGGGTCCAGGGGCGCATCGTAACGGTGTTCCTGCCCTCCGATAAAGAGCCCGCCCGCATCGTCGTCGCTGTAGTTGCCCACAAAGACATTGGACGAAACGACAGGGTCGGCCCAAAGCGCCACGAAGACTCCGCCCGCATCGTTGTCGGCCAGGGAGGAATTGGCTACGACAACGTTCCCCGAAAACTCCCCGCCCGACCCGTCGAACCAGGATACCGCCCCGCCATCGCTACTGCGCATGGGATCGTCCAGGCCGGCCCGGTTGTTGGCGAAAACATTGTTATTCACCACCGGATTGGCCCCTAGATCCACCGCCAGCGCGCCCCCTCGACCACACTCGGTGGAGTTGTTGAAAAAGTAGTTGTGCGAAATTTCGGGCCTGGCTCCGTTCAGGATCATGACCGCCCCTCCGTCATTTCCGGTCTCGTGGATGAGAGGCGGGTCCCAGGGATCCGGGATCAGGGTGCGGTTGTTGACAAAGACACAATTGGTTATGGTCGGGGAAACGCCGTCGCAATGCAGGACGGCCCCTTTCCCGCGAATGCGCGCATCCACCAAATGAAAACCGTCCAGCCTGGCCCGATCGGCCCCGAAAACGATCCGCCGGTCCCCATTCCCATCCAATACCGAAGCGTGGGCGTAGACGTCGCGTTCGCCTCCCGGCCTTGCATAGCCTCCATACAAGTCGACATGCGGGCGCAATACAAAGGTCGGTTGCAGGTAGCGGCCCCTGGAAACGAGCACGGCCACCCGGTGGTTCGATGTGGCAAAGCCGGAATGCTCCAGCGCGTGAATGATGCTGGCCCAGGGTTTGGATTTCGAGCCATCCCCAACCACGTCGTCCCCGGATCCTTCATCCACATAAAAGACCTGTCCGTACTGACCCGGATCGACCGCCTCCGATCGGGGCCCCGCCATGGCCGACAGATGGGCCGGGAAAAAAAGAGTCAGCAGAACGGTGAGAAGTCTTTTCCGCACGGAGTATTCCAAAAAATGAGCCACTGGGAACCTTACGCTGATGGATTCGAATCGGCCACCGATGCGCCCCCAATAAGCCAGGGATAAATTAACGCCTGCAACGTTTCCGACCTGATAGAATTCACCGTCGAATTTCAAGCCATATTATGGATTTATCCCATGGGGCTTTTGTTTTTTCCCAATAAGGAATTAGGCCCCTTATGCCTTTTTTCATTTATTTTCCGGGATATGGTGTTTTATTTCACTTGCATTGCTGCGCGAATCAACCGACCGCTGACTAGCCGAGTCTAACCATCCGTCCAAAGTGCCCCTTTCCCTCCCCATCGCCACCATCCACTGGCTGGATGGCACGGTAATTGTGGTCTACCTGCTCGGGATCACCCTCCTGGGGGTTCACACCGGCAAACAGGTAAAGCGGTCGGCCGATTTTTTCATGCCCCGGCGCTTCGGAAAGGTCATGATGATCATGCATGCCTTTGGCACCGGCACCGCCTCCGATCAGGCCGTAACGGTGGCCTCGGGCACGGTGCGCAACGGCCTCTCCGGAATCTGGTACCAGTGGTTGTGGCTCCTGGTCACGCCCTTTTTCTGGATCATTGCCCCCATCATGCGGAGGTTTCGGGCCACCACTACGGCCGACGTGTTTGAACTTCGCTATGACCGAAGCGTATCCATCCTGTTTTCCCTGGTCGGCATTCTCAGCATGATCGCCAAGATCGGCCTGTTGTTGAAGGGCACGGGCGCTTTGATCGATGCCGGCACGGGCGGAGCCATCGACGCCAACCTGGCCATCGTCGTCACTTCGGTTTTATTTGTCACCTATGGCCTGGCCGGAGGGCTGGGGGCGGCGGTTGTGACGGATTTTATCCAAGGAGTGCTCACCCTGCTTTTCTCCTTCATGCTGTTACCCTACGTCCTGGCCGCGGCGGGAGGTATGAGCGGGGTCAAAGCCACCCTGGCCGCGGATCACCCGGAGAAGCTTTCTCTGGTCGCGCCGGGTGAGATCGGGCTGTTTTGGATCCTCATGCTATCCATCCAGGTCATTGTCGGCATCGTCGCTCTCCCCAGCGCCATGGGGAATTCGGCCGCTGGAAAAACGGAAATGGAAGGACGCATCGGCTACATGACCGGCACCTTCATCAAGCGCATTTGCACGGTAGCCTGGTGCCTGACCGGTATCGGGGCGCTGGCTTTGTACATTCAACAGGGCGTGCAACTGGATTCGATCCATCCCGACAGCGTTTACGGCGATATGGCCCGGCAGTTTCTCCCGATCGGTCTGCTGGGAGTATTCATCGCATCCCTGTTGGCCGGGATCATGAGTTCCTGCGATTCCTTCATGATATCGGCCGCAGCCCTCTTCACCGAAAACCTCTACCGACCCTTTCGCCAGAAAAAAAGCATCCCCCATTACCTCTGGGTCGGCCGCCTCGCAGCCGTGTCAATTGTGATTGCGGGCGTAGTTTTTGCCTTCTGGCTGTCCGGGGTCATAGCCGGCCTGATGATCTGGCTCAAGATCCTGCCCATGATGGGCATCGCCTTCTGGATGGGATTGCTCTGGAGGAAAGCCACCCCGGGCGGAGCTTGGGCCAGCGCCTTGACCGCCTTCGCAGCCTGGTGGCTGGCGGAGAGAACCTTTTTCGCCGAATGGTTGAGTTCCCTCCCCTTTGCCGAAACGCTACGCCTCACCCATGGACCCCCGGGCAACCTCGAGATGTATGAGCCCTGGCTCATTGTCTTTTACATGGTAGCCGCCATCACGGCCGGAGTCGTGGTCAGTCTTCTGACCCGCCCAGTAGACAAGGAGCGGCTCGATCGCTACTATCAACTCACCCGGACCCCTATCGCTCCAGGCGAAGAAATTGTCACCCCCTGTCAATTGCCCGATGGGGTGTTGCCCGCCCAACGCAAAATGCTCACCACCGCATTCGGGCTGGAAATCCCCATGCCTTCCAAAGTTTCCGTCCTCGGCTTCACCGCCGGTTGGATCGGGGTGATAAGCCTGATCGCCGGCTTCATCTGGATCGCCACCTGACTACGGACCATTTAACCACGGATTACACGGATGGGCACGGATAGGAAATATAGCCGAAAAAGGCACAATAACGCCCATTTCCCTGATCCTGTCCATCCGCGTATTCTTGATCCTGATCGTGATCGTGATCCTGATCTCTCCCCCACCCTCCATCACTCCATCACTCCATCACTCCCCTATTCCTAATTCCTAATTCCTAATTCCTAATTCGCGCCCTTGGGCGCTTCCCCCCCTTTGTGCCTTTCCTTTCCTCCAAGTCATGAGTAACTGGAATGATCAACCCTGGTCGGGTGTTTTTCCCGCCACCCTGTGCCCGTTTCACCGGGATGAATCCATCGACAGGGAAGGCCTGGCCCGGTATATCGAGGAAGTGGCGGGGGTCGATGGCATCGAAGGGGTCGTCTGCAACGGTCACACCGGTGAGATCATGTCGCTTCGACCGAAAGAGAGAGATGCCGTCACCTCCGTGGTCCGAACCAGCGCGGACAAGGCCACGGCGGCGAAAAACCGGCCCGTCAAAACCATTACCGGGGTCTCCGCCGAAGGATCCTTCGAGGCCATCGATCATGCCAAATCGGCCCGGGATGCCGGGGCGGAAGCCATCCTGCTCATGCCCCCGCATCATTGGTTGCGATTCGGACGCAGTTCTGAAACAGCGGTGGGATTCATCAGGGACGTGGCCGAGGGATCGGGAGTCCCCATCATCGTTCACCAATATCCGGCCTGGACCAAGGCCGGTTATACCTTGGTCGAAATGATGGAGATGGTGAAGATTCCGGAAGTGGTCATGATCAAAATGGGCACCCGGGACATGTCGCGGTGGCTCTACGACTACGAACAACTGAAGGCGGCGGCCCCCCACGTATCCATCGTCACCTGCCACGACGAATTCCTCCTCCCCACCCTGCTCGAAGGAGCCGACGGCGCCCTGATCGGCTTTGCCGGTTTCGCCCCCGAACTTATGGTCGATTGCGTTCACACTGCTTTGAACGGGGACCTGGAAGGAGCCCGCCAAGCCCGGGAAACGGTAGCGCCCCTGGCTCGCCTGATCTATAACTTCGGGGAACCGGGCTGCGGCGCCCACCAACGCATGAAAGTGGCCCGTTGGCTCATGGGACGTTTCCCCAGTCCGCATTTCAGGCGACCCGTTCGCCCCCTCTCCCAGTCCGGCATCCAGGATATCCGGAATCAACTCAGAGCCATCGATTATCCAGTTGTCCGGTAACTCCGGGCCCCAAGCATGGGCCGCATTACCATGTCTTACTCCTTCATCGATGTTTTCAACCACTGTCTGCCTCCCCCTTACGTCGAGGCCTGCCGGGCCGTGCAAAAAAGAGATCTTTTCATGTTCGACCGGGCCGTAGACAAGCCGGGCATGTGCGACCGGGAGGAGCGAATCCACCTGATGGAACCGTTTCCCGGATACCGCCAGATACTGAGCCTTAGCTCCCCCTCACCCGAAGTGATGACCACGCCGGAGAAGTCTCCCCACTTGGCCCGAATCGGCAATGAAGCCATGGCGCAGTGGTGCTCGGATTGCCCCCGCCAATTTCCGGGGTTTGTCGCAACCCTGCCCCTCAATCGTCCCGATGCAGCCCTGGAGGAAGCCAGTTACGCCATCGATCAACTGGGGGCCCTGGGGGTTCAGCTCTACACCAGCGTCAACGGCTTGCCCTTGGATCGGCCGGAGTTCCTGGCCCTCTTTGAACTCATGGCTCAACTCGACCGGCCCGTGTGGCTCCACCCCATCCGGGGAGCCAACCCGGGAGATTACCCGGGAGAAGAGGTTTCCAAGTACGACCTCTGGTGGGCCTTCGGCTGGCCTCACGAAACCAGTATCTGCGCCGGTCGGCTCGTTTTTGCCGGCCTCTTCGAGAAATGGCCCGATCTCAAGGTGATCACCCACCATGCCGGTGGCGCCATTCCCATGATGGAAGGGCGTTTGCAACACGGGTTCGATGCAAAGGCTCCCCGCCACTCCCCCGATCGGACCGGAGAGACGATGCCCGAACTTTCCATTGAGCCGGTTAAGGCCTTTGGCAAATATTACGCCGACACGGCCACATTCGGTTCCCGTTTGGCCATGAAAGCCGGGTTGGCCTTTTTCGGCCCCTCCCAATGCCTTTTTGCCACCGATTTTCCCTTCGCCGGTATTCGAGAAACCCTCACCGCCGCGGAAGGACTGCCCCAAGAGATTTTCGCAGCCAATGCCGAGCGCATCCTCCGGATCCCCCGCACATGAGCAAGGGGAAGCAGTATTCATCCGAATTGCGTCGGTTCAAGGATCCGGATACAGGGGCCTCGGTTCGTCAGTTGACCGACCACCCGTCCATTCATCACCACCCCTTCTACTACGTCCCAGCCTGGGACCGAAACATGCGACACCTCGTCCTGGTCAGCCACCGCTCGGGCTCACCCCAACTCTACCTTCTTCCATCCGAATCCAACCGGCTCCTTCAACTGACCGACCGGCCCGACCTCAATGAATGGTCCATCCACCCTTCCCGGGACGGGCGCCACGTCTACTTTACGGCCGGCGGGGGAGGTTGGCGCGTAGACACCGAAACCTTCAAGGAAGAACAGGCGCTCGACTTCGGAAGCTCGAATATCCGGGAAAAAGGAATGGTCGGAGCAGCTATGGGAACCACCACTCTCAGCCCGGACGACCGCTTTTGGGCCGTCCCCGTCAAGACCGGATCAACCGCCAAAATGATAGTGTTGGATACCGATTCCCTGCACTCCGATACTATTCTCGAGCGCGATTCCATAGGTCATCCCCAGTTTCATCCCCAGGATTCCAACTGGCTGCGCTATGCCGGGCCCTATCATTCCCGCATCTGGGTCATGCGGCGGGACGGGGGCGAGAACCGACTGGTCTACCGGCGGGATGCGGAAAAAAAAGAATGGATCGTACATGAAACCTGGCGGCCGGGCACCCGGGAGATTCTGACCACCAACTGGCCCCACGGAGTATTCGCCGTCCATGCCGATACCGGCGCCGCACGCCAAGTTTGCTCCTTCAATGCCTGGCACCCCATGGTCGATCCAACCGGCCAATGGATGGTGAGCGACACCAAAAACCCGGACCTGGGCCTGCAGTTGTTCCACCTGGGGGAGGGATTATCCAAACCGACCCGGCTCTGCCTGACCGAGGCAACCAACGCGGGAGACCACTGGAACGTCGATCATTGCCCCTACGACGACGGACCGGTCGACGTCTATGCTCCCCAGCATACCCATCCCCACCCCAATATCTCCCCGGATGGAAAACGCGTGCTGTTCACCTCCGACCGAACCGGCCATTCCCAACTCTACGAGGTGGAAATCCACCCTCACCTCATCTACCCGGAAAAAAAACTTTCTGTTCCCGTCTGGAAACCCTAAATTGAGAACGTGTATCGGCTCTTATTCATAATACTACTGGCCGCCACCACCTGGTCCTCGGCCAATTTCGAGATCCGGCACGAGCAGGGGAAAGGCCGGATCGAGATCTACGACGGCAGCCTGTTGGTCGCCACCTATTCCTACAGGGACGAAAAGGTCAAACGGCCCTCCTTCTCCAACATCAAGGCACCCAACGGAATTCAGGTCACGCGTCACTGGCCTCCCCGGGAAGGCATCGATCCCATGGATCACGACACCATGCATCCCGGAATCTGGATGGGGTTCGGGAAAATCAATGACGGGGACTTCTGGCGCAATAAATCCGAAATCCGGCACGGAGGTTTTCTCCAGGAACCCGAGGTGAGCGACAACCGCATCGATTTTACCGTGGAAAATATTTTTCAGCACCGGGACCGTGTGTTCTGCACCGAACGGGCCCAGCACACCATTGTTCGCCTCCCCCACGGATACCTCTTTCAATTCAATTCCACTTTCCTGGCCATTGAACCCATCCATTTCGGCGATCAGCAGGAAATGGGTGTGGGGATCCGCCTGGCAACTCCCTTGCGGGTGGAAGAAGGTAGCGGACAAATCCTCAACAGCAGGGGCCACATCAACGAAAGCGAAGGCTGGGGACGCAGGGCCGACTGGTGCGACTACTCCGGCCTCATCCAGGGCAAACGAACCGGAACCATGCTCATGCCCGATCCGAGAAATTTCCGGCCCAGTCGCTTTCATTCGAGGGATTACGGATTTACCGCGGCCAATCCCTTTTCCGATCAGGACTTCGGACGGGGAGAGGAGCAGGTGAAAACCATCAAGACCGGGAAACGCCTGCGACTGCGCTTCGGCGTATACGTCTACAGCCTGCCGGATGAAGAGGCCCTGGATCACAACTCCACCTACCGGAACTATCTGGAGATCACGGGTTATCCCGGTGAAGCCGCGGGCCAGCCCTGGCCGCGACACACCATCGATGCCAGTTCGCGGGGAGCCGACGGGGTTCGCCTGGGAGATATCAACGGGGATGGACTGCCCGATATCGCCACCGGCTGGGAACAGGGATCCGAGGTGCGGGTTTACCTCAACCCGGGTCTGGAAAAAGCCCGGGACCGGTGGCCTTACGCCATAGCCGGCCAGGTAAAGGCTCCGGAAGACGCCGTCTTTATCGATCTGAACCGCGACGGCCAGCTCGATGTGGTATCCGCAACCGAGGGGGAGGAACAAACCGTCTACGCTCACTTTTCCCCGTCCGGCGGGAGAGGAAATCTTCTCACATCCCCCTGGATAACAAAGGCTTTTCCGAATCTGCGAAAAGCCAGCAAATGGATGTTCGCCCTTCCCCTTCAGATCGACCAAAAACGGGGAGTGGATCTGGTGGTCGGCTCAAAAGACGCATCCGGGCAAATCGGTTGGCTGCAAGCCCCGGAAAACGGGGAAGTGTTGGCCGATTGGAGATGGCGCCGGCTGACTCATGCGGACTGGGTCATGTCCCTGCGCTCTATCGACCTGAACGGGGATGGGCATATGGACATCGCATTCTCCGATAGAGTCGGCCCCGAATCGGGCATCTGGTGGTTGGAGAATCCCGGACCCGAAAGGTTGTCCCAACCCTGGAAGAAGCGCTATGTGGCCGGAAACGGAACCGAGATCATGTTTATGGATTACGGCGATCTCAATGCCGATGGCCGGGAAGACTTCATCGCCGCCACCAGAGACGGAGACTTGGTGGTAGCCTACCGGGATAAGACGAAAGCCCCCCGATGGAAGGAGGCGTCCATCCCCTTCCCCGGCAAGACCGGGACCGGCAAGGCCGTAGCCATCGGCCACATCGACGGAGACGGTGTCCCCGACTTGGTCGCGACCTGTGAAAACTCCGAAAACGCCACCGGAGTTTTCTGGATGAAAAGAGGTCCCAAAGGAAAGTGGGAAGCCCGCGAAATCAGCGGAAGAGAGGAAGGGGTGAAATTCGACCGCATCGAATTGATCGACCTCGACGGAGATAACGACCTCGACGTCCTCACCTGCGAGGAACGACACAACCTCGGTGTCATCTGGTACGAAAACCCCGCCTTGTGAGTCAGGTTAAACCGTCCCGGGGACGGTGAACTCCTTGCGGTAGCGGCGCTTGAGGTAACGGTTGGCCTCCTCGCTACCCTCCCCCTTAAAGGTTTCCCGGTCGTCGGAGAACTCCAGTGCCCGCCCCAGAACCCAGGGCTCCTTTCGGAAATCCACTGCCCACTCGTTCAGGTGCTTCACCAAACGGTGATGGGATTCCACCAGACGGTGATTATTTCCGATGGCGCGGTCCACCTCGGCCCCACTGGCGGCATGCCCGACCCGCATGGAAATATTGGCCTGATGACAGAGGCAACTTGAAAGGTATCCCTCCTTCATGGTGCACGCCATATCCGACTCCTTGCGACTGCGCACGGAGCGGATGAAAGCGGGAAAGTGATCGAACCCGCCATCCCCCTTGAACGCTTTCATGCGATCGCCGTTGTGATCATACACGCTGCCGCCTCCCCGGCCTCCCCGAAATTCTCCGCCTTCACATTCGACCACGATGCCAAAACGATGTCCCCGGAAATGGGAAGCGGTTTTGTGCTCCGGGGTGGCCCACATGTCCCTCAACTCAAAGAGAACGGGAATCCCGTCCCCCCATTCAAAGACCGCATTCTGCATATTGGGAGTGTTTCCCCCATCGTCCCAGGCAAAGCGCCCGCCATAACTGAAAACGCGTTGGGGATGGCCGGGATCCCCTAAGACCGACCTGGCCAGGTCCAGTTCGTGAACCCCCTGGTTGCCCGTGTCCCCGTTGCCGGTATTCCAGTCCCAATGCCAATCGTAATGAAGTTCCGGCCGATAGATGGGCTCGTCCGGGGCCGGTCCCAACCACAAGTTGTAATCCAGGGACGGAAGCGGAATGAGCGGCGTATCCAGTTTCCCGATACTGGCGCGATGGTCGTAGACCAGGCAGCGGATACAGGTAATGGGACCGAGATTCCCCTCCCGGATCCAGGGCAAGGCCTTCCTCAGGCCGATATCCGACCGGCCCTGCAATCCACTCTGCACCATGCGGCCATACCGGCCCGCCGCCTCTATCATGCGTTGGCCTTCCCAGATGTTGTGGCAAACCGGCTTCTCCACATACACGTCCTTACCGGCTTGGCAGGCCATTATGGTGTGCAGGGCATGCCAATGGTTGGGACTCGTGACGATGACGGCATCGATATCCTCCCTGTCGTAAAGCCGGCGAAAATCCACTTCCGCATCGACCTCCACACCGCGTTCCTCTGCTATCTTCGCCTTGTGCTCCCCCATCCGCTCACGATCGGGATCGCAGATGGCCGCCAGCTTCACCCCCTGCGTGCGGAACACATCTTCCAAGGCGCTTCCACCCCGGTTTCCCATTCCAATGACGGCCACCCGCACCTGATCATTGACGGGATATCCCCAGCTTGGACCGGCCCCGAGCGCGCCAAGGACGAGGACGGATTTGCCAAAAAAGGACCGGCGGCTGATGGATGGATGGGAAGGCATGAACCGGGTATTGAATTTCTCAATCAATGCTGCGGATCCCCCAAATGAAATCAAAGCTTCTTTGCATCGGGTCAAGGGCATAAGCGCGCCAGGGCGCGGGGAGAAGAGGAAAGAGTTCAGAGGAAAGAGTTCAGAGAGAGGGGGAGGCGCGCCAGGGCGCGCCAATGAGGAATTAGGAGGGAGAAAGGCACAAAGGCACAGAGTGGGGAGAGGGGATAACCACGGATTTCACAGATGGGCACGGATCCCGCTTCGCCAGAAGGCTACGGCAGGACAAGATTAGCCCTCAATCTTGATCGTGATCGTGATCTTGATCCTGATCGAACGGTTTGGAGAGAGGGGGGAGGCGCGCTAAGGCGCCGTTGGCGCCAATTAGGAATTAGGAATGAGGAATTAGGAATGAGGAATTGGGGGAAGGAAGAGGGATTAACCACAAAAAGCGCAAAAGGCGCAAAGAGAAATGGGGAGGGGGGGGAAAGAGGAAAGAGTTCAGAGGGCAGAGTTCAGAGAGAGAGGGGACAGGCGCGCGCTAAAAGATTTCCCATCACTCCCCCCTTGAGGGGGAGTCGGCAAGTCAAGGGCGTCAGCCTGTAGCCGCGCCGGTGGGGGGAGAAGAGTTCAGAGTTCAGAGGAAAGAGTTCAGAGAGAGGGGGAAGGCGCGCTAAGGCGCCGTTGGCGCCAATTAGGAATTAGGAATGAGGAATTAGGAATGAGGAATTGGGGGAAGGAAGAGGGATCAAGATCACGATCACGATTATGGGGATGCAAATGAACCCATCCATTGCTCCGATCACCCGAATCAAACATCTTGTTTTTACGCCAACGGCGTTAAACTCCAAAGCCCAGCGTCGCGTTGCGCGACGCTGGGCTTTGGAGTGGAACTGCTCTGCAGTTCATTCCAGTGTGGCCTCCTTTAATGTGCTTTCCAGTTCTTTGTAGTCGCGGTCCCACCATACAGCCTCACAGCAATCGCGGCGTAAAGCCGCTCCTACAGCTGAAAACCACCATTTTTCGATCAGAATCAGTATTTAAATGGCGGACATCCTGCCTGTGCGTCACAGCACGCAGACAGGGGGAAATGTCCGCCCTCCTTTCTCCTCTCTCTGAACTCTGCACTCTGAACTCTGCACTCTTTTCCCTCCACCATCTGGCTTTTACGCCAACGGCGTTAAACTCCGGAGCCCAGCGTCGCGCTGTGCCGTGCGAAGCCTTTAGGCAAAGCATGGTAGCGCACGCTGGGGTACCAGTCGCCCCTATGATTGAACCCCAACGGGGTTCCATAAATTATTTCCAAAATCATGTCCAATATGCCTTGGGATTGATTCGATATTTCATGGTAGATTTGCTTAACTAAGAGCCATTCTCCCCTCCTACAGTTCTCACAATCACCATCCCATGAAATTTGTGAGAAACGCAGGTTAGGCTATCGAGACCTGAGTTGTTACGATTAATCTTCCAAAATCGTGCAATTCCGAAAATTAATTTTCTAACGACAACTATTCCCAATGTAATGCTCTATGGCAAATTCAGTTAAAGCGCCCGAACCATGTGAGGATGGTCGGATTCGCCCCGGGCATTTCGACCCCGTTGCGATCATAGGCATGGCGTGCCGCTTCCCCGGCGCGGACGGCATTCAGGCCTTCTGGCGCCTGCTGGACGGCGGGGTGAACGCGGTGCAGGAAGGGGATCCGGGTTCCGGGATCGGGCGCGTGGGATCGCTCTTTACGACCGCCCGGGTCCGGAGCGTGGCGTGCCGCTACGGAGCCTACCTGGATGGGCTCGACCAATTCGACGCCCCGTTCTTCCGCATCTCCCCGGTGGAGGCGCAATTGCTGGACCCGCAGCAGCGCATGATGCTCGAGACGAGTTGGCAGGCGCTGGAAGATGCGGGGATTGATCCGGGTCGCCTGAAGGGCAGCCGAACCGGCGTTTATGCCGGGATCAGCAACAATGAATATCGCGGCCTGATCCTGGAAACCAGCGAGACGTCGGAACCTGCCGCCAGCCTTTATTCGGTTACCGGAACTTCATTCAACACCGCCATCGGGCGCGTCGCCTTCGCCCTGGGCCTTGAAGGGCCGGCTCTGGCGCTGGATACGGCCTGCTCCTCTTCGCTGGTCGCGATTCACCAGGCGGTAACGAGCTTGCAGCGCGACGAAGCCGATCTTGCCCTCGCCGGCGGTGTCCATGCCATCCTCTCCGGCCGGCTGCTGGAGATGCGGGCCAATGCCGGGATGCTGTCCCCGGACGGTCGGTGCGCCACCTTCGACGCGGCTGCGAACGGTTACGTGAGGGGAGAAGGCTGCGGCATCGTCCTCCTTAAGCGACTTTCCGAAGCGGAGGCTGACGGGAACCGCATCTGGGGCGTGATACGGGGCTCCGCCATAAATCAGGATGGGGCCAGCCCCGGACTGACCGTTCCGAGCGGACCCGCTCAGGAGAAAGTCATTTTGGCGGCGTTGGAACGGGCGGGAATCCCCCCCGCGGAGGTCGACTACGTGGAGGCTCACGGCACCGGCACCGAGGTGGGCGATCCCATCGAGGTGCAATCGACTGGAACGGCCTACGGTTACGGTCGCGACCGGGACCGGCCGCTGCTGATCGGCTCGGTGAAAACCAACATCGGCCATCTGGAGGCCGCCGCCGGGGTGGCGGGGGTCATCAAGACGGTATTGGCAATGAACCGGGGAATCATCCCCCGGCACCTGCATTTCCGCACCCCGAATCCGGTGATGGACTGGGATGGTCTGCCATTGAAGGTAACGGCCACAACCATGGACTGGCCTCTCGTCGCCGGACGTCCTCCGCGGGCTGGGGTGAGCGGCTTCGGCTGGTCGGGCACGAACGCCCATCTCTTGCTGGAAGGATACCCCGAGCCGGACGGTAGGGCCAACGGAGACCCTGAAAACCGGGCCGCCGGGGCGCCCAAGCCGGTGACCGTATCCCTCCCGGCCTCGGTGGCGGATGGGATGTCCGAAGATTTGGAATCGGCTGGACGAACATCCCGCATATTACCGCTCTCCGGAAGGTCCGAGGCGGCGTTGCGCGACGTGGCGGAACGCTATCTGGAATGGCTCGACCAGCGAGGAGAAAGGTTTGCCTCCGATGACCAGGCCGGGGAACTGCTCTCCGACATGGCCTGGACGGCGGGCATCGGTCGCAGCCATTTCGCCCGTCGGGCGGGCCTGGTGTTCCACGATGCAGAATCGTTGCGCGACGGTTTGCAGGCGCTCGCGAAAACCGAGGAAAGCGCTGCCCGGCCATTGTCGGAAAAGGTAGCATTTACCTACACCGGTCAGGCCAGCCAGTGGGTCGGAATGGGCCAGGCGCTCTACGAATGCGAGCCCGTGGTGCGGGCGGTGCTCGACCGCTGCGACGCCCTGCTTCGAGACGAAAGTGATGACCAGTCGTTGCTGGACGTGATGTTCGGCCGGCCCGGCGCGGCGGGAGAGTTGGACGACCCGCAATGGAAGCAGCCGGCAATTTACGCATTGGAATGCGCCCTGACCGCACTGTGGTCGAGTGTCGGAATCCGTCCTGACGTGGTGTTCGGTCACAGCCTGGGTGAGATCGCAGCGGCCCATACCGCTGGGGTGTTCGATCTGGAGGAAGGGTTGCAGTTCGCGGCGGCGCGAGGCGCGTTACTCGGGGCGTTGCCGGGAAAGGGCGCGATGGCAGCCATATTTGCACCGGTCTCTCAGGTCGCGGCGGCGTTGGACGAACACAATGCGGCCTGGCAGGGCATCGGTCTCTGCATCGCCGCGGACAATGGCGCGAATCAGGTGGTGAGCGGTCCGGCCGATGAAATCGAGGCCTTACTGGAGCGTTTCGAGGCGCAGGATGTCCGCGTGGCCCGGCTCAGGAAGAGCCCTGCCTACCACAGTTCGATGATCGAACCTGCGCTGGACGACCTGGAAGCGTTTCTCTCAGGGATCGACTTCTCGCCACCCACTCTCCCCTTCATCAGCAACCTGACCGGCCGGGTGGTCGAGGGGACCGATAAACTGGACGCAGCTTATTGGGCTCGTCAGATGCGAGAGCCGGTTGCGTTCCGTACCTGTGTCGAAACTCTGGCTGAAATCGGGGTGGATACCCTTTTGGAAATCGGTCCACACGGCGTCCTCGGGCCTATGGCCACTATGGCTTGGCCGGAATCGGCCGGGCCCGCCGGACCGTTAGTGTTGTCGAGCCTGAAGCGGCCGGCGAAGGATGAAAAGCCGCCCGCCCCGGGCTCGGGCGGCGGTTTCGTGGAGGCCGTCGCCCGAGCCTACGAAGTGGGGCTCCCGGTAGATTTCAACGGTCTGTTCGCCGGAGAAGCGAGGCGTCGGATCTCTCTCCCGGGCTATCCGTTCCAGCGCCAGCGTCACTGGGTGGAGTCGCCCATTCGACGGCGGCGCAGTTCCGGCCACCCGTTGCTGGGCGAACGGCGCGATTCCGCAAGCGGAGAGATTACTTTCGACACCGAAATCTTCCCCTCGGATCCGGCATGGCTGAACCACCACCGGGTGTTCGGACGGCTGGTGGCGCCAGGCGCGCTCTACGGGGCCATGGCCGCATCCGCTTCTCTCACCACGGGGAGCCCCTCGGCCATGGTGGAAGATTTCCGAATGCAGAGCGCCTTGGTTTTCCGGGGCGGAAACGACGAAGATGAAACCGACCATGGAGGTCGGCAGGTCCAGGTTTTGCTCGACGCCTCGGAGGACGGCGCGTCGCGCCGCGTCCGGATTCTCAGCCGGGAAGATGCCAAGGAACCTTGGACGCTGCACGCGGAAGGTCGGGTTTCGACGAGCCCTTCCCTACTGACATCGGACCCTTCGCCCCTCGATGTTGCCCGAACCATAAAAAGTCTCTCGCCGGTCGATCTATCCGCCTATTACCGTGCCAAGGCCGCTGTCGGGATCGATCTCGGGCCGTCCTTCCGCACCTTGGAGGCGCTCTGGCGCGGACCGGGCGAAGCGCTCGGCGAGGTGGCGCTGCCGAGGGGACTCGAAAGAAGCCAATTCGACGTCCATCCGCTCGTGCTCGACGGGTGCTTCCAGGTCATGGGAGCAGCCCGCAGTTCGAATGACGGGGAGGAAGCGATCACTTATCTGCCCTTCGCCTGGGAACGGCTGACATTGCCGAACCCGCTGCCTAACCGTTTGTTCTGCCATGTGCGCATGAGGGAAGGGGCGCGCGATGCCGCGGCCGAACCGGAAGACCTGGAACCGCTGGAAGTTCAGGTAGCGAATTTGCAACTCTACGCTCCGACCGGTGAATCTATCGGCGAACTCGCCGGTTTTGCCGTGAAGCGAGCCACACGGGCGACCCTGCTATCCGCAATGGAAGGAATCGACGACCTCCTTTATGAGGTTGTCTGGCGCGACAGCCCTCTAGCCGAGGGCATGCCCTCGGCGGATTTCCTGACTGAACCGACTGTCGTTGCCGCGAATACGGACCTATTTGCCGAGTATCTCGCGAACGAGGGGGTCGATGGGGAGGACCGGTCCGCCTTGCTCGCAGACTTGGAGCGATTGTCGCACGTTTATGCGCTCGCGACTCTCGACAAGCTGGGTTGGAAACGCATTTCAGGTACGCCGGTGAACTCTACCGCGTTGCGGCGGCGTCTGGAAGTCGGAGAAGAACACGAGCGCCTCTTCCGCCGCCTCATGGAAATGCTGGCCAGGTACGGGGTGCTGGAGGAGTCGGGCGGCGAATTCACCGTCGTGAGAGCGAGCGGCCATCCATTGCCGGAGAACCTGCGGCACGACCCGGAGAAACTGGCGGACGCCATCGCGGGACATTATTTGCACGGCTCGAACGAGATCGGACTGTTTCGGCGTAGCGCAAAGGCTCTTCCGGAGGTGCTTCGCGGGCGCATGGACCCGCTCACCCTGCTTTTCAGCAGCGGGGAGCCGACCGCGGCCGATCTTTACATGAAGGCGCCCGTGGCCCGCGCCGCAAACCGATTGCTGGGCGACGCCGTGGCGGAGATCCTGAGGGACCTGCCGCCCAATCGGCGGCTGCGTGTGCTGGAAGTGGGAGCCGGCACCGGATCGGCCACGGCGGCAGTGCTGCCGGAACTGCCTCAAGGTCGGTTCGACTACATATACACGGATATTTCGGCCGGCTTTTTCGCGGAAGCGGAGTCGCGCTTCGGAGGGGCCGAGGCAGCTATCGAGTACCGGGTTCTGGACATCGAGAAGGACCCGGTGGAACAGGGCTTCGATTCTCATGGTTACGACTTGATCATCGCCTCCAACGTATTGCACGCCACGCGATATCTGAACGAGACGCTCGCTCACTGCCTCGCCTTGCTCGCGCCGTCAGGCCAACTGGCGGCGCTTGAAAATCTCCGCAGTCAAGGATGGCTCGACCTGACCTTCGGACAACTGGACGGCTGGTGGCGGTTCGCCGACCACTACCGTCCGCACCATGCCCTGGCCAGTCCCGCCGTGTGGCGACAAGCTCTTGGCGATGCTGGTTTCGAGGATATCGCGATCCTGGGATTCGATGAATCCGATCCGAACGCGAATCCGGACCGCGGGGTGATCGTGGCCCAAGGGCCAGTCTCGGTGACCGAAACCCCGGGAGTCTGGGTGTTGGCGGTGGACCGAGGAGGCCTCGCGGCCGGTTTGGCCCGGGAACTGGCGGAGCACAACCAGTCTATTCTACTGGTTGGCCCGGAGATGCACGATGCCCCGGATTCGCCAGCGGATGGCCCTGGCGTGATAGAGGCGTTTGTGGAATTGGAGCGACGAGAGTCGTGGGCACAACTCCTGGAAGGCCTTCCCCGAGAGACACCGCTGGCGGGAATTGTGCACCTCGCGGGCCTGGATGGTCACGGGGAACAGTCCACCACGATCGAAATGGCGGACGATGTGCGACGGGCGTCAGCGAGCGCGCTGGCACTGGCACAGGGCATGGCCGAGGCCGATGTAACACCGGCCAACGGAATATGGTTCGTAACCCGAGGCGCCCAGGTATTGGAGATTGAACGTGGGGGACAACTGGCCGGCGCCACTCTATGGGGTTTCGGAAAGGTGATGGCTCGGGAAGCGCCGCAGTTGCAGCCGAGAATGCTCGATCTGGACCCGGCCGGACCGGTTTCCATGGTCGAACTCGCCAACGAATTGCTCTATCCGGATCCGGAGAACCACGTCGTCTATCGTTTCGGCCGCCGCCAGTGCGCTCGACTGATTCCAGCTTCTGCGGTCGCGGACAAGTTGACCTTGCCGGATGAGCCGGGCTGGGCGCTGCAACCCGATGCCGGCGGCTCCCTCGACGAGATACAGGTCGTGCCCTTGCCCAAGGGCGATCTCGAACCGGGGGAGATCCGTGCCGGGATCGAAGCTTTCGGGCTTAATTTCCGTGACGTATTCATCGCGATCGGTCTCGTGGAAGACTCCATAGGCGGAGAGTTCTGCGGCCGGGTGCTCGAAATCGGGAAGGAAGTCTCGACCGTTGCCGTGGGCGATCGCGTCCTCGGTTTGACCTTCCGGGCCTTTGCCTCGGAAACGGTGACCCTGGAGAAAATGGTGGCCCCGGCGCCACCCGGGTTCTCGGTCACCGAGCTCGCCACGATACCGACCGCGTTCGTATCGGCGGTGCTCTCCTTCGACCTGTCGGGATTGGGGCCAGGGGACCGGGTCTTGATTCACGCCGGCGCCGGCGGCGTCGGACTGGCGGCGATCCAACTGGCACAGGCTGCCGGCGCCGAAGTGTTCGCGACGGCTAGCGAGCGCAAGCGGGACTACCTTCGCTCGATCGGTGTCGAGCATGTATTTGACAGCCGCACCACGCTGTTCGCCGAAGAAATCCTCGCCGCCACCGGCGGCGCCGGGGTAGACATGGTGTTGAACAGCCTGACCGGCGAAGGCTTCATTGAAGCGAGCCTCTCCTGTCTGGAGAAAGGCGGTCGTTTCGTGGAAATGGCCCGGGTGGACATCTTGAGCGAGGAGGAGATGGCGGCGGCCCGCCCCGACGTGTCCTATTCCATCCTCGCAATCGATGCCCTGAAGGAAGAAGACCCGGCCCGGGCCGGGTCCATTCTGAAGCGGGTGCTGAAGCTGTTGTCGGCCGGGACGATCGCCCCCCTCATCCACGCAAGATGGCCGCTGGCCCAAGCGGGGCCAGGGATGCAGTGCATGCGCGCGGCCCGGCATATCGGAAAGATCGTCTTTACCAACTCCCCGCTGGCCAGGGGCCGACTGCGCCAGGACAGGACCTATCTGGTGACCGGCGGCCTGGGTGGAATCGGCTGCGCTGTGGCCGGTTGGCTGGCGGACCGCAAGGCGGGCACGATTGTGCTCAATGGCCGAAGGCCTCCCGATCCCGAGGTCGAGAAAGCGATCGAGAGGCTGCGCCGCCGCAGTTCCACGGTTAGGGTGGAACTTGCCGACGTGACGGATTCAACCGCGCTCGATGCAATGCTGGAGCGGATGGACGCGGACCTGCCGCCCCTCGGGGGCGTGATCCACAGCGTAGGCGTTCTGTCAGACGCCGCGATCGGCAACCAGAGTTGGGAACGCTTCGAGACGGTGCTGTGGCCGAAGGTGCTGGGGGCCTGGCATCTGCACCGCGCCACTGCGGACCGCGATCTGGACATGTTCGTCCTTTTCTCCAGCGTCGCCGGCGTACTCGGAAATCCGGGTCAGGCCAACCACGCGGCGGCCAACGCGTTCCTCGATCAGCTCGCCGCCCATCGACGCGCCCTGGGACTCCCCGGCCAAGCCATCGCTTGGGGGGCATGGTCCGAGATCGGCGAAGCTGAGGAGCAGCGGGAGCGGATGACCCTACGTTCCGCCACGAGCGGGACCGGGTGGATCACCCCTCGGCAGGGTCTCCGCGCATTTGACCGACTGGTGCGGGAAGACTCCGCGACGGGCGTAGTGCTGTCGCGAGACTGGACCGTATTCGGGGAGTCCCTTGAAATCCGTCCGCCGTTTCTCGAGGTCGTTTTATCCGACAGTTCGGAAGACGGCGCTGAGGAATTGTCGCCGGAGGATCTGCTTTCGAGGCTGAGGGACGCGCCCGAGAACACACGGGAGGAGGTACTGATCTCGTTCCTTCAGGAAGAGGTCAAGGCAGTGCTCAGGCTGCCCTCCGACCCGGAACCCTCGGTCGGGTTCTTCGATCTGGGAATGGATTCACTCATGGCGGTCGAACTGAGGAACCGGTTGAACCGGGCCTTCTCCGGGGAATACACCGCCTCCAACACAGTGGTGTTCGACTACCCCGACATCGCCACACTGGCCCGTCATCTGTCCGAGGAACTCGGTCAAATCGAACCGGCCCCCACTCCTTCCGCCCGCTCTGCACCGGCAGCCAAACCTTTTTCCCCGGCAACCCCGCCATCTCCTCCGGCAGCCCCGCCATCTTCCCCGGCAACCCTGCCTTCTCCCCCGGCGGTTCAAATGCCAGAGGCGAGGTCGGAAGGGGACGGCATTGCCATCGTGGGCATGGCTTGCCGTTTTCCGGGGGCCCGGAATATTCGCGCCTTCTGGAGCCAACTCGAAGCGGGGGCCGACGCGGTGACCGATCGTCGGCCGGAAGCCAACCTGGGGAACGAACTTTGCGAAGGCCTTTCCGATGGGTTCGCAGCCTATTCCAGGGGTGGGTTTGTGGCGGAAATCGACCGATTCGATGCGCGATTTTTCCGCGTATCCCCCATTGAGGCGTCTGCCATGGACCCGCGGCATCGCATGCTGTTGGAGACGAGTTGGCAAGCCCTTGAGGACGCAGGGATCGATCCCGACAGCCTGCGGGGAAGCCTTACCGGGGTCTTTGTCGGAATCTCCACCAGTGAGTACCGGGACCTGATGGCATCCGACGGCGAAATAAGCTATCTGGGCACCGCGCAGAGCACAGCGGTCGGGCGCGTGTCCTTTCAATTGGGCCTGGAGGGACCGACGGTCCCGCTGGAACTCAACTGCGCCTCCTCACTGGTCGCCTTACATCATGCGGTTGTGAGCCTGCGACGGGGTGAAACGGACATGGCCCTGGTCGGAGGTGTACAGGCCTTGCTCTCGGCGGGGATAACCCGGGAGATGGCGATTCTCGGAATGTTGTCCTCGGAAGGCCGGTGCAGGGCCTTTGACGCCTCCGCTGACGGATTCGTCAGGGGCGAAGGATGCGGAATGGTCGTCCTGAAGCGATTGAGCGAGGCCGAATCAGACTGCGATCGCATCCTGGCAGTGATCCGCGGGACGGCGGTCAATCAGAATGGCGCCAGCGCGGGACCCACGGTGCCAAACGGGCCTGCCCAGGAGCGCGTTATCAAGGCCGCTCTGGCCCAAGCGGAAGTGTCCCCCTCGGAGGTGGACTACCTGGAAGCCCACGGGGCTGGCTCGCAACTGGGCGACTCTATCGAGGTGCAGGCCGCAACGGCCGTCTACGGGGAGGGACGCAGCGACGATGCGCCGCTGCTGATCGGTTCGGTAAAGTCCAATATCGGGCACTTGGAACCGGCTGCCGGCGTTGCCAGCCTGATCAAAGCCGTTCTGGCCATGCGGAAGGGGTTTATTCCGAAGAATCTGCACTTCCGGACTCCGAATTCCAACCTGGACTGGGAGCGTTTACCCGTTCGAGTCGCGTCCGAGTTGAGGGAGTGGCCCCTCCAGGCGGGACGACCCCCACGGTCGGGGGTGAGCGCCTTCGGAATATCGGGAGTGAACGCCCATGCCATCGTGGAAGGATATCCGGCCCGGGAGCCGGCGGCCGGCGACGAGGTTGGCCCGCGTTCCACGCGAATCCTTCCCCTTTCGGCCAAGTCGAATCGGGCCCTCCGAGACTTGGCTTCGAGGTACCTGAAATGGCTGGAGGACCAGGCGCCTGAGTTTTCTTCCAATGACGGGGCCGCCAATTCCCTTCTTTCGGACCTGGCCTGGACAGCCGGGGTGGGAAGGGCTCATCACCCCTGCCGGGTGGGACTGGTATTCAGTGATCCGGGTACGTTGAAGAAAGGTTTTAAGACCGTTGCGGCGGGCGAACGCGTTCCTGCCACCGGGGCCTTCTCCGGATCGCCGACGGTGATCGCCAGTTTGGCAGGAGGGTCCGAAGACGCCTCGCTGACGGAGCCCACCGAGGCGTTCCTGAAGGAGGTGGCGGCGGCTTACGAAGCCGGGCATCCCGTTTCCTTCCGAAGGTTGTTTGCAGGAGAGAACCGGCGCCGGATTTCATTGCCCGGTTACCCCTTCCAGCGAAAAAGCTACTGGTTCAAACCGCTTGCCCGGACCAGCAAGCGAACCGAGGTTGAGTAGCCTGTTACATTTACGCCAACGGCGTTAAACTCCAAAGCCCAGCGTCGCGCTGTGCCGTGCGAAGCCTCTTGACCTGCGTAGCGTTGCGAAGCACGGTTTAGGCAAAGCATGGTAGCGCACGCTGGGGTACCGATCGCCCATATGATTGAACCCCAACGGGGTTCCACAAATCATATCCAATAGGCCTTGGGATTGATGCGATGTGGGATCGCGGTTCCTACGATGTTTCGTGGAATCGCGGCGTAAAGCCGCTCCTACAACCTCAAGCAATTACGTCCCGCACCACGTGAGCCTCTTCCACCCCGGTGAGTTTTTGATCCAGGCCCTGGTATGGAAAAACCAGCTTATTGTGATCGATGCCCAACTGGTGGAAAATGGTGGCGTGCAGATCTCTCACGTGCACCGGATCCTTGGCCACGTTGTAGGAAAATTCATCCGTTTCACCGTAACTGATACCGCCCTTGATTCCGCCCCCGGCCATCCAGGTGGTGAAACACCGGGGATGGTGATCGCGCCCATAGTCAAATCGATCCTTCTCGTTGAGGTCCTGCGCGTAGGTGGTCCGGCCAAATTCACCGGCGAAAACCACCAGGGTATCCTCCAGTAAACCGCGCTGTTTCAGGTCCGTGAGAAGACCGGCGATGGGCTGGTCCACGTCGCGGGCCTGGCCGCGCAGGTGAGTGGGCAACTGGCGGTGATGATCCCAACCCCGGTGAAACAGTTGGACAAACCGCACATCCCGCTCCGCCATGCGACGGGCCAATAAGCAGTTCCGGGCAAAGGAACCGGTTTGGCTCACCTCGGGACCGTAGAGTTCCAGGATCGCCTCGCTCTCTCCGCTCAGGTCGGTCAATTCCGGAACCGACATCTGCATGCGGAAGGCCATTTCCTGCTGGGCCATGGAGGTCCTGATCTCCGGATCGCCCGTAACCTCTTCCTGCTCCGCGTTTACCCGGGCGACAAAGTCCAACATCTTGTGGCGAATTTTGTTATCGACACCGGATGGATTGGAGAGGAACAGCACAGGATCCCCCACCGATTGGAAGGCGATACCCTGATGCTTGGTGGGAAGAAAGCCAGTCCCCCACAACCGGTGATAAAGCGCTTGAACGTTGACCTTCCCAGACCAGAAGGCCGAACTCAAGACCACGAAGTCGGGCAAATCCCGGTTCAGGCTGCCCAATCCATAACTGAGCCAGGAACCCATGCTGGCGCCTCCCGGCATTTCCGACCCAGTGCAGAAAAAGGTTTTGGCGGGATCGTGATTAATGGCATTGGTGTGAGTGGATTTTACCATGCAGATGTCATCGGCATGTTGGGAAAGGTGGGGAAGCAACTCGCTCATCATCAATCCACTTTGCCCTTGGGGGGCAAATTTGAAAACGGAGGCACAAATGACCTGGTCTTTCCCGTGGGTCATAACCGTGACCCGCTGACCTCTGCTGATCTCCTTGGGCAGGGGTTGGCCGTGCAACTTTTCCAGATTCGGCTTATAATCGAACAGATCGAGTTGACTCGGGGCGCCCGCCATAAAGAGGAAAATGATGCGTTTGGCTTTGGCGGGGAAATGCAAGCCCGGCTGAGCTGCGGCAACCAAAGGCTTCATCATGCCGCTCAGGGCAACGCTTCCGAGCCCCATACCGGCATTTTTGATAAATTGGCGCCGGTTGAGCTTATCGCAGAAGGGTTGAAATGTGTTCACTGCTACCTCCTTACCTTGGCCAGTTCCAAATTGTACAGACTATGGGTGATCAGGGTCCAGGCCGCTAATTCGATGCGTTTTTCCAATGGGTTGCCCTCCATTTCGGGAGTCAGGGATTTGGCCAATTCGGGATCGCTTCGGTAGAGTTCCTCAAATCCGAGCAAGGTTTCCTCCATCAGCTCCAGTCGGCTGGTTCCCGGCAGGTGGGAAGTAATTTTTTCATAGGTATGGCTGAGACCTTCTCTCATTCCCTCCGTCTGCTCCAGTGTATTTTTGGCCGTTTCCTTGGCCGCTTTGAAATACTCCTTCTCGTTCATGAGCAACAGGGCTTGCAGAGGGGTATTGGTTCTCTCCCGGCGCGTTACACAGAATTCGCGCGAAGGGGCGTTCATTACAGTCATCTGGGGCGGGGGCATACCGCGCCTCCAATAGGTGTACAAACTGCGCCGGTAAATTTTTTCACCTTCGTCCGCGACATAGGTGAAAGGACGGGCCATGCTCACCATTCTCCAAAGACCCGGAGGTTGAGGCGGTTTTACGCTTTTCCCATAAAGGGTTCGATTGAGTTGCCCACTGACCGCAAGTAGCTGATCGCGAATCATTTCGGCATCCATGCGGTAGCGGGAAGCGCGGGCCAGGCGCCGGTTCTCCGGATCGGCCGCATAGGCTTCGGAATCGGCATCCGAGCTTTGCCGGTAGGTCTTGGATAAGACGATTTCCCGAAGCAGTCCCTTGACATCCCAACCCGATTCGCGGAATCGAATGGCCAGGTAATCCAACAATTCGGGATGGCTGGGCCATTCCCCCTGGGCTCCAAAATCCTCCGAGGTCTTGACCAGTCCCACCCCAAAGAGTTGCTGCCAAAAACGGTTCACCGCTATCCGGGCCGTCAGCGGATGATTGGGAGCGACCAGCCATTCGGCCAAATCCAGGCGGGTTGAGGGGCCATCTGTTGAGGGCAGGGGCGGTAAAAATGCCGGCGTCCCCCGTTCCACTGGATCGCCTGGATTTTCGTAATTGCCCCCAAGGAGCAGGCGGGTTTGCCGGGGCGGGTCCATCTCGGCCATGATCATGGCCGCTGGAACATCCTCCAGGAATTCCCGTTTCCGTTCAGCCAGATCTTCCAATTTCCTGACCAACCGGAGCACGGGAACGGTTCGGACGGTTGCCGTCCAGGCATACTTGTGATCGGGACCCTCGATTTCGTGGGCGGTTTGCCAGGTGGCGCCCTTGTTTCCCTTTACGGACCAGCCGGAGCCGGTGGTCCAGATCGCCGTATCGTCTCCACTTTCATATTCCAAAACAAAGCCGAATCCGACCTTGGCCAATGCTTCCTTTTCCAGCTCCTCAGGGGTGAGGGCACGCACTTCGAGGGGTTCCAAGGCCACACCTTCCTTCCTGACAGATCTGGCCGTGAATTCATTTTCTCCCCGTCGCAAAAGCCGGCTTATATCGGCAACGATACCTTGTTCCTCGTTGTAGGCTCTTCCAATCGCGGTCCCATTGACCCAAACTTCGGTATCCGACTTTCCGGTAAATCGGGCCAGGGCGGATCGGGGTAACTTATCGAGGCTGAGGATCGATCTGAATTCGGCCTGACTGGAATTTTTTTGGAGGTCATTCCAGATCCATGGCGCCTCGAATTCAGCGAACTCCTCTGGAAATACGTCCTCCAGATCCTGCTTTCTCAGCTCTGCCGTAAGCTCAAATTCCAACAGCTCCCGCTCGGCATTGAATCCGGCAATTACTCGATCCTGATTCGGGTTGGTCAGGTTGATAAATGGGGGTTGAAGCCCGCGTTCCGGTTCCCGAACCGTCTCGGCAGTTCCGAGAAAATTGTTAAAGAATCCATAGAGTTGGTAGTATTCCTTTTGGGTAATGGGGTCGTACTTGTGGTCGTGACACTGGGCGCATTGAACGGTGAGGCCCAAAAAGACCGTCCCGAAGGCTTCCACCCGGTCGACCACGTTTTTGTGCAGGCTCTCGGCCGGTTGGGCCGTGCCCCGATCGATGATCATATGAAGGCGATTAAACCCGGAGGCCACCAAATGATCTCGACTGGGTTCAGTGTAAAGGTCCCCCGCCAATTGGGATTTTATAAATTCATTGAAAGGCAGATTGTCATTAAAGGAGCGAATCAACCAATCCCGGTAGGGAGAAAACTCGCGGTGAAAATCCTTGTGCATGCCATTGGTGTCGCTCAAACGCACCAGGTCCGCCCAATGGCGCGTCATGTGTTCGCCAAAGGCCTCACGGTCCAGCAGCCGGTCTACCAATCTGACGTATGCATCGGGGCCATCATCGCTCAGAAAATCCCTTATTTCCCCTGAAGTGGGGGAAGACCGGTCAAATCGAAGGTAACCCGGCGCATCAGGTCCGCTTGTCCGCTTCCTCTGTGGGTTGGAGTCCGATCTTATCGAGATGGGCCATGACCCAACGGTCGATGGGGTTTTTGCTCCAATCCCCGTTTTCGATGGGGGGCGGTTGGGCCACCTGGGGAGGAAGGAAAGCCCAAAAATCCTGGTATTCGGCCCCCTCCAGGATCCACTGCTCGAAAAGGGCGATTTCGGAGGCATTCAGAGAAGGTTTGTGAGCTTCCACCGGGGGCATGCGATCCTCTTCGTGGTCATCGGTAATGCGCCACCACAGTTCGCTCTCCTCCGGTTGTCCGGGTTTCAGGATGAAGTACCCGTCCCTGGCTGCGAGAGCTCCTTCCGGACCATCCGGAATATCGAGCCGAAGGTCCTTTTTCCGGTCTTCAGCATTGGGCCCATGACATTGGAAGCAACGGTCCGACAACAGGGGGCGAATGTCGCGGTTGAACCGGACACCATCGGCAGAGGCCGGGTTTCCGGCCACCAAAAGCCCCAACATGACACCGAGGCAAGGCAATGGGTTTTCTCTCATCTCAAAATCCTTTTCCCGGCCCATGTGCCATCCTGAATCATAGAACGCCTCTATCCCCCACTGGATAATCAAAATAAACCCCGGATGATAATCAATGAAGAATTGGGAATTTAATTTGGAATGGGGGGAGAAATGGAGAGTTGGAGTGTTGGAGAGATGGAATGATGGAGGGAGGCACATCCGGCTTCGCCGAAGGTCTACGGCGTGACAGGGAAGGCACGACGGGAAAAGGCTGAGGGCTGAATGGAAATTGGATCCAATAGAGCACAAAGACATGGAGAGGCACGAAGCTGTAGGAGGGGGTTTATCCCCCGATCTTCCAATGGGCCTCACCGCAATCGGGGGATAAACCCCCTCCTACAGTTTTTTGAATCACCATCCCATGAAAATTTTCTCGTTTCTTATTACTATCCTTCTGCCTTCATCCTTTTTCCTTGAAGCAAAGCCCAATTTTATTCTCACACTTTCCGACGATCCAGGCTATAGAGACCTGAGTTGTTACCAAAATCCACAAAATTCCTAGATTCTGTCCATCCCTCTAATCTTGATCCTGATCGTGATCGTGATCATGATTTCTCTCCCCCATCTCCCCCATCTCCCCCATCTCTCCATCATTCCATCATTCCATTTCTCCATATCTCCCCTTCTGCCTCGGTGCCCTCTCCCTTCTCCTGGCGGGCGGGAACTTCAATCTGGCGGCTCAAGCACAGGGGCCGGGAGGGGATTACGGTGACGGGCAACTTCCCCTGGCGGCGGAGGTCAACGCGGCCGAAGCCATCGCGCCAAATGGTTTTTCGGTCGATGTCATTGCGGCCGAGCCAACCCTGCAACAACCCATCGCGTTTACCTGGGACCATCGGGGACGTCTCTACGTGGCCGAGTGCCTGACCTACGCGGAAGGCAGATTGAATTACGATCTCCGGGAATCCGATCGCATCGCGGTATTTTCCGATGGAGACCGGAACGGATCCTTCGAGTCCCGCGCTGTTTTCACCGAGGATTTGAAGCGACTCACCAGTGTGGCAGTGGGATTCGGGGGCGTTTGGGCGCTTACACCGCCCACCATGGTGTTTATTCCGGATGCCGATGGGGATCTGCAGCCGGATGGGCCAGCCATGGTCAAACTCGACGGCTTCGCTACCGGAACGATCCGGCACAACATTGCCAACGGCTTGAAATGGGGTACCGACGGTTGGCTCTACGGTCGTCATGGGATCATGGGAACTTCTCTGATCGGGCGACCCGGCACGCCCGAAGAAAAACGCCTCCGCATGAATACCGGTTTCTGGCGTTTCCACCCACAAACCGAAAAAGTGGAAGCCTGGATACGGGGCGGCACCAATTCGTGGGGCCACGATTGGAATAAGGATGGGGAGCTTTTCTACATCAACACCGTGATCGGCCACTTCTGGCACGGCATTCCCAGCGCCTATACCCTTCGCATGTACGGCCAGCACGAACGGCCCCACCTCTATGAACTCTTGCAGATGCACGCCGACCACTGGCATTTCGACATCGAGGGCGACTGGAGAAATACCCGGGAGGATGCCGATGTCGAGGATGCCTTCGGCGGCGGCCACGCCCATACCGGCCTGATGATCTACCAAGCTGACAAGTGGCCCGAAGCCTACCGGAACCAGGTCTTCACCCTCAATTTCCATGGACGGCGTATCAACCGGGAGTCGTTGCGCCAGGAAGGCAGTGGATATGTGGCCAGCCATCGACCCGACTTCGTCAAATTTCCCGATCACTGGTTTCGCGGAATCGACATCATGCAGGGACCCGACGGGGACGCCTACTTGCTGGACTGGTCCGACACCGGGGAATGCCATGACCACGACGCCGTGCACCGCGGCTCGGGTCGGCTTTATCGGGTACGGTATGGCGACCCCGGAACCCCGCCCCTATCCATTCCCGGTGACATCGACGCTATCGAACATTGGTTGCGCCATCCCAATGTCTGGTACTCCCGAAAGGCCATTTTGCTCCTTCATGAGCTGCGCGCCTCCCGGGCCCTGCCCGGGGCCTGGGTTGAAAAACTCCGGAAAGGGTTCGAAAATGCGCCGGATGAGTCCCTGGCGGTGCGCTATTTCCAGGCTTGGCAAGCCACCGGAGATCTCCCCCACGCTTCGCTCCTGACCCACCCCTTTGAATCCATTCGGGTCATGGCCATTTATGCGCTTCGGGATGCTGCAAGTGTATCCGAGGTCGCGGTAAAAACCCTGAAATTCCTATCCAGCTCCGGCTCTCCCAGGGTGAGGCTGGCCATCGTCACCCTGCTTCCCCGGCTCGGGGGAGAGATCCGTCTCACCCTGGCCGCCAACCTGTCGTCACATGGCCGGGAAGCGAAGGATCACAACTATTCTACCCTTCTTTGGCATAACATCGAACCGCTCGTGGGCCAGGCGGAGGCATCGTCCCTTCGGCAAATCCTGGATGCCTGCGCCCTCGATGACATTCGCAGCATGATAATTCGCCGATTGGCGGAAGACTACGAGCGGAACCGGCTCCTCATTTCCCAACTGCTGCTCCGGCAGCCGGACCACATCGCAGCCCACCTCTCCGGTTTGAGTAAAGCCCTGCAAGGTGTTCGGCGGGCAACGCCGCTTCCGGACTGGGAGAAGCTCTATTCCCTTGGCGCCGACCACCCGGACATCCAGCAACTGGGCGCCATTTTCGGCCAGGGCCGGTCCCTCAACCGCCTTTTTCACCTGGCCGACGATGATAACGAGTCCATCGAGGCGCGCAGGCGGGCCATTCGTTCCCTCACCAACTCGGATTATCCGGACCTGAAAACCCATCTTTTGCGGTGGATGGCCCGGGATGGGTTGGCCGGAGTCTCGGCCGCCGCGCTGGCTCGATTCCCGGATGACTCCATCGGTCAAAGCATCATCGAGCGTTTGGACGATATGAGGCCAGGGGAACGTGCCGCCACCATGGAAGTTGTCGTTACACGGGCCAATTGGGCCAAGTTATTGCTCGATCAAATCAGGGACGACCACTTGCCCAAGGCTCTCCTATCCTCCGTTCAAGCCCGCCGGATTGCCAACTTTCCCGATCCTGATCTCAAGCAATTGCTGGCCGAGACCTGGGGAACCTTCAATCCGATCGAAAACGGCCCCACCAACCGGGACCTGGCTGAAAAAATGCGCCGACTCGCCCAACCTTCCCTCCTGGCCGGAGCCGACAAAGGGGCCGGCCGGAGTTTATATGAACAACTGTGTTCCTCTTGTCATCTTCTCTATGGTGAGGGCAGCCCTATCGGGCCGGACCTCACCGGTTCCGGCAGAAATGAAATTGAATACCTCATCGAAAATCTCCTCTTTCCCAGCGCCATCGTTCCGAGTGGGTACCTCCTTTCCACCGTGCATCTCAAGGACGGACGGGCCCTGGGCGGGGTAATCACAGCTCAAAACGAGGGCAAAATCGCATTGCAAATGATAGGCCGGGACCCGGCCCGGCAGATCCCGCGATCGGAAATCGAATCCATCGATACCTCCAATCAGTCCTTCATGCCCCCGGGACTCCTCAACCCCCTGGATGACAGGCAGTTGACCGACTTCCTTTCCTACCTGACGGGGAGCCATCAGGTTCCTTTGCCGTCCCGTTCAGGCCTGTAAATCGTGTAGGCCAAAACACGGAGGAGGAATTGGGGAAGGGGAATTAAACATGGATGGACAGGATGGACAGGATTTGGAATTAGACTCTCGCAAAGCGCCAAGATTTGGAGAGGCGCGAAGCTGTAGGAGCGGCTTTATGCCGCGATCCCTCGAAACAGTCCCGAACCAATCGCGGCGTAAAGCCGCTCCTACAAAAAAATGTCTGCGCCCTGATTTTGTGTTTTTGTGCCTTTTGTGGCCAATCATTCCTCATTCCTCCCCTATCCGTGTCCATCCGTGAAATCCGTGGTTAAAACTAACTTCTGGATTAGCTCTCGCAAAGTCGCAAAGAGCGCCAAGATTGGGAGAAGGGAGAGAGATCATGATCATGATCACGATTACGGGGATGGACAGTTTCCAGGGATTTTGTGTTTTTTGTGCCTTTTGTGATTATTAATCCTATCTGTGTTCTCTGTGGTTATTTCCTGATTTTTCGGCCAATCCGGTAGAGGGCCAAGCCGATACCTCCAATGATGAGGGCACAAAAGAAGAAGCTCACGCGACCGCCGAAATTGTTGGGGATAAGGGCTCCCAAGAGCCCGATAAACCCGCCGTAGATCAAACACAGTCTCCCCATGGCGAGGGATTGCCGGTTGTCGGAAAGGTTCTCGCCCGAAGGATCCATGGGAAGCTTCTGATTTTCAAAGAATTCTTCCACTTCCGGCTCCGGTTTGTACTTGAACCACTTGCCGATTTGGACCGTGGCCATAAACCAGATGGAGCATATCACGACGTTGCCGAGACCGGAATAGATATAAAGAAAATCGGATCTTTCCCGGCCGACCAGTTCACCCAATCCGAACCAACCATCCTGTTCGGCTTTCTTGACCAACAGGGAAAAGACCAGGCCAATCAGGACGGTGCTCCAGCCCGACCAACGGGGGGCGCTTTTGATAAACAGACCCCAAACCAGCGGCATGGCCACGGGGATGGCGATCATGGAGCCGAAAACGGTCATGATGTCGAACAGGTTCCAGTCCTTGAGGGTCAGCCAAAGCAAACCGGCCAAAATGATGAGAATCCCGAAAACGGCCGACATGAACTTTCCTACCAGGAACAATTCCTTACCTCCCGCCTCCCGACGGAGGATGGGTCTATAAAAATTGCTGACAAAGATTCCTGCGTTTACATTGAGACCGCTGTCCATGGAAGACATGGTGGCGGCAAACAAGCTGCAGACCAATAAACCGACCATTCCCACGGGAAGGACTTGCAAACCCATAAAGAGGAAAGCTCCCTCGGAGGGATTGCTCAGAGCGGGGAAAACCCCGGCCATATTCGGTTCGATAATGCGGGCGGCCATGGGAGGAATAAACCAGATCAACGGGCCAATAAGCATGAGCAGGCCCGCCATGAGACTGGCCTTGCGGGCCTGTCTGTCGTTCTTTACGCAGAGGTAGCGGTAGGCGTCGAACATGCTGTTGAGCTTGAAGCCCTGCACAAAAAAAGCGGAAAAGATCCAGAGATAGAGAAAGCGGGCGTCAGAGGCGGAAGCGAAGGAGAAATGGTGTTCCGGGGCTTTGCTGATCAAACCACCCAAACCGCCGATACCGGGATGAGCCAAGGCAAACACGCATAACACCAGGGTTATGCACATGAGCAACAGGACCTGGATAAAATCCGAGGCGATAACGGCCCAGGACCCGCCCGCTACCGACATGACCAATACGGAGATCCCCACAATCCAAACGGTGATTACGGGGTCGATGTTGAAAATACTGGAAACGACAATGGCCAAGCCGTTCAACCAGATCCCCGCATAGAGAACCCGCATGGGCACCTGGGTCCAGGTAAACACCTGCTCGTTTAGGGCTCCAAAACGCTGGCGAACCCCGTCGATCGGCGTGATAACCCGCATCCGCCGGAACCGATAACTGGTAACGAAGTAATTGAGAAAGTAACCCAGGGCGTTGGCAAAGAATATCGTGGCCACGAGGGCGCCGTCGGTGTAGGCCTTGCCCGCCGCCCCGGTAAAGGTCCAGGCGCTGAACTGGGTCATGAAGGCCGAGGCTCCCACCATCCACCAGCGCATGCTACCACCGCCGCGGAAATAGTCGCTGGCATCTTTGCTGAAACTTTTATAGACGAACCCGATGGCAAACATGAAAACCAGGTAGAAAGCTAGAACTCCCAGATCCCAAAGGGTCAAATTGGTGTCAAATACCGCTTCCATCCTCCCTCAAAAGCCCCCCTCGACGCGCCAGAAATTCAATATTTCAAAATTTGTCTGTTTCATGGTTTTTCGATCATCAATACTCAAAGACCATTCCTAAAATGGCATGGGGATGGCGTGTGATACCATCGGTTTCTTCTTCCACCCTCTCGAAAGCCACGCGGTGGGTGGTCAGCTTCTCCACGGCAATTTTGCCTTCCGCCACCAGGCGCAAGCACAATTCCAGATTGCTGCGGGTATCCCACCGCACAAACACGGGATCGTAATCCCTGCCCCGTTCCCAGGCTTTGTCATGATAACCCGGGCCGGTTCGGGAGGACCGGCGCACATCCAGATTGGTCAAAGAACGGGTAAAGGGAAACTCCGCCCCACCCACAACGACCATGGTTCCCATGGGGTGGCCGTCACCCGAAATCTTCATGCACTGTTCCAGGGCGTAGGCCGGTTTGGCCGCGTCTCCACCCAGGGCCAGGACACCGATATCCAACCCCCTGCCCCCCGTAAACCGCAGGGTTTTTTCAACTTCGTCCTCCTCCGTGACCAAAACCGTGTCGTCGAGGCCCAGCTCCCGCCCAACCCCAAGCCGGAAGGGAAGAGTGTCCCATCCGATCACATAAGAACCCGCCAGTTGATAACATCGCGCCGTCAACAAGCCGACTATTCCCAGGCCGGCCACCGCCACGTATTCTCCCAATCCCGGCTCTCCTCTTCGAACCGCCTGCATGGCGGTTGCCAGAAGCATGCCGTAGGCGCCCTGTTCAAAACTTGCCCCCTCGGGCAAGGGGACCACGAGATTTTGCGGAACAACGGAAAAATCCGCATGCAGGGCATAACCGGCCCCGATTGCGGCAACGCGATCCCCTGCCCTCAATGCCTTCACCTCGGAACCCACCGCGGCCACCACCCCCGCACAGGCATAGCCAAAAGGCTTGGGTTCCGGATCCTCCTGCGGGTTCAACCGCATTTGCCTCAGGCCTTCCCATCCTCCCGCCTGTTTCCCGCCGCGGGAAACGGGCCCCTTCAGCTCCGTGCCCGGGCTCACCAGAGAGGCCTTGGTCTTTATCAGGATCTCGCCCCGGCCCAGCCCCGGCAATTCCGCCTCCATTCGCCTAAACCTGCCGTCACCCCGCAAGGTGAGAACGGTTCGCTTACCAGTATCCTGTCCTGTTAATTTGTTCACACTATCAGCAGACTCTTTCGAGGATTGAATCGGCGTTCAGGATATTTGAATTCTTGGAGGGATTAACCACAGGACTTGGAGGCACAAAGGCACAAAGGAAAAGAGAAGCTAAGATGCTGAGGCAGGGGTTTCCAAAATGAAACATGGATACACAGGATGGACAGGATTTGGAATTAGACTCTCGCAAAGTCGCAAAGAGCGCAAAGGTCAGAAACCAGGAATTTTGTGTTTTTTGTGCTTTTTGTGGCTATTTTTCCAATCCGTGCCTATCCGTGGATAAAAAACCCTTTCGGATTAGCTCTCGAAAAGATCGCCAAGTTCGTTAAGATTTTGTGTGCCTTTGTGCCTTTGTGCCTCCTAATTCCTATTTCGCCCCCTTGGGCGCTTCTCCACCCTTTGTGTTTTTTGTGCCTTTTGTGGTTAATCTCCCTCTCCTCCTCTGTGGCCTCTGTGGCCTCTGTGGTTTATTTTCCCTGCCTTTTCATTCCTAATTCCTAATTGGCGCCTCTGGCGCCGTAGCTCCCTTCGATCAATAGTTGCAAATAGTCCAGGTCCTCCTTCAGGTAGGGAAGGATATTCTCCCCCGTCACGGATCGCCTCGACGCGTCCTGGTATTCGGCCGTCAGGCAAATGGGCCCCCGGTAATTGCGCCGGCTCAACTCCCCAATCGCCTTCTCCCAATTGGTATAACCCTCCTTTCCGGGAACCCAAAAACGATTCCAGATGGCCGCCCCCCTTTCATCCCTTCCACCGACCCGGCGCAGGGCGTTCTTCAGGTTGACCAGGGATAACCTGGGCCGGGCGATATCGATGGCGATATCCTCCGCTTCCCCATCCAGGCCGGTGTGCCCCAGATCCAGAACCGCCGACACCCGATCGGCCGGCAAAGGATCAATGGCATGGATCAACCCCATGGCGCTGCTGACAAATTCATCGCAATGATTCTGCAGCCCGATAGTGGTGGGGGAATCCTTCAACACCTCTCCGATCTCCCGGCACCGGTTCCGAAAGGCATCCACGTTTTCCCGGTAACTCTTCTCGGGATCGAGTTTCAGCATGGTCCTCAGAACGGGTATTCCGGCCCGGGCACAGGCCAGAGCGGTGGCTCGATCGACATCCCCCGCCACGCTGTAAATTATCAGCCCTCGATCCTCAAATGCCTCAACCGCTTTCCCCAGCAACTCCCCAACCCGGTCGGGCTCCACTTGATAACCCTCCCTTACGGGAAGTTCGATACCGGCAAAACCCAAATCGGAAACGAGGTCGGCCAGTTCCCCTATCCCCAAGTGTTGCCAAGGCTTGGTGAAGACGATTACCGGTGGACCCCCACCGTTGGTTGACGGTAAATTCACGGGACTACTTTGCTCGTTTTTTCGCTTCCATTCCCCTTCTGCGTGTTTGCCGCTTGTGATGTGAATTGAAATGGCAGACAGGGAATGTCCGCCCTCCGTTCTCCCCTCTCTGAACGCTTCTCCGGATCCGTGCTCATCCGTGTAATCCGTGGTCAATTCCTAATTCGCGCCCTTGGGCGCTCCTCCCTTTGGGTTTTTTGTGCCTTTTGTGGTTAATCTCCCTCTCCTCCTCTGTGCTCTCTGTGGTTAATTTTTCCTGCCTTTCCCCGTCTGCGTGTTTGCCGTTTGTGATATGAATTGAAATGGCGGACAGGAATGTCCGCCCTCCGTTCTCCCCTCTCTGCACTCTGAACCCTGAACTCTTCTCCAAATCCGTGCCCATCCGTGTAATCCGTGGTCAATTCCTAATTCCTAATTCCTAATTCCTAATTGGCGCGCCTTGGCGCGCCTCAACGTTCTTCCACCCGGAGCCGGTAGAATTGTTTGGATCCCAGGCGATTTTGACCGGTCAGGAGTAACTCTATCGTTTCCTGGCCCTCGGGGAGGGTGAGGATGCGGTTGCCTCCATTCCATAACCCGATCCAGTTTGCCAAATCAGTGCTATATTCCACTCGGTATTGGGCAAAGTCCCCACCCCTGAACACGAGGGATAGAGCCCCGTCCCCAGGCACGAGTCGAAGGTAGCTATAGTCCATGGCGGACAAGGGATCGGTCTGGTTCAAATACTCCATCCAGTTCGAGTCTCCGTCGTCGTCGGCATCGTCTTCACCCGTTCCAATCATGTCCTTCGAATCACCGAAATTATAGTCCCGCCATTCCTCGAAGGTCAAATAACCCGCCAAACCTTGGGCAATCCAACGCCGTATCAGCGCCGTTCCGATGGGATCAACTTCTTTGGAATCCAGAGAGGGCATGCGAGTGGACCCGTCCAGGCTGAGCATACGGGCCAGGATACTCGATTCATCCGGATTGCCCCTGGTCACCAACTTGAAATTGTCATCCATGGACGCCCCGTCGATCAACCCGGTGCGGGCCAGGGTTCGGTGGGGGCGCACATCAAAGGAACCGGACTCGGTGCCGCCCGGTTGATGACAACTGGCGCAATTCACCGCCAGGTAGGAGCGTGCTTTCAGATCCAAACTGCCCTCCGCAGCCTCGGGGGAAACGAAATAAGGGAGGGCCGCGGTAGAGCCCAGTTCCACATCCAAAAACTTGCCGTCTTCCAGGAAGTCCAAAAAATTTCCAGACGATCCGCTGCCGGACATGGGTTGGTTCAACTGCCGCGTATTGAAACCCAGCACGTAACCACCGGTAGGGGAGTGGCATTGGAGACAATCCGCTCGGGAGGGAATGGACCAGGTCTGGCTCCGGCTTTCCCCCTCCTCCACAATGGTCAGATCGAAATCGACGCCATCGTCCACCACAAGGGTTGCCTCTGTGCCGGCATCGTTCCAGAGGTAACTCGCCCCATGGGCTCCAAATTCATTCTTCACCAGAAACCGGGTCTCGATCCGCTTGGCCGAATGCGGAATTCCCCGCGCCAATTCCAGTTCAAAGTGTTGTATCCAGATCGATCCCTGGGGAAATTGCCAGTTGCCATCCACCGAATAGTTCATGGTCGATCCCACGGGGATATGAAACCACCTGGTCTTGTCGGCATAATCCGACCATTCGCTCACATTCGGTTGGTAAAATTGAATACCATCCTCCGGTATGAGTCGGATAAGATTTTTAAAGGCGCCGGTTTCACTGAGGAGGTTCGGCCAAGGGTCATTGCGCGTCAAGGGAACGGCCAAGGTGGTATTGAGTGGGCGCAGAGCGGGAATGTAACCGGGTCCGACCTGGCCCGCCCTCAAGGGTCCATGGTTCATTCGCGGCGCGTCCGATCGTTCATCCGCCCCCACGTCCAAGGCGCCGCTACGGACCTGTCCGTCGATATCCAAATCCACCGCTTGGAAGATGGGCGCGGCCGCATCTATGGCGGGCTCCCGCGGCCTATTCTATAAATGCCCGCCCCTTCATCCCGTTCCAATAACGGATCGACCACCTGGAATCCTCCGGTCAGGCCGGCCCCCATCGTCCTGCCGAAAATCATGTTGCCCGTCCAGGAGTGACTCCCGGCCCCGGTTCCCTCCACAAAATCCCCCCTGGAAAAAGAACCCGCGGCGAAAATGTTGTTGGCGATGAACATTCCGGTCGGAAGAATAGTGCGATCCCGCGTGCCCAAATTGGCGCTTACGTCGATGAAGGCGGCAGAATTATCATACATGGTATTGAAGGCGACAACGGCATTGTGGGCGGCAAAATACTCGTTCAACTGGCCGCCCGGCACACCCGGATACAGCGTAATAACCGCTCCGTCGCGCCCCATGGTTCCCTCGAAGTAATTATTGATCACCACGTGATCCTCCCCGATCACCCTTACGCCTCCTGTACGCTCCCGATTCCCCCCCAGGAAATAATTGCCCTCCACCAGGCAGCGGTTGCCATGGCGCAAGGTCAACATGCTGGAGCATCTCCGGAAGGTATTGTAGCGATAAATATTCTCGCACGACTTGTTGGAAATAATCTCAATTTCGCCATCCACCTCAGTAAACAGATTGTATTCCACGGTGGTGCGGGAATTGGTCATGGACCAGGTGCTGGTTCCGACGCGTATCGTCTCCCAACCATTCTCCCCTCCACCATCGATGCGGTTGGCAAAGTGATTGTGGTCGATCCGGTGGTAATTGGGTTCCCCGTCCAACCACACCACCAGGGTTACACCCAAAACATTGTGACCCGAGAAATAACAGTTATCCACCCGATTCCGGTCACCATACATCGAAATCCACACGGTTTTTTCGCCGTTTTCAGGGACGTAGTCGATTATGGATACATCCGTTACCCGGCAATCCTCCGATTCCCTTCCCCTCGACCTGAACTGAATGACCTCGTCATCATTGCCGCTGTAAGGCCCCGTGAAAACCAGGCCTTCCAGGACGAGCCATTGGCCCCCAATTTGCACGCGCGATTCCCCGCGAAGCATTACCTTGCCCGGAGTCTCGGCCCTCAAGGTGATAGGCGCATTTTCTTCGCCCTGCCCTCGCAGATCAATTACTAGGTCCTCATAGGTTCCATCGGGCAGCTCGAGCGTATCCCCCGGCATGGCCCTCTCGAGGGTGTTTTCAATTTCGCTTCGAGTCGTAACCCTATAGGTAATTCCATCCCGAACCTCCACCGTGAATGTCTGGCTATCGACATGACCCTCAAGGTTGCTTACCCGCACCCAAAAGTTGGAATCCTCGGTAAGCGGCGCGCTCGTATAGGAGGCTTGGTTGGCCCCGGCAACAGGTTGGGAAACAACTCCGGAATCTCCCCTGTACCATTGATAGGTGAGAGGATCTCTACCCGCGGCACGCACTGAAATCGAAGCGGTACTACCCACCACGGTGATTTCATCGGCTTCGAAGTCCAGGATTATGGGCAAAACCTGTTCAGGTGTAACTACGAGCAGCTCGTTGGAAGGGTCGGATTTGAATCCGTTATCGGCAAGGATGCGATATGTATAACTCACCTGAGGAGAAACGGACTCGTCCGTATAGGTGGTGACATTTGAGGTTACCGTGTCCAAAGACTCGAAATTACCCGCGCTTCCCGTTCGGCGTTCTATAATGAATCTCGTTTCATCATCGGAGGCATCGGTCCATTCCAACTCGACCGAAAAGGGCGTGGAGTTGCGCAAGGTTAACGCCTCGGGAGAAGCCGGCGGTCCAACAATTTCATTAATCGGGCTCAGTATTATATTATCGAATACAATTCCCCCTTGCCGTTTTGAATCCTGAAAAAGGGCAAATTGCCCCAAATCATCATCCTCCATGTAGAAACCGACGCCGCGTGGAGACGGCGAGGTGTAAAACTGTAAATTTTCCTGTTCCTCAATGAGAATTTGTTCCCCATTGAGAAACAGATGGAGGGAATTGGGCGGTATTGTCCCCATCCCCAAATCCGCCAGATCATAATCTACCGAATTGGTGTCGTGGGAGTTGGCTAAAACGTCGATCCTATTGGCTGCATCCGTGTTGTAGGGTCCAATGTTGGTGTTGTTGTTCCCCTCCACATCGATGATCACATTGCCATCATTCCTCAATCTGAGCTGAAAGGGGCGGTTAGAGGAACTGTTCAGACTATCCCCAACACGCCCCAAAGCGACGTGAACCCGGGTGTCCGTATCTTCTGCCGCATAAGCCCTCTGAAAATCGAAACTTAACCGCACCTCGGTTCGATTGGTGCCCCCATTGAAGGGGAATCGAAAATGGGTATTCTTGCCAGTTACCAGATCACCATTCTGGTCGTATATATAGAGACTCTTTCCGCTCAAGGGGTTTGGCGGATCGGAAGTGCCATCGATAACTACGACTCCATTGGTCGAATTGTTGGAACTCGGTGAGAAAGTGGCAGCCTCGACCTCCGGCTGCTCCCCCACCGTGTCGTTTTCAAAATCGAGATTGACCAGGACTTGGGCAAAACCAACCGCGGAAAATCCGGTCAGGACCACCAAGCAACAGAGGCCTTTCAAGTTTTTTATTTTGAAAGGACGCATCACCCCATTCCCAAGCCCCTCAAGCCTGACCTTTTAATAATTATAAGGCTTAGAGAGAACATTCCCGAACCTCCCTGGGTCAACCATAAAATCCTTCGACAACCCTTATGCGCGCCAAGGCGCGCGAATTAGGTAATGCGTTGCAACCCTCACCCAGAGGGAGAAGGAAGGGAATTAGGAATGCTTCGATTTGGATATTTGCGGAAGGAGGGTTGTTTCTCGAAAAGACGGGGGAATGCAGGATTGGGGAAGGGGAATTAAACATGGATAGACAGGATGGACAGGATTTGGAATTTGACGCTCGCGAAGAGCGCAAAAACATGGAGAGGGGGAGGCGTCCAAGGGCGCAGACATTTTTTTTGTAGGAGCGGCTTTATGCCGCGATCCCACGGAACAGCCCCGGAACAATCGCGGCATAAAGCCGCTCCTACGACAAGAGGTCAAAATTCATATGCAGTTTCTTCGGCCCATACGCGATCCGCAAACTTCACTCTGAACACTTTCCTCTTTCCTCTTTCTCCCTATCCTGTACATCCTGTGCATCCATGTTAATTTCATGCCTCTCCTAATTCCTAATTAATTCCCCCTCCCCCAAGCGCTACCCCGATTTTCAATGGACCTTCTCCACTTTGGGTTGTCCGGACCTGGACCTGGACGCCATCTGCCGTTTGGCCGGAGAGTTCGATCTTAAACATATCGAATTGAGGGCGGCGGAGAGCACGGTCGATCTTCCCGCCTTGTTCCGGAAACGCTTTGGCCATCCCGCATCCCTGGCCCGGTTTCTGGACGATCAAGGGGTCGGGATTTGCTGTCTCGACACTTCCCTGTCCTTGATTGGAAACGATGGGGAGAGCAGGCGCGCTTTCCTGGAATTCTTGCCTTGGGCCGAGGCCATCGGGACCAGGATGTTGCGCATTTTCGATGGGGGAATGGCGGAAGATGGTCTGGACGACGCGGCCCTGGCCCAGGCCGAAGATACCATTGAGTGGTGGAGGCGGGAGAAAGAGCAAAGCGGTTGGCTTGCCGAAGTGGTGGTAGAGATCCACAGCGCCCTGGTTCATCACCGGTCCATCCGGCGCATCAACCAATCGATCCAGCGCCTCAATTTTATTTGGGACACCCATCACACTTGGGCCAAAGGGGGAGATTCGATTGAAACCAGTTGGAAATTCTTGGGTTCGGCGGTGGTCAATGTCCACATCAAGGATAGCATTTCCCGGCCATCGGTCCGCCATCCCTACACCTATGTCAACCTGGGGGATGGGAGATTTCCCCTGGAGGATACCTTACAATTGTTGCTAAACGAAGGATATCGGGGTTTCGTGAGCATTGAATGGGAAAAAATGTGGCATCCCTACCTCCCCGAGATCAATGTGGCCTTGAGGCGAGCCAGGGAACTCGGTTGGTTTTAAGGATGATACGATATGAAGGATAAACTCGAAGGTAAACGGGTTCTGGTAACGGCCGGGGCCCAGGGCATTGGCGAGGCCATCACCCAGGCATTTTTGGACGCAGGCGCCCAGGTGGCCCTTCACTACTTCTCCAGTTCGGAAAATGCCGAACGGATTGCCGCCAAAGCGGCCGGGCGGGGGCGTATCGCCATCCCTTTGCCGGGAGACCTCCGGCAACAAGATACAGCCTCCCAAATGGTCGATGAAGCGGCCACCCGGTTGGGCGGGCTCGATATTCTCATAAACAACGCCGGGTCTCTGGTGGAACGGAAGTGGCTTGGAGAAATCGACCCGGCCTTTTGGCGCATAGTCATCGACATCAATTTGAGTTCCATGCTCTACGTTTCCCAGGCGGCCGCTCCCCATCTGGCCAAAAACGAAACGAGCAGCATGGTCAATCTGGCGTCGCTGGCCGGCCGCAAGGGCGGTCATCCCGGATCCCTGGCCTACGCCACCAGCAAGGGGGCCATTCTGACCTTCACCCGTGCACTGGCCACCGAATTGGCCCCTCAGGGCACGCGGGTCAACGCCGTGGCGCCCGGCCTTATTCTCGGCACCGCCTTTCACGCCACCCACACCTCCGAGCAATCCGCCAAGGAAACCGTTGCCGGTATCCCCCTCGGACGCGCCGGCAATCCCGGCGACGTGGCCAGAGCCGTCCTTTACCTGGCCTCCGAATACGACGGTTTCATCACCGGCGCCACCATCGACATCAACGGAGGTGTCTACACCGCATAGACAAAACAGAAGAATTAAGAAGGAAAAGGCACAAAGGCACAAAGGAATTGGGAATGGACTCTCGCAAAGAACGCAAAGCAACGCAAAGACGAGAAAAATTGGCCACAAAAAGCACAAAATCCCTGGATCCAGTCCGTCCCTCTAATCTTGATCCTGATCATGATCTCTCCCCATTCCTAATTCCTGATTCGCGGCCTTGGGCGCTTCCCTATCCGTGAAATCAGTGGTTTATTTCTTCCTTCTTCTTTCTTCCTTCTTCCTTTTTCCTTTTCTCCCCTTATTCGCGGGCAAGGATTTCATGGGGGCAAACTGGGACTCCCACTCCGGGTTCCAGGTCGATACCGAGGCCGTCCTGCCTGAGAAGGAAGTGCACCCCTCTCTTTGGTTCTCGGCCGATGAACTGATTGCTTTCAAACAATCCCTCCAGGCCGATTCCACCATTGGAGAATATTGGAACAAGGTGAGTAATCATCCCTATCTGGAGGCTCCCTTCCCCGAGGTGATTCCCCCGGACGAGATATGGAAACCCGAACTGGCCAAGGCCAACAACAGGCGCATTCACCAATATTACGGGGATATGACGCAAATCCCCCTTTACTGTGGGTTCATGGCCTGGATGACCGATGACGAGGTCTCCAAACGCCACTACATCGACCGGGCCAAAGCTGCCTTGCTTCGGGTCTTCGATGGTCCCATTTACGATTTGGATCCCAGGGGGTCCGGGGTGGATAAGGCTGTGGATGAGATTTATCGCGGCATTTGGTCGCAATCCGTTTGCGCCGCTTACGACTTCGTTCAGCCCTTTCTGACCCCGAAAGAGGATGCCGCCATTCGGGAACGCCTTTTACGCGAAGCCCGCTATACCCATGAAAACCTGAATTCCTGGGCCGGCGGTCCCCACAACCACTTGTCCAAACCGGCTTGGGGCCTGGCCGCCTTCGCGCTGACCCTTTCCGACGAACCCGAAGCGAAAGACTGGTTCCGCAACGCCATGGAAGCGGCCAATCGAAACACCCGTTACCATTTCAGCGCCGATGGCATCTACCGGGAAGGGGGCATGTATTACATCTTCTCCTGGTTGAACTTCGTCCCTTTTCTGTATCACTACAAAAACGTATCGGGGGTCGACTACTTCAAAGACTTCATGAAGACCTTTGAGTGGGGCGTTCTCAGCCGAAACGCCCGCGGCTGGACCATGAACGTGGAAGATGCCTTCATTCGTCCGGTACCCACCCAGATGGTAGCCAAGGCCTTCAAGCATCACCGTTCCTTTCTGGCCCCCGAGGTTCCCTTTTCCGAGGTCCTGCAATGGAATTTCCAAACTACCGACTTTGGGCCGTTCCGGGAAATGGAAAAGATCAGTGGATTCAATTATACCGGCGCCACCTGGGACTACCCCAAGGAATTATACGAACTCATTACCTACGATCCTTCCATAAAGCCCACCGCCCCCACGGCGGATCCGACCCTATTCATGGAAGGCGGCCAGACCATTTTCCGCAATTCCTGGACCAACCAACCGGAAGATCAGTTCTATTTGCTCTTTCATAGCGTTCCCCAGGCCGACAATCACGACCATCACGACACCCTCAGCTTCATCCTCTACGCCAAAAACCAGATGATGGCATCGGACGGGGGTTATACCCGGAGCGGTTACGGGGACGACATCCGCTATGCCTACTACCGGCGGCCCCAGGCTCACAATACCCTGACCTTCGACGATATTCCCCTGGGGGACTTTGTGGAAAACCAACCCAACCCTTCCGAAGACCGGCTCAACACCTCCTTCTTCGATTTCGAAATGAAAAGCGCCCCCTTCAGGCGTTACCTGGGTGAATCGTTGGGCATGGCCAAGCGTTCCATCGCGTTCATTCAGAATGCCTACTTCCTTGTACTCGATGAAGTGAGGGGCCAAGTCTACAGAGGCAACAAATTGGAGGGGAAATTCGACCTCTATTTCCATGGAGGCAGAAGCAGTTTGGAAATCGAGGATGGCAATTACATCTGGTCCTACGACCAGGACCGCTATGGAACCGAGGCGAAATTGATCACTCGTCAATTGGCCCCGGAAGCGCAAATCGAAGCCCTGGAAATGGAAAACACCTATATCAAGGGGGACCACGCCGCATTTCCCGCCCTCCGCGCCACCAAGGCCGGTCACCAAGCCCTTTTTGGCCAGATTCTCTATCCCCTGGGCCCCGAGGATGCCCAACCCACCATAGAAGATCTTTCCACGGAGAAACTCTTGGCGGCCAAAATCGCTTCCGGAGAAAAGACCGACATTTTCCTGAAATCACACGCGGGGAAAACCAGCAACAAGGCCGGTATCCGTTTGAACGGAGATTTTGCCTGGATCAGCCTGGAATCGGACCAACTGGCCGAGGTCGCCGGCCAATCCATAAAGAGCCTCTCCTTCAACGGATCTCCCATTTTATCCTCGAATCAGCCAGTTACATTTGCCCTCAAGCTGGATACCGTGGCGGAACTGGGGGTCGCTTTGAAGAAACCGGCCAAAGTCACCCTTCACCTGGGAAGAACCATTTCGAGGATTACCTTCGATGGTCAGGATATACCCTTTGAAACCGTCGATGGCACGGTGGAAATGGAACTGACCCGCAGCGGCAACTATCAGTTAATTTGGAATTAACCACGGATTACACCGATGGACACGGATTTGGAGAAGAGTGCAGAGTGCAGAGTTCAGAGAGGGGAGGGCGGACATTCCTGTCCGCCATTTTTAAAAAAGGTGGTTTAAAACTGATCCACTATGGGCGGTTAAAACCGCCCTTGACACTGGAATGAACAAAAAACAACGAAGCCCAACGGGGGTCCACAATGAATCAATCCCAAGGCATTTCAGAAATTATTTTTGGAACCCCGTTGGGGTTCAATCATAGGGGCGGTCGGTACCCCAGCGTGCACTGGGCGACGCTGGGCTCCGGAGTTTAACGCCGTTGGCGTAATAGACCCCTTCCACGGCCCCAAAGGAAGCGTTGTTTGAAAGTTTCTGTGTTTTTTGTGCCTTTTGTGGCTAATTTTCCAATCCGTGCCCATCCGTGGTTTATTCCCTTCCTAATTCCAAATTGGCGCCCTTGGGCGCCTCCTTGCCCTGTCTGCGTGTTTGCCGTATGTGGTATGAATTGAAATGGCGGACAGGAATGTCCGCCCGCCGTTCTCCCCTCTCTGCACTCTTCTCCAAATCCGTGCCCATCCGTGAAATCCGTGGTTAAAAAAACCTTCTGGATCAGCTCTCGCAAAGAGCGCCAAGTTCGCTAAGATATTGGGTGCCTTTGTGCCTTTGTGCCTTTGTGCCTTTGTGCCTTTGTGCCTTTCCCCATTACTAATTCGCGCCCTTGGGCGCTTCCCCCCCTCTGTGCTCTCTGTGGCCTCTGTGGTTAGTTCCTCATTCCTTGTTATCCAGGTACTCGCCCTCGTCGCTGCCCAGGTTCGCGGCCGTTTCGTTGCCGCTCAGGTCGTTGTTGATAATGCGGTAGTCGGTCATGTCGCTGGTGGTCATTATCCCGATACCGTTCCCGCCAATGGTGTTTTCCTCTACTACCAGACCGGCTGAACGCGTGGCCTGCACACCCACCTTGCTTCCGGTAATCGAATTCCTCCTCAGGTAAAGGCTGTTTCCGCCGCCGTTGTGTATCTTTATCCCCGCATCGGTGTTGTCCATCAAATCGTTACCGTCGATAAACTGAAAATGGGACCCCTGAATCACCTCCACGCCGATCTGGTAACCGCGGACCTCATTGTGATGGATCCAGTTTCTTGGCCCGGAATTGTCGTGGGTGGCGCCGGTGTTGCCCACTCCGAATCCGGCCGGTGTCCCGACTTCCTCTGAGTCTCCCTCCCAATAGGCCAGATTGAAGCGAAGCTCATTTCCATATTCATCCTCGCCGTGCAGGTCGTAGGCATCTTCGGTGGTTTCGAAACAGGTATTGTGTTCGATCAGATTGTTGTGGGCGGAAAACTGAATGAGGATGCCATGACGGATAACCGGTCCAATGGTGCAATCGGTCACCCAATTGTTATGGTTATTCGAGTCGTTCAAAGCTACGCCATATCCGAACCCACCCCCTCCGAGTTGCAAGGCATTCAATAGGCGGCAACCTTCGATCTTCACATGTTTGGCATTTCTGACCTGAATAGCCCGTCGATTGAAGCGTTCGATGCGAAGGTCCGACAGCCATATGCGTTCCGGGGCCTGTCCACCTCGTTCGCCTACGAAAACGCCATCATCGAGGGACTCGTCCTGGCCCATAATGACGAGGCCTTCAAGCGTCACATCTCGCGACCCGGGCGCAATTCTCAAGGCCTGCCCGATTCCCTGGGTGTTGAGGACGGAGCCATCTTCGGGCGCCCCTCTTACGGTCATGCCGCTGGGCACCGTAACGGTCGATTTCAGGTGATACTCCCCCGCCGCAACTTCCAACACATCACCGAAGGACATGGCGGCAAAGGCGTTGGCAAAAGCCAGGGAATCATTGTCGCTCGAATTGGCCGTAGTGGCCCCAAAATTGCTCAGACTGAAAATGGAGCCCGTTTCATTGCGAGGCATCCGGAAGGCTTCGGTAAGTCCGATCAGCCCCGTCGGAATGGAAAGCCGGTTGGATGCTACCCGGGCAAAGTTCCGGCTGGACTGGGGAGGATCCAGGAAAAAAGTGAATTCCTTCGAGGTATGCCATTGAAACCAATTTGCCGCCCTCCAATTCTTCAGGTCGGTCGATTCATCCACCCGGTAGATCACATGGGGAAGGCTGTGGAAAAATACCCGAGCAGTTCCGGCCTCAGTCAGGGTTTTCAGAACCGGGCTCGGCGGTGGCTCCGGCTCGGCATAGGTTCGAGCCGGAGCCACCGCCGAGCGGGAAACGAGATCGGTATCGCCCAGGGCTACGATGCGGTAGGTGTAGTAGGTTCCAGGTGAAGCGCTCTCATCCAAATAGTGAGTCCGGTTGGCATTTACCACGGCCAACTCTGAAAATTCTGCTGTGCCAGACTCACGTCGTTCGATGCGGAATCCGGTTTCATTATTCGAATTGTCGCTCCAATTCACGGCGATCACCCCACCGGGCGCACCCGATGCGGTTATTCGAGTTGGAGGAAAATCGGGTGGAGCTTCAAAATCGCCAAACGTTCGGGTCACCCCGATATTGTCGACCCTGAATACACCGATGTTATTACCTTCCCTCGATTCGTCTCTGTGACGAACGGCGATCCCTTTAATTCCGAGGAAGGAACCATCACTCGCCACCACATGCCGGTCATCCTCGGTTTGCGGATTGACATACAATTTCACCATCTCGGCATCGAAGTCGCTTTGCACCAATACGGTCAATCCGGTCCCCTCAACCCAATCCTCCGGATAGTAAACGGCATCGAAACGACTGCCCGATGCGTTAGTGATTCCCAATCTGAAACGATCGGGAACAATGCCCCCTTCCCCATCCGGGACTGCCGCAATGAAGACCCTGGCCCGATATCCATTACTCCCGTTCCAAAGGGCCAGAAAAAATCCCGCCGTATTTTCCGTGCCGATGGGGGCCTCAGGAACTTCCAGATCGAAATAAGTGTACAAAGATCCGGAGCTTATGGCCGATGAGGAAAATTGGGCGCCATAATAGCCGTAAATCTCCTGGTCTGGTACCTGGCCGGTGAAATCCCAGGTCAGTTGTCCGTCCACCACATGTAAAGCCGGGTTGGCAAAATTCGAAGTCGTGGGAGTCCACCGGTTTGATGAGGCCTGGGCCAACTCTCCATCCTCGTATTCAAACCGCTCCAGGAAGAGGGCGTCGCCATAGGCTGAACCAACCGGTATGCATGCCAGACAGGCAAGGACCCAATACCGGATTCCGAACCGCTTCCTCATGGGAAAATTACCCCGGAAACATGAACCAACCACAGAGAACAAGAGCACAAGATTAACATGGAGGCACAGGATATGGGCGCGCCAAGGCGCGCCAATTAGGTAATGCGTTGCAACCCTCACCCGGCGCTTCGCGCCACCCTCTCCCAGAGGGAGAAGGGAGGGAGAATAAACCACGGATGGGCACGGATTAGGAATGCTTCGATTTGGATATTTGCAGGGAGAGGGTTGGCTCTCGGGAAGGCGGAGGAATGCAGGATTGACTCTCGCAAAGATCGCGAAGAGCGCAAAGAGAGAAAAGGATTCTGGGGTAGAGTAATGGTTTTTCGCTGTAGGAGGGGGTTTACGCCGCGATTCCGGGATAGAAAAAATAGCCACAAAAAGCACAAAATCCCCATTTCATAATCCGTGCTAATCCGTGCCCATCCGTGGTTTTTTTCCCTGCCTTTTCATTCCTAATTCCTAATTCGTGCCCTTGGGCGCTTCTCCCCTCTTTGCGTTGCTTTGCGTTCTTGGCGAGAGTCCATTTCTGGTTCCCCTGTCTCCCTCTTTTGTGTTTTTTGTGCCTTTTGTGGTTAATCTCACCCTCTCTCCTCTGTGCCATCCGTGGTAAATTCTCCCTGCCTTTCCCCGTCTGCGTGTTTGCCGGTTGTGATATGAATTGAAATGGCGGACAGGAATGTCCGCCCTCCGTTCTCCCCTCTCTGCACTCTGCACTCTTCACTCTTCACTCTTCTCCAAATCTGTGCCCATCCGTGGTTTTTATCCCTGCCTTTTCATTCCTAATTCCCTCCCTTCTCCCTCTGGGAGAGGATGGCGCGAAGCGCCGGGTGAGGGTTGCAACGCATTACCTAATTCCCGCCCTTGGGCGCTTCCCCCTTTGTATTTTTTGTGCCTTTTGTGGTTAATCTCCCTCTCCTCCTCTGTGCTCTCTGTGGCCTCTGTGGTTTATTCCTATTTCTCCAGTTTCGGCAAGCCGTCATCTTCTATGATCCATTCTCCCAGCGCGGGGTGTTCAAACTTCCAACTGCCGGAAGCCAAACTTTGCACTCCCCAGGGAGCAGCCTCCTCCCACTTGCGGCCCGCCCAACTCAGGCAGGCCAGGTGACCGCTCTCGCATCCCACTTTCCGCTCCATCAGACGCACCGCGTGATAGGGCGCCTGAATATGCTCTCTCGGGCCAGCCGCTCGGTTGGGCCTGTCGTACGATCCGAATACGACATCCCCACCCAAGGCCTGCAGCGCGACCCCTGATTCCTCCGTCCTCACGCCAACGTAATCGACTCCATTTCCGGTCTCCCGGAACGCGTTCGGTTCCCTACCGGACAGGGCATGGGAACCATGCCGCAAGATACATTCCTGATGGGAGATATAGCGATGCAGGATCAACTGCCAACCCGCCTTCCACCACATCCGCGTTTCCACCGATACCTGGGACTGAGCAGATTTGTCTCCCAGGCTGTAGAGACAAGCCATCCCCTCCTTATCCACTTTGACCGGGGTGGTGCTGTGACGGCCCGAAATCAGACTGTTCCCTCCATCCCCAAAGAAAGCGGTGAGTCCGGCATCGGGAGGATAGCGATCGGCATGGCGCGAGATGAGGAAACCCATTCCGGTCCGATAGCTCAACTTTCCCCACTTCCAGGTGCCGAAGCGGATGTTGCAGGAGGCGATTTGTGAACCTGCGTTGATAATTTCGACCTGCCCTCCCACGGAACGAACGATCAGCCCGGGCGCAGGCAGGGCTACCGAGGAATCTCCTTCTTCGGTCGGCAGAGGCTCGGAAGGGGCTGTCCAAAAAGGATCGTCCAACGGTAGGAGCAGGGGAGCAAAGGCTTTGGCCGCCCAATAGGGAGAACCGGCACATGTGTAGGTTTCAACCATGTCTTCAAAGGGATCGTACCAACCCATGGACAAACACCCTTGTTCCTGGAAAATCGGCTTGCGCAAAAAGAAATCCAGATTGCGTTGGCAGATCTCCCGGGCCAACCCCGGTTCGACAGGACTGAAGCCCATCAACTGGGCCATGCCAAAAGGCGCCGTGGCATTGAACCGATAGGTAATGGATCGCCCGAAGGGGGGATGCTCCCCCTCGGCGCTGAAAAACCGGGTGTAGTTGGGGAGGAAAGCTCTGGTTCGCCTTATCCACCGCCGGCAACGATCAGGATCACCCTGGCCGTACAATCTGATCCACCAAAGGCTATAGTAATGCCAGGCGTAGGCGTTGTAGAAATCGACGGACTGATTCATGCCATCCCTGTACCAACCATCTCCCAGGTACATGCTCTCCAGTTCCCCGAACCAGCGATCGATTACGGCCCGGTAGGAAGGAAATCCCCGTCCCTCCCGCATGAGAAACTCCATCACGAAAATACCGAAAAACATATGGTTGTTCCAGTGATGACCATTGCCGGCATCGGATTCCAACCACCGGAGAATTTGCCGGCGCTGATCCTCGCTGTAGCGGTCCCACAGCCAATCGCGGCTGATCTCCAATGCTATGATGAGCAGACCCATTTCCACCGAGTGCTGGTGAAAGTTGGAAGACCATCCCCAGAAGTCGCTGGATTCCGGATCCGTTCCGGCGAGCAAGGCCTGCCTGAACCACACTTCCATCGGCTCGCTCAGGTCCCGGTCACTACGCTCCGCCTTGGTATTCAGGGAATACCTCCAATGAGCGAAAAGCAAGAGCGGGCGCCCTACCGACTCCAATCGATCCGCGTTGGAATCATGATCGCTCGCCTTGCCCTCTATTCCGATTTGGGCCCTGCCCTCCTCCATCAAGTCCCGCAACGGCTCCAGCAACCGTCGCGCCCTGTTTTGCCATTTCCTGAAATTAATCATAGGATTTGGAGGCACAAAGAGGGGAAATGGAGAAGGAATTAACCACGGATTTCACGGATGAGCACGGATGAGGGAGAGAGGGAGAATTGAACATGGATAGACAGGATGGACAGGATTTGGAGGGAGAGATGAAAGTAGGAAAATCCATAAGAGAACAAAGAATGGGATTGGATATCATATTACGAAACTGTAGGAGGGGGTTTATCCCCCGATCTTCCAAAGGGCCTCACCGCAATCGGGGGATAATCCCCCTCCTACAGTTTTCTCAATCACCATCTCAGCGCCTCTGTGCATTTGTGCCTTTTGTGGTTAATCTCCCTCTCCTCCTCTGTGCTCTCTGGGTCCTCTGTGGTTTATTTTCCCTGCCTTTCCCCATCTGCGTGTTTGCCGTTTGTGATATGAATTGAAATGGCGGACAGCCTGCCTGTGCGTTGCCGCACGCAGACAGGGAATGTCCACCCTCCGTTCTCCCCTCTCTGAACTCTGCATTCTTCTCCCCATCCGTGGTTAATTCCTAATTCCTAATTCGCACCCTTGAGCGCTTCTCCCCCCTTTGTGTTTTTTGTGCCTTTTGTGGTTAATCTCCCTCTCCTCCTCTGTGCTCTTCTCCCCTCTGTGCTCTCTGTGGCCTCTGTGGTTAAATCCTGCTCATCCTGTGCATCCATGTTCCTTTCCTCAGGTGGCTCGATCGTACATACCGAGGTCGATGGGATCGATCAGATCCTCACCGCGGAGGAAGCGCCGAATGTTCTCCAGTCCGTGATCCCCGGCATCCCGCCTTCTATCCGTGGTAGGTCCGCCCAGATGGGGTAACAACAGTACGTTTTGCATGCCCCGAAAAGGGGAATCCTTGGGTAGGGGTTCGATACTGTAGACATCGAGCGCGATCTGCAGATCCGGACGTTCCCCGGCTACCAGGGCCAGCGCCTCCTCATCCACCACCGCCCCACGGCCCACATTCACAAAGGCCCCGTTGACGGGGATCGATCCAAGCAATTCTTTGGTCACCATACCGCGGGTCTTATCGGTCAACGCGGCCAACTCCACTATCACGTCGTTTTGGGAGAAGAGTTCTTCCAGGGAAGCGCTCCTGCGCACCGCGAGATCTTCAAATATGGAGTCGGGAACACTGGGGGAAAAAGCGCTGATATTCCTGGTAAAAGGTTTTAATAGTTTTACCAACTCCTGTGCTATCAATCCCAGGCCATGCAGTCCCACGCGTCGTCCCAGCAGGGACAAGGTCTCGGTATTATCGTTCTTCCAACCTCCGTTGAAATGCATTTCCTCGGTCCAATACCGCACCCTGCGCATACAGGCCAACGCCATCATGAGGGCGCATTCGGATATGGTCCTGCTTACGGAAGAGCTCCAATTCGTCACCAATAATCCATTTTCCAGGGCTGAGCGGGGCAGAAATTTGCGAACCGATCCCGGCAAAAAACACACGTACTTCAGACCGGGAGCAACCGCGAACAAATCCTCCGGGAGTCTGGGCGTCTTCCAGGCCGCCACCAATACCTCCGGATCGCACTCCGACAACAGGTCGAACCACTCTCCGTCGCCATTCAGTGATAATGGATCGACGCACCGCACCGGATCCAAGAGCGATTTTACCTCGTTCAACCGGCCATCAGGCAGAAACGTCTCTATCTCCCGACGCGTAAGGCATGCCAAATTTTTCATAATCAGATATTAAGCGCCCAAGGGCGCGAATTAGGAATTAGGAATTAGGAATGGGGAATTAAACATGGATAGACAGGATGGACAGGATTTGGAGGGAGAGATTCTACTGGGTTAGCTCTCGCAAAGATCGCCAAATTCGCTAAAATTTCGTGTGCCTTTGTGCCTTTGTGCCTTTGTGCCTTTGTGCCTTTGTGCCTTTGTGCCTTTGTGCCTTTGTGCCTTTGTGCCTTTGTGCCTTTGTGCCTTTGTGCCTTTGTGCCTTTGTGCCTTTGTGCCTTTGTGCCTTTGTGCCTTTGTGCCTTTGTGCCTTTTGTGGTTAATTTCATCTCCCTCTCCTCTCTGTGCTCTCTGTGTCCTCTGTGGTTAGCTTCCCCCCATAGCATTCGATCACGGTCATGGTTTTCCTGGAGGAGTATTTCAAGCGTCCTACCCCGCTGGGACAGAAGAAACGGTCCCAGCGCTTCAAGGTGGTCGGAATTCCGTCATGGACGACGTGTCCCTCCCCATCCGTGACGATGCCGATGAATCCCTCTTCGATGATTTTTTCAAATGTTCCCGAGACAATGCTGCGCCGAACCGCGAAACAGGGTGTCCGGTCATAACCGATCAGCTCCTCGAAACGCCCGTTCGAACCAAAGGTCCGGAGGATTTTGGGGGCGCAGCGAAAGACGGCATCGATGCGATCATCCTCCACCGGTTCCAAATTGAAGACGTCCAGCGCCGTTTCGATATCGCGGCCCATGAAACGCGCCTCCTCGGGAATGACAAAACCGTCGCGTTCAAACTCGAATCGCACGGCCAAATCCGAGGCCTCCATGATTTCCAACATGAGGATGCCTTCCCCCAGAGCGTGCGGCCTGCCCCCGGGAATGAGCAGCACGTCCCCGGGTTTTACCGGAATCGGAGTGAAACATTTTTCAATAGCTTCAATATTCTGGTCGAGTATCCACCGCTTCAGGTCCTCTCTGCCGGGAGGTCTCTGAAAACCCGCGTAAACATAAGGATTTTCCACGCCATCCCGGATGGCCAATATCACGTATGCCTCCGTCTTGCCGCGATTGCTGCTGAGTCGCTTCCTGGCGAAAGCAGCGGTGGGATGAACCTGAAAATGCAACCGGGTGGCGCTATCCAGGTATTTTACCAAGGGAAGCCTATCCAGTGGATTTCTACCGTCAGATGATGCGCCAAGATAGTATTCCACGTTCTGGCCCAACAAATCTCGAAAGGCAATTCGTTCTCCCGGACCGTCTTGGACATAAGTCAATCCTTCCTCATCCCGGTTTCTACCCGGATTGCGAGCTTCGATCAGGGAGCCGATCCAATCCTCCGGAAAATGCGCATCCTCCCCGGTTGTCTTTCCTTCCATCCGGTCGAGGAGCTTACCTCCCCGATAGGTTCGCCAAACCCGGTTCGGCTCGAACTTTATGATACCTTTAGGGGTCATTTAGGAATTACGAATTAACCACGGATTTCACGGATGAGCACGGATGAGGGACGTAGTGGTTCAATGGACCACGCGTTTCCATGCCAGCTTGGCGTATTTGAAATTGAGAAGGAGGCCAAGGCGAAGGCCCGAAATGGAAAGATAGCCCATCATCTGAGCCATATGTGAATCCGTAAAGGCGGTGACTACTTTTGTGTCCACAATAACTTTATCGCCGATTATCAAGTCAGGAATAAGTTTGCCAATTAGTTGGCCCTCATAATGGACGGGAAATTGTCTTTGCTGTGAAATTTGATAGCCCACTTTGTTCAATTCGATGACGAGCGCATTTTCGTAGAGCTTCTCATCAAGTCCAGGCTTGAGCGCGTTCAATACAACCATTGCCGAACCTATTATTTTCTCACTGAATTTTTCGTGAATCATTCTGGGTTTTACCAAATCAATACCATCCGTGCTCATCCGTGTAATCCGTGGTTAAATCCTTCTCCTCTGTGCTCTCTGGCGCCTTTGTGGTAAATCCCTTTTTTCAGTCGATCTCATACACCTCGACAAGCGCCACTCCGGTGGTTCCATCCTTTCCTTCAACTTTTGCGGAATACCCATCGGGATCGGGGTCGAGAGTGAGAAGGGCCGCCGAGCCCAGGCCGCCAGCCGTAAAGTAGTTTGAAACATTGCCTCCCCAAAGATCGGAAACCAACTGCCCTTGAGTGTCTTCCCAGTTGTCGTTGACCGCTAATACCACGTCATCAGAAAGTCGGGTAACGGTGAGAACCGAGTCGGCCAGCGCATTGGCAATGCCGCGATTTGCCAGTACCGGGCCAACAACGGCTTGGATCAATACCCGCTGGACGCCCTCCCGGATAATAAAACTACCGATCATGACCTCATCTCCCGTTCCCACCAATGCGCGGGTCGAAATATTGACCAACTTGCCCGCGGTGGGCGGTTCCAGTGAACTCGGTCCAATGACTTTGTAGATCCTGCCCCACCGTTTTTCCAGAAGGTAAAGTTCGTTGTCGGCGTCGATGCCAAAGCGCAAATCTACCCGGGAGTCGCCCACGATCTGTAGCATGGTCCTTTTTTGCCCGTCCAATTCCAATTCGAGTTGCTCGATCTCCGATTGGGTCCCCTGCTGCAAAGTATCGGCTTCCACCACAAAGATTTTGCCGTTCACGATGTCGCCGAAAATGAATTTCCCGGCGAGAGCGCCCGCCAGGGACCCGCGGTATACGAAACCACTGACGATGGCCCGCCCTTCATCCTGATCGTATTGGGCAACCGGATAGGTGTATCCAAATTCTTCGTCATTGGGAGGAAGGGCGAACACCTCTTCCCTCTCACCGTTTTGCGGATTATTTTCGAAATCAGGGTTGATGACAAAGGTTCCTTCCCGCTCGTTCCAGCCGTAATCGCGGCCGGGTTCGATCCAATTCAACTCCTCGATATTGCGCTCGCCGATATCCCCGCTCAGCATTTTCCCGTCTCCTGCGGAATCCCAGCTAATGCGGTGCGGATTGCGAAATCCGTAGGCCCAGATTTCGCCAAACGTTTCGGCATTGCCATCCCCGGCCCAGGGATTGTCCACGGGAATGCCGTAATTTCCGTTGGCGCTGTTATTTCCGGCGGGGTCGATTCTCAGTATGGTCCCCAAAACGGAGTCCAACCGATGGGCATTGAGAGGATAACCCCGAATGGTCGAACCGGCGTCCCCTATGCAGATGTACAAGCGTCCGTAGTCGGGGTCTCCCGGCAGGGAATTGGGATTGAAGGCGATCTCCTGCATTCCGTGAATGGTATGGGTGAGATCCACTCGCAAGATTTCGCCCTTGCTCCCCGAAAAAGCGCTGGCCGAGGGATCGGAGGCTATCCATTCCACGATGACCCCCTGCAGAGCGACCGGCGCCGACCTGACGGGACCGGTAAAGTCGGCCTGACCTGACCCGGCGCCTTCACTGTGGGCCGTAAAAAACGTACCGTTGTTGGCAAAATCCGGGTGAAAGGCAAACGAGGTGAATCCGGTACCCAATCCCGGTGACGTGGCCAAACGTGGAAACTCATCCTCGAAATCCATGTATAGGCTGACCGCCCCGTCATCGATTAAATAGAAGGGCCCGTTCAGATCGTTCACCATCACTCGCCCCTGTCCATCCCTCATGGGTTTCAAATGATTGATTCTGGCCCGCGGGGCAGATCTGGAGCTTCCGGGAATTTGAACGAATTCCTCGATTTGCAGGGTGATCCCACTTATCGCGGGCGTCCCGGGAACGGGATCGGCGATCGGCTGGGCCTGCCCCCAACTGGAAATCAGCAAAGCAGCGCCAAACAGTGTGGTGTACCAGAAATTTCCTTTCACGCCCGTCGGGGTCATTCCTTGAATCGTGCGTGCTAATGCACGATTTCCAGGTTTGACCCCTTCCTCCGTGCGGGCTGGCCACTGACCGCGGTTCATTGAACCACAGAATACAAAAATCAACATGGATGGACAGGATATGGGGAAGGAAGAGGAAATGGACTCTCGCAAAGCTCGCGGAGGGCGCAAAGAGAAGAACGGATTCTGGTTTAGAGTAATGGTTTTTAGCTGTAGGAGCGGCTTTACGCCGCGATCCCACGAAACAGCCCCAACGCAATCGCGGCGTACAACTGAGGGCCGTGGAAGAGGTCAAAAATATAGCTGGGCAGGAATATCACCTGCCCAGCTATAAAAAGATAATTGTCGTTTATGTTGCAGGAGAGCGAGGGCGTTTAGTTGTCGATCTGATAAACTTCGACAAGGGCAACCCCGGTAGTTTCATCCTTTCCTTCAACCTTGGCGGTATAGTTGCCGGGCTCCAGAGTGAGAACGGCGGCCGAGCTCGCGCTGCCAGCAGCCACGTTTGGACTGCCTCCCCAAAGATCGGTGACCAACTGTCCCTGAGAGTCCTCCCAGTTGTCGTTGACCATTAATACCGTACCATCAGCGGCGGTTACAGTGAGCACCGGATCAGCCAGGGCACCGGCAACGCCCCTATCCGCCAATTCGGGTCCAATAGCTTCGACCAGCACTTGCTGGAGGTCCTCTCCAATAATGAAACCGCCAATCATTACGTTATCCCCTATTCCCACCATGGCGCGGGTGGAAATATTGATGAACTTGCCCGATGGGACGGGTGCACTTGGGGCGCCGGGAGAATTAAGGTTCAAACCGCTGGTGACATAGAAATCGTCGACATACATGGGGTTCTTCCCTTTTACGGTCTCCACATTACCGGCGGAGGTGATGATCAAAATGGTGTCCAGCGGATCAGTCGTATCGTTGCGAAATCCGGCGTCTTCATACACCAAGGTTTGGGTCGGATAATCCGTGCCTCCCCTGATGTATTGCGAAAAAGTCCATTCACCGGGCTTGACCACAAACCAGAACTCATACCAGGTTTGGGTGTCCATAGCCTCACCGGCATCGACATCCTGAAGATTGATATAATCGCCATCACTGCGAATATCGATTCCGCCGTTTGCCTCAATACGCCCCAGCACTGAATAGCTGCCATAGGCGTGTATGGGGTTTTCCCCCTTCGCTGTATCCGAAACCAGACCCCAGGTCATATCCGCTTCTCCGGGGGCTCCTTCCACCAAGGGACGGGCTACTTTGAAGTAGAAGGTGGAGACCTCCGTCAGGTCATCCAAATTAATCTTGATTGACTGGTCGGCCGAGAGGGATCGAGTGATGGTATGGTTGAGGCTGGAAGTGCTTAATGGCACACCGGGATAAAGCTCAAGCACCTTGCCCTGACCCATGTTGAACGGATCTTCCACCACCTTGATATGCGGGTCGGTGGCGCGGTCCTCCGGAACATCCAAATGACTCCACCAAGGCCCCTCTTCCGGGTTCGGCATTCCATCCGGCCCAGGCATGCTCGCCCCTGGCGGGGGCTGGTCTGCGGTGTAGGTTTCAAAATCGTCGATCTTTATGAAACCGCCTGGAGTACTCAGGTTCTCACCTGTGAGATCGACGTAGAAATCGTCGACATACATGGGGTTCTTCCCTTTTACGGTCTCCACATTACCGGCGGAGGTGATGATCAAAATGGTGTCCAGCGGATCAGTCGTATCGTTGCGAAATCCGGCGTCTTCATACACCAAGGTTTGGGTCGGATAATCCGTGCCTCCCCTGATGTATTGCGAAAAAGTCCATTCACCGGGCTTGACCACAAACCAGAACTCATACCAGGTTTGGGTGTCCATAGCCTCACCGGCATCGACATCCTGAAGATTGATATAATCGCCATCACTGCGAATATCGATTCCGCCGTTTGCCTCAATACGCCCCAGCACTGAATAGCTGCCATAGGCGTGTATGGGGTTTTCCCCCTTCGCTGTATCCGAAACCAGACCCCAGGTCATATCCGCTTCTCCGGGGGCTCCTTCCACCAAGGGACGGGCTACTTTGAAGTAGAAGGTGGAGACCTCCGTCAGGTCATCCAAATTAATCTTGATTGACTGGTCGGCCGAGAGGGATCGAGTGATGGTATGGTTGAGGCTGGAAGTGCTTAATGGCACACCGGGATAAAGCTCAAGCACCTTGCCCTGACCCATGTTGAACGGATCTTCCACCACCTTGATATGCGGGTCGGTGGCGCGGTCCTCCGGAACATCCAAATGACTCCACCAAGGCCCCTCTTCCGGGTTCGGCATTCCATCCGGCCCAGGCATGCTCGCCCCTGGCGGGGGCTGGTCTGCGGTGTAGGTTTCAAAATCGTCGATCTTCTGAAATTCCGCAAAAAGCGAACCAGCACAAAAGATCGAGATCAGTGTCAGTATTGTTTTTTTCATATTAATATCAGTTTATGGTCTTCTGGTTTCGCTTTGGGTAGTCCAAGGCGACGGGAAATTCTAAAAATCTACGGTCAGGGTCAAGCGATAACTCCGGGGCGTATAGTAGACGTCGGTGCGCCGCTTAAGGGGTATTCCGTTGTCGATGTAATTGACGATGGCCTGACCCTTCTGGTCATCCAGGAGGTTGTAAACGTTCAGCCTGAGTGAGAAAAGGCGATCGTTCCAATCCCAGGAATAGCGCAAGGCCGAATTGACCCGGTAGCGCTCTGGAGTGTCGGGGGTGCGATAGAGATTGGAGGCCAGATCGTTCCCTCCGATGGATATGGATGTCGGTTGGGGACCGGTGTAGATCACACCGATACCGGCGTTGATGCCTTTGAGAACACCTTCGGAAAAGTCGTATCTGGTCCAGAGCGAAGCCGCGTCTTCCGCCCCGGTATAGAGGCTGACGCCCTCCAATCCGCCCACCAGATCGGTGGGGCTGACATCTCCCAAGGCAATCGGTTGACCGTTCTTGGTCACGGTGTCCACCACCCCATCTCCATCGGTATCGTTTTCTTCCAACCCAAAGGCTTCCCGTCCGAAAGTTCGCACCCATATGTCGTATTCCGTCCCAAAAACCATTCCGCTTTCGGGGTCGATGGCTTCAACCATCTTGAAGGAACCGTCCACTTCTCTTTCCGTTTTAGCGTAAGCGAAAATCAACTGCCAGTTTTCCAGGGGTGAATAAATGAGCTGAAGGTCGTAACCGGTCGACTTATCGTCATAGAGAATATTGGTCCCGCTCGAGTTCCCTACGCTGGGATTCAATCCCAGGGTGGTGCCTCGGGAGCGGCTGTAGGGCATGGGATCGAAATCATCCGGCCCGGCCTGGGCGACAAACTCCGCTGCGCTGCGACTGCGGTCGGCAAAGGCTTTCTCCAAATAATAGCGCCAGGTCTTGCCCGTCTCGTTGCCGTCGCCATCAACGGCGGGGAGATCCAGTTTTTCGTAGTCCAGATACACGTAATTACGAGGATTGGTCGTGTCCGACCGATGCCCCTCGATACCGAGAAGGCCATCGGGCCAGTCGACCTTGATGCCAATGAGTTTGCCCTGATCATCCCGTATGAATTGGCGTACTTTTTGTAGTTTTATACCCTCTTCTTCGAAGTAAAATAGGTCCAATGGGTAGGAAACCGGAGCGCCGAGATCGACAATTAAACGGGGATCAAAACCATTGGCGTCATTAGCTTCCTGGTCCAGGGCATGCACTCCCCCAACCCATTCGGCCGGAGCCGGGGCGCCTCCATAAAACCACACCGCGTTTTCCCGTTCGATCTGGTAGGCCGAGATCGTGCCGGACAACTTGCCGTCCCAGAAGTCGAACTTCAGACCCAACTCCTGGCTCAGGCTTTGTTCGGAAGGTAGCCCCTCCAGGTTGCCGTCGCGGGCTCCCGTATTGGGAGTCAGGCCCTCCGCGCTCACCGCGTAAATGGTGAGATCGTCCCGGAGTTTGTAGTTCAGGGCGAAGGTCTGGGTGGTGGTCTTTTCCGCCCCCGTGGGATCGGGTATGTATTCGCTCACTCCCTCGGGCAGGGGAAAGAATCCGAACGTTTCATTATCCGGGTTATGCACTATCCCATCGGGCGGGGCAAGTTCCAGGGTCGGGCCGGTGTAACCGGGGCCGTAAGCGGCAAATTCATCGAATCGGTCGTACTTGCGGTCCCGCGAGTGGAATCGATCGTGGCGCGCCCCCAAAATCATCCCCAGTTTATCGTTGAAAAATTGGCCCTGGTAGAGAGCATAGTGGCCGGTAAACCAGACTTCGACATTACGAAACTCGCGGCCCGGCATTCCAGTGGGCTCGCCATTGTAGCGGATCACGCTGTGGTCGTGGATATTCCTCTCGATCAGGATATCATCGTCGGCCAGTTCCAGCTTATCGGCATATTGCCAATTGATGCGTTCCGCTCCGATGGTAAAGTCGGCCACGTCCTTGATATCGTGACGCCCGACCAAAAAGGTGTGTTTGGCGTCCCCTCCCAGGAAGGGCGTTTCAAAATTGTAGGTCGCCCGCAGGCGGAATTGATCCGAGGTGGTCGTTTCCGGGTCTTTCTCCCACCAATAACGCGCGAAACGATAGTCGCGCAGGTTGCGGCGGTCAGCGGGATCCTTCTCGATGTGAGTGTTCTGGTTTATGACGACGTATTCGTCGAGCCAATCGAGGATCTGTTGGGGATTAACCGTATTGGGATCGTTGGGCCGCCCGACTATGACGCCCTTCACGTCCAAAGCCCGTTCACTATTGGTCAGGGTCGAAAGATTGACGTTGAATATTTCCTCGCGGGCATTGGTGAGAAACATGCCGGCCGAAACGGTGAGGTTCTCAATGGGCGTAACATCCAGGTTGACCAGCAGATTTTCCTCTTTCCGAAAGTGATAGGTGTCCGGACCGGTGATGCGGTAGGATTCGGGCAGGCCCCCCAGGTCTTTGGTAATATTGATTTGCTCCCCAAATGCGTTGCGGGCATTCAGGTCGATGGCGGCATTGAGGTTGTCGTGGACGTGTTGGGCTCCGATGCCGTTAAATTGCTTGTTGAAATACTGTCCCTCCACCAGAAGAGATACCTTTTCCGTCTGCCACTGCAACTGCCCCACGTAATATTTCAGCTCCGAACTCCGCCAATCGGTCCAGTGCTCGCGCTCATCATGGGCGGAGGCCACCCGGTAGTTCAACTGCCCTCCCAGAAAATCCTTGGACAGCGGCCCCGTCACATCGATGGTTCTGCGTAAATAGCCGTCGCTGCCCACTCCCAAGGTTACTTCCTGCACCGGCGCGGAAAGCGGGCGCTTGGGTATTACGTTTACGATGCCGGAGAGAACGCCGATACCGTAGAGCAGGGAATTGGGTCCCCGCACCACCTCCATTCGTTCCACGTTGAGCGTATCCACAATACCACCGAGAATGGTGCCGTATTGGGCAATGAGACCGCCGTAACGGAAGCCGTCACGGTTTTGAAAGGGAACGTTGAATCCTCTGATGATGGTCACATTGGCGAATCGGCCACCCGTTCCACCGCGGGAGGAAGGTGAACGGTCCGAGCTGTCCACCTGGTTCGCGCCAGGCGTATTTGCGCCATCAGTACCCACACCGTCCGAGGCGGAGAACTGGTCCAGGAAAACACCGGATGAATACCTCAAGGCTTCATCAAAATCGGTCGCCCCCGTATCCTCGAGGAATTCGGAGTTTATCACCTCGATGGCCATGGGAATATCCTTGATCAGGGTATTCAGACTCGTGCCCGAAGTCGAATTGGTGGAGAGGTAACCCTGGTCCCCGCTGGCATCCACGGTGAAGGGAGATAACAGGTAGATGTCACCGAGGTCCTCATCCTCTTCCTGGGCAAAGAGCCATCCGCCAAACGGGATGAGCAAACCGGTTAATAGAAAAAATTTACGCATGTAAATCTCCCTGGACGTCAGCGCAGGCTTGGGGTTTCAAAACCGTTCATGGAGCGTAATTTTCCCGTAAGCGAAGCAGCGGCCACAACCGCCAGAGGGGGGCAAAACCCGCCGCTAAAGGGCAAAACTGAGTAAAGTGAAATCACAGAATAGTCAATAAGGGGAACCTAAAATTAATAATTATTAAGGGCAATCAAGAAAAATCTTACATTGTTTTCACCATTCTTCACAAATCCGACACCAAATCGTCGCATTACGAGGATCTCAGGAAGGTTTAAGGACCGACAGAGAAAGAGGAAAGTGGAAAGAGTTCAGAGTGAAGTTTTGAGGGTCGCGGCGTAAAACCGCTCCACTGGATTAACTCTCGCCAAGTCGCAAAGAGCGCCAAGATTGGGAAAAGGATTTCGCGCCCTTGGGCGCTTTCTCCATCACTCCATCACTCCATCATTCCCCTCTCTCCCCATTCCTAATTCCTCCTTCCTAATTCGCGCGCCCTGGCGCCCTTAAATCCGTGGTCAATTCTCTTCTCCAGATCCTTGAATTTTCGATCTTGATCACGATCATGATCAAGATCAAGATTATTTACTTCGTGCCCATTTATGGATCCAATTCCCATTCAGCCTTTGCCCCTTTATGCCTTTCTCCCCTCTCTGCACTCTGAACTCTGCACTCTGCACTCTTTCCCCTCCCTCTCTCCTCTGTGCTCTCTGTGGCCTCTGTGGTTAATTTTCCCTGCCTTTCCCTGTCTGCGTGTTTGCCGTTTGTGATATGAATTGAAATGGCGGACAGGAATGTCCGCCCTCCGTTCTCCCCTCTCTGCACTCTGCACACTGAACTCTTTCCTCTCCCTTTCCCTCCCCCCCTCTGTGGTTAACCCGCTCCTCTAAATTAACTCTCGCCAAGCCGCAAAGAGCGCCAAGATTGGGAAAAGGGTTTCGCGCCCTTAGCCGCTTCCGTCCTCAAGCCGGATACCCACCCTGGTAAACGTCCTCAGGGGACACGTCCCAATTCAACTCGGTCTCTCCCGTCTTCTCAATGAGAACGGAGGATATCAAATATCCAAAGCTGTCATGTGGAAAAAAATTGTGGTTGGTTTGAACCTCCGGCAAAATGCGGGCCCTATCACCTATTTCAGCAACCATAATTTTAAATCCGGTGCTTTGGTTGAAGATCGTTCTCCAGGAGTCTTTCGAAAACCTCCAAAAGTCATAGGGATCATCATGAAGCGGCCAGGATTGGTGGGTCGAGAACATGGCCCGGGCGCCCACCCGCATGATGCGGTTTAACTCGATCGCAACTTTCCAGGGCATGGCCAGGTGCTCGAACACGGAATATCCAAAGACCGCGTCTATCGATCCATACTCGAAATATTGGGAAAGCAGGTGGGCATCACCAACCACATTTACATTTTCACCATCCTTCAGGTCCAACCCCGAATAACGATGGCGATTTGGAATCCGACCACGCCGCGTCACACCAGAGCGCGCTCGTGAACCGATTTCAACTACCGATACCGGCTCCACCTTACTTTCCAACCATTCGTAAAATTGTTCCTCCACTCGCAGAACCCGAATCGCTTTTCTGGCATTAATTCCTACATCGACAAGGGACAGGATGGAACTATCCTTCAGAATGAAATAGAGGTTGATGTCATCCGGACACCAGCTTGCCTCCAATTGAGTTTCAATAATAAGCGTCTTCGATTTCGAATTAAAAAGAAGACACTTCTTTTTCTTTGTCGAAAAGAAAGTCCTATCGTATGGAGTGCCTGCTGATAGCACAACGCTGCTGACTTTCATGCCTTTGGGCAAGACGAACTTACCATAATAGCGGCCTCTGGCAATCTGGTGTTTCAATACTTTAATGCGCCCACTCGCTTCCCGGCTTTTTGAGAGTGGAATTACTTCGTAAGCGCCACCTTTGAAGCGAAAAGCGATAAATCCTTGGGGATCCGCATCGGGAATATGAAATTCAAATCGGCAATTTGCCGCCTGCTCACCAAACACATCAAGGAGGTCCGGACTCGGTTTGCCATAACCGTTGAGAGCGATTCGCTTTCGTCGCGTTTCGTAACGACACGAGGTCAATTTTTTCTCTCCATCGAACAACCATCCACGCACAATGTGCTCACGGCCTATTTCATCTATGGAGTCAACGCACAGCATGGAAGGTTCATGCCCTGCATGCCACAACAGTCAATGCAGAATTGAACCCCTTCTCTTGCCCAAGCATTAACAAAATTTAAGAGATCGGTCCACCTTGCCGAAAAAACCTTCCATTCTACTTGAAGAGATCCCTGTGTCACTTCCTCAAGCTCCCATCGGAGATTTTCACGGGCCACCTGCTTGAGACTCTACATTGCGGTTGCGAGCTTGCGAGCGGGTGACTTTTTCACCGCCCGAGGCGCAGAGGCGGGGGTGTGCGCTGGAACGCGTTTAGCTGGGGGAATCCGCCACCGAGGAGGCGCAACCTCCTGGATCTGTATAACCGGATGTTTCCCAAAATTCGTTGCGAGCGAAGGAAGATCGAGTGCTGGTGTGGCATTGAACGGATGCGCGGGTGCAGCTAGGTCGACACCCTGCAAAGTCGGGCATCCAACGATGTCCGTACCAGTGCCGTTATTTTGGAGTGCAGTTGAAAACTTGGGAGGCATACAGATTAAGTGCCAGAACATTGTTGAGCCCGATAATTTGAGGCGAGTTTGCTGGCACCGGAACGAGGGGGAGCGGCGACCGGGTCGGGCAGGCTCACCCAGGCCCGGCTCGACTGGGGCGAACGAGTGGAGCAACGGGCGTGACAGCTCGGAGCGAAGTCGAAGGGTTGGCGCGAGCCGTCAAGCCGACCGAAGGGAACCAAGTGCGGGTTCGCCGATTAACAACAACCTGAATATCCGGGGTTTAGATTCCTAAAAAACAAAGTTCAATGACCTGCTCTTTCCTCTTTTGCGTCTTCAAAAATTCCAGCCAAAATATTCGGACAAATTCTTCCTTACTTTATCACTAATATACCAATATTCGTCGGCAAAATCTTCAAATTCGGCTCTACATTTTTCCCAACCTCCAAAAAAACCAGCAATCTTTTCCGTAAAGGCTGGTTCTGATCCAAAAATACAATAATCTTCAACAGAAAACATGGCTCCCCACTTCGATTTCGCTCCAAACATCACAGAATCTAAACCACATATACTTCCGAAATTGACGATTTCGTTCAAATTATCATTTTTGGAAATAACAACATTATCCAGATGAGGAGGTATTGTTTCAACAACGGACATGATCACACTATTTTCTGAAAAAACGTCCTCTAATGCTTCAAGGAACTTTTCCAAATCAGGAGTATATCCTACAGTAAAATGTAGTAATAACAGTTTCCATTTATAATCTGAAAAAGACTCTGGAACCGGTTCGCAACCGCAAAAAATCTCGTTAAAAACCGGAAGGTAATTAGATTTAAAATCTGTAAGATTAATCTTCTCCATAATATGGATGACTCAGTCGGTGAAGCGGAACTTAATTTTTCTTCCCAAATGACGATTAAATTGAATAGTTGGTTGATTTCTTCCTGATGAAAAATTGCGCAAAAGAGCAGTTCCAGTTTTGTTTGGAAGTTCAACAACAGTGATAGGCCCTTTTGGGGTTGGCTTAATAGTCTGCTGAAACCCCTTAAACAGTTTTTCAAATGTCTGGGTTGCTGCCTTACTTCCTCCTGTTAATTCAACGTTCAGTATCTTTTTGGTGGCCTTTGTTATTCTTCCACCCTTAATTAAGTCGTCGACACCCGTGTTAATTTTAGCTAGCTTTCTTGCCTGCCGCCAAGCTTTGAATCCACTCAATGCTCGTTTTCCTTGTTGTCCTACCCACTTCCCTCCTTGGACAATAATTCTTCCAAGAACTTGGGCACCTCGTATAGGTCCTAAACCCGCCATTGAAGGATCACTGGATGTCAATCCTGGCGCTTCTGCCTCCTCCTCACTTTGGCTCGATCCACTGTGAGCTGCCGTATTCAGCACGAAGGTCATGGCCCCTGAGAGAGCGCCGTTGGAGAACTTGCCGCCCCCTATCTCGGAGGCTGTGCCGCCCAGAACGGCAGATACAATGAGCCCCTCGCCAATATATTCACTGGCCAGCCCTCCGCCGTAGTCCCCGAAAAAGGCCGCCCCGGCCCCGGCGCCAAACTTACCCCCGCTCAATTCGGCGGCGATGCCGCCGCGGACTCCATGAAAGGTCGCCTTGACCACGTTGGCCAGGGTCGGACCCGCAAAGGCATCTGCGGCCCAACCGTCCTTGAACCAGGTTCCTATCTCGTGGGCGAAATAGGCGCTGGTTCCGCTGATGAGGCCCGCCTTCAAGGACACCCCGACGTCGCCGCTCTCGGCGTAGGCGTCCAAAAAGCCCGCCGTGAAAAAGAGCAGGAACAACTGATGGGCTTTTAAGCCCGTTTCCCCAATGGCTATTATAGTCGCTATAATGCTGAATATCTCGTTGCCGCTCGGATCGGTATACTTCAGCGGGTTGTTCAGGACGTAGCTGTAGCGGTTGTAATTCTGCAGATTGTCCTCGGCCTGAATAACGATGTCGGGCGACAGGAAGCGCCCGATCAAGGGATCGTAGACGCGCCCGTTCATGTGCACCAACTCGAGCGAACTCATCATCTCGTGGCCGGTGAACCCCTCGTCCGCCTCGTAGTCGGGCCAGGCGCTCAGGGCGCTCCAATTGGAGGCGTTGCGAGGGTTGCCCCAGGCGTCGTAGCTGTAATTGCTTTGCGCCATTCCGCTGTCGTCGGCGACGACCGAACTGGAACCCAGATGGTCCTTCAGGAAATACCGCCGCGCCGTGGTATTGTCCGATTCGTCGTAGTTGGAGACCCCAACGACCCCGACCGGGGTGGGGATGTGCCGGCGCCTGGTTTGTACGCCGTCTTCGATTTCAACCTGGTAGAGAGCGCTGGGATTGATCTTCACCCGGCTGAACCCCTCGCCGTAAATGGTTTCGATGATGCGGTTGAAATCGTTATCGTATTAGAAGCTGTAGGAGGCGTCGTCGGAAAATATGGACAGCGGCTTGTTGAAGGCCGTCCACCAGATGGGATGATCGCCTGATTTCATGTTTTGGGGTCTTCTTTGTTCCCCGATTATTTTTTTCTCAGGAGGTTACACCTTTTTCAGATTTATGGGAAGAATAGGACAATACCTGCCGAAGGGAGAAGCAGTTGTGGATCAAGGGGAGAACTCAGATTGATTATCCAGAAGCTGAATCAGGGTTTCTTCTCAACCGCGACCCCTCGAGACTCCAACCATTCGACTACCTTTAGCCTCTCCAATTCTGCCTTGGGAATCAACATTCCAGCCTTATCTGCAACTATATTCGCCAGAGTCCATCCCGCATTATTTTTGATTTTGTAGTCCGCTCCTCGCTCCAAAAGATAAATCACCAGATCAAAATCGAATCGGCCATACACAGCTGTCATCACTGGAGTGGTACCAAAATTGTTCCGCGCATCAATGTTCGCTCCCGCATCCAGCAATATCTCAACCTTTTCTATTCCTTGGCTTAGAGCTCGGAAGATGGGTGTATCTTCAAGCATGCTCTCCTTTACTACGATATTGGGATTTCCACCATGCTCCAAGGCCGCTTCAAGGAACCGGTTGTCTTTCATCTCAACCGCCCAATGCATGATGGTTCCGCCATCGCCGTAAATGACATTGGGATCAGCTCCCAACTCCAGCAGCTTCTTAAATCCCTTGTAATTGGTCATCGCCCAAAACAATGGAGTCGCTCCCTGTGTTCCAGACGAATTCACGTCAACACCCGAGTTGACCAATTCTTCAACCGTCTGGATTCTGCCTTTGCCAGCGGCCTTGGCCAGAGCCCTGACCGACTCATCGGGAAACATTGTTTCCAGCGACATGAAGGCGAGAGCCTCCTTTCTAACTCTCTCGTTCCATGCCTTTTCGGCCTCCTCCATGCCCTTCCAATCGAAGTCCTGTCTTGAGCTTGAGCATCCGGAGTTCACGAGCAAAACCAAAGCGGCGGTGATGTATAATGGCAATTTTTTCATAGCTGTAGCCGGTTTGGTATGATCCGGGCACATCGGTTACACTTATTCTAGGCACATCGGTTACAGTATACTGGGCATTATGCCCTGGAAGTTGGAGACCCCAACGACCCCGACCGGGGTGGGGATGTGCCGGCGCCTGGTTTTTACGCCGTCTTCGATTTCAATCTGGTAGAGAGCGCTGGCATTGATCTTCACCCGGCTGAACCCTTCCCCGAAAATGGTTTCGATGATGCGGTTGAAATCGTTATCGTAATAGAAGCTGTAGGAGGCGTCGTCGGAAAATATGGACAGCGGCTTGTTGAAGGCCGTCCACCAGATGGGGTGGTCGCCGCGCAACTTGACGTTGCCGTTATTGTTGTAGGCATAGCTGGCTCCACCGACCAAAGTCACGGCGTGCGGCTTGGTCGAACCATACCGTCCCTCCAGCCCATCGCGTCTTCAATCTGTGATTTCGACAGAATTATTGTCTCAAATTGATAAGTTGTAACCATATTACCTCCTCGGATTTCTATGCAAATATCCTGGGCTTGGCTCTCTAAGGAAAATGAGGCATAGTTCGTATTATCGTTTGGTTTTCTGAAAGCTGCTGGGATTTCTCGCTCTTTATCCCATGAAGAAAATATCACAATATTATAGTAAAACCATCCATTGCTGTCGGGTTTGATTTTCTCTTCATCAAACAATTTTAAACTTATGATATCTGCGCTCTGATGATAAAGGCTTGGAATAGTCAATAATACGGATGTGTTTGGTCTCTCACAGAAAGATCCTTCAACATACAAAGATGCACTTTTTTTCTTAATGTAGGAAACAAGATTTTTTGTGGAGCGAAGCGTTAATACCAAAAAGTCTACACTGTTCCAGTATTCTATCAAAGGCAAGCTTGCATCATTTCCAATCACATCTGCGATTTTGGGGCTACCAATTTTTTTTACTGATACAATCTCAAATCCTGCATCCAATTTGTCATTACATCCTGATAGGACTCCCACGACTATAAAAATCACTAAAGACTTAATTGTGCGCTTAATATCCATAGGTAACCCTTTCCCACCAATACCATATATCGACGTGGTCTTGTTTGACTTTCGCATGTGAATCAGCGAATCGAGCAGGTGCGTTATTCCATGCCCGCCCGAAGTATGCTATAGCATTCGGCCATGTAAATCCAGTCCTGACTGAATCATAGTTTCGCCAATTCCCGCTATTGTTTACTACATCTCCATATTTTGGCCTACTCCAACCTACAGGATCGATTGTTATTAACTCATCGACATAGTATCCCGAAGCTACAATCGTGGCCGCTTTGTCTGCACCCCAACTATGGGCAACTATCCTGACCTTCTTTTCGGCCATTCTACTTTTATCAATCCATAGTTTAAGTTCTTTTTCCTGATGGTGAGCAAAATATGCATCACCTGGTTTACCTCGCCTAATAAATGTCCCTTTGACGATTTCCGTGCTTTCGTCGGCCGCTCCACCAACAAAGGCAGTTACCAATTCGCCTTCTCCATCTTCGGGATCAAAACTATCATTTGCTGAATTACTGCGATGCATTAGTGTGCCCAGCACAAAGGTCATGGCCCCTGAGATAGCCCCGTTGGAGAACTTGCCGCCGCCTATCTCGGAAGCGGTGCCGCCCAGAATGGCAGATACGATGAGCCCCTCGCCGATATAATCACCGGCCAATCCGCCTGCATAATCCCCGAAAAAGGCGGACCCGGCTCCGGCGCCGAAATTACCCCCGCTCAATTCGGCGGCGATGCCGCCGCGGACTCCATGGATGGTCGCCTTGACCACGTTGGCCAGGGTCGGGCCCTCAAAGGCATTTGCGGCCCAACCGTCCTTGAACCAGGTGCCGATCTCGTGGGCGAAGTAGGCGCTGGTCCCGCTGATGAGGCCCGCCTTCAAGGACACTCCCACGTCCCCGCTCTCCGCATAGGCATCCAAAAAGCCCGCCGTGAAAAAGAGCAGGAACAACTGATGGGCTTTTAAGCCCGTTTCCCCAATGGCTATTATAGTCGCTATAATGCTGAATATCTCGTTGCCGCTCGGATCGGTATACTTCAGCGGGTTGTTCAGGACGTAGCTGTAGCGGTTGTAATTCTGCAGATCGCCCTCGGCCTGAATAACGATGTCGGGCGAGAGGAAGCGCCCGATCAGCGGATCGTAGACGCGCCCGTTCATGTGCACCAGTTCGAGCAAACTCATCATCTCGTGGCCTGTGAACCCCTCGTCCGCCTCGTAGTCGGGCCAGGCGATCAGGGCGCTCCAATTGGAGGCGTTGCGGGGGTTGCCCCAGGCGTCGTAACTGTAGTTGCTTTGCGCATTGCCGCTGTCGTCGGCGATGACCGAACTGGAGCCCAGATGGTCCTTCAGGAAATACCGCCGAGACGTGGTATTGTCCGATTCGTCGTAGTTGGAGACCCCTACCACTCCAGCCGGGGTGGGGATGTGCCGGCGCCTGGTTTTGACGCCGTCTTCGATTTCAATCTGGTAGAGAGAGCTGGGATTGATCTTCACCCGACTGAACCCCTCGCCGTAAATGGTTTCGATGACGCGGTTGAAGTCGTTGTCGTAGTAGAAGCTGTAGGAGGCGTCATCGGAAAAAATGGACAGCGGCTTGTTGAAGGCCGTCCACAAGATGGGGTGGTCGCCTGATATCATGTTTGCGGGGCCTCCTTTCTTCCCCTTGGCTTATGTTTAATTTCGAGAGATTACACCTTTTTCGTTTTTCCAGGAAGAAAAGGACATCACTTGCCGAAGGGAGAAGCAGTTGTGGATCAAGGGAAGCACTCAGATTGATTATCCAGAGGCTGAATCAGGGTTTCTTCTCGACCGCGACCTCCCGAGACTCCAACCATTCGACTACCTTTAGCCTCTCCAATTCTGCTTTGGGAATCAACCTACCAGCCACATCTGCGACTCTGTTCGCCAGAGTCCACCCCGCATTATTTTTGATTTTATAGTCCGCTCCTCGCTCCAAAAGATAATACACTAGATCAAAATCGCCTCTACCAGCAACTGTCATCACTGGAGTGGTACCAAATTTGTTCCGCGCATCAATGTTCGCTCCCGCATCCAACAATATCTCAACCTTTTCTATCCCTTGGCTTAGAGCATCGAATATCGGCGTATTTCCCGATGAATCGGTCGAAACGATATTAGGATTTCCACCATGCTCCAAGGCCGCTTCAAGGAACCGGTTGTCTTTCATCTGAACCGCCCAATGCATGATGGTTCCACCATCGCCGTAAATGACATTGGGATCAGCTCCCAACTCCAGCAGGTTCTTAAATCCCTTGTAATTGGTCATCGCCCAAAACAATGGAGTCGCTCCCTTTGTGCCAGACGAATTCACGTCAACGCCCGAGTTGACCAATTCTTCAACCGTCTGGATTCTTCCTTTGCCAGCGGCCTTGGCCAGAGCCCTGACCGACTCATCGGGAAACATTGTTTCCAGCGACATGAAGGCGATAAACTCCTTTCTAGCCCTCTCGTTCCATGCCTTCTCGGCCTCCTCCATGCCCTTCCAATCGAAGTCCTGTCTTGAGCTTGAGCATCCGGAGTTCATGAGCAAAACCAAAGCGGCGGTGATGTATAATGGCAATTTTTTCATAACTGTATCCGGTTTAAGGATTGAGAGCTTTCACGACTGGACGAATATCATGGAACCCGGCAAAGCCAAGCGAGATACGATTGCCCGGAACACTTGCCGGAGTGGACATGTTTAAAACCTGCAATATGTCGTTTACGCTGTAGTAAGAGTTTACCGTACCGTTTGAACGAGAATGACCTCGTAGAGTATTATTGTGGACAGCTGCCGCATTAAAAGTATTGGCGCTTCGGCCAGTAACTATTGCTGCGGCCGATGCCAACCCTCCTCCCAGCGAATGACCCGCAAAGCGAAGATTGCTATATTTTTCTGAGAGATCTTTCGCCAGATCTAGGCCCGATTCGTAATGAGCGGATTTAAAGCCGAACGCCTGCGTCAAGTTAGCCCACCAATTAGCCCATGAACCGAGTTTGGTGCCGGCATATACAAGAACATTGTCGGGACCATTTGAGAAGAGAACCGCTCTAAGGCCGTTTCTACGAGTGTGTACCGAAACCACGCCATATCCGTCGTCACCCATATAGTTCGGGTCCCGAACTCCCTTGGAAAGCTTGGCGTCCGTTGCAGCATTTCCGGTGCTCTCAATATTGTGGGCCGAATCTCGATGACTGGCCGTGCCAACCACGAAGGTCATGGCGCCTGACAGGGCGCCATTGGAGAACTTACCGCCCCCTATCTCGGAGGCCGTGCCGCCCAGAATGGCAGACACAATAAGGCCCTCGCCGATATAATCACCGGCCAATCCGCCTGCATAATCCCCGAAAAAGGCGGCCCCGGCTCCGGCGCCGAAATTACCCCCGCTCAATTCGGCCGCGATGCCCCCGCGGACTCCATGAAAGGTTGCCTTGACCACGTTGGCCAGGGTCGGACCCGCAAAGGCATCTGCGGCCCAACCGTCCTTGAACCAGGTTCCTATCTCGTGGGCGAAGTAGGCGCTGGTCCCGCTGATGAGGCCCGCCTTCAAGGACACTCCCACGTCGCCGCTCTCCGCATAGGCGTCCAAAAAGCCCGCCGTGAAAAAGAGCAGGAACAAATGATGGGCTGCCAAGTCTTTTGCCCCGATGGCGATGACGGTCGCTATAATGCTGAATATCTCGTTGCCACTCGGATCGGTATACTTCAGCGGGTTGTTCAGGACGTAGCTGTAGCGGTTGTAATTCTGCAGGTTGCCCTCGGCCTGAATAACGATGTCGGGCGAGAGGAAGCGCCCGATCAGCGGATCGTAGACGCGCCCGTTCATGTGCACCAGTTCGAGCGAACTCATCATCTCGTGACCGGTGAACCCCTCGTCCGCCTCGTAGTCGGGCCAGGCGCTCAGGGCGCTCCAATTGGAGGCGTTGCGAGGGTTGCCCCAGGCGTCGTAGCTGTAATTGCTTTGCGCCATTCCGCTGTCGTCGGCGACGACCGAACTGGAACCCAGATGGTCCTTCAGGAAATACCGCCGCGCCGTGGTATTGTCCGATTCGTCGTAGTTGGAGACCCCAACGACCCCGACCGGGGTGGGGATGTGCCGGCGCCTGGTTTGTACGCCGTCTTCGATTTCAACCTGGTAGAGAGCGCTGGGATTGATCTTCACCCGGCTGAACCCCTCGCCGTAAATGGTTTCGATGATGCGGTTGAAATCGTTATCGTATTAGAAGCTGTAGGAGGCGTCGTCGGAAAATATGGACAGCGGCTTGTTGAAGGCCGTCCACCAGATGGGATGATCGCCTGATTTCATGTTTTGGGGTCTTCTTTGTTCCCCGATTATTTTTTTCTCAGGAGGTTACACCTTTTTCAGATTTATGGGAAGAATAGGACAATACCTGCCGAAGGGAGAAGCAGTTGTGGATCAAGGGGAGAACTCAGATTGATTATCCAGAAGCTGAATCAGGGTTTCTTCTCAACCGCGACCCCTCGAGACTCCAACCATTCGACTACCTTTAGCCTCTCCAATTCTGCCTTGGGAATCAACATTCCAGCCTTATCTGCAACTATATTCGCCAGAGTCCATCCCGCATTATTTTTGATTTTGTAGTCCGCTCCTCGCTCCAAAAGATAAATCACCAGATCAAAATCGAATCGGCCATACACAGCTGTCATCACTGGAGTGGTACCAAAATTGTTCCGCGCATCAATGTTCGCTCCCGCATCCAGCAATATCTCAACCTTTTCTATTCCTTGGCTTAGAGCTCGGAAGATGGGTGTATCTTCAAGCATGCTCTCCTTTACTACGATATTGGGATTTCCACCATGCTCCAAGGCCGCTTCAAGGAACCGGTTGTCTTTCATCTCAACCGCCCAATGCATGATGGTTCCGCCATCGCCGTAAATGACATTGGGATCAGCTCCCAACTCCAGCAGCTTCTTAAATCCCTTGTAATTGGTCATCGCCCAAAACAATGGAGTCGCTCCCTGTGTTCCAGACGAATTCACGTCAACACCCGAGTTGACCAATTCTTCAACCGTCTGGATTCTGCCTTTGCCAGCGGCCTTGGCCAGAGCCCTGACCGACTCATCGGGAAACATTGTTTCCAGCGACATGAAGGCGAGAGCCTCCTTTCTAACTCTCTCGTTCCATGCCTTTTCGGCCTCCTCCATGCCCTTCCAATCGAAGTCCTGTCTTGAGCTTGAGCATCCGGAGTTCACGAGCAAAACCAAAGCGGCGGTGATGTATAATTGCAATTTTTTCATAGCTGTAGCCGGTTTAAGGATTGAGAGCTTTCACGACTGGGCGCATATCATGGAATCCGGCAAAGCCGAGGGAGATGCGATTACCCGGAACACTTGCCGGAGTGAACATGTTTAAAACCTGTAAAATGTCGTTTGCGCTATAGTAAGAGTTTACCGTACCGTTTGAACGAGAATAACCTCGTAGAGTATTTTTGTGGACAGCTGCCGCATTAAATGTGTTGGCGCTTCGGCCAGTAACTATTGCTGCGGCCGATGCCAACCCTCCTCCCAGCGAATGACCCGCAAAACGAAGATTGCTATATTTTTTTGAGAGATCTTCCGCCAAATTTATTCCTGTTTTGTATTGAGCGGATTTGAAGCCGAACGCCTGGGTCAAATTGGCCCACCAATTAGCCCATGAACCGAGTTTGGTACCCGCGTATACTAGCACGTTGTCAGTGCCATTCGAAAAGAGAACCGCTCGAAGGCCGCTTTCAATATTAGAGTGTACTGAAACCACGCCATATCCATCGTCAACCGTGAAGTTCGGGTCCTGAACTCTGTGGGAAAGCTTGGCGTCCGTTGCAGCATTTCCGGTGCTCTCAATATTGTGGGCCGAATCTCGATGACTGGCCGTGCCAACCACGAAGGTCATGGCTCCTGATAGTGCGCCGTTGGAGAATTTACCACCGCCTATCTCGGAGGCTGTTCCGCCCAGAATGGCAGACACAATGAGGCCCTCGCCGATATATTCACTGGCCAGTCCGCCGCCGTAATCCCCGAAAAAGGCGGCCCCGGCTCCGGCGCCGAAATTACCCCCGCTCAATTCGGCGGCGATGCCGCCGCGGACTCCATGGATGGTCGCCTTGACCACGTTGGCCAGGGTCGGGCCCTCAAAGGCATTTGCGGCCCAACCGTCCTTGAACCAGGTGCCGATCTCGTGGGCGAAGTAGGCGCTGGTCCCGCTGATGAGGCCCGCCTTCAAGGACACTCCCACGTCCCCGCTCTCCGCATAGGCATCCAAAAAGCCCGCCGTGAAAAAGAGCAGGAACAACTGATGGGCTTTTAAGCCCGTTTCCCCAATGGCTATTATAGTCGCTATAATGCTGAATATCTCGTTGCCGCTCGGATCGGTATACTTCAGCGGGTTGTTCAGGACGTAGCTGTAGCGGTTGTAATTCTGCAGATCGCCCGCGGCTTGAATAACGATATCGGGCGATAGGAAGCGCCCGATGAGCGGGTCGTAGACGCGCCCGTTCATGTGGACCAACTCGAGCGAACTCATCATCTCGTGACCGGTGAAACCCTCGTCCGCCTCGTAGTCGGGCCAGGCGCTCAGGGCGGCTCCAATCGGAGGCGTTGCGAGGGTTCCCCCAGGCGTCGTAACTGTAATTGCTTTGCGCATTGCCGCTGTCGTCGGCGATGACCGAACTGGAGCCCAGATGGTCCTTCAGGAAATACCGCCGCGCCGTGGTATTGTCCGATTCGTCTTAGTTGGAGACCCCAACGACCCCGACCGGGGTGGGGATGTGCCGGCGCCTGGTTTTCACGCCATCTTCGATTTCAATCTGGTAGAGAGAGCTGGCATTGATCTTCACCCGGCTGAACCCCTCGCCGTAAATGGTTTCGATGACGCGGTTGAAGTCGTTGTCGTAGTAGAAGCTGTAGGAGGCGTCATCGGAAAAAATGGACAGCGGCTTGTTGAAGGCCGTCCACAAGATGGGGTGGTCGCCTGATATCATGTTTGCGGGGCCTCCTTTCTTCCCCTTGGCTTATGTTTAATTTCGAGAGATTACACCTTTTTCGTTTTTCCAGGAAGAAAAGGACATCACTTGCCGAAGGGAGAAGCAGTTGTGGATCAAGGGAAGCACTCAGATTGATTATCCAGAGGCTGAATCAGGGTTTCTTCTCGACCGCGACCTCCCGAGACTCCAACCATTCGACTACCTTTAGCCTCTCCAATTCTGCTTTGGGAATCAACCTACCAGCCACATCTGCGACTCTGTTCGCCAGAGTCCACCCCGCATTATTTTTGATTTTATAGTCCGCTCCTCGCTCCAAAAGATAATACACTAGATCAAAATCGCCTCTACCAGCAACTGTCATCACTGGAGTGGTACCAAATTTGTTCCGCGCATCAATGTTCGCTCCCGCATCCAGCAATATCTCAACCTTTTCTATCCCTTGGCTTAGAGCTCGGAAGATGGGTGTATCTTCAAACATGCCCTTCGCAACGATGTTTGGATTTCCACCATGCTCCAAGGCCGCTTCAAGGAACCGGTTGTCTTTCATCTTAACCGCCCAATGCATGACGGCTCCGCCATTGCCGTAAATGACATTGGGATCTGCCCCCAACTCCAGCAGGTTCTTAAATCCCTTGTAATTGCTCATCGACCAAAACAATGGAGTCGCTCCCTTGGTTCCAGACGAGTTCACGTCAACGCCCGAGTTGACCAATTCTTCAACCGTCTGGATTCTTCCTTTGCCAGCGGCCTTGGCCAGAGCCCTGACCGACTCATCGGGAAACATTGTTTCCAGCGACATGAAGGCGATAAACTCCTTTCTAGCCCTCTCGTTCCATGCCTTCTCGGCCTCCTCCATGCCCTTCCAATCGAAGTCCTGTCTTGAGCTTGAGCATCCGGAGTTCATGAGCAAAACCAAAGCGGCGGTGATGTATAATGGCAATTTTTTCATAACTGTATCCGGTTTAAGGATTGAGAGCTTTCACGACTGGACGAATATCATGGAACCCGGCAAAGCCAAGCGAGATACGATTGCCCGGAACACTTGCCGGAGTGGACATGTTTAAAACCTGCAATATGTCGTTTACGCTGTAGTAAGAGTTTACCGTACCGTTTGAACGAGAATGACCTCGTAGAGTATTATTGTGGACAGCTGCCGCATTAAAAGTATTGGCGCTTCGGCCAGTAACTATTGCTGCGGCCGATGCCAACCCTCCTCCCAGCGAATGACCCGCAAAGCGAAGATTGCTATATTTTTCTGAGAGATCTTTCGCCAGATCTAGGCCCGATTCGTAATGAGCGGATTTAAAGCCGAACGCCTGCGTCAAGTTAGCCCACCAATTAGCCCATGAACCGAGTTTGGTGCCGGCATATACAAGAACATTGTCGGGACCATTTGAGAAGAGAACCGCTCTAAGGCCGTTATCATCATTAGTATGTACCGAAACCACGCCATATCCGTCGTCACCCATATAGTTCGGGTCCCGAACTCCCTTGGAAAGCTTGGCGTCCGTTGCAGCATTTCCGGTGCTCTTAATATTGTGGGCCGAATCTCGATGACTGGCCGTGCCAACCACGAAAGTCATGGCTCCTGATAGTGCGCCGTTGGAGAATTTACCACCGCCTATCTCGGAGGCTGTTCCGCCCAGAATGGCAGATACAATGAGGCCGGAGCCGACATACCGATCGGCCAGTCCTCCGCCGTAGTCCCCGAAAAAGGCGGCCCCGGCTCCGGCGCCGAAATTACCCCCGCTCAATTCGGCGGCGATGCCCCCGCGGACTCCATGAAAGGTCGCCTTGACCACGTTGGCCAGGGTCGGGCCCGTAAAGGCATCTGCGGCCCAACCGTCCTTGAACCAGGTGCCTATCTCGTGGGCGAAGTAGGCGCTGGTTCCGCTGATGAGGCCCGCCTTCAAGGACACTCCCACGTCCCCGCTCTCCGCATAGGCGTCCAAAAAGCCCGCCGTGAAGAAGAGCAGGAACAACTGATGGGCTTTTAAGCCCGTTTCCCCAATGGCTATTATAGTCGCTATAATGCTGAATATCTCGTTGCCGCTCGGATCGGTATACTTCAGCGGGTTGTTCAGGACGTAGCTGTAGCGGTTGTAATTCTGCAGGTTGCCCTCGGCCTGAATAACGATGTCGGGCGACAGGAAGCGCCCGATCAGCGGATCGTAGACGCGCCCGTTCATGTGCACCAGTTCGAGCGAACTCATCATCTCGTGGCCGGTGAAACCCTCGTCCGCCTCGTAGTTGGGCCAGGCGCTCAGGGCGCTCCAATCGGAGGCGTTGCGGGGGTTGCCCCAGGCGTCGTAGCTGTAATTGCTTTGCGCATTGCCGCTGTCGTCGGCGATGACCGAACTGGAACCCAGATGGTCCTTCAGGAAATACCGCCGAGACGTGGTATTGTCCGATTCGTCGTAGTTGGAGACCCCTACCACCCCGACCGGGGTGGGGATGTGCCGGCGCCTGGTTTTGACGCCGTCTTCGATTTCGATCTGGTAGAGAGAGCTGGGATTGATCTTCACCCGACTGAACCCCTCGCCGTAAATGGTTTCGATGATGCGGTTGAAGTCGTTGTCGTAATAGAAGCTGTAGGAGGCGTCGTCGGAAAAAATGGACAGCGGCTTGTTGAAGGCCGTCCACCAGATGGGGTGATCGTCGCGCAATTTGACGTTGCCGTTATTGTTGTAGGTGTAGCTGACTCCGCCGACCGAGGTGACGGCGTGCGGCCGGGTCGAACCATAGGTGTAGGAGCCGCTCACCCCCGCTTTGGCCGTGATGTTTCCCAGGTTGTCGTAGTCGGCCAGATTGGTCCGGGAACCCCAGGACCCCCCGCTGGTTTTCTGCCTCTGCTGATCGAGCCGATTCAAGTTGTCGTAGGTAAACTCTTCCTCGTGGTTGCGCATGGTGTCCTTGCGCCAGATCAGGTTGCCGTGGTTGTCGAAGTCGTATTCCATGCGCAACAGGTCGACCGTCCCGCGCTGGGAGCGCGCCTCCTTCAGGAAGTTGCTTCCGGCCAACAGCGTGGCGGTGGTGGTCATGTTCCCCCCGGCCAGATCGTAGTCGATGATCCTGCCCGCGTAATCGTAGTCCTCGGCCTCCCACCAGGTGTGGCTGTCGCTGTCGGTTACCTGGTAGAGGTCGTAGTTGGAGGTACTGTAGTGATTTTGGACGTAGAAGTTGTCCGGGTAATGGATCTTTGCCACTCGCCCGTAGGTATCGTAATCGGTGGAAGAGGTATAGGTCGATCCGGCAATGGTCACGGCGACCCGGCTCAGTCGACTGAAGGAATCGTAGGTGTAGACTTTCTGAAAACCGCTCAGGCCCGCCTCCCTGGCTATGAGGCCCTTTCCCTTGCCCGCAGCGGTATCGTATGTCCAGGTCCACACCTGGTCGGCTCCGCCCAGACCCGGATCGATGGTTCGCCGGGTCAAACGGCCCAGTTTATCGTATTGCAGCACGGTGACGTTGGACTCCGCATCGGTCTGTTTTACCAGTTCCCCCAGGGCGTTATACTGGTAGGTCCAATTCCCCGCATCCGGGTCGTTCATGGCGGTGCGGTTGTCGTGCAGGTCGTAGGACAGGACGATTTGGTTGTTGCCGGGGTCGGTGGTCCGGGTGAGATTGCCCCGTCCATCGTATCGGTATTTTATGGATTGACTGTTGTTATCGATGACCTCGACCACTTCGCCCTTGGCGTTTCGGATGGTTTTGGTCGTTTGCGGGGATCCGGATGAATCGGTAACCGAGCGGGTTTCCAGTCCACGGTAGGCAATGCTCGAATGGATTTCCTTCTTGCCGGCGCCGTTGCGTCTTTCGACCTCCTTGCGGGTTTTTTTGGGCCGACCGTCGGGGTGATACTCCGCGTAGGTGTAATACTTGGTTCCGCCAGTGGCAAAATAGGGGTCGGTTGTTTGGGAGACCCGCATATCGCTGCCGTAGATGGTGTCCTGGTAGATGGACTCGCCATCCCCGTTGACGGATTTAGTTCGGATCTCGCGACCGATCCGGTCGTAGAACGCGGTGGTGTCGTAGGTGTAACGGGTGGATGATTTCCGGGCATAGCTGGAAACGGCGAACACCGCCCCGGTGGGGGCCCCCGTGGGAAGGCTGCCGGACCCGTATCGGGTGGTTACGGTTTGGGTGCCGTCGGGACGGGTCTCCCCGGTAACCCGCCCGAATTTGTCATAGGTGAAGACGATTTCCAGGTCGTTGATATCGATGACTTTCCTGACCAGACTGGTATCCTTGTGCTGGGACGACGTCATATGGACGGTGTCGACCTCCTGATTGAGCGGATTGGTTTCTCTGGTGATGTAGCGCTTGGTCGAATCGTAGGCATACCTGGTTACACGCGAGGTGATGGCGTGATCACCGGTGGCCGGGCTGCTCACGGTGGTGGTGATGATATTGCCGTAGCTGTCATAATCGTGGTGGGTCTTGATCTCCCACCGGGCCGCGTAATCGTAACTGCCCGTTTCGGGCCTGTGGGTGGCATCGGCATTGGCCATGGCGCTACCTACGTCGTAATTGTTGGGCGATTGCGGCTGAAGCACCTCTTCCTCCAGTAATCCGGTGGTGGAATTGTAGGCGAAAGCGGATTGCCGAATCTGCGTATCCAGGGTCGAGCCGGTAGCTTTATCGTAGACCTTGGCCACGGACTTGCTGAAGAGGAGTCGGCCCAGGTGCCACTTGGTGGCAGCCGTGTTGTTGTAATAGATATTGTAGGTATCGGAGGAGTGGGTGAGCTTATAGGTGGCGGATGCCGCGGCGCCGGTATTTTCGTAATATTTTACGGCGATGAGGGTGTTGTTGCCGTAGCCGTTGTAATTGGTGGAGGTATCGAAGTCGTCGAACTCGTTGGTGGTTACGGAATAGGCGTAGGCATTGGGGCCCGACTCCCCAGTCCCCAGGGGGTAGTTCGGGGCATTGCCGGTGTAGTAATCGTCATTGGTCTCGTAGCTGTAGACCCTGGATTCCGAGATATAGGGAAAATAAGTGGTATTTTGGCTTCCGCTATGGGATATGGTGTGTTTGGCCAGGGTGTTTACTTCCCGGGTCAATAGATTATACTTCCCGGTGGTATCGTCATCGGGAATGTAAGTACTCGATTCCTTGACCATCCCGGTGTAGGGGAAGAGGGATTCGAGCACCCGCTCGATCTTGACCCCGGTCTGATCGTCTACCGAGGCGAATTGGTTGAACCCCAGAAACCCCCGTCCCAACTGGTGGGAATCTCCCGAGCTGTAGGTATAGGACAGGGAGTAGTTGGTATTGGCGGCGGCGCCCAATCCGTCGTCCTTGCTCAATTCCGAGACGACGTAGTGGGCGCCCTGAATCGAAGCCATGGGGTAGGCCTTGGAACGGTCCCGCAGGTAAAGGGTGGGGTCGGAAATGGGACCGTAGTCGAATTGGGTCTTTGCTCCGAAGCCGTCGACCACACCGGTGAGAAGGCCCGGCTTGTTCCCGTTGGCCTGGAACGGCTTTATGAAGTAGGTTTCGTTCCAGGAATTACCGGTCTTTTCCATGTAGAGGAACTCGGTCCGCCCGTCCCCGTTCAGGTCGATGGGGATAAAGATGTTATTTTCATCCCAATCGTAAGTGGTGGTCTGGATGGTCGGGCTACTGGCGAGATGGTCCCCCCTCGAATAATAAACTTTCAGATGAATGTCATTATTCTCCTTGTGAAAAACGACGTAGTCGGAGCGCCCGTCTCCATTCACGTCCGCAGCGAAGGTTCGTTGATCCGCAGCGCCGCCTTCATTGTAGGAAATGCTGCCGGATTCCACCCAATCGGTTCCGGTCGAAAGCAGGGGGGTGACCGTTGTGGTGCCATTGGATCCGATATCCCGGAACAGCATATCGGCCAATCCGTCGCCATTGAGGTCGGCGTGATAGAGGATGTCGTCCGGATACAAGTGAAAGTTGAAGGTGTGGGTGGCGGCGGCGGTCTGGGAGAAGGCGTTACCGGTGGAAAGGAATACCCGAAATTCTCTTTTGTTGCTGCTATTTTCGAAAGAAATGAAGAAGTCGGCCATGGCGTCGCCGTTGAAATCGATGAGGGTGTAGGATTCAAGGGAGGTGGTCGGCATGTTGGCAAATGTCACATTGGCATACTCGACGAATTCAACTTTATCCTCCCCATCCACGGAATTGAACGTGGCAATCTGCAGGGTGTATTTATGGGTGCGGGTGTCGTTGACGGTGGATATTTGGTGCTTTACCAAATCGGACCGACCATCGCCATTTACATCCGCCACCCTGTAGTCGGTGAAGTCGCCCATCAGATCCTCCCATCCGAGGTCGTCTAAGCGGACCTCCTTAATTATGCGATTGTTCTCTATGGCGATTTCACTGTTGAGTTGCATGGCGGCCTGACCCCCGGACTCAGTGGAGAGGAAAACGCGCCAAGTGTAATCGGCATAGCCATAATACTCCTCACAACCGTTATCTAGTGAGTCGCATCGGTTCGGACCGCGACGTTCTCTCTCCCAATAATTTTCAAAGTAGCCGACCAGAAAATCGGTCACACCGTCTCCATTGAAGTCGCCCGTCTTGGTTTTTATCAGCTCGAGGGGGTCGTCGTCGTCGGAGTCCTCAGCCGCGACGAAAGTGGCATTATAGCTGGTATATGCCATGGCGGAGGTGGAAGAATTGTATTGGTGGACCCCGGACCGGTTATCGTGCAGCTCAAACCGGCCGTCCCCATAGGTGTCAGACACGGAAAAACCGTCTGAAAAGTCATATTGAGTAAGAGTAGTAGAAGTGGTGGGCCAATTACCCAAGGTGCTGAAGGGACTGGAGGGATTGTAATCCTGGTAGGAGAAAACCGTTTGGGGAAGATTGTCCCCGGCGGAAGTCAGCTTGACTCCGGTCAACCGGGAGAACTTCGTGCTGGAGTCTATTTCGTAGGTGAAATCGTAGCGGCGCACCACCGTGGCGCCCTCTTTCATCCGGATGTTGCTGAGACGCTTGCTTGAACTATTTTTCGCTCCGGCTTGGTAGAGAGGGTAAATTTCGTCGGCGCTTTTGGCTAGATAAGTGAACACCACCGAGTTGGCGTCGTAATCGGTTCCATCGAAACTGTAGGCGATTTTGTTGATGTAAAATTCACCTTCGCCGTTGGTCTCCGTGTAGGTGAAGGTCATCTTATTGCCCACGGAGTCCTCCACCTTGCTCAGCGCCCACACCACCACGTCGGTTCTGCCCTGGGCCTCGATGCGGGAATCGGCCGTGCCTCCGTAGGTCATGATCAGCCCGTCTTTGGTCCGGACTGTGAAACTCACCGGAAACTGGGTTCCCGTCCCCACCACGGTGGAACTCGCCTTGATGTAGGCGAATCGATCCTTTTCCATGCGATACTCGGAATTGACCGCTCCGTAAGCCCCGGAGGTCGTCAGCGCCAATCGTTGCCCGTCCAGGGCCAGCCGGTCATAGCCATCGAAGTCGACCGGATCGGTGTTGAACAGTTCGGCGTCGTGGATGTAGTCGCTGCCCGGGGATTCGAAAAAGTCGTTGGCGCCAACCCGGTAGATGGTGGATAAGCCGCCCAGAGTCCAGCCAATGCCCAGTATTCCGTTGGGGGTATGATGGTTGTAATCGAGGGACAGTTTGGGTTCCACCCCGCCGGTGCCCGGCACTACCTGCAAGGGGATGCTGTAGGAGGCGGCGCCCGAGGACTGGACGTTGGCGTTCCCCGGCAGGCTGCCCGGAACTTGAGCCGCCTTCACCACCGGCAGCAATGAGAAGTGACCGGCTACCCACCCGATCAGAAATATCGATCGAGCCAGGGTCATTCCGAAGGGGTTTCTGATTTGTCCTCTTCCTTTTTTCGCGCTTTCAGCTGTTCTTCCATCTTTTCAAAACGACTCTGAACCTCCCGCTTGACTTCTTCTTCGCTCTTTTTTTCCACATACTCGTTGGGTTTTTCTCCAGGCTCTACCTTTACCGGAGCAGAAGTCTCACGAGGCAGGAGGTTGGATAGGATGATAATAAGGTCAGTCTCGATTTCCTCGCCATCCAGCCAGACACGGGCGCTTTTTCCCTCGTAGTCTATCGATTTGAGGTGAAAATCAATTTTCCCGATTCCAAGGGTTCTGCTTTTTTCCAGGGAAATCTTGGGCCGAAGCCAATGGGAAAGAATTTCATTTCGCTGATCCCGCCTTTCGATCAACAGGTAATCGAAGTTTCCCCAACCGCCACCGTTATCCTGGGCCAACAGAAGGGAGAAAAAGCTAAGGGCAAAGACCATTAGTAAAGCAGTGAATATTCCTTTCATGGATTGCGTTCTCTAAAGTTGGTATTGATCGACCAGCAAGCGCCATTTGTTCAGGTGAACCAGTGGAACGAGCGAGTCCGATTGGCGCACGCTGATCCCCTGAATGATTTGCACCGCTTTTATGTCGATGGAACTGTCGGAAGGACCACCATCGGCGATGATGAGGAAATGGCGAATAACTGCGTCCCCCAGGGTGATGTCGGCGTTCCCGTTCCCCGAATAGGCATCGTCGATTAGTTCGAATACGACGTACTCCTGGTCCGCGGACGAAGCTGCGTTCAAGGCGGCCTGAATAGTCCCATAATTGCCCGAGGATCCAATGGTATAAGAGGCGGTAGGGGTGGAACTGCTATCGGTCGGGTCCGATTTGTAGAGATACTCGTAGATATTGGGATATCCATCCGAATCGGGGTCATTCAGAGAGTTATCGCGGCTTAGATTGAAAGCGTAGTGGGTTTCCCAGAAATCGGCCATGCCGTCGCCATCATCGTCGGTCCAGGTATCGGGATCGTCCGCCACTGTGGGATCTAACATGAACAGGCGTTCCCATCCGTCTGAATAACCATCTCCGTCGGTATCCCACAAATTGGGATTGGTGCCAATAGTCCCCTCTTCCAGATCCGAGAGCCCGTCCATGTCCCTGTCTATAATGGCGTTGAAAAACCCGCTTCCGCTGGGAACAGCGCTGAATCCATCTCCCAAGACGATCCTTCCACCGGACCAGAAGATGGTTTGACCCCCATTTTCGATGGTGACAAGACCACTGGTGGCGATGTCGGATGCGTGCATTACGTCGTGAGTCTGGTTGTTGCCCACGGTGAGCGGGCCTTGCACCATGTGCGGTGAGGTGGTTCCGGCGCTTCCGGATCCGGTATAGGCCACAACCGTGAGGCTGGCCGATTCGGCGCTTTGGCTGTTTCCGGATGCATCGGTGACGGTGGCCTTGATCTTGTGGGCCCCGGTCTCATTCGGCTTCCACATGACCGCAGCCGTATCTTCCCCTCCGGTAACCGGCACGACGGAGCTGATGTCCACCCAGGTAGTCCCCGCGGAGGGACCATCGTATTGGAATTGAACCCCCTCGAGGTCGCCGCTGGCGTCGGTTGCCCGAACCGAAATGGTATTGCTTCGATTCCTATAGGCCGGAGAAGGCGGCGTTACACTGCGAACCACCGGCGCTGTTGGCGGTGGCGGCCTTACCACCACTTGGAAGCTGGCCGTTTCATCGCTGCCACTGTTCCGTCTTCATCGGTGACGGTAACCTTGATTTTGTGGGTCCCGAGCAATGTCGGAGTCCAGGTCTTTATGATTGTAACGTCATGCTAGTCGGAAACGGATGTGGCGGAGCCGATGTCCATCCAGGAAGTCCACCCGGAACCAGGAACCCACCATTGATATTGGAATTGCACTTCATCAAGGTAGCCGGAAGGGTCGGATAACGAAGCGGAAATTCGATTGCCTTCATTATAATAAACCGTGGAAGGCAGTGATATACTGTCAACTACAGGTGAATCCGCGAATAGGACCCCAGGAGTGTTTGGGGGGAAAGGGCTTTTTTTAGGGTTGCCCACCGCAGGTAAATCGTTGGTTGGCGGCTGGAAATGGGTCGATAAGTTTTCACAGTTGGGAAATGCGGGTACGCTGATCGAGGGTGTAGAATGCTACCGGGCTAATCCTGTTGTCGCAGTCCGGTCGCTTCGCTGGCGCTCGGAAATTCAATGGCTCAACGAGCCTTATCGACAGGCTTCCAGTTTTTGAACCCGTTCCACCAAGTCCCTGTTTTGATCCTGAAGATCCAACAGGTAGAGGGTCATTTCTTCCAACTTCTGCAGGAGCTTGGCATTCATCTGACCAAGGGTGACACCGTTTTGATCGACTTCTTCGGCAGAGGGGATTTCCGGCAAGTGGCCATTTTCTGCGATGAAGCCTGCTACCTCATCCAGTGTGCGGAAATTGTAATCGTTTTCGAATACAAAGTCCGACCAACCGGTTTGCACAACCACTTCCTCGGCCCGGATCGTGCCCTTTACATCCAATGCATTGGAAGGTGTGCTGGTTCCAATACCGACATTTCCGCTAGCGGGAAAGGTATTGGTGGCATCTGAAAATGCCCATCCACTAGTAAGAATTGTGAAAACTGAAAGGAAGATTTTTTGGTTTATGGGTCTTTTAGATCGAGAGAGAGTCGAGGCTTCAAGTCCTTTTTTTGTTTTTTTCATCTGCGCCCTTGGCGCCTCATATCCGTGGTCAAAACCTTCTTCTAAATCAGCTCTCGCAAAGTCGCAAAGTTCGCCAAGATTGGGAGAGGAGTTTTGTGCTATTTGTGCTGTTTGTGGCCAATTCTTTTCTTTGCGTTGCTCTGCGTTCTTTGCGAGAGTCCATTTCTCTATCTGTGGTTAACCCGCTCCTCTAAATTAACTCTCGCAAAGTCGCAAAGTTCGCCAAGATTGGGATATGGGTTTCGCGCCCTTGGGCGCTTTCTCCATCACTCCATCACTCCATCACTCCATCACTCCATCACTCCATCACTCCCCTCTCTCCCCATTCCTAATTCCCTCCCTTCTCCCTTTGGGAGAGGGTGGCGCGAAGCGCCGGGTGAGGGTTGCAACGCATTACCTAATTCGCGCCCTTGGGCTCATCTCCCTCTGTCTCCCCCCTTTGTGTTTTTTGTGCCTTTTGTGGCTATTTTTCTATCCTTCCCCTATCCGTGCCCATCCGTGTCATCCGTGGTCAAAACCTTCTTCTAAATCAACTCTGGCCAAGTCGCAAAGTTCGCCAAGATTGGGAGAGGAGTTTTGTGCTTTTTGTGGCCAATAATTCCCCCTTTCCATCGATCACGATCAAGATTAATCTCAGCACCTTTTCATTCCTCATTCCTCATTCGCGCCCTTGGGCGCTCTTCTCCTTCTATGAAAACGTCTCGATTCATCCTTTTCTTCTTTTTGCCGCTCGTCTCGCTGGCCGGAGAATCGCCGCCCAACATCGTTTTGATCATGGCCGATGACATGGGTTACGGAGACGTTGAAGCGCTCAACCCTCGGTCCAAAATTCCCACTCCGCATTTGAATCGGCTGGCCGGGGAGGGAATGACCTTTACCGACGCCCATTCCCCCTCGGCCGTTTGTACCCCTACCCGCTATGGGCTGCTGACGGGCCGCTATTGCTGGAGGACGGAATTGACTCAGGGGGTGTTGAATGGATACGGACGTCCGCTCATTGAATCATACCGGCCCACGGTGGCTTCCTTTCTGGGAGAGAACGGCTACAGCGCCGGAATTGTGGGCAAATGGCACCTGGGGCTCGGCTTTCAGAAAACGGGGGATGATTGGAACTGGTCGAAACAGGTGGATTACTCGCCGATCGACGTCGGGTTCCACTATTCCCTGGTCATTCCGGCCTCATTGGATTTTCCGCCCTACCTTTATGTGGACGGCCATACCATAACCGGGCTCCCCGATCGCATGCACCCGGGCAGCAAGTTTCCCGCATTTCTGCGCAAGGGCGAGTTGGGTTCCGATTTTTCCATCCTCGATTGCCTGGATCACCTCACCGGGAAGGCCCAGGCCTACATCGACAAACATGCCGGAGGGGAAGTACCCTTCTTTCTCTATTTTCCACTCACTGCGCCACACAAACCGGTGCTGCCGCATCCGCGATTCCAGGGAACGACCGACCTGGGGCCCTATGGCGACTTCATCGTCCAGGTAGATTGGACCGTGGGGCAAATTTCGAAAACCATCGACCAGGCCGGGATAGCGGAAAACACCCTGGTCATTTACACCAGCGACAACGGCTCCTTCATGTACCGTCAGACCGACCCCGATGAACCGGACCACGTGGCGGACGAAACCATTCAGGCCTATTATGAAGGAAACCACACGGCCAACGGGCCCCTCCGTGGAACCAAGGCCGATATCTGGGAAGCGGGGCACCGGGTGCCTTTCTTCGTCCGTTGGCCGGAAAAAGTCAGGGCCGGATCAACCTGTGCCCGCACCATAACCCACACCGATTTTTTCGCCACCTTTGCCGATGTGATCGGAGCCGACATGCCGCCGGCCAAGGAGGCGGCGCAGGACAGCTTCAGTTTTTTACCTCTTCTTCTGGAGGAGGACGATGGTTGGGAACGAGCCCCGGTCATTCACCACTCGGGCGGAGCCATGTTTGCCATTCGCAAGGGCTCCTGGAAGCTGGTGCTGGGTAATGGATCGGGTGGCCGGGAAAGGCCCAGGGGAAAACGCTTCGAGCAACCGTGGGCCCTGTTCAATTTGGAGAAAGACCTGGCCGAAACCGAGGATCTATACCCCGTTGAGCGGGAAATAGCGGATCAACTGCAACTCCAGGCCCTGCAGATTATGGCCAACAACCGCAGCAGGTAAGGCGCCAAGGGCGCCAATTAGGAATGAGGGGGAGGGAGAGGGATTAACCACAAAAAGCGCAAAATGGGGAATAGGCAATAAACCACAGAGGACTCAGAGAGCACAGATTTGGAATTAGGAATTAACCACGGATTTCACGGATGAGCACGGATGAGGGAGAGAGGGAGAATTGAACATGGATAGACAGGATGGACAGGATTTGGAGGGAGAGATGAAAGTAGGAAAATCCATAAGAGAACAAAGAATGGGATAGGATATCATATTACGAAACTGTAGGAGGGGGTTAATCTCCCTCTCCTCCTCTGTGCTCTCTGGGTCCTCTGTGGTTAATTTTTCCGGCCTTTCCCTGTCTGCGTGTATGCCGTTTGTGATATGAATTGAAATGGCGGACAGGAATGTCCGCCCTCCGTTCTCCTCTCTCTGCACTCTGAACTCTGAACTCTGAACTCTGAACTCTTCTCCCCTAGCCACTGGTCACTAAATTTTTGTAACTCGGACCTTCCACCTGCGCGTTAACCGTTTAAAAAATGAGGATCATCCTATCCCCTCCCATTATGAATAACGTAAGATACCACTTCTTTTTTTCCTTTACCCTTCTCCTCTGCCTCGCATCCCGGATCGGCGCGGCCGACACGGCATCCTGGCCGACGTGGCGCGGGAATACCCAAACCGGGGTCGTCCAGGGAGAAAAACCACCGTTGCAATGGAGCGATGATTCCAATATCAAGTGGAAAACCAGGATACCCGGCGCCGGATTGGCATCCCCCATCATTTGGGGCGACCGGATCTTTCTGCTCACCGCCATATCCCAGGAAGATGCCCAGAGGAGAGTCCAGCCCGGAGCCGGTGAACGCCCGCGAGGAGAGGCCCAAGCACGGGGCGACCGCCCCCAACGCGGGGCACAAGCACGCGGCGGTCAAGCCGGGGCCAGAGCCGGTGGAGGACCGGGAGGCAGAGACAACCGGGAAGAGATGTTGAACCGTTTCGACAAGGACGGTGACGGCCAGCTCAACGAAGAGGAGCGCGCTGCCTTGAGAGCCAGTTTTGGCGGCCAGCGCGGAGGTCGTGGCGGACAGGCCGGCGGGCGTCAGCGTGGAGGTCGCGGAGGAGCCGACCCAGCCGTGGCGCAGGAATTTGCCGTCATGGCGCTGGACCGTGCCACGGGGGAAGTGCTCTGGCAAAAAACGGCCCGGGCGGAAGTTCCCCACGAGGGACACCATCCCACCAATACTTACGCTTCGGCCTCCCCCGTTACGGACGGGGAATACCTGTATGCCTTCTTCGGATCCAGGGGCCTGTATTGTTACGATTTCGAGGGTAACCTGAAATGGAAGAGAGACCTGGGGAACCTTCAGACAAGGGCCGGCTTCGGGGAAGGGGCATCTCCGGCCCTGGCCGGGGACCATCTCCTCATCAACTGGGATAACGAGGGGCAATCCTACCTTTTTGCGCTGGATAAAAGCACCGGCGAAGAGGTCTGGAAGGTGAAGCGCGACGAACGAACCTCCTGGGTGACCCCCACCGTGGTGGAAGTGGATGGGCAACAACAAGTCATAATGCCAGGCACCAACGCAACCCGCAGTTACGACGCAGCCACGGGCGACCTCATATGGGAGGCCGACGGCCTGACCGGCAACGTAATCCCCACACCAGTGGTGGGAAAGGATAAGGTTTACGTAATGAGTGGATATCAGGGACGATCCATTCAGGCCATCGACTTGTCGGCCAAGGGGGATGTGTCCGATTCCGATGCCATAGTGTGGAGTGTCCGTCACAGCGCCCCCTACGTCCCGTCGGCCATATTGTCCAATGGCAGATTGTACATGAACAAGGGCAACGACGCCTATTACACTTGTCTGGACGCGGAAACCGGGAAAGAAATTTTCCGCGATGAATCCCTCGAGGGGATCCGGGGGATTTACGCCTCCCCCATTGCCGCCAATGGTTATATCTACGTGGTAGGCCGGGAGGGCACTACCCTTGTATTGAAAGACGCGGATACGTTTGAAATCGTGGCCGAGAATAAATTGAGCGACAGGTTCGACGCATCACCCGCCATCGTGGAAAACGAATTGTTCCTGCGGGGGCACGATTATCTGTATTGCATTTCCGAATCATAGGGCATAGGCGCGCTGAGGCGCGCCAATTAGGAATTAGGAATTAGGAATTAGGAATTGGGGAAAAGGGTTTTGGGATAGGCTCCGGAGTATTGGTTATAAGCTGTAGGAGCGGCTTTATGCCGCGATTGCTTCGAGGTTGATTGGTGGGATCGCGGCATAAAGCCGCTCCTACAACTGAGGGCCGTGGAAGGGGTCTTTTACGCCAACGGCGTTAAACTCCGGAGCCCAGCGTCGCGCTGTGCCGTGCGAAGCCTCTTGACCTGCGTAGCGTTGCGAAGCACGGTTTAGGCAAAGCATGGTAGCGCACGCTGGGGTAGCGACCGCCCATATGATTGAACCCCAACGGGGTTCCACAAATCATTTCCAAAATGCCTTGGGATTGATTCATTGTGGAACCCCCTCGGGGTTCGTTGTTTGTTGGCCATTTCCACTCAGTGTGCGCTGTGCGACACTGGGCTTTGGAGTGGAACTGCTTTGCAGTTCATTCCAGACCGGAACAGAGGATGCAAATGAGCCCATCTATTGCCCCGATCTACCGTTTCAAACATCTGGCTTTTACGCCAACGGCCTTAGTGTATTTTGTGCTTTTTGTGGCTATCCCCGCATACGGGATTTGAAACTTCATTTCGAGTAGTAGCGGCTTTACGCCGCAATTGCTTCGATGCTGCTTGGTGGGATCGCGGCGTAAAGCCCCTCCTACAACTGAGGGCCGTGGAAGGGGTCAAAAATATAGCTGGGCAGGAATATCACCTGCCCAGCTATAAAAAGTTAATTGTCGTTTATGTTGCGGGAGAGCGAGGGCGTTTAGTCGATCTGATACACCTCGACAAGCGCAACTCCGGTCGTTCCATCCTTTCCTTCCACCTTGGCGGTATAATTGCCCGGCTCCAGAGTGAGAACGGCGGCCGAACTCGCGCTGCCAGCAGAAACGTTTGGACTGCCTGCCCAAAGATCGGATACCATCTGTCCCTGAGAGTCCTCCCAGTTGTCGTTGACCATCAATACCGTACCATCAGCGGCGGTTACGGTGAGCACCGGATCGGCCAGGGCGCCGGCAACGCCCCTATCCGCCAATTCCGGCCCAATAGCTTCGACCAGCACTTGCTGGAGGCCTTCTCCGATGATGAAACCGCCAATCATGACGTCATCGCCCGTTCCCACCATGGCGCGCGTCGAGATATTGTTGAACTTGCCCGCGGTTGTGTCGACGGGGTCTCCAAAGGTCAGAGCCGAATTACTTGGAACGGTAACTGACGCTGGCAGCGGAGCTCCCAAGGTAAGCGTATTGCCGGAAATGGAGGCAATGGTGCCCAAGCCAGTTCCGTCAGCCAGGTAGACCCCCGCACCTACTTCGGCCTCGGGTGGAGGAGCCATTGTCATGGTAATGGTTCCGGACCCAGCGGATACAGCCGCGGCGCGAGGCGTGGTATCTATTTCAACCGCGCTACGGGACTTCCCGTGGGGAGGGGTGGAAAGGTTAATACCGGTATAGTCAATCCAGACGTCATCCATGTATACCTGGGTGTCATAATTCGGATTGGGCCGGACCCAGTTGACCAAGTAGAAGCCGGGATAGTCCGCATCGGTGATCCCCTTGCTGTTGGGCATGTGGTCAATGACTTTTTCAACGTTACTGTCGGCGTCGATGATGGCCCAGTGGTTTTGTCTCTGTACGCCATCGTTTTGTCTCTGGTATTCCATTCGGATGTCATTGTCCGTATCGTAAATGACCCACATTTCCATCCATACGCCAGGCTGGTACTGTTGCTGTTCAGGGATAGCGCCCAGGAATTGCTTGCCGCTATCCTCCGGGCCAAGGTATTCATCGGTATTCACAGGCGGGGCATTCCTTTGAACTTCACCCGGTGAGCTGTAACCGAAGTCGGAAATGGAAAACTCTCCAGCAATACGCCACCAGGTCTGGTGGTCACCATACCCGTGTCTAATCGTGTTATTCCTATCCGCGGGAGTTTCACCAACATTATAGGGAGGTCGAAATTTCAGGAACTCTTCCCGGCTGGCCATGAAGATTCCGGCCTCATGACCGCCGTTCTTGTTCATCCACCAGCGGAAGTAGAGGGTGGCCACCGAGCCGTCCGCGATATCCTCAGGAAGTAGAACGAAGGCGGTTGACATGCCCCCGGCCGTATTTGGGTGTTCCACATGCAAGGCCATGTTGCCTTCATCGCCAGCCCAGGGACTCGGATCAGCTTCGGCTCCGACAAAACCCGGAACTTCGGCATCCACATTCCATATTTTGCCTCCCACAACATTGTTGTCGAGGCCATTGAATTCCGCAAACATGCCATCGGGATCCTCAAAGTCCGTGACTTTTGTCCATTCTCCTTCGCCCTCAACAAATGATAGAACCTGATCACCTGGAACTACCACTGAGAGCGGTTCCACCAAGGTAAGCTCCCGACCGGAGATAGATGCAATTTGGCCCACTATCGTTCCATCCTCAAGCTGGACCAACTTGCCTACTTGGGCCTCGGGTGGAGGAGCCATTGACAGGAAAATGGATTGAGCGCCTGAGGTTGCGCGCACTGTGCGAGCCGTGATATCCAACTCAACCATGCTGCGGGTCTTTCCGTGGGGAGGGGTGGCAAGGTTTTCACCGGCATAGTCAATCCAGACATCATCCATATAAACCTGGGTATCATTACCCTGGTTTGGCCGGCACCAGTTGGCCAGGTAGATGCCGTTATAATCCAAATCGGTGGGACCTTGAAAGTTTGTCTGGTAATCAATGGTTTCTTCAATGTTACCGTTGTCGTCGACGATGGCCCATTTGTTTTGTATCTGCATGCCATCATTCTGCCTCTGGTATTCCTTTTTGGTGTCATTTTCCGTATCGTAAACGATCCACATTTCCATCCAGACGCCGGGCTGGTACTGTTGATTTTCAGGGATGACGCCAGCCAGGAGTTGCTTGCCTTCTTCCCTTTCGCCCAAAAGATCCACGGGCCAGTATGATGCCGCTTCCATATTGAAAATACTGTAGCCGAAGTCCACAGCAGGATGGCCTGCCTCGTGGCCTATACGCCACCAGGTTTTGTGGTCGCCATAACCAGCCATGATGGTATCATTCGGATTGTCCCCAGTATTAAAGGGGGGGTCACTTAAGGTGTCGGTCAGCATGACGGCCGTTCCATGTAAGCCATTTCTGGACATCCACCAGCGAAAGTAGAGGGTGGCTGTGGTGCCGTCCTTGATACCCCCATCCTCGGGGTTATCGGCAAAACCAGGCAGCAGCAAATAGGCAGTCTCCTGCCCCCCAGTGGCGTAATTCATGTGGTCAAGATGCAAGGCCATATTGTCTTCATCGCCAACCCAGGGGCTCGGGTCAGCTTCGGCTCCGGCAAAAGCCTGAATTTCGGCATCCGGGTCATGTAATTTGGTTCCCACAACGTTGCTGTTAACGGTGGGGTTTCCCTCTTCGTTAGCATCCTCAAAGTTCGTGATCAGTTGCCATTCACCTCGTAAGGAGGTCCCGAGGAAGAGCACCGTAAGCGTTAGTATTGCCAGTTTTTTCATTTATTTTTCCTGATTGTGAAAGGGTTTTTAAGAAATTTGAAGTCCTTATAAATTTTGATTTTGCCTCTGGCAATTAAAAATTTGCCATCAGGGTTAAACGAAAGGTGGTTCCCGGATAGTATCGTTCCCAGCGGCGCTTTTCCGAAAATGGTTCTCCGGTCAACGGATCGGTTTCGTTGTAGGTTATGTAACTGGCGTCATAGGTGTCATCGAGCAGGTTATTTATGTTCAAGCGGAGATTCCACCGGACATCGCGCCATTCAAATCGGTATCCCAATCCAGCCCCGACCTCGTATCGTTCAGCGGTGGAGGGAGTGCGGAAGTAATTGGCGCGCACATTCTGCCCTCCGAGCGGTGAGGAGGTTACGGCTTCATCCGCCCAGGTGACACCCCCAAAAATTTCCAGATTGTCCAGCGCGCCATCGGTGAAGCTATACTTATTCCAGAGAGCGAGATTGTCCTGAGGCACAAAGGAAATATCGATACCATTTACGCCCTCGCCTGTGAAGGTTGTCGGATCCTTCGGGTCTGTGAAATTCTGCCTCTTGAAGGCCCACGTCCAGACATCCCAACCCGTGGCCCAGTCATTCCCCCATTGGTCGATGGGACGTACCATATTGAAGCCGTTCCCGACGATCTCGCGCTCGACACGGGAGAAATTGAAGATGATCTGGTAGTTGTTCGCGGGGCTGAAAATTATCTGGCCATCAACTCCCTTTCCCTCTTCTTCATAGGTCACAAAAGGTATGTTCTGGGCTTGGCTTGGATTATGAATATTGGCCAATCGCGTGGGAGGAGATGTATATACGATATTGTTGGGAAGCCGCTCATCCTGGCTGGTAAAGGCATCCTGGAAAGCTTGGCGGACAACATTTCTTAATTCTTCAATGGCAGGATCTTCATGGGGAGGGGCTGTAAGGACATCCAAATCGAAGATGTAGGCCAATCGGATGTGCTGAGTGAAAAAATCTCCTCCGCCCAAGTCTCCCGCGTTATAATCGGAAAGATAACCACTGGGCGAATTGGAGAATTTTTCACCCGTTACCGGATGTTTAACACTGCGGATTCGGTCAAACGTGTATCCGGCTTTCTCGAGATATTGACTCAGAAAGACACTGTTGAGTCCAATGCCCAATGCGGGGACCTCGTAGAGATGATCCGGAACTCTTCGACCTGAATAGGTGATTGTCTCATTCCATTTTACAGGTGAGCTTGAACGAATGGGTTTAGCATCTTCTGGCACTCCATACATTCCAGCGAATTCAGCTGGATCGAAGCTTGGGATGTTGGGGTCGCCACTATGATTCGGACCCCCGTACCAGCCAGCTGGATTTGGCGCCACCGCCAGACGATAGGTGGCGTTCTCTCTTTTTATTTTGAAGGCGGAAATGGTCCCTGAAACCTTGCCATCCCACAAGTCAAACTTGACCCCGAGTTCGTCGCTCTTGGATTGCTCGGCGTCGATTTCCCTATAGTTGCCGTCCCTTTGTCCGGAATTGGGAAAGATGCCCTGGGAATGCGTAAAGTATACCGTCAGGGGATCAATAACCCGGTAGGAAAGGCCGAAACTCGGGGTGGTGAAGGTTTGTTTCGGTTGACTTTCGCGCGTCCCATCCGGGTACACTTCCTGGATGGTCGCGAAATCCGCCGCCACGGCATCGTTGATCGTTCCAGTGTAGGTTCTCCCGGCTGGAATGTCGAGCGCGGGAATAGGGACATAGGGCTGGGAACCATCACCGATAATGTGAGTGGTCAGGGGGTAAATACCTGGTGTGAGTGGTCTACCAGGCGCAATCCCGGTAACACCCGTCCAATCCACCACCCGAAGTTTTTCACTTTCCTGGGTTTCATATTCGTCATAGCGAATTCCTCCAAAAAAAAGGAGGCGATCCTTGAAGAATCGTCCCTGATAAATCAGGTTGGCTGAGCGAAATTCCAATGTGACGTCCTTATGGCCGGATCGGGTCACCCAATTGATTTGCCGCCGGTTGCCCTCCTCATCTACAACGCCGTGCCCGAGCTTGTTTTTGCTGGGCTGTCCTGAGATACCCAGGACGGTAAAAGGGGTGAACCGAATGGGATTCGGATTAAAAACACTATCGCGGTAATAAACTGCATCCTGATGAAATCGGGGAGCAGTAGGGTTGACGCTGACACCGTCCCAATCACCCCAGGCTTCCTGGGATCCCAGGTTGGCAAACATCGGATTTACCACAAAACTGATTTCATCCTTTATGTAGTTGGCGCCCGCGACAAAGGTATGGTGGGAATTGAGAAAGTCTGAATCGAAGTCATATGCCGCACGCAGTCGAGCCTGTGTTGATTCGGAGGATTGCGGCCATTGAAACCAAGCGTATTGTGCTCCGTAGCGCTGGATAAGGGCTCCATTATTGCCGGCGGGTTCATAGCGTGAGGAGTCTCCTGGCGACTCGATGGCAATGAGGTCCATGAATCCAAAGCCACCATTCAACAAGTTATCGTCGGTGGTTTATGTTATAAAGCCCGTCCAGAAGATGTTTGGATAATGGGTCGCCGTTCAGACGGAATCGCCTCGGCTGTTTCCCGTGTAAGGGAGTCATCGGGATCATACTCCGGAAAGGCTTCACCATAACGGGTGGAGAAATAAGCGCCGGTTGCACGGTGGTGCGGGGCGAAGTTCATCAGGGCCACGTTACGTGTTTCGGAACTGTTCTCGGAGAGATAGACCCCCCCCTCCAAATGTAAGCCTTCAAGGGGATTCACCTTTACCAAAGCCAGGATGTTCTTCTCCTCGGACTTATGCCAGGTGTCAGGGCCGGAAATGTTCTGGTAGAAGCCCGTAGTCCTTTATTTCGTAAGGCATTGCCCTGTCTTCTGCCATTAATTTATAATTGGGGCTGTTTGGGTCGTAGTTTCGTGTCCAGATTACAGGCTCGCCAAATTCATTGCGAAAGTACTGGGCAATGGGCGCCGAGTACCACTTGTTGCCAATTCCGCGGGAAGTATTGTCGGCCAACTGGTATTCCAGGAAAAGGTTGAACTTCTTGTTCCTGGTCCAGTAATCCAACTGCCCGGCGTAGTAGGACCCGTCAAAATTACTGAACTCCTTGAGATTATCATTTTTCCGAGTGGAAGCAATGACGCGATAATTCAACTCGCCCAGTTTGTGATCTTCGCTCAAAATTGGCCCTGTGGTATCGAAAGTGCCTCGTATCAAGCTGTTGCTCCCAACGTTGAATCCCATTGAGGTTCTTTTTTCGGATAATGGTGATTTGGGAACGATGTTAACCACCCCGGTCAGCATGTTGACCCCGTAGAGCAGGGAATTGGGACCCCGTACCACTTCCATTCTCTCCATATTAACGGTGTTGGTTCCGCCTCCTATCACGACACGATACTCGGGAACGAGCATGCCGATACGAAATCCCAATCGCTGCTGGTTTGGTGAACGATATCCCCGTATGGTGAGGACGTTTCCCTGATGGACCGGGACGTTTGCCGAGGGGGAGGAATCGCTAAAATTAGTTGCATTTCCCGATGAAAAACTACTCAGTTCAAAAGCCGTTGTTTCGACACCAGCCGAATATTTCAGGGCTTCGTCCATGTTTAACGCCCCCAGGTCCTCCAGGAATTCCTGATTCACGACTTCCAGGGCCATGGGCAGATCCCGGATGGAGGTGTTCAGGGAAGTCCCTGAGACAGCGTTGGTTGACAGGTAGCCCCGGTCGTCGGCTGTGGTCACCGAAAATGGGCTGAGCTCGAATATTTCCCCGTCCGAGTCGTCAGCTTCCTGGGCATACCCTTGGTAAGCGGTTGCGCTACATAGGGTTAACAGGGTGGATATACGGCAAATCAGGCCTGTTAAGAAGATTTGGTCGTTCATACTGACAGTTCAAGCCGACCGCAAATTTCTTTGTAATCGGTTGCATGGTCAAGAGGATTAGGAATTTCCTCTCGCAAAGCTCACCAAGATTATCCTGTAGGCTCTAAAGTATTGGTTTCAAGTTGTAGGAGCGGCTTTACGCCGCGATCCCAAGGAACCGTCTAGAAGCAATCGCGGCGTAAAGCCGCTCCTACAACTGAGGGTCGTGGAAGGGGTCAAAAAAATAGTTGGGCAGGAATATCACCTGCCCAGCCATAAAAGACAATCGTCGCTTATGTTGCGGAAGAGCGAGGGCGTTTAGTCGATCTGATACACCTCGACAAGCGCTACTCCGGTCGTTCCATCCTTTCCTTCCACCTTGGCGGTATAGTTGCCGGGCTCCAGAGTGAGAACGGCGGCCGAACTCGCGCTGCCAGCAGAAACGTTTGGACTGCCTGCCCAAAGATCGGTGACCAACTGTCCCTGAGAGTCCTCCCAGTTGTCGTTGACCATCAATACCGTACCATCAGCGGCGGTTACGGTGAGCACCGGATCGGCCAGGGCGCCGGCAACGCCCCTATCCGCCAATTCCGGCCCAATAGCTTCGACCAGCACTTGCTGGAGGCCTTCTCCGATGATGAAACCGCCAATCATGACGTCATCGCCCGTTCCCACCATGGCGCGGGTCGAGATATTGATGAACTTGCTCGCGGGAGTATCGACGGGTTCAATAAAGGTTAGAGGCGCATCACCTGGAATTGGGACTGTCAGCGGAGCTTCCAAGGTAAGCACCCGACCGGCAATGGATGCAATTTTGCCCACTGTCGTTCCATCCTCAAGCTGGACCAACTTGCCCACTGTAATATCGGCAGTAGGATCAACTGCCAAAGTTATGGTGTTGGATCCAGCCATTTCACCCACTGCACGCGGTGTAGTAGAATCAATAATTACCGCGACGACCAACAAGGGATCAAGGGCGGGATCATCCCCCTGAGCGGGGTCATTGAAACGCAATCCCAAAATTTCCGTGTCCGGAGCCAGGTTATTGCCATCTGCATCCAGCAGGTCTTCAACTTTCCAAGCGAGACCGACGATCTTTTGGCCATCGCCGGGGGCGCCGGCCAGGGTTTCCAGGCCGGTGTCACCCCACTCCGGTCCGTCTCCGTCCGCCAGCTTGACATATTGGCCGGTTGTGCCGTCCGGAAATACCGGTTGTACCCACAAATCGTCATTTCCGCCCTGTTCGATCATGATAAAATCGACACCATCACCATTGGTGCTGGTAAAGGTTGCCATACCGCCAAACATGCGGGTCTCCCATTCCGGGGATGTAGCATTGCGTCCAGCGCCGTTATTGATATTCCAACTGTCTATGCCGGTGATGGAGTTGTTGTTGACCCCGTCATCGGCCGTCGTGGTGAGTCCCTCAATGTTAGCAACCGGGTCCACCGGTGTGCCGTCCGCATTCATGGGCACACCGCTTTGCCCGACAAAGATATCCACCTCCCGAACATAGGTTTTCTCGTCAGCGGGGATAGGAATGCTGCCAAGCTCTATGAACAGGGGAACCTCGGTGTTATTAACGAAAACATTGTCCGGAACGTCGAGGGTGCCGACTTTGACGACTGCGTATTGCCCGCCCCAATCGTAGGTATCGTCTCTATTGAATTTGGTACCCACCTGAACAATGACAATCTGATCAATGGCATATCCACCTTCACGGCCCTGTAGGTTTAAGTGGTGGTGACCTTCGGGTAGAGACACCGTAAGTGGAGACCCTTTTTCAGTTTGATTCACCCAGGTCCATCCATCAAAACCTTCCGGACTGTCGTCGAAGAAAGATTCCCCCATCAATTGTCCATTAATTCCGAGCCAAACGGAATTCGATTTCTCACCTCCGCGTCTTCCCCAATTCGAGGGCACCCCGCGACGGACCCAGATTTCGTATTCTCCTCCCTCGAGGTTAACTTCGTAGTTAACTCCTCCACTCTGATTCCAATCCTGGTCCGGCTGATCCTCCGAATGAAACTCAACCAGGTAACCGTCTCCAAAATAACCCTCATGATCGGCATGAAGAAACCAATCCCCATCACTCATACTTGAATAGTTTTCGGCTTCGATAACAGTGAGGCCGTTACTATCTTCGGTAAAGGTATAAGCCGGTTCATTGAGTCGGTTTTCGAACCAAACGACACCGACTTGGGTACGACGCACCGAGTCGTAGTGTTCCTCGCAGTTGCCAATGATGTCCAAATCTCCGTCACGGTCCATGTCGAGGAACCGCAAATGATCCCATTTCTCCCCCCGAAAGTTTCTTCCTGTTTGGCTTCCATTTGACCATTTGATTACGTGAGTGACCCAATTGTCCTCTCTCGGTTCATCGCCGGTATACTCCATCCAGAAAACAGAGGCCTTGCCTTCAGGAAAATCGCCGTAATTATGGATAAGCATCCCCACAATGTCCAACTGACCGTCTCCGTTAAGGTCGGCAATCTTTGTGGGCCGATTTAACCATTGGGCATAGGCAGGTTTGGGGATTGCTATGCGCTCCCAGGTTACAGGATTTAGACCTGTTTTCCTGAAATAGAAAATCTCACGTTCCACTTGAACACAAAGGTCTATGAGACCATCTCCATTTAAATCACCCACCCCCACCTGTGGCTTGGCAAAAAACTCATCACCTCGGTAGATAACGTGCCTTGGCCATGGCTCCAACTGAGCTGCCGTTCCATTTCCTGGATTCTCATACCAGAGGACCCTTTCTTCCGATTGAGGAGTATCCCAATCAGCGTTTGCCACTACGAAGTCGTTGTCTCCATCCTGATCGATATCGGTGAAGACGAATCCGTGGCCGCTCATCAGCGCGTCATCGATATAATGAAATTCCCAGGCAGAAGGGTTGCGTCGAACTTCAGGATCCTGAGGAGCCTCCAACCAGAATAGACCCGCCCATACTCGGGGGTTGTTCTGGAGCCGACCACCCACGACTATGTCCACCAAACCGTCGCTATTTATATCGTGAGCTTCTATGAAGAGAATGTGCCCTCTGTCGGCAGTCTGGGGAAAAACGCCGCTGTCCGTCCAAGCGCTACCGTCCATTGATGAAGCGGGGTCCGGCCCCCAAAACACCTTGACTCCAGGGGGTTGACTTCCATCAGCGCCACCGCCTGCAACGACATCCATGTTTCCATCGCCGTCAAAATCGGCGATGTAAGAATACTCCGGATTGCCACCTCGCCCTATTTGGGTAATGGGCCACAGGGCTTTATCATTTCCCTCACTTCCCGGATGAAAGACAACGGTATAGGTATCGGGCCCTTCATGCATGACCGCATAGTCATCAAAACCATCGCCGTTGACGTCACCCGGACTTAGCGAATTATGGTTCCAGGAAAAGTTGTCGATATGATGCATCGGCCATGGAGGGTGATCCACCATTACAACCATATCCGCGTTGCTGGATTGTCCGGCGTCGTCAACCGCCTCCAGATTGAGGACATACTCTCCCATAAAGGGAAAAGTCGCGCGGGTCACCGGGTTGGATGCGTCTTCGAATTGTACCTCTCCAGGTCCACTTGATTGGCTCCATGAAACACTGCCGTAGTCCCGGCCTATTTGTCCTCGGCCGGAAAAATCATCGTCTACCACATTTCCGGCAAGCAGAAGCTCCATGGATGGTGGGCTGACGTTTTGCACTGCGGGAACTTGGACCATTGGAGGAAAATTGATGTCTCCCGATTGTAGCGTAACCCTTTCCTTGGGAATGATTTCCAAATTGCGGGAACTGCTGGTCCAAAACAGTCTGGCAAACGCATCCCCGGATGCGTGGGTGTAGTTCAACCTTAGCAGGTATGATTGTCCACTGGACAATAGGATCTTTCCGGAGTGAGTTCTTGATGTGGGAGAGCGTGACCCATCCACTAACAACACATCGTCGATCCATAGGTTAACAAGTCCGTCACTGTTTATCAGAAAAGTGTATTCCTCTGAAAATTCAGGCATTAGGGCGCCTTGCCAAATAACGGAAAAGCCATCCCGGTTCACTCCTTGCCCGGGAGATTGGGCTTGCCAGTTAAAATCGACTTCAGAATCAACCCGGACAAGAACGCGTTGCGAGAAATCCAATGAGTTGAAATAGGAACCGAGAAAACCGTTTTGGGAAGTATTTTGTCCGATCAGCGAGGGCGAACCAGCCAAGTAGGAGCCGACAACGATAATCTTCCCGATGGCAAGCCAAGTCTTTTTCTTCACTACTCCTTTCTTCTTGACGGGAGATCAGGCTATTGCGCAGGGAAGGTTTGGGAACCTTGGAATTCCAAGCCAGGGTGACGATCAACGGTCAAATTGCAAAAATATAGCTGGGCAGGAATATTACCTGCCCAGCTATAAAAAGTTAATTGTCGTTTATGTTGCGGGAGAGCGAGGGCGTTTAGTCGATCTGATACACCTCGACAAGCGCTACTCCGGTCGTTCCATCCTTTCCTTCCACCTTGGCGGTATAATTGCCCGGCTCCAGAGTGAGAACGGCGGCCGAACTCGCGCTGCCAGCAGAAACGTTTGGACTACCTCCCCAAAGATCGGTGACCATCTGTCCCTGAGAGTCCTCCCAGTTGTCGTTGACCATCAATACCGTACCATCGGCGGCGGTTACGGTGAGCACCGGATCGGCCAGGGCGCCGGCAACGCCCCTATCCGCCAATTCCGGCCCAATAGCTTCGACCAGCACTTGCTGGAGGCCCTCTCCGATGATGAAACCGCCAATCATGACGTCATCGCCCGTTCCCACCATGGCGCGGGTCGAGATATTGATGAACTTGCCCGCGGTTGTGTCGACGGGGTCACCAAAGGTCAGAGCCGAATTACTTGGAACGGTAACTGACGCTGGCAGCGGAGCTCCCAAGGTAAGCGTATTGCCAGAAATGGAGGCAATGGTGCCCAAGCCAGTTCCGTCAGCCAGGTAGACCCCCGCACCTACTTCGGCCTCGGGTGGAGGAGCCATTGTCATGGTAATGGTTCCGGATCCAGCGGATACAGCCGCGGCGCGAGGCGTGGTATCTATTTCAACCGCGCTGCGGGACTTCCCGTGGGGAGGCGTGGTCAGGTTTATACCGGTATAGTCAATCCAGACGTCATCCATGTATACCTGGGTGTCATAATTCGGATTGGGTCGGACCCAGTTGACCATGTAGAAGCCGGGATAGTCCGCATCGGTGATACCCTTGCTGTTGGGCATGTGGTCAATGACTTTTTCAACGTTACTGTCGGCGTCGATGATGGCCCAGTGGTTTTGTCTCTGTACGCCATCGTTTTGTCTCTGGTATTCCATTCGGATGTCATTGTCCGTATCGTAAATGACCCACATTTCCATCCATACGCCGGGCTGGTACTGTTGCTGTTCAGGGATAGCGCCCAGGAATTGCTTGCCGCTATCCTCCGGGCCAAGGTATTCATCGGTATTCACAGGCGGGGCATTCCTTTGAACTTCACCCGGTGAGCTGTAACCGAAGTCGGAGATGGAAAACTCTCCAGCAATACGCCACCAGGTCTGGTGGTCACCATACCCGTGTCTAATCGTGTTATTCCTATCCGCGGGAGTTTCACCAACATTATAGGGAGGTCGAAATTTCAGGAACTCTTCCCGGCTGGCCATGAAGATTCCGGCCTCATGACCGCCGTTCTTGTTCATCCACCAGCGGAAGTAAAGGGTGGCCACCGAGCCGTCCGCGATATCCTCAGGAAGTAGAACGAAGGCGGTTGACATGCCCCCGGCCGTATTTGGGTGTTCGACATGCAAGGCCATGTTGCCTTCATCGCCATCCCAGGGAGCCGGATCGGCTTCGGCTCCGACAAAACCCGGAACCTCGGCATCCACATTCCATATTTTGCCTCCCACAACATTGTTGTCGAGGCCATTGAATTCCGCAAACATGCCATCGGGATCCTCAAAGTCCGTGACTTTTTGCCACATTCCAGTAGCAGTATCACTTATGATGACGGCGACGAGCAAACAGGGATCCAGCCCTGTATCCGGCGATTGAGTAGGGTCGTTGAAGCGTAGCGCAAAGATTTCGGTGTCCTGGGGTAACGGGTTCCCATCTGCACCCAGCAGGTCTTCGACTCTCCAGCCGACACCGAACTTCCCCTGACCTGCTCCAATCGAAGTGTCAGGGCTTACTAAGCCGGTGTCACCCCAAAGCGCGGCCTGCGCTTCATCTCCAACTATAAATGGAGTCCATTGCCCGGTAGTGCCGTCGGGAAAAACGGCTTGGACGACCAGGTCATCATTGGCGGCATTTTCAATAAGGATGAAATCGGGACCGGATTTATTGGTACTGATAAAGGTATCCTGACCGCCAAAATTGCCGGTTTGCCAGGCCGGTCTCCCCCCTTGGTCAGCAGGATCGTCACTGAAGGACCTTCGTCCCGCAACCGTAACTAGATTCCATTCATCCATGGCAGTGATGGAATTGTTATTGACACCATCATCGACCGTGGTGGTAAGGAGTTCGAAGGTCACGGAGGCGTCCAAGGGGGTGCCGTCAGGATTTGTGGGCACACCGCTCGTGCCCGTAAAAATATCCACGTCGCGCACATAGGTTCTATCTCCGACAATGGGAATACTGCCAACCTCCTGGAATAGAGGGGGAGTAATATTGTTGATAATGACGTTATCCGGGTCGACGAGCGTGCCGACTTGGGAGAGTCCCTGTGGCACAATAACCGCGACGAGCAGCAAGGGATCCAGCCCTGTATCCGGCGATTGAGTAGGGTCGTTGAGGCGTAGTGCCCAGATTTCAGTGTCCTGGGGTAACGGGTTCCCATCCGCGCCCTGTAGGTCTTCGACTCTAAAGCCGACACCCACGATTGCCTGATTATTCTGTGGTCTGGTTAAGCCGGTGTCACCCCAAAGCGCGGCCTGCGCTTCATCTCCAACTATAAATGGAGTCCATTGCCCGGTAGTGCCATCGGGAAAAACGGCTTGGACGATCAGATCATCATTGGCACCGTTTTCCAGGATAATGAAATCGGGACCGTCATCATTGGTGCTGGTAAAGGTCTCCTGACCGCCAAAATTGCCGGTTTGCCAGGGCGGTCTCCCCGCTTGGTCCTCAGGATCGGCACTGAAGCTCCTTCGTCCACCTCCATTATTGATATTCCAGCTGTCAAGGCCGGTAATGGAATTGTTATTGACACCATCATTAACCGTGGTGGTGAGGAGTTCGAAGGTCACGGCGGGGTCCACGGGGGTGCCGTCAGGATTGGTGGGCACACCGCTCGTGCCCGTAAAAATATCCACGTCGCGCACATAGGTTGTTCCATCAACCACCAAACTGCCAACCTCGATGAATAGTGGAGGAGTGGTATTATTAATGACCACATTGTCCGGGTCGACCAGTGTGCCGACTTGAACAACCGCGCCTTGCGCTAAAAAAGATCCAAACCAAAAGGTAAGGCCTATTAAAGCGACGTAAGTTTTTAGTTTTTTATTTTTTATTCTCATGTGAGTTAACTGATTTGTTGATGGATTGAAATACGGGTTTGGTTGGTATTTCTTAAAATTGGACATTCAAAGATAGGCGTGCTTCGCGTGGCTCGCCCAATTGAGAGGCGTTGAGCCAAAAGAATTCGTCTGATAGATTTCGAATATTGAGGCGCAGGTTAAAAACCTTGTCAAGCGACTCCCACCGGTATCCCGCAAAAAGGCGATAAGTTTTATACGACACAGCATGGATGTCTCGAATACGACTCAGTTGATTGCTACTCCTCCAATTTTTGTCGCTTGCGTAATTAAATCCACCGCCTAGGGAGAAGCCCGAAAGAAATCCTTCGGGGAATTCATATTTGGTAAACGCGCCGTACTGCCGTTCCGAGATATTGGGTATGGGGCGGGAAGTATCCAGAAGGGGCTCCGCGGTTCTGGGGCTGATTTGGAGTGTCTCCGTATAAGCAGCCGCAACCACAATTTGCCAGTTGGGCATAGGAGTGAGGAGCAAGTCCATCTCGTAGCCCTCAGCTTGTTCATCGCTTAAAATTCTTTGCCAGGCTCCAAACCGGTCAGGCGTTCCCGTGTTAGAAACCCGGTTATTTCTTTTGGCGTCAAAGTAAGCAACGGTAGCACTGATTTTATTGTCGAACAGGTTTACCTTGAGCCCAGCTTCCGAGCTTTCACCTTCGAGGGGAGGTCGTGGAAGAGCGTCTGCCGGATCTAGGAATTGTTCTCGCCAAAAGCCGAACTGCGGAAGAGTGGATTCGCTGTGGGAGCCGTAAAGGCCGAGGAACGAAAACGGTTGAAAGAGAAAGGCAAACTGGGGACTGTCCGATTCTTGCGTTTGCTCAGAGTCAATGACAGTGTTCTCCGTAAATAAGAAACGGTCGTTTATTACCGAAGAAATGTTCTGGCGGAACTTATCGTGCCGAACGCCATATACTAAACGAATACGATCATCCCACGTAGTGGAGTTCATGTTGATCCAATAGGCTTCTCCTTTAAACGTGATATCCTCAAAAATTCGTTCCTCCCACTCCAGTTGAAAGGCCCGGGCCTCGTCTTCAAAGACGGGCCGCGTGAATTCTCTCCCGCCTGGAAGGGTTATGGTTTCAACGACCGGGTCACCATTTTCGTCCAGGACAGGGAATTGACGAAGAACATCGGCATTCTCCACCCCGACAATGTTGCGCCAGTGTACGTTTTGCCAATCTAGAAGGTTGTTTAATTTGACTCCGTTTGTTTCAAATTGCATCGCGTCCTGGCCTTCCCAGTCGGTGGATAAGCCCAACAAAACGGTGTTACGCAAAAATCCCAGATCAAAATCACCTGTGAGGGTGAACTGGAGCGCGTGGTTTTCTATAGTTTCAATATCGTTGCGACCCGATTGGGATACCGTTCCCGAAAATGGATCCCATGGTCCACCGCTACGAAGGTGAGTCAAAAGCAATTCTTCTACCGGGGGTGCAAATGCGACCTTTGGGTCCTGAAGGCCTCCCTTTAAATTCTCATCGATAGAATCAATATCGTCGAGCTCCAGGGAATTATACAGATAGGCCAAGTTCATATTCCAGCCCGGGAAAATTTCCCGGCGGTATTCGACGGTGAACAGATCACTGGTCAGCTCCCTGAAATCAGTGCGATTGTTAAAAGTGAATTCCGGCACTGCGTAAAAGACTTCGAAAATGAGCTGATCGGCCTCCTGGGTTTGCAGTTCAGGAGGTGTGAACCACTCTACTCCATCGATATAAGTCCCCCCGAATCTTTCCTCGATGAGATTTTGAGCATCCTGCGTCTCCGATCCGGGCGTGCCGCCGTTGGGAATAAGTTTGAACCTGCTATGTTCGAATTCGAATATCAGCGTTTCTGTCTCCGACAGTTTCCAATTGAAGGACAGATCATACAATTGCCGATCCTCTGCGGTTCGGTCTTTGGGACCCTCACTCTCCTGATAGCCCCCAACAAACCGGTAGCCAAGGTTATTATCCTTACCCGTGACATCCTGATAGTCGACAATGGCTCGATAAGAATCTCTGGCCTCAATTCCAACGCCCACATCCACCGATCCACGCTTCACAAACAGCGGTCGTTTCGTGATATAGTTTACTTGTCCCCCGGGTCCTGTGATTCCGTAGAGAGTAGAAGCGGGGCCCTTTATCACTTCTGTTCGGTCCACATTTATTGCCCAAACAGGTTGCCGGTAACGGAAAAAATTCCGATAGGGGGCGCCAACGTCAAAACCTCGAATCGCGATAGCGTTATCACCTCTATCATCCGTGCCGCCCCCATGTATTCGGGTTACACTGCTGGTAAATTCCAGCATTTCACCTTGTGTATAACTGTCGGTGTCCTGAATGAATTCAGAGGTGATTACATTCAGTGACCGCGGAAGGTCCTTAAGGAGTATTCTCGTCCTCGTTCCCGAAATCGAAAGCGTGGCACTGTAGCCTTGGCCGGTTTCTTCGGCGATGGTGAAGGGGTCTAAAGCATAAATCTCTTCCTCGTCCTGATCCGTATCCTCCTGACCAACCAGAACCAGCCCTGAAAACAAAATCAGAGTTGTGATGGCACGAAGGAAGGGGTCCAAGAAATGACCCCGACAGGGAGAAATCGAAAGACGGAGATCTGCCATAGTCAGGTAGTTGTTAATGGAATAGCCCGGTTTGGTCCCTCCGAATTCAAGCCCAAGGAGGTGACTGAATTTGAGGCTGCCACATTTCGGGCGACATGTAAAGGCGTGTTTTTCGCCTTCCTTTCTCCGCGGCGAAATACTCTTGGCAGTTCCCGATAAAAGGGGGAAAATATGTGCCGATTCATGGGAATTTCGAAAAAATCATGATACCTTTCTCTCTACCTTTCCGAAATAGGTATCAAGGCAGGGAATCAAATGGCTTTGAGCAGCTCTTCTAGCTCTTTCCGGCTGCCCCTTAACCACAGCGTCGACCAAATCCTCATGACGGGATAGAGCGGAAGACCGAACCTCCCGGCTTGTGCCAAATTCTACCAGGAATTTGCAAATGTAGGGACACAGGGAACGAAAGAGAAAGTAGAGGAAGTCGTTTTTGGCCATTTTAGCCAAGTAAACGTGGAAAGCGTTATCGTATTCCGCAAAAGCTGTCGCCGTGGTGACGGCAGAGGCGGGGAAATTGAGAAATGAGGTGAGCTCTTCCTTTTCTTCCTTGGTTCCATTTTTACACGCCAAAGCAGCAATCTCACCTTCCAAAAGCGCTCTTGCTTCAACGAGTTGCCTGTACAAATGAGGAGGTTTTTCTAAAAAAATTGGAATGAGAGCGTCACTCAAACCAGATTCCCTTACCCTTGATTCTACAAATACACCCTTTCCTTGCACGGACCGAAGCATTCCCAGTCCCGTGAGACGGGCAATAGCTTCGCGTATAGGTAAACGACTTACCCCCAAAAGGTTTCTCAACTCCTTTTCACTGGGGATTTTATCTCCGGAAACCCACGTTCCATCCAATATTTTTTGCCTGAATTGGGCCTCAATGGCATCGACCGTAGAAACTGTCTGGATTACCATACATTTAATATAAGTATCCTAACTTTAGCTGGTCAAGAAAATTTTTGCACCCTTCGTCGCCCCGTTTCTCGGTGTTTCCGCCACTGTGCCGCCTCACGCTGGGACGAACAGACCAAGGCCGTTAAGAACCTATGACGTAAAGCAGGTAATCGAGCCGGTATCTGCCGGCGACCCCACAGCGCTGATAGCGGCAAGAAGACAAAAGGAGTCAATGGGCTCTTGAGGTTGGCAAGTTTGTCGCTCGGTGGTGGCAAACTACCGCAAAGGTATGTTAATGGGGGTAAAAAATTCTTGAATTTGTCGGTAGCCTTGCCTGCAGGATGCTTGCAAGCGGGTTGCAGCCCGTTTGCAGGCGGACAGGCGGGCAGGTTACAGTCAACAACTTGCCGGTCTTTTCGTTATGAATTTACCGGCTGTTGCGCTCTTCCGAGAATGGGTCAAAGCAACTCGTAGCGGGAAGTGTTCGAAATCTTTTGTCCTTTGATGCTATTAAACGTTGAAGATGCGAGAACCGCCCTACGAAGTGGTTGCAATCACTTTTTGGAGACTTTGGATAAAAGCTAGAAACGAAAATGCAAGGCCAGCTATTTACCCATTATTTCCTAAGTGACGGCATAAAAGCCACAGCCGAGTGGAAAGCTTCAAGCGAACAGCCGCACAGGTTTGAGGAATTCAGGAAGGGCTGCTCCGAACGCTTTAAAACCCTCAGCTTCTCTGCCAATCCCAACGAGGCCCAAACCGAGTCGGATTTGATCCGCCCGGTTTTGCACCTGCTCGGATGGGAAGACTACCTTCCACAACAGGGGACGGCCGGAAACGAAGATATCCCCGATCACCTGCTTTTCCGAGACGCCGACTCCAAAGCGCGCGCTGCCTCAGAAGGCAAAGCGAGAGACAGCTATCGGCACGCTCTGGCGGTGGAAGAGAGCAAGCGGTTCCGTTTGGCTCTCGATGCCTCCGGTCACGACGGCGGACCCAGACGCACCCCTCATGGCCAGATACTCCGCTATCTTTCAACTGCAGACAGCGTTTCCGATGGCCGTGTCCGCTGGGGCATCCTGACCAATGGCAAGGTATGGCGTCTCTACGACTATCGCGCTCGACCCCGCGCCAACGGCTACTTTGAAGCGGATCTTGAAGAACTGCTCAAAGGGGATCAGGAAGAGGGTCTCCACACGTTTCAACTGCTTTTCCAGCGCGAGTCATTCGTGCGTCAACGGGGCGCTACGGCTACCTTCCTGGAAGCGGCTCTGGCCGAGGGGAAGCGTTACGAAGAACAGGTTGCAAAGGACCTTTCCGAAGTCGTTTTCGAGAATGTTTTTCCATGCCTTGTAAAGGCGCTGGCCGAGGGTTCAGAAGCAAGCCTCGAAGAAGTCCGACAGGCAGCGCTGATCTTCCTCTATCGCCTGCTTTTTGTGCTCTATGCCGAAGACCGAGATCTGTTGCCGGTAAACGATACGCGCTATGACGATTACGGTCTGCGAAAGCGGGTGCGCGACGACATCGCCTGCAGGATGAAGGAAGGAGATACCTACTCGGCCGTTGCAACCAACTACTACGACCGCTTGATGACGCTGTTCAGACTGATCGACCAAGGCGATCCGTCCATTGGGCTCCCGCCTTATAACGGGGGTCTGTTCGCGGTTGAAGCCGCCCCCTTACTTGAAAGAGTGCGTCTCTCCGATGCTACCATCGCCCCCATGGTCTACGACCTGAGCCATGCTGAGGACTCGAGGGGGAACCGCCGCTTCGTCAACTATCGGGACATGTCCGTTCAGCAATTGGGATCGATTTACGAGCGGCTTCTTGAACGTAACCCCGTCCGCAATGAAGACGGCAAAATCGTGGTTCGCCCCAATTCCTACGCCCGCAAGGACAGCGGGAGCTTCTTTACGCCCCAGGAACTTGTCGACCTGATCGTCGATCATACCCTGAAACCACTGGCTGAAGAGCGTCTCAGGGCCTTCGAAGACAAAGCCGCCCGGTTCAAGAGCGATCGTCGTCCCAAGGCACAGCGTAAGGCCGAACTCCTGAAGTTCGATCCTGCCGAGGCCGTTCTGGACCTGAAAGTTCTCGACCCGGCCATGGGAAGCGGACACTTTCTGGTCACCGCTGTCGATTTCCTCTCCGACTACATCGCCGATTTGATCGAGTACGTCCCCGTAGTCCCGGAGTGGCTTGATGGCGCTTACGTTTCACCTTTGGTGAAGCGGGTATCGAAAATTCGGGAAGAAATAATCCAGCGGGCGACGGAGGCAAATTGGGCGCTCGACAAAACCCAACTCACCGACCAAGCCATAATCCGCCGGATGGTGCTTAAGCGCTGCATCTACGGCGTGGACAAGAATCCTCTAACTGTGGAATTGGCCAAGGTGTCGCTATGGTTGCACAGCTTCACGGTCGGGGCGCCGCTTTCCTTTCTCGACCACCACCTGCGTTGCGGCGACTCGCTGATCGGGCTAAAGGTTTCCCAGGCCGTTGAAGACTTGCGAAGAATAAATGAGATTTTTCTTTCAAGCGCAATCGCTGGCGCCGAGGCCGCATCCAGAGGAATGCGACTCATCGAAAATTTGTCCGACTCCGATATTATGGAGGTGAAAAAATCGGCAAAGCTCTTTGAGGGTGTCGATGAGATGACGTCGGAATTACGCGGTCTGCTCGACTTCCTCTGTGGATATAAATGGTTAACGGCGGGGATGAAGAAAAAGGAACTCAAGGTCTTCGAGACGAGGCATCTATTTGAACCCGTCAGTCGGTTTCCAGCAAAGGCTTTTCGGCTTCTCGCCAGGGGTCCGGAGGCCATCGGCACTGCCTCCTCCAATGAGGATGAGGAAACCTTGTCGAGGTTCGCCAAGCTGTGGCATGAAGGGATGGAAATCGCCGAGCGCGAGGGCTTCATGCACTGGGAGGTGGCTTTCCCGGGAGTGTGGCGTCATTGGCAAAGCCTCCGCCCAAAGGGAGGCTTCGACGCGGTGATCGGCAATCCGCCCTGGGACCGGATCAAGTTGCAAGAGGTGGAGTGGTTTGCCACCCGTGAACCCAAATTGGCTCGCGCGCCTACTGCGGCTGCCAGGAAGGCAGGCATCAAGCAGTTGAGGGTTGAAGGCGCTCCCCTTGGGGCTGAGTTCGACGACGCAAAGGATAGGGCAGACAGGCTGGGGAAATTGATTCGCGCGTCCGGTCACTACCCTCTCTTAGGGAGAGGCGACATCAATCTGTATTCTCTTTTCGTAGAGCGTTCCATGGACCTGATCAAACCCGACGGCTTTGTCGGCTTGCTCACGCCGTCGGGTATCTACGCAGACAAGACTGCGGCCCGCTTCTTCAAGTCCGTCTCCACCAAAGGCAGGGTATCAGGCCTGTTCGACTTCGAGAACCGCCGCCTTGGAACCAACTTGCCGCCCTTCTTTCCAGATGTGGACTCTCGGTTCAAATTCTGTGCCCTCATATTTGGCGGTAAGGAACGACGGTTCGATGAGACGCACTGCGCCTTCTTCCTGCACGATACGAAGACGATCGCTGACGCGGATCGATGCTTTCCATTGACATCGGCGGACTTCGCCCGCGTGAACCCCAACACCGGTACCGCGCCGGTCTTTCGCACATATCGCGACGCCGAGATAACGCGCGCAATCTATGAAGGGCATCCTGTTCTCGTAAATCGCTCAGCAGGGCAAGAGCGGAAGGTCTGGCCGGTGAAGTACGTAAGGATGTTCGACATGGCCAATCACTCCCACCTTTTTCGTACCGCTACGCAATTGGAAGCCAAGGGTTTTTATCCCGTCGAAGGAAACCGCTGGAAGAAGGGGGAGGAGCTGTATCTGCCGCTGTATGAAGGAAAAATGGTCCAGGCATTCGACCATCGCGCCGCCAGCATAACAACCCGCGAAGGCAATTTGTTTCGACCTGGACAGCCGGAGGAAACCCTCGCGGAAGAGCACGGCGACCCAACTTTTTCACCTCGTCCTCGTTATTGGGTTAGTCAACAGGACAGTGCAGTTATTAAGAGGTTTAATTGGTTCTTGGCTTTCAAAGATATCACGGCCCCAACGAATGTCCGCACCATGATTGCTTCCATCGTTCCACAGGTTGGATGTGGACACACATTGCCAATCCTTGTTTCAGCCAAAGGGGGCTTCGACAGCAGAAGTGCAGCTTGTATCCTGGCTAATTTTAATAGTTTTTGTTTCGATTACGTTGCACGCCAGAAAGTCCAAGGCACCCACCTCACTTGGTATACCGTGGAACAATTCCCCATTATCATCCCCGCCGACTACGACCGCCCATTTGGCGACAAGACCGCCCGGGAACTCGTCCGCGATCACGTACTCCGCCTCACTTACACGGCGCACGACATGACCCCCTTCGCCCGCGACCTTGGATATGACGGCCCATCATTCGTGTGGAACGAAGAGGAACGCCGCCACCTACGCTCCCGGCTCGACGCCCTCTATTTCCATCTCTATGGGATTAACAGGGATGACGCAGGATATATTTTGAGTACCTTCCCCATCGTTAAAAGGGAAGATAAGGCTAAATTCGGCCCGCTACCGCACCCGCGACCTGATCCTGGCCTATATGAACGCTTTGGCTGCCGAAGACACGGAGACGGTGGTAGACCTGTAGCCCGCATGTCTCACAATTCTTCTACTGCGCTCCGAAATAAAAAAATGGTAGTGCATGGCCTTAAGAACGCATTTCAAACTGATTCACGACCTGATCTTTCAACGCGAACTCGCCCACGTGGCCCGAACCCCATATCTGGAGGAGAAAAGGAAACAGGTTTGCCGGTAGCTGACGGTTTTCAATAACCCATCTTCGTCTACCTCAACTTATTCCCTTTCCTACTGCCTAGCCCTTGTTTACGCGGTGGGGCTCATTCCGAAGTCCTGATACAGCTCTGATATGGTAAATCGTCCATTTTTGGCTAGGTGCACGAATCTTGTTTTTGGTCCAATAGATTTACAGTTTTCCAGGGCACAATACCCATGATTCTGTTAACGATGTGCCCGGATTATACCGTTGGTCCTGGCCGTGTACTGGTTCAGATTATTGGTCGTGTAAGTGGTGGTGTGTTCTGTCTACATGCCTTGCACGGACAGGCTGTTGCGGCTGTGGGCTGTGCGTTTTGCGGTTGCCTTGTTCATCGTAGGTAAAGGCGTGTTTGCGTCCAACCAATTCCTGGTAGGTCCCGCTAATTTTCGATTCCGTCTTGGCCGCGGTCAGCTCGTGGCGGGCGTTGTAGGTGTAGGTGTCGCGCAACTCCGTGGTATTCGGTCCGGAAGTGTATTATTGGCCTATCCTTTTGATCCTGGTGGAGTCGATGAAGTACTACCTGACCTGATAAACCCCAGCAATACCAAACTACATCTGAACTTCTTCATTTTCTTGCCTGGAAAGTCTTAAAAACCGAGACAACATCCCGAGTAGTTGTCATTCCTGAAGCGTCGCAACTCCTTTCTTCTTCTTAACTCGAAAATCTCGGAAACAATGAGGACACTTTTTAAGAAGAAGTTGGGTAAAAATATTGCCATTTCCACTCGATCTTGGAAGCTTCCAATGGACAGGTTGGTTACAAAATGGACACCGCATTATCCTGAATGATATAATTCCAAAAATACCTCCAACACCAATATAGATTATAACCTGTAGCACGCCAATATCATCAAGATCCCCATGTGTAATAATAAATAGGACAATGAAAATAATTATGGATACCAACATAAATCGATGCCTCTTCACCAATATTTCAATCAGAACAGTAGCCTCTTTGTCATCCTCGTTACCCATTTTAGTCCTCTTCCTCTTCTTTTTCACTAAAGGGCAGATCCGGTAACCGCGTATTTTTCAACTTTGATTGATAAAAGCGTTAAAAGCTAATTTCTCTCACCCAGAGTTTCAGCAATTTTTTGGCTCTGTTGCCTGGGATAAGCATTTTGTATGCATCTTGTGAATGCATTCGGTTTATTTTGCGCCATTTTGGTCTTTTCGGCCATCATTTCGCTCTCATTTCTTCACTGCCCCCAGTTGGCCGTACCGGCATATATTATAAACCAAGTTCGACAAGCCTATCTGAAACTCGGCTCTTTCAAGTCCTATGGTGCGAATCCAGTCCGCCCCCAGGCTATTGGCCTGGAACCCGAATATGTGTTCCACCCGGCAGCGAGCCTTGCTTTTGAGCCGGTTGATCTTCTTCTGAAATCGCGTCAGAGGACGGTTGCGGTAGCCTTTTTGATGGATCATGTTTTCGATCTTGCGATCGCGTAGCAACTCGTCGTTTTCCGCACTTTTGTAGGCGCTGTCCGCATACAGGCATTGATCATTGTCATCCAGCAGTTCCTCCAGGACATTGCTGTCGTGGACCTCCGCGCTGGTTACTGCAAAGGTCTCAACAAACTTCGATGCCACATCGCATTTGGCGTGATTCTTGTATCCAAAGTGAGTCTCCTTGCCTTTCTTCGCCCAGCGGGCATCGCCATCGACATGTCTACGCGCTTGGGGGGAAAGATCATCCAATTTTTCCGCAGCAACACGCCGTCTGGGGGCGTCCACAAAACTGGCGTCTACGATCTTGCCGCCTTTGCCCACCAGTCCGTTTTCGGCCAAAAGATCAACGAATAATTCAAACAAGGACTTCATTCCTTGGGGCCCCAGTCGTTGTTTGAAGTCCCAGACCGTGTTCTTGTCAGGCGCCCTATCGCCCACTGACAATCCCAAAAAACGTTGAAAACTAAAGCGGTCCAGAATTTGAAACTCCGTCTCTTCTTCACTCAGATTATAGTAGCGCTGGATGATGAGGACCTTCAGCATCAGAACCGGATCCCAAGGAGGACGACCTCCTTTTTCGTGATCGCCGTAGTCCAGGATTTCCAACAGCTTCGAACGAAAAAATTCGAAGTCGATCTGCTCATCGAGCTTGTCCAGCGGGCCAGCCCGACTGGAAAGCTCTTCCACCCGCTCGATTAAATCAAACAATCCACTTTGTTCTTTGGCTTTACGAAACTTCATTGCTGAAGACTAGAGGATGCGTATCAAACTACCAAATGCGAAATTTACTAATTGAGGTTACCGGATATGCCCGCTAGTTCATTGGGTCTTTTGCCGCGGGGAGTTTAATCTACGATCCTTTCCGTGCGCGATACAGATTCATAAAGTACCCTTGCACTTGAAAAAACGGTTGTCTTGTGCGTGATCTTCTTCGAAAAATCGCCGACAATTTTCAATTCGCCTGAATCAAGCCACTCCGTAGTAAGCTCGGCCTTGCCTACTATGCCAAAAATCAAAATCCGTTTTCCAGTTCCAGGACCGCTGAGTATTTCAACTTCCACATTTGTGTAAAATGAATCCAATGGTCCGGGATTTTTTAGAATTACTATCGTCTTATGACCTCCCCATGGAGAAACTTCCTCCTGGAGAATTACATCTTCTTTGCTGAAATCCCACCACCAATCCATACATGCAGAATTCAAAAAGAGAATGGCGAATAAAAAAAATTTAACCCCCAACCTCTTCACATGGAACCTCCCGTTTTTCTATTCTCTTTTTTTGTTCTACTGCGTTGTATCCGTCTTGGGTTATGTAATGGTCGACGGGATCATTTCCATAGTATGGCGACGTTCCGCCACTAAATAAATCAAATCCTTGACGTCCGGGGACAGGTGATGGGATCTTTCTTCGGCCCGGTCTATCGCCCCATATCTTCGGAGATTCACCTTGTTGGGTAGCTCCAGCGGCTTGGTTCAACTCATCCAATTCAATATCAAGCGCCGATCCTACTGCACCGTAGGCTAGATTGCCCGCATTCTGAAAATTAGGATTAATTGTTTTAGGATCATTGCCCGGATCCGTCGCCCATTGATACATGTCCCAAATTGTTGGATAAACGGCTTTCTCATGACTTTCTACCATATTTTGTATGTCGAACTCTGGAGGGGCTACGACTTTAAGCCCATGCAATTCACCTGCCTGCCGAGTATGGAGATCAAGGTCAGTTAAAGTGAAAAACTCTTCCTTTCCCGTAACTGGATCAATAGACACATAAGCATAACAAGGTTCTTTCTCCTTTTCGGGCTTTTTCTTCTTTTTGTTTTCAACTCTTTTGACAGGGGAGTTATTTTCGGTATCTACATTGTTTTGACGGTTTAAGTCCTGGGAATTTAATTGTTCAATCAGTCTCTCCGTTTGATCATCCTGAAGAGCCCAAATCATAAGGTCTTCCTCTGTGGGATTCCCGTCGATAACAAATGGCTGTAGGTCATAATAATCTTCGCAATTTTCAACTCCATCTGTACCCATCGGAAAGATATCCCCTCCCCTTTCGCACAACCCCAGGAAATCCAACCCATTCACTGGGCTGTTGCCCACGAACCCATACAGGTTGATGCCGCCCTCCTCTTCGATGGGATCGCGGTTGATGAAGCGCCCCTGCCGGGGGTCGTAGTAGCGGTGGCCGTAGTAGATCAGGCCCGATTCCATGTCCGTGTACTTGGTTCCATAAAGCAGGGACATGCTGGCCCTGCGCGGGCCGGCATAACGGATGAGCTTGCCGAAGGGATCGTACTCGTAGGCCGCGTCCAGGTTGCCCGAGGTGTCGATCAGCCCGGTGACGTTGCCCCGCGCGTCGTAGGCCGGGTAGAACGATTCGTTCACCGTGCTGGTGTGATCCTTCATTATCAGCACCCCGCCGTTGCCCCCGGCTCCGCCCAAGCTGCCGCTCACGTCCGGGCCCCAGGTGTAGGTCTTGACCCGTGCATTGTCGCTGGCGGCGTTCAGCTCCGCCACCAGGAGCCAGCCCCTCCAGACGAAACGCAGGTGCGATTCCGTAGTCGTTCCCCGCACTACCTTCTTCTCCACCCGCCTTCCCAGGTGGTCGTACTTGAAGGTGATGGTAGTGTCGGGAAATCCCGCCGTGGCCGCCGCCGAGGTCTCTTCCATGGTGATCAAACGATTTTCCTCGTCATAGGTGTAGCTCCACAGCGCGTCTCCCGTCAGGTTGCCGTTGGCGTCGTAGGTAATGGGGCTCTCGCTCGCCGCCGGTATCCAGGCATTTTTCGTGGCGGACACGGTGGTGCCCTCTTTCACGTTGATTTCCGGGTAGTCGCTGGCCGTGGATGTGGTGTCCGGGTCCCAGTCCCGAAAATAATAGTCGTTCTTGCGCGCGGCCGTCTCCTCCGTCGATCCGTTCTCATACACCTTCACCGTGGCGTTGATCGAGGTGCCCTCCACCAGGAGGTGACCGTGGTTGGTCCTGGCCGTGTACTGGTTCAAATTGTTGGTGGTGTAAGTGGTGGTGTGGCCTGTCTACATGCCCTGCACGGACAGGCTGTTGCGGCTGTGCGTTTTGCGGTTGCCTTGTTCATCGTAGGTAAATGCGTGTTTGCGTCCAACCAATTCCTGGTAAGCCCCGCTAATTTTCGATTCCGTCTTGGCCGCGGTCAACTCGTGGCGGGCGTTGTAGGTGTAGGTGCCCCCGATCGACAGGGTCAGCGCCGATTGCTCAATGGGAAAGATTCAGAACTCTCCATGCGCCCTTTCCAATGACCCCGGTTATGAATTCAGCAGAAAATGCCTTTTCTCAAATCACGCATCACCATCAAACCCGAATCCTTCAGGCCCAGCATGGGTCGGGCTCCCGAATTCCGACGTTTTCCAAATTGCCTGCGATGCGTTTCGAATATCCCGTTAACGTAGTCTTTTGAGCCCAGAACCATTCCATCACAACCGTTCATGCTTCACTTTGATCTCGAAGTCGACAATATGAAGCGGCGTGCCCTCGTGAGCCGTGCTCGGACGTTCGTGCATATAGATGCTCAGGGTATTTTCATTACGCAGACGAAGGATGTCCACCTTGGCCTCACCCGTGAAGTTGCCGGTTCTTTCCTCAATGAGACGCCAGTCTCTGAAGCCGCCTGCACGAGTTGCGGCAGCAACAGCAATGTTGCCGTCATGATTGTAGCAGAGAAAGAGTTGGTCGTTTTCGCCGAAGGCCAGTTGCGGACGAATGGTCCATTGATCACTGGATAGGCTGAACGGAAGCTCCTGTTTGTACCATATGCCATCGGTTGTCTGCCAGAAATGGTGATACTTGCTCGTCGTGTGATCCTTGAAGCCGATTCCTATATCCGGGGTTGAGTCGGACAGGTACCACATGACGATGTGTGGGCGCCCTTCGCTATCAATCGCCATAGCCTGCTGGTTCTTCAGCCCACGCCGTGGACTTATGGGCCATACAGTGATATTCGGGGAATTGATGCCAACCCGTGTGCTGTCCTGGGTCACAATTTCGCCGAGATGATTCCGAAACGTCTTCCCACCATCATCCGAGTAGATATAGCAGAGGTCGTGCTGGCCTGGGTTGAGTTCTCCGCTCTCGCGCCAGACCCAGCTCATGTGGATTCGCCCGTTGAGGTCAATGCCAGGGTTGTTCTGGTAGGCGTTCCTTGCGGTTGAGCTCTTGGAAGCGTAGGTATAGCTACCTGCGGAATCCGTGATCTGCCAAGGCGCTGCCCAACCGCCTGAAGACGGATCATACTTGCTCATCCACATTCTTCCGTTGGTTGACACCCCAACTCGGAAGAAGAGGTAGAGAGTGTTGTCAGGCGCCATCACGAAACGGGTGTAAGTTACGCCGGTGATCCGGCTGCCCTCTACAAGAGAATCGACCACAGGTCCGAACCGCGAAGCTTCCCAAACAACACCGTATGGATCATTTGCCGCATTCGCGACCGAAACCCGGTAGTTTAGCGGATCGCCATGATGGTCGAATGCCAGATGGATGGTGCCGTCTTCCGGGCATATGCCGATCACCGGAACATTGTGGTTGTCATCTCCCCGGTAAATGTAGTCTGAGAAGACGATTCTTTGCCAGAGCCCAGCAGGCAAATGCCTCCGCGCAACGCACAACCTGCGGCTGGCATCGTAGTAGGTCGTGTATTGCCAACCATTGTAGGTGACGAGGGCTTCCTGCTGGTATGACTTTCCGTGAATGTAGTCTCCCCATTGCCCGACAACGGTGATAACATTATCGACTACCACATCGGCGGTCTCCTCGAGCGATAGGTAGTTGTAGACATTGGATGGAACCTCGAAGACTTCAAAGGTGGCAATTCCACCATCTGAGGTTCCATCAGCGGCTGAAATTGGTGGGGGAGTGGTATTGCTGATAACCACATAGTCCGGGTCGACTAGCGCGCCGACTTGGAGAACCGCGCCTTCCGCCAAAAAAGATCCTAGCCAAAAGACAAGACCTATTAAGGTGGTATATAATTTCAAAAGTAACTCCTGTTTTCCATGTCCAACCGATTCAAAGTTGTTATCCTCACTTCGCTCGTTGAGGTGTCGTCGCAAAGCTCCTCGGTAGACCCTCCTAAACGTGAAGGAGATGTGGATTCATCAGGATGTTGCTAGGCTTAGTTTGATTCTGTTGCAAGAGAATTATATCCATAAGTAACCAAAGTTAAAGGTTAAGATCAGGATCAGCCATTCTTAACCTTTTTCAGATAGTCCCATTCATGGGCTTTCTTAGGTGGTGCCCTTAACACTTCCTCAACAATTTGATCGGGCGTTGCGTTCGCTCGGAAAATGCAATATGCGGGCTAAGGGCGATTATGCCGATTCCTTACCATACCTGGCTACCCGCAAGTCAGCCTGGGCTTTGTGGGCCAGGAAACGCTCGTATTGGCACAGGCGAGAGCAATATTGGCCGATCATGGCGCTGGCTTCATCGGTCAAGACCCGTTGGTAAGTCACGGTCTTGATAAATTTACCGACCCAGAGACCACCGGTGTAGCGAGCCGCCAGTTTCGTTGGCAGGGTATGGTTGGTTCCGATGACTTTGTCACCATAAGCTACATTGGTGCGCGGGCCGATAAAAAGGGCGCCATAGTTGGTCATGTTGTCGAGGAAGAAGTCATTATTGTTGGTCAAAATTTGGACATGCTCACAGGCGACTTTTTCTGCTTGGGCGAGGGCTTCGGCGTGGTCCTGGACTAAAATGATTTGTCCGTAATCGCGCCAGGCGATGGCAGCGATATCGGCCGTGGGAAGGGTCTCTAATTGGCGGGCGATTTCAGCTTCTGTTTCCCGGGCCAGCCTTTTGCTTGTGGTAATCAAGGTGGCTGGGGAGGTAGGGCCATGCTCGGCTTGCCCCAGCAGGTCGGTGGCGACCATCTCGGCATCGGCCGATTCATCGGCAACGATCAAAACTTCGGTAGGTCCGGCCAACAGATCGATACCGACCTGCCCAAAAAGCTGTCTCTTGGCCTCGGCCACGTAGGCATTGCCGGGGCCGACGACCATGTCTACGGCCGGCATGGTCTTGGTGCCTAAAGCCATTCGTGCGATGGCTTGAACACCCCCTACGATGTGAATTTCATGAGCGCCGCCTAAATGCATGGCGGCGATGGTCTCTTGGGGAAGGGCTCCAGCGATCGGAGGGGTACTGGCGATAATCCGTTTAACCCCCGCTACGCTGGCTGTCAACACACTCATGTGGGCAGAGGCTATCATGGGATATCGCCCACCCGGCACATAACAACCGACCGAGTTGACCGGGATGTTCTTGTGCCCCAGGATGACACCCGGAAGTGTTTCGACCTGGACATCCCGAAGGGCTGCTCGTTGCACCTCGGCGAATTTGCGAACTTGAGCTTGGGCAAATTTCAGATCATCAATGGTTTGTCGAGGCAAGCTGCTGGTGATCTCCTCTATTTGATCGTCGGAGAGTTTGAAATTCTCCGGATTCCAATTGTCGAACTTGTGAGATAGCTCTCGTACCGCTTCGTCACCGCGGTCGCGAATGTCGGTCAAAATGGCTCGTACGATTTCCTGGACTTTTTGATCGGCTTCGAACCGATCCTCAGCACTTTTTCCCTCTTTGAAAACGGTTGCCATGGCATTAATTTGAGTAGGTGACAGAATCTTGGACCAGGAGTCAATGGGCTCTTGGAAGGGAAAGGGGCACAAAGGCGCAGATGAGGAATTGGGGAGAAGGGAATGTTGGAGTGATGGAGTGGAGAATGGGGTGAGAAATCCCGATCAAGATTACATGGATTGGGAATGGACTCTCACAAAGAGCCCGCGAGTAGGAGCGGCTTTACGCCGCGACCCCAGGGAACAGTCTCGAAGCAATCGCGGCGTAAAGCCGCTCCTACAACTATTTTTTTATCCGTGCTCATCCGTGTGACTTGTCCTGCCGTAGCCCTTGGGCGAAGCGGGATCCGTGGTTTTTTCTTATCCATGTCTCTGCGTTCTTGGCGAGAGATAAACCGCAGATGACGCAGATAAAATGCTGGGGAATTGACTCTCGCGAAGGGCGCAGAGGTTCAAAGGGTTGGGTTTTCAAACCACACCACGCCCAGGAGCGTCTTTTTTCGCCCACCTTCCTCCACGGTGTAGTATTCTTCGCAGTTCCCGACAATATCGAGATCACCGTCCCGGTCCACGTCGACGAAACGCATGTGGTCCCACTTTTCCCCTTGCCAGGATTTGGACGTAGAAAACCCGTCGGACCACTTTATAACCCGGGTAATCCAATTATCGACTCCAGGCTGGTCACCCTGGTATTGCATCCAGAAAACGGATGCTTTGCCCAAAGGAGTGTAACCGAAGTTATGAATTGCCATGCCTACGATGTCCAACTTTCCGTCATGGTCCAGATCAACAACCTTGATGGGGCGTGTAACCCAGCGGGTAATTTCGGGTTTAGGGATTTCATGGATTTTCCAATGGTCCGGATCGATTTGCTCCATGTAGAAGATAAGGTTGTCGGATTGCGCGACGAGGTCGACTTTGCCGTCCCGGTTAATGTCTCCAACACCAAGCTGATTCTTGGCAAAAAACCTGATGGTCCGCATTATCTTTCTCTTTTTCCAAGGCAGCCTGATCTGATCGGATGGAGCGCCAGGGTTTTCGTACCAGAATATGGCTTTTTCATATTCCGTCGTATCCCAGTCGGCATTACCGACCGCGATATCCAAATCTCCATCGGCATCGATGTCGACAAAGACAAATCCATGGCCGCTTTGGAGATCCGGATCAATTGTGCGACGCTTCCACTTGCCGAGTTTGCGCCGGTCCTTTTTTGCCGCTGGGGCATCAAACCAAATAAGGCCTGTGAAATTTCCATTGGTTCCCATTCTACCTCCCGCAACGATGTCCAAGGCGCCGTCAGCATTTATATCGAAGGATTCCAGGAACAGGTAGTGCCCTTTATCGACGGATTCCGGGAGGGGGCCTCCTTCCTGCCAAGCCTCCGGTTCCTTTACATGCTTTTTCTCCGGTCCCCAAACAATGAATACTTTCGAGGCTTTTCCATCAGCATAAGCAATGTCCAGATTTCCATCGGAATCGAAATCCCCAAAATAGCCGTACTCGACATTACTGCCTTGCGCAACGACAACTTTCTCCCATTCGGAATAAACGGCTTCAGTAGGGCCAGGGTGAAATACAATGGAAACAAGGTCCGGGCCTTCGTGGATAACAACATAATCGTCGAAACCATCGCCATTCACGTCCCCGGGGCTCAGTGAATTATGGTTCCAATACTGCCTGTCGATGTGATGCATGAGCCAAGGTTGGCCCACATAGGATTCCTTTGCCTTAAGAGCCGGATAGCCAAGGCACACGATTGCCAGGACAACGACATTGGTTCGATATCGATGCATTTTAGCGGACTACGTTTAAATTTGTGGAAAAGCTAGGGGTGAGGAGTTTCTGAGATTCTGAGGGACTGAGATGCTGAGATAAGCGAGGGGGGGGGATGCAAGGAAAAAGGGGTCAGGTTAAAAATAGAAACGTTGGTTGACTCTTCCGGCCTCGCGGGCGTCGACCAGTTCCTTTGTTTTGGGATCTCCGGTAACTTCGGCGCCGATTACTTCCCACCAGATTCCGGAATCGGGAGTGTAACGGTATTTTTCGGTAGGCACTACGATCATACAGGAACCTTTTTCGCTCCGCGCCGCGGTCAGGGCCTGCCTGATTTCCGCTTCCTCGGTTGCCCGCCAAGCTTTTAAGCCAATGCTTTGGGCATTTTTTACGTAGTCCACATCGATGAATTCCCCATCGTCCAGCAGTTTGGTTTGAGGATCCCGGATTTTGAACTCATTGCCCAGGCTATGCCCAACCAAGGCTTTCTGATGCCCGTGGATGGATTGAAAACCGCCGTTGTCAACCAATAGTACGGTGATTTTGGTTTGTTCCTGTATGGCGGTGACGAGTTCCATGGGGTGCATTTGATAGTTGCCATCTCCCATGAGGACAAAGACTTCCCCTTCCTTTCGGGCCATTTTCACTCCAATGGCGGCTGGAATGTCGAAGCCCATACAAGAGTTTCCGAATTCCAAATACAGGGTGCGCCCGTTGCTGGAGTCGAAGAGCTTGGTTAGATCGGCAGGGATGGTCCCGGCGGCTGCAACCAGTGAATCACCGGGTTTCATCATGTCATTGATTATGGTTACCAAATGTCCCTGGTTGATTTCCTCCCCTGGGTGCTGCAGGTTTACCTCTTCGGCCAAGAGATGGTTCCACTTCTGCTTTTGGATGGGAATTTCCCGCGTGTATTCCGGATCGGGCTGTATGCCGGCGACTTTTCCGGCTTGGGTCAATACGCGCAATGCTTCCCGGGCGTCGGCCATGATGGGCAATGAGCCAAGCTTGTAGGCGTCGTGGCTGCAAACGTTGATGCCGATGAACTTGACTTGTGGATTTTGGAAGGCGCTGTTTGAACCCGTGATGAAGTCTTGAAGCCGGGTGCCGACGCAAATGACAAGATCGGCCTTGGCGCTGAAATGAGCTGCGGTTGCGGTGCCGGTGTGCCCGGCGCCGCCCACTAACAGATCTGAATCGTTCCGAATGGCGCCCTTCCCGGCATGGGTTTCTGCGATGGGTATGCCGAAGTTCTCAGCGAAAGTTGCCAATTCGTCCCAGGCTTCGGAGTAGTGAACGCCTCCTCCGGCTATGATGACAGGTCTTTTGGCAGCTTTCAAAAGTTGAATTGCCTCCTCGATTCGCTGAGCGTCCGGCTGCCGGCGTTCGATCCGCCAAATGTGCTTATCAAAGAAGTTGACCGGGTAGTCGAAGGCGTAGCCCTGAATGTCCTGGGGAAGCGCTATGGTGACTGTCCCGGTTTCGGCCGGGTCGGTAAGGATCCGCATGGCTTCGGGCAATGAGAACAATATCTGTTCCGGGCGTGTGATCCGATCGAAAAATTTACTTACCACCCGAAAACAGTCGGTCACGCTCATATCCATGGAGGTGGGGTGATCGAGTCCCTGCAGAACCTGTCCCTGGAAGCGGGTAGCGTAGTAGTCGGAAGGGAAAAGCAGCACCGGAAGCCGGTTGATGGTAGCGGTGGCAGCGCCGGTGAGCATATTGGTGGTGCCTGGTCCAATGGATGAGGTGCAGGCCATTGTGGCCAATCGCAGGTTGGCCCTGGCAAAACCACTGGAGGCGTGTACCATGGATTGCTCGTTGCAAGGCTGGTAAAAGGGAAGGTCGCGGCCGTATTCCACCAGCGCCTGGCTGAGTCCCGATACGTTGCCGTGTCCCAGTATCCCCCACATACCTTGTATGAGTCGTCTTTCAATGCCATCCCGCTCGCTGAATTGCACCTGAAGGAACTTAACCAGCGCTTGTCCCAGTGTGAGGCGGATGGTGTCTTGAGCAGTATAATACTTCATGAGAGTCGAGGTTTGATTGATCTAAAGTTTATTTGAAAATGTTAAATTCAATGGACCTCCGACGGCAGAGCAGGGATGCTCTTGCCCTACCAATATTGCTTCCCCGCAGTGCCGTATTCCAAAGTGTTTGTTCATATGTTGGGTGATTTCCTTATGACGTTATTAGTTTAATTGAACCCTACAGCGGCGTAACTTCTTCCCACCGACCACTCTCCCATGATCGGACCATGGCAGCGTTTACTTCGGCAACCTGGAGAGCATGTTCGAATCCCGGAGTGTGTTTCCGATCGTTGATGATGGATTGTAAAAATTCGTATGCCTCAATGACTTTCAGATCCTCATATCCAATACCGGTACCCGAGCCGGGAACAAAATTTCCATGGTGGGGGTATTGGTCCCCTGCCAGAATTCTCATATAACCATCGTCAGCATGGTCGCCGCCGGGCAGATAAAGTTGCAACTCGTTCATCCGTTCGAAGTCCCAGCCAACCGCGCCTTTGGTCCCGTTGAGGCCAAAGCTGAACTGACATTTTGGTCCGAAAATTGTCCGTGACGCTTCAAATGTCCCCCGGGCGCCGTTGGCGAATTCCACCATGGCTCCAACATAATCTTCATTATCAACCTCCCCCATCGGGTCTCCGGACCGGCCTAACGAATAGTGCGTCCCCCTACCCGGCACCGGCAAGGGCCTTTCGGTGATGAAGGTATGTGACTGGCTGCAGAGGCGCTTCACCGGCCCGGCCATCATGTGGGCCAAATCCACCACATGCGACATCAAGTCGCCCAACACACCGTAGCCGGAGATGTCAGAGTCGAATCTCCAGGAGAACTGTCCCATGGGGTTGCTGCCATACATGGAGAAAAAACGCCCCTGATAGTGGGTCACTTGGCCCAATTTGCCTTCCCGGATCAGGTTGCGAGCGTGTTGTAGCAGAGGGGTCCACCGGTAGTTGAATCCCGTGCCGGTTTTGATGTCGGCGTTTCCCGCTGTTCCCGCTGTTCCCGCCACCAAGGCGGTTTCTTCCGGTGTCCGCCCCACGGGTTTTTCACAAAAGATATGTTTTCCCGCAGCCACGGCTGCGCTGACAATTTCTGCATGCAGATGATTCGGAGAGGTAATATTGACCACTTCGACGTCCGGATTTTCAATCACCTCGTTCCAGTCGGTGGTGGCTTCCTCGAAACCTAGAATCGCTTTGGCCCGGGTTGCCCGTTCTTCTACGGAATCGGCACAGATGACGAGCCGAGGCCTCAGGTCTGCCTGGGGAAACCTCAACGGCACTTGCAGGTAAGATCGGCTATGGGTCTGGCCCATCCAACCCATACCGATTACTCCAATTCCTATGGTTTTGGGCATTTTCTTACTCCTTTGGTTTTGGGAAGGTATTCCTGAACAACTACCAACCGAGTTCCTCGCGTAAAAAAGCACGATTATTCTTGGCGCAGGCCAAGGCGTCTACCCCCTTTCCGAGGAGAATGTCCTGTTCGACCGTGCCCCAGCCTCGATAATCGATTTCGTTCAGTATCTTGGAAATTCCTCGCCAATCGATGGTTCCTTTTCCCAACTGAGGAAAGACCCCCGATTCGACCCCGTCGAAATAGTCGCCCTCCCGCACCAGCACTTGGTCACGCGCCTCGTTGTCACATTCCTTGATATGGATGTACCAGGTTCGGTCGCGCCATCTGTCGAGCACGGCGACCGGATCCCCACCGCCGTAGGCGATATGAGCCATATCGAAGCAGAGACCGACAATCTCGGGGTTGGTTCGCTGTAGTACCGCATCGATTTCAAATTCGGTTTCCAGGTATCCGCCCACATGCGGATGCACGGCCGATTTCATGCCATATTTCTCGTATACTTGCCGGGCGAAATCATTGATGTTTGCGGCGGCGCGATCCCAATCGGACCCGCTAAGCGAATCCTCCATCCGAACTCGGCCAGCACGGCGGGCACGGTTGGCATCGACGAAAAGGGTGTCGGACAGCACGACGTAATCACAACCCATCGCACCCAGAACCTGCACGGTTTCCAGGGCCTCGCGGTAGACGGTCTCATCCCGCTTTCCGTGAAGGATGTTTATGATGACAAAGGCCGAGATCAATTTCAGGCCGCGACCATCCAGTTCGCCGCGAAGTTTTTCGACCTCAAAAGGGAGATATCCGTAGGGTCCAAGCTCGGTACCATTATAACCGGCCTCTTTCATATGGTCGAGCACCCGTTGATAGGGCGGAACATTCGGGGTGTCTTTCAATAACACGCCCCAAGAGACCGGGCCGGTGGAAATTTGGATGTTCATTGAGTTCAAGCGTTTTCCATTCGGATGTTGCTTGGCCGATGTCGCCTGCGACTCGGGAAGTCAGGTCACCGAGCGCGGTGTCGTGGCGCCAACAGCCGAGGTGGAAGCTATTTGCTGTGAAGATGGAAGGATAGCGATAAGAGGCAAGGGAATAGAGGATCAGAAAGGGCCGCGCCTTCCGCCATCGCTTTACATTGGGCACTGGTATAGATACGTGTTGTTGCAGTATGGGAACTCATATTATGGTGACCGGGTCTACCGGAAATCTCGGCGAAAAGGCCGTCAAGGTCCTGAAGGCAAGAGGGAACCAAGTTACGAGAATCGGCCGCAACACGAACAACCGCCCGGATGTAATCCCCGCTGACCTGACTACTTTTGATGCGGGATGGGCGAAGTTCTTTGAAGGCGTCCAAACGGTACTGCATCTGGCAGCCGATCCGAAGCCCTTGGCCACCTGGGACTCCGTGCAGGTACTCAACATGGATCTCAGCCTCAATGTGCTTCGCGCCGCGCAGTCGTATGGGGTCAAACGGTTTGTGTTTGCCAGTTCCAACTGGGTTCTGGGTGGATACAGATTCACTGATGCACCCCTTTCTTCTACAACCCCACCCTGGCCGGTCAACCCGTATGGCGCATCCAAATTGTTCTTCGAATGTGTGGGGATCGAGCAAGTTGGGCATTCCGGCATGGCTTTCCTGTCCCTCCGCATCGGGTATTGCCAACCCGGCGACAATCAACCGGGTCAGCAGATGGCATTCGGTCGCTGGGGACAACAGATGTGGTTGTCGAATGAAGATTGGGCCCACGCGGTCGAATGCGCCTGCCTGAATCCGTTCCAAGGCGCTGCCGTGGTCAACATCATGTCGGAAAATGCAGGCATGCGATGGGACCTGTCTGAGGCTCGTGACGCGATTGGATACATTCCGAAATCCCGGTCTACTCCCCGGCTCGGGGCATTGGGTACCCTCAAGGACCTTCTGGCCCAGGCGCGAGAATGGGTTCTCACAACCAGGACAGGCAAACCACTTTTCGGAAAACGGTGGTAGGAATGAAAAAGAAGATACTCGTCATTCAGCCCCTTCATGAGAAAGCGCTGGCCCTGCTGGATGGACGCGAAGATGTATCCTATAAAATCGTCACTGATTTTTCAGAAGAAAATTTGCTGAAACACGTTGGCTCCGCCGATGCCATTACGGTTCGCGACGCGCCAATGAGCCGAAAAGTGGTTGAGCAGGCAACATCGGCAAGGGTGATTTCACGGCACGGTGTGGGCATTGACAATATTCCGGTCGATTTTTGCACCCAACTGAACATCCCGGTTACCATCGTAGGCCCAGTCAATGCGGTGTCGGTTGCGGAACATGCAATTTTTTTGCTCTTGGCGGCGGCCCGCGCAGGGATCGAACTGGATTGCGCGGTTCGGGAGGGGCGATTTGCAGCCCGCGCCAACACGCCCAGTGTGGAGTTGAACGGCAAGACCCTTCTGCTCATCGGCTACGGACGCATCGGCCGGGAAGTAGCCCGTCGCGCTGCCGCGTTGGGAATGCGCGTTCTGGTATTTGACCCCTATGTCGCTGACGCCTGCAATGTATCAGTCACATTTGTCGAATCTTTGGACGATGCGTTAAAACGAGCGGACGCAGTCAGCTTGCACGTGCCGCTTACGGATGAGACACGGGACATTCTCGGGGAACGGAGGCTGGCGCTCCTTCCCCGAGGAGCCATAGTTGTAAACGCCAGCCGAGGCGGGTTGATGGACGAGTCCGCGCTGGTCCGCCACATCCGTTCAGGCGCCTTGCACGGGGCTGGAATTGATACGTTTCAGATAGAGCCACTTCCGCTACAATCGCCACTAGTAGCGGAAAAACGCGTCGTCCTCAGCCCCCATTCCGCAGCCCTTACCGAAGAGGCGCTGATCGGGATGGGCGTGAAGACCGTAGAAAATGCGCTGGCCGGGTTGGATGGCGCCCTCGACCCTGAACTGGTGGTGAACAAAGAAGTTTTGGAGGATTTCTGAAAGCTGCGCTCGCCACCGAATTTCCAACGGCAGAGCAAGGATGCTCTTGCCCTACCAAGGCCGAATAAATCGTAGGGCTACCGACCAACGATGCATGCGGCAGAGTAAGGATGCTCTTGCTCTGCTATCTAACGTGGGTAGGGCGACGGCATCCTTGCCGCGCCGCGCAAAAAATTATTCACGCCAATAATCATATGTCCACGGCCATTCCGAGGCCGTTGTGCAAAGACCTTTCCTAACTGGATTCTGGCGTATGTATTCGGCCTTAGAATACAAATTTTCCCAGTTTCGGATCCTGTGATCAAAAAATTCACGCTGCCATTTGAGTCGGCATTGTTTTGCCAAATAACCTTTCCAAGATGAAATAAATTTCTTCATTTCAGTTCCTTGGGGAAATGACACTAGTAAGTGCAGGTGGTCAGGCATCAATACGAGTAATCTGCAAAACCAATTGTGATTTCTATTGTGAAACTCCGCCGCCTGCAGGATTATGAATCCCACTTTTGGGATAGTCAATTGGTCAGTCTCTCTTTTAAGACAATTTATAGTGATGAAAAAGACCTCCGATTCTCCCACCCAAGACGGTGGCGTGTGGAAAAGTTTCTTTCGCTTGGGCAGATTGGAGGACATGTGACATTCGATAAGTTTTATCGATCATCATCGAAATGCACGCGGCAGAGCAAGGATGCTCTTGCCCTACCAAGGCCCGAATAAATGGTAGGGCTACCGACGAACGGAGTGAGGACACATCTACAAGCGAAGTGTCGAATAACACTGGGTCCTTGCCGCGCCGCCATGAGCAAGCTCGCTCCCCCAGGCAAATACAATCGCTGCATTGTGGGCGGTAGCTTGCCGCCGATCGAAAGTTCCAAACTAATCACAGGAAGAGTTTCTCTGACAGTAGTTGGTATCGGTACGCATCGTTGCCTTCCAGTATCCATAATCAATCATCGTTGACAGCGGTATCGCCGCGGGGTGTCTTGAACCGTGCCTCACTGCGCTTTGCATAGTAGAATAGCAAAATTGCAGCCGATTGCAGCAGGCCTGAAATCCAAGTGGTCGTCAGGAAAGCTCAAGTTGGCGCTTCTGAGCACGGTCGGTCTACTCGCAAGCATGTTGCCGGTTTGTGGCGTGGACGGGCAGACGAGCGAAGTCTCGGCTTCGGGACTGCACTGGGTCGATTGGTTGATGATCATCGTCTACGCTTCGGTCGTGGTCTGGATTGGCTACATCTCGTCGAAACGTAAAGGGACGATGTCGGATTACTTCATCGGCGGAAAAGGTATGGGATCGGCGGTCATTGGTATATCCATGTTCGTCACGCTCTACAGCACGATCTCGTATCTCAATGGACCCGGCGAAATGGTGCGGTACGGCTGGGGCAAGCTCATAGGTGACGTCGTCGCTGCTCCATTCGGCTATTTATTTGTGTTCTTTGTGCTTATTCCCGTATTGACGCGCAAGCGGGTCATCAGCGCCTACCAGCTTTTGGAAGATCAGCTCGGTCCGCATGTGCGCACACTAGGGGCGGTCATTTTCATCTTCATGCGTATGGTTTGGATGGCCGTCCTCATCCACTTCGGCTCTGTGGCGATCGTGGTTATTCTGAATCTCGACCCAGGCGCTGCACCCGTAGTCAAAATCGTAACCGGATTCATTGCCATCACTTACACTACCATGGGAGGCCTGCGTGCCGTCATGATCACGGACACGATTCAATTTTTCATCCTTTTTACGGGCGTAGTCGCCACCATCCTTATCGTAACGCTACACTTCAAGGGCTTTTCCTGGATACCGACCGAACGCCTGCCCCACTGGGAGGACCAGCCGTTGTTCAGTTGGGATCTGACCGTGCGCGTGACTATCATCGGAGCCATCATCCAGTCCTTTTTCTTTGATATCATGTCGCCCGGGTCCGACCAGACGCAGATCCAGCGCTTCATGGCCACCACGGACATCAAACAAGCACGTCGTGCCTTCCTGGTGCGCATGGTCGGATTGCTGATGACGACCATTCTCCTCGGAGTGATGGGATTAGCCCTCGTGTCCTTCTACGATACAAATTCCGGTCTCCTTCCTGATGGTAAAACTTTCCTCAACTACGGGGACCAGATCTTTCCTTATTTTATCGCTCACGAGCTACCTATCGGGGTGTCCGGCCTGGTTGTGGCCGCCCTGTTCGCCGCTGCCATGTCGAGCGTTGATTCCGGGGTCAATTCCATCACTGCCGTATTCATGACGGACTTCCTCGACCGCTACCATCGCCCGCCTGAGAGCGAAGAGGTACACAAGAGAATCGCCAAGCGCCTGGCCTTTACCATCGGAATCATTGTTATATCCGTGAGCATGTTGGTGCCCTGGGTACCGGGAAACTTCGTGGAGGTTACGGCACGCACTATCCAGGTTTTCATTCCCATCCTCTTCGGCATTTTCTGCATGGCTTTTTTCGTTCGCTGGTCCACGCCATTCGGAGTAATAACAGGAACCTGCTACGGTGTCGCTACCGGTGTAATCTTACCCTATTGGGAAGTCTTTACGGGCCAAGAGGCCCTTAGCATCGTTCTCTACGTCCCCATCATCTTTTTCTGCCAATTCATCCCCTCTTGTCTTTTGAGCTGGCTTCCCAGCAAAGGGAAATCTCCCGGTATGCTGCTAGGCATGGCCGTGGGGGCCTTGCTGCCCCTCGCTCTCATTATACTGTGGGTTGCTTCAATTTAATGGGGTTGGGCGGCCAGTCGTGAGAGTCTTATTGCGTCAACAACAGCATTTGTTACCGCCGAGGTCGTTGCCGTGCCGCCCAGGTCGGGCGTATGCAACGAGGGATCTGCGGTGACCTGTTCAATCGCTTGCATCAGAGAGGCTGCCGCTGCCGGCTCGCCGAGATGTTCGAGCATCATAACCCCGCTCCAAAACGTGCCTATGGGGTTGGCAACCCCCTTGCCGGTGATATCGAAAGCCGATCCATGAATGGGTTCGAACATGGACGGAAACCTGCGTTCCGGATTGATGTTGGCAGTGGGAGCGATACCGATCGATCCCGCCAGTGCGGCAGCCAAGTCGGACAGAATGTCGGCATGCAAATTGGTCGCCACAACCGTATCAATGGTCTCGGGCTGCATGGTCATGCGTACCGTCATCGCGTCGACCAACATTTTGTCCCAGGTGACATCCGGATAATCCGCCGCAACTTGGGCGGCGATTTCGTCCCACATAACCATGCCGTGTCGCTGGGCGTTGGATTTCGTTACCACGGTGAGCAACTTGCGAGGGCGCGACCGCGCCAATGCAAAGGCAAAGCGCATAATGCGCTCAATTCCGTTGCGGGTAAAAACGGAAACTTCAGTGGCAACTTCTTCAGGTAATCCCCGGTGGGAGCGTCCTCCTTGGCCGGAATATTCGCCTTCCGTGTTTTCGCGGACGATGACCCAGTCGAGGTTTTGTGCCGCCGCGTTTCGTAGGGGGCTGGTGATACCCGGCAGGATGCGCGCCGGTCTGACATTGGCGTATTGATCCAGGGGCTGGCAGATAGCCAATCGTAGCCCCCACAAGGACAGGTGGTCCGGAACATCGGGAGCACCCACCGCGCCGAATAAAATGGCATCGAATGAATCGAGTTGTTCAGTTCCGTTTGCAGGCATGAAGGCCCCTCGCCTCTTGTACCGTTCCGATCCCCAATCAAAATGCTCAAAAACGAGTTCGAACTCCCCGCTGCTTTCAGCCAAAACAGCTAAGGCTTCAAGGCCTGCAGAGATGACTTCCTTGCCAATACCGTCGCCGGGAATAGCCGCAATTTTGTAGGCGCCCATATTGTCCTTAATGTCCGAAAGGGGTTGGAAATTCAAGCGGCATCATTTCAATGGCTCTTTGTTTTAATAGACAGCGCCACAATGCCGCTAAACCTGATACCTAAGCCAGCACCTCTTTGATTACATGTCCGTGAACATCTGTCAGTCGACGATCCAAACCGTTGTGGTAATAGGACAGTTGCTCATAATCGAGGCCCAGAATGTGGAGGACGGTTGAATAGAACTCCCAGATAGTGGTGGGGTTTTCCACAGCCCGGCGTCCAAAATCATCCGTCGCCCCGTAGCTGGTTCCTCCCTTTACTCCTCCACCCATCATCCAAAGCGTAAAGCCGTCGGGATTATGGTCGCGGCCTACGGTCCCGATTTGCCGCGTGGGCATGCGGCCAAATTCAGTCGTCCAAAGCACCAGGGTGTCTTCCATCAACCCACGTTGCTTGAGATCGGTCAGGAGAGCCGCGGTTGGCTGATCGAAAATTGGCAGGTGACGTTCATAGTCAGACTTCAGGGTTTTGTGGGCATCCCAATTCAACAATCCGTCCGCTCCGCTGGATCGCGATGCACAGTAGAGGTTGACATAGCGCACCCCCCTTTCCAGCAGCCGCCGAGAAAGCAAACAGTTCCGGGCATAGGCTGCTTTAAGAGGATTGGGCGAGTCCGTGCCGTAGAGTTGATGGATATGCATGGGTTCGCTTTTGAAGTCATTGACCTCCGGGGCGGAAAGCTGCATCTGTGCCGCAAGTTCGTAGGCGCTCATACGGGCCTGAAGGTCACTTTCTCCCGGATGAGACGCAGCATGCCGTTCATTAAAATAGTGCAGCAACTCCCGCGTACTTTGCTCTTCCGGTTGGCCGATACCTTCCGGCAGTTGAATATTCCGGATCGGCTGATGCGCGGCCATGTTGATAGCCTGGTGTTTGGCGGGAAGAAAGCCGTTGCTCCAATTGGCCTTACCATTTGGGGGTTCGCCACGAATGTCCGGAATTGCCACATAAGTAGGTAAGTCGTCCGCAATATTTCCCAGGGCGTAGCTGATCCAGGCGCCGGCACTGGGGAACCCTTCCGTCGGATGGCCGGTATTGGCAAAAATGCAGGCCGGGCCGTGGGTATTCGACTTGGACTGCATGGCATGGAAAAAGGCCATGTCGTCCACATGTTGAGAGAGATGCGGGAGCATGGAGGAAATCATTTTCCCGCTTCGACCCGCAGGTTTAAATTCCCAAGGACAGCCCATGATGGTTCCGTTTTTACCCTGGAAGGACATGAAGTCCTCTTCACCCGGCAGAGGTTTACCATCGTACTCCTGCAGCAGGGGCTTGTGCTCCCAAAGGTCGATTTGGGAAGCCGCGCCCGGACAAAAGATCTGCAGCACCCGCTTGGCCCGCGGCTTATGATGGGTCTGGCTCTTACCTGGTTGCCAGGATGAGGAGTTCGTTTGACCATGCAGACTTTCCAAACCCAATAAGTGACTCAGCCCCACCCCCATGAGCCCGGTGGTGACATCTCCCAGGAAACGTCTCCGCGTATACTGCTCCAGGTTTTCTTTCATGATTTCAGTTTACATGAATAAGTTCACTTGAGTTAAGGATGGCTCGGCAAAGCGCTCTTAATCCGTGATCCTTTACCACTTTCAGGGACTGCTTCAATTCACCTTCATCCGGCTGGCGGTGGTAGGCGATCTGAAACGCCGCCTGCACCTGCTTATCCAAGTCCTCCGGAACCTGCTTGCGAACGCGCAAGGCAAAATGGTCGGCCATGTCCCTTGTGAAGCTGTGATTCATCATGGTGAGTGCCTGCAATGGGGTGGTTGTCTGCGTGCGGCGAGGAGCGGAAAGGGTGCAATCCGGTTGATCGAAGTCCGTCATCAAGTCCACCACCGAGGCCCGTGCATTGTGATGGTAGATGGCCCGTCGATAGGTTTCGGGCCCATGGTTGTCGAGCGGAATGTAAGTCGTCACCGTATCCAGCATGAAGTCGTAGAGACGAAAGCCTGGGCCTCCCATGGTTGTATCCAATTGTCCTGACAAAGAAAGAAAAGTGTCCCGGATTTCCTCAGCCGAGAGGCGCCTCGGCGGAAAACGCCAGAGCAAGCGGCTATCGGCATCCACCTTGGCGCTATTTGTATTCCAGGCTGAACTCTGGCGGTAGATTTCGGAGAGCATCAAAAGCTTATGCATGGCCTTCAGTTGCCAATTGTTCTCGATTAGTTTGGAAGCCAGGAAATCCAAGAGTTCAGGATGGGTCGGTTCCCCGCCCATGTAACCAAAATCATTCGGTGTATCTACAATTCCGATACCGAAATGATACTGCCAGATTCGGTTCGCCAGGACCCTGGGTGTCAAGGGGTTCTCCGGATCTGTCAGCCACTTGGCCAAGGCAAGACGCCTTTGGGATTCGTCGACATTTCCCGCTAACCGATAAGTCGGCATCGCTCGGTCCAGAGTGGACAAGCTGGCCGGAACCACCTCGTAGCCGCGTCTTTGAGGACTACCACCGATAAAGATGTTAAAAGGGCCTTGGGCATCTTGGGACAATCGCGTTCCCAGAAAAGCCGTCGGCAGGGGTTCGATGCTTTCAATCTTTTCCTTCAATTGTTTGATTTCCCTCCGAATATCCTTCTCGGTTTGCTTTTCCTCCTCCGTCTGGCCCAAGCGGGTCAGTCGGAAGTCCAAGTGGCTCATGAACTCGGGCTGCACAGCGGCATTGGGATTGGCATATTTTTTCGGTACCGGCTTACGGTCCCGTCCATGGGCCACTTCCTGCCACGATTGACCATCCAGTGAAACTTCGATCCGGTATTCAGCTACAAAAAGGTATTTGGTGTGGCCAGGAACTCCTCCTCTACGGGCACTTGAGAAAACGACCCGATCAACTATGGCAGGTTCGGCTAACTCTATCGTGAGCGCGGGGCCATCCGCATAATACTGGCTGTCATAATCTCCATCGATGGCTTGCCGGGCGACGTACAAGCCTGGCAATTCTTCAGATACCCGCGACTCTCCTGTTGCCTTCCCTCCATTTGTGGAAAGAGCCACATTGCGTGGATTATTTTCGGCCGACCAAACTTCAATTTCATCAATCTTGTGCCCCTTGTTTGAAAAAAGATTCAGATCTTGAGATTCGCAGACGAAGCGGACGAATTTGGCTTCTAACGGGTTAAATCGCTCCACCGTTCCCCGACGGTCAACCGGCGGCCGCGTCCAATGCTTTTCAAAATTGGCGATGTTTTCCCGAGAACGCTGTAGAACCGTATCTTGCAGTGCCACGAGTTCCAATTCCAAGTCGGACAGCCGTTTTTCGAGCGGCCGAAGTAAATCGGCGCGCGCTTGTTTGGCTTCCTGGGTCGCCCAAGATACCGAACCGTGACGGATACCGGCAAACGTTGCATAAAGACCGTAGTAATCTTCCTGGCTGACCGGATCAAATTTGTGGTCGTGACAACGGGCACAACCCAGGGTCATTCCCAGGAACACTTCCCCGGTAGCACTGATCATTTCGTTCAGGTGATTAGCCCGCGTCTGAGCCGCCTGGGCAGGCTCCTGGTTGGGAGCTCTCTCAAACGGTCCTGCGGTGAGAAAGGCGGATCCAATTTCAATGTCAGGATTTCCTCTCCCGAATACGTCGCCGGCAATGTGCTCCCGAATAAAAACATCGAAAGGTTTATCTTCATTGAGCGATCGAATCACGTAATCACGAAACGGCCAGAGGTCGTAGACGAAAAAATTATGCTCGTACCCTCCGCTCTCGGCAAAGCGGACCACATCCAGCCAATGTCGCCCCCATCTTTCACCATAGTGTTTGGAAGCCAGTAATCGGTCGATGAGTTTCTCGTAGGCTTGTGGATCCGGATCATTGACAAAGCCTTCCACCTCTTCCGGGGAAGGCGGTAGGCCCGTCAGGTCATAGGTGGCGCGGCGTATCAGGTTTCGGCGATCAGCCGGTGGATTCATCGATAGTCCTTTTTTCTGAAGTTCAGCGGCAATGTAAGCGTCGATGGATTCCAGTTTCGGTTCTGAAATGGGCTGGTAGGCCCACCAGGATTTATCCCCCTTGGATGCTTCCTTCAAAATAAGGCCATCGGGCCACTCGGCCCCGGCATCGATCCAAGCCGCCAGGAGTTCCGATTCGTACTCGGTGAGAGGATCGCCCTCTTTCGGCATTTCGGGAGGCTCACCTTCTTCCAAAGGCAAGGTTATCCAATACAGGGTACTATCCGCAGAGTTTCCAGGTTTCAGGTAATCTTCGTCGGCGGTTAAAATATCCTGAAGGGTCGCCATGGAAAATTCGCCTTTCACCAAGTTGGGATTATGGCAGCTCAGACATTTCTTTTCGAGGATGGGTGCAACCTCCGTGGCAAAGTCAACTTCCTGACCAGACAAACCTCCTGAAATAAAAAAGGCCAACCTCACAAGGATTAGCAGGGATTCTCGAATGGAGGAGTGCTGGGCCATGAAAACACCGGTTCGGCAGATCTGTCAATTTAGTCCAATTCGGAACAGTAGGAAATCGTTGATGTCGAGTGAAGCTCGGAATTTGTATGGAAACGGCTAATCGCCAGTGAGAATTGAGCCCAAAGTTGCGGATTTTCCATTCTCGACTCGGACGGGGTTGTTGCTACCGTGGTTTTAGGATCAGCTACGATTCGCAAGGTAATCGCTTGGTGCATTGCTGGCTTTTTTAATTCACACGGATTTACAGCCTTGTTCGATCCGATCCAATTCATTTATTTGGATCCATGGTACCGCTCGTAAGCAGCCTTTGCTATGGCCCGCTCGGTTATTGCCAAGTGCCGCGGACCTGGTGGAAATCGTTGTTAAAATCGTACGGACTTCTCGATCCCGAATATCCGCCTTACTCTCAAATGCTGGACCATTGGTGGATGGAGGGTTTCGGAATAAACGACGAGGAGATGCTCGAGTATGTGACCTCCGAAAAACCAAATTATTTGGAATTCGAAAATTGGGTCGAGGAAACAGCGCGACGGAAGCCCAACCCGGTTGGCCAAAATAGCTGGAATACACTCATCGAAACGCGCGTCCATCGGCCGATTAAATTTTTTTCGATAACTGAAGCGCTCGGTCTGAAGCCGGAGACCGATCTAAAATCGGCCGTTGTTTTGAATAATCTGGAAGATTGGCACTATTTCTACGTACGGGATTTGCCAGAGGCCCCATTATTACCTGGGGCGGCGATTCCTCTTATCAGTTCGCTCGACTACGGGCGGCTCGGAATCTGTCAACTGCCTCGAACCTGGTTAAAAGTCATTCTTGAAGCAAAAGGCTTGCTACATTCCGACTATCCCGGCTGTGGAGATGGACTGGATGCCAAAGTACTGAAGACCTTGGGTCTTGACCGCGATGCAACGGTTGAATTCCTGCAATCGGAAACACCTGCTTATTCGGTATTTGAATCATGGGTATCAGAGCAAAACCGAGGAAGGATCAATGGGGAGGCGGTGAAGGAGTGGAATCATTTTATTCGCACGCGTGAGCATTTGGAGGAGAAGCGAAATTCCATCCTTGATTTCCTGGGTCTACCGAATGACGGAAACATGACCTCTGCAGTCGTCCTGAACCATATCGAGGACTTGGAGTATGCTTACAGGGAGTTGAAATTCTGGGCCATCCCCTAAACAGTCGAACCCGAAAAAGTCATGATTGTTCTGCGTAGTTGGAGGGCCGTCCGGATTTGCTCTCACCACCTGTCACGCCGTAATTCATGAAGGAGGAAGTCGCCAAGATCACTAAGATTCTGAGTTGCTGAGATTCTGAGGTACTGAGATGCCGAAGAAGACAAAATTGCTCAGATTAATTGGAGGGTTCCTCTGGATTTTCCCAATTCCTAATTCTTCCCCTCTTTGCGCCCATTGCGAGAGTCAATTTCTCTGTCCCCAAACCATCTCATTTGACAAGGTTTTGGATGAATTCGCATTTTATTTGTCAAAATCAGGAGCCATAATCAATAATATAAACTGTTGGTAATCATGTCTGAAATAATCGAAATCACTTCCGACGGGTGGGCAAACATCACCTATGGCGCCGATAAACCGGTCCTGATTTTCAGTTGGTGTCGACCCTGCAAGAAATGCTTTGCCATACGCTCCATGATTGAGGAATTGGTAGAAGAACTGGCAGACCGATCCAACATATGCAGTTTAAATTTCTATGAGTTTCAGGGGATTGCCATCGAATTTGGCATACATCGTCCGGAAAGCGTTGTACTCATCGACGAAGGCGAACAGATTGCCGAACTGGCTGAACCAAATTCCAAGGACGCCATTGTGGCGCTGATCGACCAGCACTTCCCGAAAGATTAAAATGATCCTACCTTGGAAACTCCACCAAGAAAGAAAATCGCCTCCCGATAAATACGCTCTACCCATAAAGACAATCCCTGACCGAATCTGAAAAAATGAAATACAGCACTGAGTGGGATCCATTTGGAATGGAATATGATGTCGCCGTTTTCGGAGGTGGTTTATCCGGCGTCGCGGCAGCTCTGACGGCGGCTGAAAAGGGCCAACGCGTTCTGTTGGTAGAAAGGCGTAGCGCGCTTGGATGGGAGACGACCTGCGCGTTTCAGTGCGACCTTCCGGAAGGTGACTCCCCCGCCGTGCGGCGTCTTCGCGATCGTTTGAAGAAACTCGATGCCGTGACAGGTGATCGTATCGACTCGGCCAGGACGGAGTACCTTCTCGATTTATTGGTGGAGGAAGACGATGTCGATCTGCTTCTCTATTCCCAGCCGGTGGAGGTTCGTGTCGATCACCGTGGTGTCTGCGGAGTCGTTATCGGAAACAAGAGCGGCGAACAATTGGTGCGCGCCAAGGTCATCATTGATGCGACGGAAGAAGCGCTGCTCTTCAAGCAGGTCGGAGGCGTTTTTCACGAGGTTAGCCAACATTCCTGGAGAGAGGTCTTTTTTTTCAACAATGTTGAGAATCCGGATGAACTTCCGGCGGATGTGGCGGATGGCGTCGGTGTGGAAGATATCGTTCTTCGGCCGTCCCCTTGGGAGGGCGAAGTATGCGTAGAATTCACCGTTCCGGACTACACCTGTTTGGAGGGGCGGGTTCGGATACGGGATGTTGTCGCCTACCTGAAGGAAGTTTTGCCTTCTCTATCTCTAGCCAGTGTAAGCCATGCGGCATTCGAGGCCTTTCCGCTCGAATCCAGTGCCGTATTGACCGAAAGCAGTGGGGAGAGCACCAAATATGAAAATCTCCTGGCATGCGGAACATGGTCGATAGCCGATTCCGCTCATCGCCAAAGCTCCAACAATAATTCCGGTCGAATAGTTCTGGGGAGAAAGTTGGGGAAGAAGCGGCAAACCTTGCTACACGCCGCGGACCAATGAGAGGCATCCGTCCTGCACCGGCACAACGCCAAACGCGGCATCTACAAGCCGATGTCCTTGTCGCCGGAGCCGGCACCGGAGGAAGCTACGCGGCAATTGCCGCGGCAAAAAGCGGCGCCAAAGTGATTGTGTTGGAAGCCTGCACCATGATCGGGGGAATGGAAACGGGCGGCGGCATGCACGTAATGGGCCATGGCGTAAAAGGAGGGATTCAGGACGAGGTTTTTAAGCGCGTGCGAGCGGACCATATGCTCTTCCGGGGAGGCTACACCATTCCCATGCCAAACCCGATACTGAAGGCCATCGTTTTCGAGGAGATCTATAAGGAACTCGGTATCCAAATCATCTTCGGGGCCACGGTCACCGGTGCGGTAAAGGTAGGAAATCGTATCACCGCGGCACAGGCGGCTACCCCTGAAGGGCCGGTTGTGGTAAATGCAGACGTATTCATCGATTCAACTGGAGATGCTGATCTCGCGATTATGGCCGGGGCGCCATTTAAAACCGGCCGGGAGGTGGATGAGATTCTCCACTGCTACACGCAATGTGCGGAAACTTACAGCAAGGACTCCGGCTTGGTCAGGGTTACGAACTTCGATTGCGGATATACGGACCCCTTTGATATTGTCGACCTAACCCGGGGAAAGCGGCAGGGCCTCCGATTGATAAATGAAATCCTTTTGGATGAGTTCCGCCTACTCTATGCCTTTCCCGTGCTGGGCATCCGCCAAAGCCGTCAGATAATTGGTGACTATGCCCCCACCATGCATGATCAGATTTTTCTGAAGCACTACGATGATTGCATCGGCTATTCTGCAGCCAAGTTCGACTGTCATTCCAAGGATTTTGCCAACCACAATGACTTTGCCGTCCTGTGGGTCTGGATTCTGGGAAATCGGGAACGGCATTTCGGGGGGGAGATTCCTTATCGGTGCATGTTGCCCAAGGATTTAGAGGGTATACTCGTGGCCTGTCGTTCGGCCTCTTGCACGAATGAAGCCAATTATCAGCAACGCGTGATCCGCAACTGTCGCCGGATGGGCGAAGCGGCTGGAATAGCCGCCGCACTCTGTGCAAAATCCGGTCTTTCTCCCCGTACATTGGAGGTTAAACTAGTCCAGGAAGAGTTGAAAAAATCGGGTGCATTGGGAGAGCCCACCCGCCCCAAACCTCCGCTTCCGGACCTCACCTTGGAGGAGACAAAAGAACGGTTTCTCAGCAAAAATTTCAAGGACGCCGTCTGGCTGCTTGCGCACGGTAGCTCCGCGTCCGTTGCTTTTCTCAAGGAAATCCTCGAGGAAGGACCAGAGGAGAAGAAAATCTGGGCGGCAATTGCATTGGCTTGGCATCGCGACCCTGCGGCTCTACCGGAGCTCGTCAGGGTTATCGAGGAACGTCCTGAAACGGCGGAGAAATACCTGCACCTCAGGCGTTACGCCCCCTTCTGGATGTTGATGATCGTGTTGCTGGGGCGAATTGGCCACGCTTCAGCTTTGCCTGCCTTGATCGGAATTCTGGACGATCCAAAGTCGGATATCGATGCCGTCCTCGCTTCAGTCCGGGCGCTTGGCCGAATTGGCGATGCGGCAGCCATCCCAGCCCTTGAATGTCTTCTCCAACGCGATGATCTTCCTCGCGACCGTAGATTCCAGATGACTTCACAGGTCGTGACTGAAATGGTGGGGGAAGATGGTCTTTGGCAAGTGGAACTGGCAATTGCCGAAGTTCTGGCGGAGTTTGGCAAACCGCAGCCTCAGGTCATCGAGAAACATCACCAGGATCCACGGCCGTGGGTACGACGGTATGTCGCCATTGTAGAGGAGAAAAACAGGGCCGCACAGGAGAGCATGCATCTCGCCATTCCGTTTCGCGATGAAATCGGGATGCGGTGTTAATCCATTTCAAAATTTTTTGTACAATGACACTAGAAGTTAGCCATCAGGGTTAGACGGAAGGTGGTTCCCGGATAGTATCGTTCCCAGCGGCGCTTTTCCGTAAATTGGGCCCCTGTAAACGGATCGGTCTCGTTGTAGGTAACGTAGCTCGCGTCATAGGTGTCATCGAGCAGGTTATTTATGTTCAAGCGGAGATTCCACCGGACATCGCGCCATTCAAATCGGTATCCCAATCCAGCCCCAGCCTCGTATCGTTCAGCGGTGGGGGGAGTGCGGAAGTAATTGGCACGCATCTGTTGCCCCCCGAGTGGTGAGGAGGTTACGGCCTCATCCGCCCAGGTGACGCCCCCAAAGATTTCCAGATTTTCCAGCGCGCCACCGGTGAAGCTATACTTATTCCAGAGAGCGAGATTGTCCTGCGGCACGAAGGAAATGTCGATACCATTTACGCCCTCGCCGGTGAAGGTTGTGGGATCCTTCGGGTCTGTGAAATTCTGTCTATGGAAAGCCCAATTCCATGCGTCCCATCCCGTGGCCCAGTCATTCCCCCACTGGTCGATGGGACGTACCATGTTGAACCCCTTCCCGACGATCTCGCGCTCGACACGGGAGAAATTGAAGACGATCTGGTAATTGTTCAATGGACTGAAAATGATCTGTCCGTCAAACCCCGTGCCCTCTTCCTCGTAAGTGACAAAGGGAGCATTACCGAAAGCCGCGCTGGTCTGTAATCCATCGTATTGAGTAGGGTTATGAATTTGCCCAATCCGCTGTAACGATCCCGTGAACATCGCCTCCTGGGGAAGCCGCTCATCCTGCCCATCGTAGGCGTCTTCGAAAGCGGCGCGGACGGCGTTGCGCAAATCCTCGACGACTGGATCCTCATGCGGCGGCGCATCCAAGACATCCAGATCGAAGAGATACGCGAACGTGATGAACCGTGTGAAGAAGTCCCCTTCGGTAGCGCCCTGATTATACTGTCCCAGGTATCCACTTGGCGCATTGGTAAATCTCTCTCTGGTCACCGGATGTCTGGCGCTCCGAATCTGGTCCGGCGTATAGCCCTTTTCCTCAAGGGTTCTCTCCAGGTTGACATTGAGCAGACCATAGACCACAGCGGGGACCGTGACGATATGATCCGGAGGAAACCGGCCTTGGTAAGAAACGGTCTCGCTCCACTTCACGGGCCAGGAGGCTCGCAACGCTTCGGCGTCTTCAGGCACACCATAGCGGCCGGCAAAGACGGCGGGATCGAATGCCTGGGTATTGGCATTGCCGTTGTGAGCGGGGCCGCCAAACCATCCCGCGGGATTGGGAGCTACCCCCAACCGATAGGTGGCGTTCTCTCTCTTTAATCTGAAGGCGGAAATGGTCCCGGAAATCTTGCCTTCCCACAAGTCGAACTTGATTCCAAGTTCATCGTTAATGGATCTCTCGGCGTCGATTTCCCTATAGTTGCCGTCCCTTTGCCCGGCATTGGGAAAGATGCCCTCGGAATGCGTATAGTATATTGTCAGGGGATCAATAACCCGGTAGGAAAGGCCGAAACTCGGGGTGGTGAAGGTTTGTTTCGGCTGACTCTCGCGCGTCCCATCCGGGTACACTTCCCGGATGGTTTCAAAATCCGCCGCCACGGCATCGTTGATCGTCCCCGTATGAATTCCCCCGGCTGGAATATCCAGCGCCGGAATAGGGACATAGGGCTGTGAACCATCGCCGATAATGTGGGTGGTCAGGGGATAAGATGAGGGCGTGAGTGGTTTCCCCGGTGCAATCCCGGTGGCGCCCGTCCAGTCGACCACACGAAGCAATTCCTTTTCGCTGGTCTCGTACTCATCGTAGCGGACACCGCCAAAAAGCATGAGGCGTTCGTCAAAATACCGCCCCTGATAGAGGGCATTGGCGGAATTGAATTCCAAGGTGACATCCGTATGACCCGACCGGGTTACCCAATTGATGAGTCGCCTGTCCGGAACTCCATCCCCATCCCGGTCCTCATCAGACTGCGTGCCATGTCCCAGCCTGAATTTACTGGGTCGTCCGGCAACACCAAGGACCGTAAAAGGGGTGAACCGAATCGAATTCGGATTGAAAACGCTATCGCGGTAATAAACACTATCCACATGAAATCGCGGATCTGAGGGGGTAGAGCTGACGCCATCCCAGTCACCCCAGGCCTCCTTGTAAAGAATGCTAACATTATTCAACATTGGATTATGAACAAAACTGATTTCATCCTTAATGTAGTTTACCCCCGCGACAAAGGTATGGTGGGAATTGAGAAAGTCCGAATCGAAGTCATAGGCCGCCCGCAGTCGGGCCTGTGCCGAATCGGATGACTGTGGCCATTGATACCAGGCGTAGCGTGCCCCGCGGCGTGAGATACCGGCGCCGCTATTGCCTGCCGGATTGTAGCGGGAAGAGTCTCCAGGAGCTTCGATCGCGATGACGTCGGAAAAGCCATAGCCACCGTGAGACAGGTTCCTGAGGTTATCGGCTTCGAAAAAACTATCGAGCAATGTTGTGGATAATGGATCGCCGTTCAGACGAATGGCATCGACCGTTTCCCGGGTCAGGGCGTCGTTGGGATCATATTCCGGAAAGGCATCGGCAAAGCGGAGATCGAAATAGCTGGCTCCTAGCCCTCCAGGAGTATTGCTCGAAAAATTCAAGTTGCGGGTCTCCGATTCGTTCGAGGAGTAATAGACACCCCCTTCTAAATGTAATCCTTCCAATGGGTTCAACTTGGCCAGCGCCAGGAAGTTCTGTTCTTGGGATTTATGCCAAGTGTCCGGACCCGAAATATTCTGGTAGAAGCCGTAGTCCTTTATTTCGTATGGCATCGATCCGGGTTCCGCAACCAACTGGTAGTCGGCGCTGTTGGGGTCGTAGGTTCGCGTCCAGATGATAGGTTCGCCGTATTCATTGCGAAAGTACTGGACGGCTTGGGGCCCCGTGAACCATTTTGGGCCGATCCCGCGCGAAGTATTGTCGGCCAACTGGTATTCCAGGAAAAGATTGAACTTCTTGTTCGGGGTCCAGTAATCCAACTGCCCTGCATAGTAGGACCCATCAAAATTACTAAAATCCTTGAGCGCTTCACTTGTCTGGGTGGAAGCCATGACGCGATAATTCAACTCCCCCCAATTGTTATCTTCGCTCAAAATCGGCCCTGTGGTATCGAAAGTGCCTCGTATCAGGTTGTTGCTCCCAACAGTAAGTCCTGCCGAGCTTCGTTTTTCGGACAAAGGGGTTTTGGGAACGATGTTGACCACCCCGGTCAGCATGTTGACCCCGTAGAGCAGGGAATTGGGACCACGTACCACTTCCATTCTGGACATGTTGAGGGTGTTGGTGCTGCCTCCCGTCACGATACCATACTCGGGAACGAGCATGCCGATACGAAACCCCAATCGCTGCTGGTTTGGTGAGCGATATCCGCGTATGGTCAGGACATTTCCCTGATGGGCCCCGACGTTTCCCGAAGGGGAGGCATCGTCGAAATTAATCCTATTTCCCGATGACCATTGAGGCAGTTCAAAAGCCGTCGTTTCCACACCGGCGGAATATTCCAGGGCTTCGTCCATGTTCAATGCCCCCAGGTCCTCTATGAATTCCTGATTGATGACCTCCAGCGCCATGGGCAGATCCCGGATGGAGGTGTTCAGGGAAGTCCCCGAGACGGCGTTGGTGGACAGGTAGCCGCGGTCGTCCCTGGTGCTCACCGTAAAGGGGCTGAGATCGTATATTTCCTCGTCCGAGTCTTCAGCTTCAGCTTCAGCTTCTTGGGAATACCCTTGGTAAGCTGTTGCGCTACATAGGGTTAACAGTGCGGTTATACGGCAAATCAAGCCAGACAAGGAGATGCGATCATTCATGTTTACAGTTCGAGTATAATGCGGATTTTTTTTAAAATCGGTTGCACGGTCAAGAGGATTTCAAAAGTTGACAGTATTTCATTTCCCGGTTGGGAGAGAAGGAAGGGGGTCAGGTCTGAATGGCGCTTAGTTAAGCGGGGAAATTGAGGGCATAAGGCATAGTGCGAGCCGGGGTCATGCCGTGGCAAAGTGATGCCTTCTGCAAGAAAAGGGTCAGGCCTTGAAAACTGTATTCCGTTGAACTTCATACACTTTTACAAGGCAACTGACCCTGTAAGGCATAACTTTTTCCGGCTTGACCCCTTCCTTTTCCCAGGTAGTGATACGCTCGAGTCAGTCCCCCGCTTAATTATGAACGATCGCCAAGACCAGAAACGACATGTTACGGCACCGGAAGACCGGGTTCCGATAAAGGATAAAATCCTGTATGGCAGCGGCAGCTTTGCCGACATGACCTTCCAATGGACTCTCATCGCTTTTGCCTTACCGATTCTCAATATTGAACTCGGATTCAGCCCTTGGATTATCGGGCTGGTTTTAGCCATCACGCGAATTTGGGATGCGGTGACGGATCCCTTGATGGGTTCAATATCGGACAACACGCGCACCCGGTTCGGACGGCGACGCCCCTATATCGGGGTTGGGGCGATCCTTTGCGGTCTCTTTTTCATAAGTATCTGGTTTGTTCCCCAAAATATAAGTGACTGGCAGTTTTTCTTCTACTTTTCAGTAACATCCATTCTGTTCTATACATCGTTTACCGTCTTTTCAGTACCGCTTTATGCCATGGGGTATGAGATGTCACCAGACTTCCATGAGCGTACGAAAATGATGGGGGTGCGTATATTTTCGAACTCATTGAATGGGGTTATACTCTTTCCCTGGTTTCTCGCATTCATTCACCTTTCAATCTGGTCGGATTCCGTGGAGGGGATCCGCATGACTGGCTTGGGGATTGGTCTGCTGATGATGGTGTTGGGGTTGATTCCGGCCTTAACCCTGAAGGAAAGGGTTAAAACATACGTAGAGAAGCAGGAGCGTGTCTCGGTCTTGAAGAGCTTGAAATTCACGTTTGGCTGTAAGCCATATGTTTTTCTTATCGTTGCCTTTTTCATTGCCCTTTTTGCCTACAACACAGTGGCCACAATCTACGTCTACCCCCTGAAGTATCTTGTCTGTGCCGGAGATGATGCGAGATACTCTTTTTGGGTGGGATGGATTGAAGCATCGCACCATATTTCCACCTTATGTGTGCTAATCCCAATTACGTTATTATCGAAGCGTATAGGCAAGCGCATGGCGTGTATATTGGCGCCCCTATTCCTGATTGTCGGATCACTCGCCTATCTGGTTTGCTTCATCCCGGATACGCCTTGGTTGGTCATCGTTCCGCGCGCCCTCGTCGCCATGGGCTGGGCAGGCCTCTTTGTGCTTGTTCCCTCGATGATTGCGGACGTGGTTGACTACGATGAACAGCAAACGGGCACGCGTCGCGAGGGTATGTTTGGAGCTGTCCACTTCTGGGTGATTAAACTCGCCCTCGCTTTTGCATTGCTTACGACCGGTGTTATCGTCGAATTATCCGGATTTGATATCGATCTGGGAATTAACCAGCCCGAGGACGCCATGAACAATATCATATGGTTGCTTGGTATTCTCCCCACCATAGGCGCTGCTATTGCCTTTTACTGCATCTATCGATACTCATTGACTGAGGATAAGATGTACGAGATCCGGACGGAATTGGAAGAGCGCCGGGGCGTGAGTTGAGGATATTTCTAATCCCAATTGATAACTACGCCAAGGTAGTTTTCATCCCGGTCACGGAGCGCCTGATAGGCAGCAGGAGCCTCCTTGGGACTGAGGACGTGCGTCAAAAGAGGGGACGAAACGAGTTTGCCTTCAGCAAGCAGACCCAGCAGTTTTTCATTGTTCTGTTCAATGGAAGTTTGGCTGTCCTTCGTCTGTGAACGATAGCGTGGGAAACGCCATTCATGGGCGCCTTTGAACTGGATATTCCGGTCGGCCAAGTGAATGGAGCGGAGCAGGGGGACAAGGTCTCCCGCAACTTCGCCCCGAGGTGTGCCCAGTAAAATGCATTCCCCTCCGGGCGCAATGGCGCTGATGAAAGACGCGACAACCCCCGGCAATCCAGTGGCGTCGACAAAAGCATGTAGACCGCGACCTCTGGTCAGGTCTTCGAGTTCTCCGCGGACGTCGGTTTTGGCATCGAGGACCGTTTCAACACCGCACTTTTGCAGGATGGCGCGTCGTGCCGGACTCACATCGATGCCGACAACATTACATCCTGAAAGAGCGAAGAGTTGGGCTGCAAGGTTACCGACAAGCCCGAGACCGCATACAGCTACCGTGTCTCCGATTTTCCTATCGGAAACCAGGACGGCGGTGATAGAGACGGCGGCCATGCGGGTAAAGACAGCCACTTTGGGATCGAGGCCCCGAGGAACTTTCTGGGCATAGTTTTTGGCCAAGGCAACCTTCTGGTGTGGCCCGTGCGTGAAGATGAAGTCGCCGGGAACCACTGAATCAACAGCTTTTCCAACTTCCAGTACTTTACCGACACTTCCATATCCGGGTGTGTTGGGCAGGGGAGCCCAGGACTCCAGTCCGGCCCAAATGGAAAGTTCGGTGCCGGCGCTGACGATGCTGGCGCTGGTTTGAATCAGGATATCTTCCGCGGTGGAGATTGTCGGGGTATCGGCTTCCGTGCAAATGACGGTTTCCGTGTCTTGAAAAACGATCTTTTTGTTCATGGTGCCTGGACCCTGCGATTTAGCCCGAATCTACTTGATGGTTTATGTTTAGGGACAATGATGCAATCGGTTACATGAATACGGTATCCTTTCTCCTGGTTCCATTGGAAGACGAGGTAAAAGACAGCTTCAGGAAGAACACAATCAAAGGCTAGAGTGAAAATAACGAATACGAAAGTTCATATATGCGATGGAGGATTTCGGCCCTGGACATTTATCCGGGTCGAGACGGATGAACCCGGCTTGATTGGCTGGGGGGAATGTTCTGACTGGAGATTCCCGGGCGCGGTAAAGGCGACTGTTGAGGAGTTCTCAAAAGTTCTGGTGGGAAAAAATCCGTTTGAAATCAATCGTCTTACCAACGAGCTGATTGAGATGAGTATTCGTCATTTTGGCGGAATTTCCTTCAAGGCAATAGCAGGGATCGACATTGCGTTGCACGATATCAAGGCGAAAGCGCTGGGAATCCCCGTGTATGAACTCCTGGGCGGAAAAGTGAGGGACCGGATTCCCTTATACTGGAGCCACTGCGGATTGGAGCGGATAATTAATGCCGACCGACTGGGCCTGAAGAAAATCAAAACCCTGGATGACATGGCCGACCTGTGCGACGAGGTCAGGAATGCCGGGTTCCGCTACATAAAGACTAATTTGCTGCCCTTGGAGGAATTCGGGCAAATGGGTCAGGATGTATATGCCAAATTCTTTAATCCCCACAATGGGGAATGCACACCTGAGGTGGAGGAGGTCGCCCGGAAAGTTATTGGCGCCTTCCGCAAAAACCTTGGGCAGGATGTGGGAATAGCGTTGGACACCGCCTTCACCTTTAAGCTGGGCGGGGCGATTCGCTTGGCCCGGGCACTGGAACCCTACGAACTGCTCTGGATGGAAGTGGAATCCTGGGATCCCAAGGCGTTGCGGACCATACGTGATTCTACGCGGACCCCTATTTGTACGGGGGAAAGCCTCTACGGACCGGAGCAATTCAGGGAATACCTGCATGTGTATGCTCAAGACTACGTGATGCCGGATATCGGCTGGAACGGAATCACAATTGGGCGGAAGGTTGCTGAACTGGCACAGCTTCACGATGTATTATTTACTCCACACAACTGCACCGGTCCCATTTGCACGCTGGCATCTGCCCATCTCTGTGCTACAGTCAGAAACTTGTTCGCAATGGAATTTGACTATGATGACGCCCCCTGGCGGGACGAGGTCATCACCCGACCCATAGCGGATATCTTCAACCAGGGCGATCTGGTCCTTGGAGATCAACCCGGGCTGGGGGCAGACGTGATAGAAGAGAAATTATCATCGTATCCTCCTCGAGAAGGTTACGTTGGCGCCAAGTAAAATCATTTTGAAAAAAATCCTTATAACCGGGGCAACCGGGGACGTGGGAAGGCCGCTTTGCCACAGCCTCAGTGAGTGCGGTTATGAGTTGATGACATGCGCAAGAAACAGGCCTGAAGATTGGCCTTTCCCATTCGCATCTCTCGACATCACAGACGTGGATGCCTTTACCGATTTGTTGAAGGGTGTATCCGTCCTGGTGCACCTCGCAGGTCAGCGCGAACCGGATGCGGGCTTTGAGGATTTGGTGGGGCCTAACATTCACGGCTCTTACAACGCTTTCGAAGCAGCTTTTCGGTCGGGTGTCCAACGGGTGGTATTTGCCAGTAGTGTAAATGTGTCCAATGGTTCGATACGGGAACAACCTATTCCCGACGAGGTGGTTTGCCCGTCTTCCCTGTATGGCGCCTCAAAGGCCTTTGGGGAAGCCCTGGGGCGCTATTACAGTGAACGGCACGGGCTCTCCTGCATATGCTTCCGAATGGGATGGACGCTTCCATTAAAGGATTCAAAAAAGCAGTTGTCCGATCCTCCCATGGACAGCTTATTTGCCCGGAAAGTATTTCTAAGCGCCGAGGATTTCGCTCAACTCGCGAAGCTGGCCATCGAAGCTCCTGAAGATTTGAAATTTGGAATTTTCAATGCTCTTTCGGACAACCGTGAGAAGCTTCTGGACATAGGACATGCCCAATCCGTCCTCGGGTATGAGCCCATGCATGACGCCTTTGCCATTCTGGAGGGCTAGTGTGATGTCCCATTAATTCGTTCACACAAACGGCTGGGTTTTATTCTGACAGCCAGATAGTGGAGGGAGAAGAGTTCAGTGTGCAGAGTTCAGAGAGAGGAGGGCGGACATTTCCCCCTGTCTGCGTACGGTGACGCACAGGCAGGGTGTCCGCCATTTCAATACTGATCCTGATCGAAAAATGGTGGTTTTCAGCTGTAGGAGTAGCTCTTATCAAGTTGATAGTATAAATTCTGGATCATTATCGATTCTGTGCATCAAGGTGATGAGTTTGTGCATGACCGCGACGACAGCAACTCTGTCCTCTTTGCCCCTTTTTTTCAATCCGAGGTAAAACTCTCTGATGGTGGGATTGAAGCGGATGGCGGACTTTGCGGCCATGTGAAGCGGTCTTCTGATTTCTTTCCTTCCGCCCGCAGTCTTGGCCTTGCCAGTGTAAGTGCCGCTGATCTGGGTATAGGGTGCCACACCGGCCAACGAAGAGGCTCTTTTTGCAGTGATCGAATCGAGTTCGGGCATGAAGGCCAGAACGGTATAGGCGGTTACCGGACCGATGCCTTTGGGTGCCATGAGTTTCTGATAGCGTTCATAGAGTTGCTCATCGGTTTGGAGATGCGCTTCGATGTGTTGTTCGATTCTGCATTCTCTTTTCTCAAGGATGGCGATCATGCTGAGGATATCTTTGCGCGAAAATCCTTCAGCGTGTTCCAGTCGTGTTTTCTCCTGCTTGATCATATCCGATATCTGGCGGCGGCGTGAGACCAATTGCCGCAACACTTCAACACTACGGGCCGGGGGTTGCCATAAGGCAGGGTTCTTTTCTCGGCCGAATCGCGTTAGCATCTCCGCATCAATGGGATCGGTCTTGCAGCGCAGACCTTCTGACTGGGCAAAGCGACGCGCTCTCAGTGCATCCACTCTGGCCACCGCAATGTTTTTTTTGTAGAGGCTTCGCAGCAGCAACCGCTCGTAGCCTCCAGTCGATTCGACTATCACCATCACCTTGCCGCAGTGTTTTTTAATCCAGGTGATGAAGGAGTCCACTCCTTCAGGGGTATTTTCCCATGACTGGGTCATGGAACTGTCCTCCAGGTTACTATCGAAGGTTGCTTTGGCGCAATCTACGCCGAGATATTTGACTTTATCTTTCATTTGGATCATGACTTTCTCTTGCTTGTTAATACGAGCTCGAGGCTCTTGTAGCTCATCGAGATAAGCCAGGATGGCATGGAAGGTCCTTACTCCTAACTCGGGTTCAAGACCCTGCGGCTTACGGGCTCTTCCACGCCTTTCCATCGTAACTCTGCAGAGCACGATGGAAACCTGGCCCTCGTAGTTCAACTCAAGGGCAGTCGTAATACGAGGACTACTTGCCGCCCATGCTGCGACGCCTCTTAAATGAGTTCTCGCATGGGCTACCTCTTCCATGAATACCACGTTAGACATACAAGCGGCTTTACGCCGCAATTGCGGTGAGGCTGTCTCGTGGGACCGCGACTACAAAGAACTGCAAAGCACAATAAAGGAGGCCACACTTCAAAGAACTGCAAAGCAGTTCCACTCCAAAGCCCAGTGTCGCGCTGTGCCGTGCGACGCTGGGCTCCGGAGTTCAACCCCGTTGGCGTAAAAGCCAGATGATGGGGATATGCGCACGGATAAGGAAAAATAGCCACAAAAGAGCGCAAAGGACGCAAAATTCCTGGTTTCTGACCTTGGCGTTCTTGGCGTCTTTGCGAGAGTCAAATTATAATTCCTAATTCCCCCCACCGGCGCGACTGCGGGCTGACGCCCTTGTCTTGCCGACTCCCCTCAAGGGGGGAGTGATGGGAAATCGTTTAGGGCATGCACCAATGGTTATCCGTTAAATCCGTGGTTTTTCCCTCCCCCTCTTTGCGTTTCTTTGCGTTCTTGGCGAGAGTCCTTCCTCAGCACCTCGGCACCTCAGAAACTCTATTCAATTCCTGATTCCCCCTGCCTTCCCTCTCCCCTTTGTGCCTTTGTGCCCCTGTGCCTCTGTGCCTTTCTCCCTCCTAATTCCTAATTGGCGTGCCTTTGCGCGCTTCCATTCCTTGTCTGCGTATTTGCCGTTTGTGCTATGAATTGAAATGGCGGACAGGAATGTCCGCCCTCCGTTATTCTTCCCTCTTTGCGTTTCTTGCGCTCTCTGCGAGAGTCAAATCCTCCCACCTCTCCTTTTGAGTCTTTTGTGCTTTTTGTGGTTAATCCCTCCCCATTCCTAACCCGAAAAACTCACAAAAAAGAGTTGTCCTAGGTTGTTGCAGATGTTAAGTTGTTGATTTTAAGAAAGTTACATAAACACCAACAACAACCAGGACAATGACACACTGTAGCCAAAAGGTTTTCCAATTTCAAGGCTTAAACAGCCGAAAAGTGACGGTGGATTTCAAAGGGGGCTATCTCAGTAGTGAGGGTGGAGCGCTCATTCTGCGTGAAATGGAACGGCGCCACCGCATCCTCAGAAAGTTGTCCCGTTGCTTTGTGGATTTGCGTAATCAAGGGTTTGTCGAACACCGTCCGGAGGAGTTGTTGGCCCAGCGCATCAACGGGATTATCCTGGGTTATGAGGATATCAATGACCACGACCGCCTGCGCCTGGACCCGGTGCATGCCTTGTTGGCGGGCAAGACTGATATCACCGGTGAGAAACGCATCCGTAAAGCGGACCGCGGCAAAGCTCTGGCCGCGCATGCCACCCTTAATCGCTTGGAGTTGGGAGCCTGCGGAGGCGATGGACGTTACTATAAAATTTTGGCCAATGCCGAGAGTATTGAAGCCTTGCTCATAAGCGAAGGGCTCAAGGCGATCCCTCCCCAAAGCAAGGAGATCGTGTTGGACTTCGATGCCACCGATGATCCGTTGCATGGCCAACAGGAGGGAGCCTATTTTCATGGCTACTATAAAAGCTACTGCTACATGCCGCTGTATTGTTTTTGCGACAACATTCCTTTGTGGGCGCAGTTGAGAGACTGCAAACGCGACGGCAGCGATGGCACCGAAGAGGCGCTGGCTAAGATCGTGCCGGAGGTCCGGCGGCGTTTTGGCAAAAAGATGCGCATAATTGTGCGTGCAGACAGTGGATTTGCCCGCGATGCGATCATGAACTTTTGTGAGAAAGAGAAGCTGTATTATTGCTTCGGATTGGCCAAGAACCCGACGCTTAAAGAGCTGATGAAGAATACCTTCGAAGAGATGCTCCAGGAAATTGAAGCCGGGCAAAGCGCTTTGCCGTATCGGCAGTTTATCGAGTTTGGCTACCGCACGACAAAAAGCTGGAGTCGATTTCGGCGGGTGGTGGGCAAAGCTGAGATGTTGGCCAAAGGGAAAAATCCGCGTTTTGTGGTGACCAACTTGCCGGCGGAAGGTTTCGCCGGAGATGCTCCCGAGCGCTTTGCGGCGAGGCGCCTCTACGAGCAGTTTTACTGTGCCCGAGGGGACATGGAGAACCGCATCAAGGAGCAACAACTCGACCTGTTTGCCGATCGCACCAGCACGCACTTCAAAGCTTCCAACCAGTTGCGATTGTGGTTTTCGAGTTTTGCCCACCTGATACTCTCCAGGCTGCAGGCCGAGGTGCTCAAAGGCACCCAGTGGGCCCGCGCCACGATTGGCCAGATACGCTTGAAGCTGTTCAAGATCGCGGCGCGTGTGCGCATCAGTTGCCGGCGCATCCATTTTGAGTTGGCTAGCTCTTACCCCTATTGGCAGGACTTTGCCAAGGCCCACGCCAACTTACAGGCTGATGGGTTCACCTAAAATAACTCTCTTGTGCAGTGCTGGCGGTTGGATCTGATCCCCCAATGAGAGGGGCCATGGAGGATTTTTGCCGCTGACAAAAACGGGATGCGAAATGGGCTTTGAGCGGCATCGTTTTGGCCAATCTGAGAGAAAAATGAGAGAAAAATTTTAGCTGGAAGCCGCCGAGTTGTTCCGGGCCCCGCTGATGGGCGCCTCAGAGCAGAAACTCAGAAATTTGTGAGAAATGCGGGCTAATTCCTAATTCGCGCCCTTGGGCGCTTCATCCGTGGTCATCCGTGAAATCCGTGGTTAAAACTTTCTACTGGATTAGCTCTCGAAAAGATCGCCAAGTTCGTTAAGATTTCGGGTGCCTTTGTGCCTTTGTGCCTTTGTGCCTTTGTGCCTTTGTGCCTTTGTGCCTTTGTGCCTTTGTGCCTTTGTGCCTTTGTGCCTTTGTGCCTTTTGACCTAAAATCCACGCATCTCAGGAAGGGAATCCAAAAACCGGGCGTTGGTCCTTTTGAGTTCCGTTTTGAGGAGGCCATGCTGTTTTTCAACGATGTGGCGGTACTGTGGGAGCAGGGCCAAGTTGTTCAGTTCATGCGGGTCGTTGTCGATGTGGTATAACTCGGGAATTTCATCTTCGATCCAGGATTGAATGAATTTGAAGCGATCCTTGATGACAAACCCATACCAGGGAATGCCATTGGGAACTTGGTCGATTGTGGGAATTGTGCCTGTATCCGGACGATACGACCGTGCCGTAAACGTCAGGAACACCGGATGGTCCCAGGGCCTTTGAGGTCGTTTGAAGAGGGGGGTGAGGTCGCGTCCTTGAAACTCCCAGGGGGCTTCCATTCCGGCGAACTTGAAAAACGTTGGAACGAGGTCGATTCCACCGATGGGCGAGGTGCAGACTTGGCCCGAAGCGACGGTTCCCGGCATGGAAACGATGAAGGGGACGCGAATGTTTGCCGCATATGGGGCCAGCTTTTGCAGGAAGCCGTGTTGTCCCCAGGCGTGACCCTGGTCTGATGCATATACGACAAGGGTATTTTCCAACTGCCCGGCCGATTTGAGGGTGCGCATCAAACGACCTACGTTCTCGTCGATGCTGATGACCGATTGGTGATACCGCCGCGTTCCATTGTAGAGGGTGTCTCCGGTCTGCTGGTCAACTCCATAATGTCCGGCATAGTGGGGAACGCCGTGTTCATCCGGTTTGAAATCAGCACGTTGAGAAGCATATTCCGGTTTCCCCGGCCTGGGTGGATAGAGGTCTGCCGGTTGCGGGATTTCCACGCCTTCATATTCGTCCAGATGCCGGTCTGCCGGGATCCAGGGCCCATGAACGGCTGTATAGCAAAGCCAGAGATACCATGGTTGGTCGGGTTTGCGGTGGTCTCCCTTGATGAACTCAATGGCCCGATCCGTATAATTGTCCGTGGCATAGGCATCCACAGGTCCTATTTTCCTGCCATTCTCCAGGATGGTCTGGTGGACATAGTATTCGCGATAATTGCCTGGTTTGGGGACGGGCCGCAACCAGGCGTACTGGTAATCCCAGTCTCTTCCAAAACCGGTGTCATCGGTAAGGTGCCACTTGCCAATGTGCCCGGTGGAATATCCATTCTTCCGAAAGTACTTGGGCCAGAACTCAAGTTCCTCGGGATCATATTCAGCGCCCGGATACGGTCCTGACATCCGCACACTGGGGATATCGTGCTGTTGCAGTCCCGTAAGCATGGTTGCCCGGGCCGGCATGCACCAGGTGCCCATGTAGGCGTGTTCAAAGCGGATTCCCGAATCCGCCAGACGATCTATGTTCGGGGTATGTGACCACTCGTAGGATTCCGGATAGCTGCTGATGGTTCGTGAGCTTTGGTCGTCGGTAAATATGAAGAGGATATTGGGTCGTTCATCTGCGATGCCGTGCGTCGCAAGATTGAGGCACAAAAGCACAGAGGCACAAAGACACAAAGGGGTCAGGGATCGGATTGCCAAAAATAGATATGGTTTTTTCATGATGAATTGAATAGAGATTCTGAGTTTCTGAGGTACCGAGGTACTTGGAGGGAAGAATTAGGAATTGACCAGGGAAAGCGCAAAATGCACAAAATCCGCGAAATATACCAATTATACGGATGAGCACGGAGGGAGAAAGTTAATTTAGAAATCAGGAAGGAAAAGGCACGAATTACAAACCAGAATCCAGGATCCGGGAATCAGGGTGAGAGATCAGGATCACAATCACGAGTGGAATGAGAGTTTCTGAAATGCTGAGGTACCGAGGCGCTGAGAGGAAGAAGGTGGAATTGAATTGAACCCAAAAAAAACACAGGTTGGCGCCGCTATAGTCGGATGCGGAAACGTTTCGACAAGCTATGCCGAGAATATGTTGAAATATCCGGAGGTGAAGCTTCTGGGATTTTCCGATCTGGATATTAACCGCGCACAAGAGTGTGTCCAAGAGTATGGCGGCAAGGTGTATGACAACCTGGATGAGATTCTTGACGATCCCGATGTTGGAATGGTTGTTAATCTGACGATCCATAGCGCCCACGCGGAAGTGATCCGAAAATGCCTTGAGGCGGGGAAGCACGTGCATACGGAAAAGCCCATTTCAATGACCAGCGAAGAGGCATGGGGCCTGGTCGAGTTGGCGGAGGAGAAAGGGCTTCGTCTCAGTAGTTCTCCTATCACTTATATGGGTGAAGCCCAGGATGCGGCATGGAGCCTCATTGAAAGCGGAAAGCTGGGCGCCGTCAGGCTTGCCTACGCAGAGGTCAACCATGGATTTATTGAGGCATGGCATCCCAATCCACAGCCATTCTATGATTTAGGGGTACTTTGGGATGTGGGCGTATATCCACTGACTTTGATGACCGCATACTTTGGCCCGGTCCGGCGTGTGCTGGGTTACGGCAAGATCCTCAAGAAGGATCACGCGACCATGAACGGTGAATCCTTTTCCATAATTACGCCCGACTATTACATGGGAATCCTTGAGATGGCCAGCGGGGTGACGTGTCGCTTGTCGGCAAACTTCTACGCCAAGTTGTCTTATCAGGGCGGGTCTCTCGAGTTTCACGGGGACAAAGGGCGGCTCAAGTTGGGAGATTTCCAGAATTTCCACGCGCCGGTCGAATTTGGAGAATACGGAGAGCCCTACCGGAAGGTAATCCACACGGGCATGGGGGCTGAAAAGAATACGGAATTTTCCCGAGGCGTTCAAGATATGGCGGCGGCAATAATCGAGAGACGGCCAAACCGATCGAGCCCCACCCAGGCCGCGCATGTGATCGATGTTGTTACTGCACTCTTGGAGTCGATGCAGACGGGAGGATTTGTCGCTGTGGATTCGGATTTCAAACCACCCGTCCCAATGAACTACGCATACAGCGTGGAAGGTGACAAGTAGGATTTTAACCACAGAGGACACAGAGGTTTTAGAGTTGGGCCAGGAAAAGAAAAAAGTTCACAAAAACTGCGGATTACCTGCCTGTGCGGTGCACGCAGACAGGCATGAATGAGCACGGAGAAATAAGGAACTATTTGATGAAATTGAAGATTGAAAGATGTAGTGAGAATCCAGTGGTCGCTCCCGGGGGGTTACCCTGGCGGATGGTGGCAACCATGAATCCAGCTGTCTACTACGAAGACGGCAAGTTTACCATGTTTGAACGGGCAGCCGGTAGTTTGCATCCATTCCAATGTTTCCTCGGGATGTTGGAAAGTGAGGATGGTATTCACTGGGAGCACAAATTTGACGAGCCGGTGATCACCGGGGAGATGGTGGGATTCAAGTATGGCAGCGTCCAGGATCCGCGAATCGTGAAAATTGACGACGATTACCTGATGACTTTCGCATTCCGGCCGTATTCATACGATACGAACACCACCGGTGTGGGTGTGCCGAATTCATTCCAGCATGAATATCCCGGTTTCAGCGGCGAAACCAAGGACAACCAGAGCCGCTCCGGGATCCTCCGCTCGAAAGATATGGTCGATTGGGAATTTGTCGGTTGGGTAACCCAAGGGGAGATTGATGATCGAAACAACATCCTCTTCCCGGAAAAAATTAACGGCCAATACGCTTTGCTGCGTCGTCCCAGCGGATTTGTGGACACCCAGGTCAAATTTAATGAAAGTCCTGGAATCAAGATCAGTTACTCGGACGATCTGAAGACTTGGTCCGAACCGCAGACGGTTATCCTGCCCGCGTATGAATGGGAAGGAAATCGTATTGGTGGATCCACTCCACCCATCAGAACTGACCAGGGTTGGTTGACCACCTATCATGGAGTTGAGAATGAGATTCTGGAACTCAACAGAGTGTGCTACCGCATGAGCGCAATGATGTTGAATATGGATGATCCGACAAAAGTGATCGCCCGATGCGCAGTTCCACTCATGGAACCGGAACATTACTATGAAAAGGTCGGGCACTATATCCCGAATGTTATTTTTCCAACAGCAGCCCTGGAGGTCGGCGAGTTGCTGTATATCTACTATGGTTGCTGCGATACGGCAATCAGCTTGGCCACTGTAGCCATGGACTCCCTGGTCGAGCACGTTATGGCTGCGTCACCCTGACCCTGACCCTCTCCCATTGGGAGAAGGAATGAGGGGGAGTAAACCATTTTGCAAAATGAGTTTCGTTAAAATGAGTAGAAGGATCAAACGGATCATCCTATCCGTGTTGGCGGGAATTACCACATTGGCCGCCGCAAGCGAACGTCCAAACTTTCTATTTATCCTGGTGGATGACCTTGGCTGGGCTGACATAGGTGTGAATGGAAGCACGTTCTATGAAACGCCGAGCATCGATGGGTTGGCCAGTAGAGGTATGCGCTTTACCGATGGATATGTCGCATCTCCGATGTGCAGCCCGACTCGCGCCAGCATCATGACCGGCAAACACCCCGCCAGGTTACATATGACGAACTGGATTGGGGCTCCCCAACCGGAGGAATATAAATGGAATACGATCCTCCGGAGCGCAACTTACAGTGAAGCAATGCCGCTGAAGGAAGTGACCCTGGCGGAGACCTTGCAGGGGGCCGGCTACGAGACGGTTATTTTTGGGAAATGGCATTTGGGAAAGGATGAGGCCTATTGGCCGGAAAACCAGGGTTTCGAAACCAATATCGGCGCCTGCGCCTGGGGCGCCCCCATTGGTGGTAAAATGTATTTTTCCCCTTACGGCAATCCACGTCTGGAAGATGGCCCCGACGGGGAACACCTTCCGGACCGGCTGGCCAAGGAGACTATCAAGTTTCTAAAACGGGATCACGACCGGCCTTTTTTCGCCTACCTCTCTTTTTACTCCGTTCACAGTCCTTGGATCGCGCGGCCGGACTTGAGGGAAAAGTACGAGAAGAAGGATAAGCCCGCCGACGAATGGCGGCAGGAGCGCTTTATCAAATTTAAGAAAAAGCAAAACAATCCCGTATTTGCAGCGATGATCGAGTCCATGGACCTGGCCGTAGGAGATGTTCTCGCCGCTCTTGGAAGCACCGGCCTGGATAAGAACACCGTTGTCTTTTTTCTCTCGGACAATGGAGGGGCCAGCGAAGTGACTTCCAACGCGCCTCTGCGAGCGGGCAAGTGTTTTCTGTTCGAGGGTGGGATCCGTGTTCCGCTCATTGTGAGCTGGCCGGGCCGTGTGGAAGCCGGAAGCGTATCGCAAGCGCCCGTTACGAGCACGGATTTCTATCCTACCATACTCGAATTGGCAGGTGTTCCTCTGGTCCCCGACAAGCACCTGGATGGTATCAGCTTTGCCGGGTTGCTCCAGGGCGACTCATCACTGGAGAGAGAGGACCTGTTCTGGCATTATCCTCACTATGAAGGTGGTTGGGAACCGAGCTCTGCTATCCGGTCGGGCGATTGGAAATTGATCGAATACTACGAGGAGAGCCGGGTCGGTTTGTATAATTTGAAAAACGACATCGGTGAGCATCACGACCTGGCTGACGCTCATCCCGATCGGGTACAGTCAATGCGCAAAAAGCTTCACCACTGGAGGAAAGAGGTAGGCGCCAACCGACCATCTCCCAATCCCAATTTCGACCCGTTCAAAACCCAAAATTATCGCATCGATTATAAGTCGAGCTTTGTCGATGTGAATGAAACTCAATAATTTGAAGAGAGGAAGTAGATGAGGCACAAAGGCACAAAGGCACAAAGGCACAAAGGCACAGAGATTTCAATAGGCACATAGGCGCTTCCCTCGCCGCCGTAGCAGTGGCATTCATTGCTCCCCTGAATCTGCTGGCTAAGGCGCCCAACGTCATCATGGTCCTGACCGATGACCAGGGCTACGGGGATTTCTCTATCAACGGGAATCCGGTCATCAAGACGCCCAACATCGACGCGCTGGGACATGGGGGTATTCGGTTCACCGACTTTCACGTCGCCCCCATGTGCACGCCAACCCGGTCACAACTCATGACGGGTCTGGACGCCATGCAAAACGGCGCCATGAATGTCAGTAGCGGCCGAAGCCTGATGGATGCTTCCCTTAAGACGATGGCGGATGTGTTCAAGGAAGAGGGCTACGCAACCGGACTTTTTGGCAAATGGCACCTGGGTGACAACTATCCTTATCGACCTGAGGACCGGGGATTTGACGAGGCCATCTGGTTCCCTTCCTCCCACGTCAACAGCGTTGCCGATTTTTGGGACAACGACTATTTTGATGACTTTTACCTTCGCAATGGCATGCGGGAACGCTTCCACGGCTACTGCACCGATGTGTTCTTCGATGAAGCCATCAACTGGATGAAAAAACAGGTGGATGCGTCCGAGCCCTTCTTTACCTTTATCCCGTTGAATGCCGCTCATTGGCCTCCGTATGTGCCCGACAAATACCGGGGACCTGCCAGAGAGGCGCTTGAGGCGAAGCCGGCCATTCTCAAGAAGATGGTCGATGTGAATATGAACCCTTACTACGGCGATGATAACAAGGAGGCCCTGGTCACCTTCCTCGCCATGGCCCTCAACATCGATGAGAACGTGGGCAAGCTGATGCAGTACCTCGAATCGGACGATTTGCTGGAAAATACCATCGTTATCTTCTTCACGGACAACGGTAGCTCGTTTGGTCGCCATTACTACAATGCGGGCATGATCGGCGGAAAGCAGGAATTATGGGAAGGGGGTCACCGTGTGCCTCTGTTTATCCATGGTCCTGAAAAAATCATCGGTGAGCCCAGTGTAATTGACGAACTTTGCCATGCGCAGGATATCCTGCCGACCTTATCCTCTTTGATCGGTGTTGAGGAGCCCTTGAGCGATCTTGATGGCGTAGACCTTCTGCCACTCATTAAGGGAGAAATCGAAGCGCTCGAGGACCGCATGTTGGTTATCAATTACACAAGAACAAATAATACGGTCTTTTTCCCGGATCAGGATAATCCGGATAATAGAGCCGTTCCCAAAAAGAATAACGCTGCGGTCCTGTGGAAAAAGTGGAGATTCCTGAATAACGAAAGATTGTACGACGTGTCAAAAGATCCAAGCCAGGACACGGATGTTGCTTCACAGTACCCTGAGGTGGTCGAGGCCATGAGGAACCATCTGGATAATTGGTGGGACGATATCGAGGACGATGCGAACCGAATTCACCGGATCGTCATTGGTTCACCCAAGGAAAACCCGATGATGCTGACGGCCTGCGATTGGTATAACGTGTTTATCGATATGCAGAAACAAGTCAGAGCCGGTTCAGAAAAAAGTGGCTATTGGCATGTGGTCGTCGATCGGCCCGGTCTCTACGATTTCGAGTTGAGGCGCTGGCCAATTGAATCGGGCTACGGATTGAACGATTCGATATCTGAGACCAGAGTTTTTGACGGCGTTCTTCCTCCTGGAGTGGCCCTTCCAATCGCATCTGCAAGGATTATGGTCGGAGACGAGGAACAGTCGGCTCCTGTAACCAAACATGATAAATCCGCACGCTTCACATTTGAACTGGATGCTGGAGAAACCTCGATCCTGACCTATTTTGACGATGCGGACGGGGAGAGAATCATTGGCGCCTACTTTTTGTATGTAAATAGGAAAGGCTAATCCTGCCTCAGCGAAGGCAAACAGATTTTTGGCAACTCTCCCTTATCCGATCCATAAGGAAATCCCCTCAGGAATTCTATCCATCCCATGAAAATGAAATCAATTGAAATCCCGCTTGTATTCTTTTGTTTCCTGTCCTTGTCCGTATCCGATTTATCAGGACAATCGCCAACGGATTTCGACGAAGACGGGATATCTGACATCATTGATAGTGATGACGACAATGACTTGCTGCCTGATGGAGTTGAAATGCTTTGGGCTATGAATCCTTTGGATCCTGCCGACGCCATTCTGGACCTCGATGGCGATGGGCTGAGCGCACAACTGGAATATGCTACCGGGGGAGATCCCGCAGTGTATGACAAAGTGATTCAGATTGATCACAATTCGAATCGGTTGAAAGTGCGTGAATTATTGAACCCCAAAACCGCCAGCATCCAACTGGGTTGGAGCGATAACCTGATTGAGTGGGAACGAGGCGCTTTGAGTGATGCCAGATCATCAGCCGATAACATAGTGCGTTCTTTCTTGTCGGATTGGGATTCACCCCTCGGGATGGTGAGGGAGTGGACCTATTTTTTGAGAGCGAATAGCGGAAGTAACTTTTTTAGGGTCGAGGTTGATTCCGTTTCCGGGTTTGGTGAGGACGACCTTATCGTGAATGGTGATTTCGGTCAGGGGACCAGTTCATGGGTGTTCTTAGAAAATACCGCTTCAGGCAGTTATGAGGTCACGAACGGAGAAGCAGTCATTTCGCTTTCCTCCGTAGGCGCAAATGCATGGGAACCTCAATTGGTTCAGGATGGATTGGATATCGAAGAAGGCGCTGAATACAGGTTGCGCTTTAGCGCCAAAGCGGAAGCTCCTCGAAATATGGATGTTTACCTGAATACCGGACCCCCCTTTTTCAGACACATATTTAGACAAGATGTCGCGTTAACTACCGAGATGTCCGATTTCAGCTACACTTTCACTTCTTCAATCAGGGATAGAAACGCTCGCCTCGATTTCAACGTGGGGACGACCGATGCGAATGTTACAATTGATAATGTAAGCTTAGGGCTGCAGCCACCTCATAGCTTAACTGTTATCCGGAACAGCAACAGCGGTATATTTGAACATGCTGCGGGTGAGTCTGTGCAAATTGATGCCAATCCACCTCCTGAAGGTGAAGTTTTTGAGAGGTGGGAGTTTACTCCTTCCGTACCACCTGATGTGGATTCGAACAGCATCACCACCAATTTTAATATGCTTGCACATGATGTGATAGCAATCGCTCATTACGTGCCTGGACAACCTCAGAGCCTCACGGTCATCAATGAAAGTGGTACCATTGTCAAGGAGTATACGGGCGGCACGACCGTGCAGATCGATGCCAATGTGACTCCTGGGGGGTCGATCTTCAATCGTTGGCAATTTAATCCTTCTAATCCCTATGGCGTGAAAGTTACCGATGCAGTGACTTCCTTCGTTATGCCACCCCATGACCTAACCGCAACGGCAAAGTATTGGGACAGCGAATCTGAGACTATTTTTGGCAAGCTTGCAAAAGGTATCAATGTTGATCTCGCCCCACCTGGAGGTCCTATTGCCGGAAAGAACACGTATAAGCCGGCCTATTTCGATGCCTGTAAAGCAGCTGGATTTAGAAGCGTTCGCATGTTCTTCAGCTCATGGGCCTCCCCTGAGTTATACAAAGATATCGTAGAGGATGCATTGGAAAGGGATCTTACGATTGTTCTTTGCATGTGGGGGAAAGCCGCCTGGATATCTGATCCGGACCCGGGAATGCAGGAGTTTGTCCAATTGTGGGAAAATTTTGCTGAGTGCTTTAAAGATTATCCAAAGGAACTGATTTTTGAACTCCTGAACGAACCATCTGGCATACAATGGCCCAATGGCCTCACGGATGAAAAAGCTATCCAATACATTAACGCGGTCATTCCTGCCATCCGAGCGATAGACGAGGACCGAATTCTTGGACTCAGCGGTCCTGCATTGAACGAGGCGGAAGAATTGGCCCAATACGTTACACCGGAACACCTGACATATGAATTGAAAGATGGAACTGGATTTGAAGAGGACACGAATCTCTTGGGTATCGTCCATATGTATTATCCGTACAGTTTTTCCCACAATACGGTTTCTTTACAGAACATCCCTGGATGGCAGGATGAAGTGACGGAAGCCCTGGAATTTCCGCGGGATTGGTCACAGACCTACGGCAAACGCGTGGTCCTGACAGAATGGGGCGCTTTTGCACCACCTTTGCATTCGGACAATGACTTCCGAACCTATCTCCAGTTCATTTATGATACTTGCGTGTCCTTCGAAATCGGTAGTATGTATTACAGTGTGGGTTTCAATGATGATTGGAATTTTACGATCCTTCATACCCAAAACGGATGGAACCAGGTCGCGCTGGATGTGCTCACAGGTGTCGAAGATCCACCCGTACCATCTTTGGATTAAACCCGCGGCGAGGAATTTTGGTTATGCGATTCCAGGCTCGTCCAGTTACTTTATTCTGTTGTTTCTTTTTGTCCGTATTCGTTTTGTCAGGACAATCACCTTCGGATTTAGATAACGACCTGGTACCCGATGCGGTTGAAACCCTGTGGGAAATGGATCCTTCCGATCCTACCGACGCCATTCTGGACCTCGATGGTGATGGGCTGAGCGCACAACTGGAATATGCCACTGGAGGAGATCCCGGTGTGCGAGACAAAGTGATCCAAATTGATGCCCATTTGATGGAGCTGAAAGTCCGGGAGCTTATAAGCCCCGAAACCACACGAGTGTTTTTGGGTTGGAGCGAGAATTTGATGGATTGGAATCGTGCTGTGTTGTCGGATGCCGCCTATTATTCCAACGGCCTCTTCAGGTCCAGCAATTTGGATTTCGATTCGCCCATCGGAACGGTGCGGGAGTGGACCTATCAGTTGACGGGTGGTTCAGCCCATTTTTTCCGGGTCGAAGTCGAACGGGAGCCACGCGGCAGTGAATATGCAGCGGTATTTCGCAAGCTGCATAAAGGCGTAAACCTTGATGTGTCCCGTCCCAGCAGCGGAGCATGGTTCAAGATTCAACACAATGCCTCTCAAATGCAGGCCATAGCTGAAGCGGGATTCGAATCGGTTCGTATATTCATGCCTTATTTCGCCAATGTCAGGGAAACCGAACAACAGATAATCGATGCCTTGGACAACAATCTGGCCATCGTGGTCTGTATGTGGGGATTGAGGTCCTGGGCTGGAAATGTATCCCTGGGTGAGCGACAAATCGCACAGAAATGGGGAGACCTGGCTAGACGCTGGAAAGACTATCCCAGTGATCTCGTTATTGAAATTCTCAACGAACCCAGAGGAATCGAGTTTACGAGCGCCAGCAGCCATGCCAACGTAATGCGGATCTATAATGCCGCTGCACAGGCAATACGGGATGAAGACCCCGACCGTCCGATCCTTATGGGTGTGCCCGGTTATAATGATTCCGAGTTTTTAGATCCCTACGTCACCGAAGACCACCTGACCTATACCTTTGATGGAGGCAAGGGATTTTACGACGATCCCAATACCGGTGTTGCCATTCATTTTTATGCTCCCAGGCACGAAGATGGGTTGAATTTTGCCTTTTGGACGCAGCGTCTCGGAAATAATGAATCGAGATGGAAGGATCCCATTACAAATCAAATAATGTATGCGGTGGAATGGAGAGAGCGTATTGGTGTCGACAAACCGATCATCACGACCGAATGGGGCTGCTGGCTATTTCCGGCCCGCGATAATAGTGGTGATGTGGAAAGATGGCTGGATCATCATTTCGACCTCTTCAATACCCGCGACATCGGCAGTATGTGGTATACGGGAATTATGCACAACCAGAGGTCATTCGGCATATTCAATTCCGAGTTGGGGTGGCACCCCATTGTAACGCCCAGGCTGACCGGCCTGGATGCGCCAACTGTATGGCCCCATATCGATCAGGTGATTAACGGCGAATTTTTTTCGGATGACGGGTGGCGTTTTACCACGAACGAAATTACCAGAAATTACCTCCGGGGAGGCGCCTTCAGCGGTAGTACCATGTTGAAACTGACCGTCCCTCAACTCCCGAATGGGGGGCAGTTTTACCTGCAAACATTTGTTACCAACCCTGAGGATAAGGTATGGGTGGCTCCCGGCAGAACATTGCTCCATCTCATCGAAGGCCAAACCTACAGGATAAGCTTTATTGCCAGAAGTTCCGATGGACGGAGCAATGTTGAAAAAGGCAGAATAAAGGTACTGCTTAAGGATGTACACAGGGGGGAAGTGTTTTACGATAGTTCTGAAATTATCATAGAAACAATTAAAACAACATACGACTTGTTCTACACGCACACTACAACGGATGCATTGAATGTACGGTTGGAGTTCGATGTCGGATTACAACCCCAGGTCCTTTATCTGGACAAAGTGGAATTCATCAGGCATGGCCCGTCAGGTGACTCGGCCATGGTCGACTCGGATAGTGAATGATGCCGGTAACCTACTCAGCCAGGAACTCATGCGGCGCGTCCGGGAAAAAGGAAAAAACCAGATGTACACATTAGGAGCGGAAATCGTCCCCTACCACGACTACTCCTTGGACGAGTCCCTGCGGGAACTCGCGGATATGGGCTTTACGCATGTCAATTTGTGGACCTCGGCGCCACCTCTGGCGCACCACGTCAATCCCGGGGATGACATAGGGGCCATTAAGCAGACATTGAAGAAATACGGCATCACCCCGACAGGGCTGACCATGTACGGCAAGACCCAGGAGGAGATGCGCCAGCGCATTCTCATGGCGGCCGCGCTCGAGATCCCGTATGTCATTTTCGACTGCGAGGCGCACTACCCCAATTTCGTCTCGCAATTCCTGCCGCCTCTCCTGGAGACCTGTGAAGAAACGGGTGTGAAAATCGCCGTCGAGAACCATCTGACCGTGCCCTTCACGGCCGACTTCGAGAGCGGCGGGCACGAGGAAGATCGTTGGGACGAAGGGGTCGACACGCTCGCGCAGATCAAGCGGCTCGTCACCGACATCGACTCACCTTATCTCGGCGTCTGCGTAGCGCCGCCTCATCTATGGGTGGAGCAGGAGACCATCGGCGACGTCGTGCGCTTCCTGATGGAACGCAGGAAGCTCTTCTACTACTACGTGTGGGACATCGACCCCGCTTACCAGCGCGGAAAGGACGGCCTCGACTTCGGCCCAGGCGAGTTGCAGATACCTCGACCCGATGGCGTCCTCGACTGGCGAGTGTTGCTCCACGACCTTGCCGCCAGCGGCTACGAGGGCGTTGCGAGCCTGAAGTGCCACGGCACCGCCGGCTGGGCGCTGGACTACATCTCCTCCCAGATGCGCGCCTCGGCCGAGTACGTCCGCAGTTGTCTGCCGACGGCATAGACTAACCCGCTGGCAACAAGAGGTTCTCCCGATAAGACAAGAAATGAAGTATCCGAATCTATTCAGCCCCTTCCGGATCCGCGACGTTGAGCTTCGCAATCGTTTTGTCTTTCAGCCCCACTTTACCGCCTTGGGCACTCTCGATGGGATGCCCTCGGATGGCCATGTTGCCTATCACGAGGAGCGCGCCCGCGGCGGTGTCGCTTTAATCATCCTCGAGAGCCAAGCCATCCACCCATCGGGTAAGATGTCCCGCAGATTTATCAATGCCTGGGACCCTGCCGCCATACCTTTGCTGCGCAACATTACTGAAGCCGTTCATGCTCACGGCGCTAAAATCTTCAGCCAACTCACGCACGGCGGCCATACTTCACTGGAGCAGCCGCCGCATATCCTGTGGGCGCCGACACAGATGCCTGAGCCATCGAGCCATTTCAGTACCAAGGCAATGGACGAGGACGACATCGACGCCGTGATCAATGGGTTTGCCGCGAGCGCCCGCAACGCCCTCGAGGCCGGCTTTGACGGAATCGAGATCAAAGTTGCGCACGACGGACTGCTCCGCTCATTCGCTTCGCCCTTTTTCAATCATCGTGTCGATCGTTATGGCGGCTCCTTCCAAAACCGCATGCGACTTTCACTCGAGGTTCTCGAAGCCATCAAAAAAGCAACCGGTGACAATTGTCCGGTGGGGGTTCGCATCTGCCTGAACGAATTCACCACTTTTGGCTACGGGCTCGAGTACGGGCTGAAAATGGTGGAATGCCTGGAAGAAAGCGGACTTGTCGACTACATGAATTCCGATGCGGGCTCTTTCTCGAGTTACTGGATGGAAATCCCTCCGGCTGCCGTGGCGCCCAAAGACTTTCAGAAGCTCAATGCGGCGCTAAAACGCGGCACCGGGCTTCCCGTCATCGCATTCGGTCGCGTCACACCGCCCCAACGCGCGGAGGATATGGTGCGGGCGGGAGTAGCCGACCTGATCGGCCATGCCCGCCAGTTGATTGCCGATCCCGAGACTCCCAACAAGCTTGAGGCGGGGCGCACGGATCTTGTCCGAATCTGTGTGGCTTGCAATGATGCCTGTATTTACCAGGTCGGTCAGGAGAAGGCGATTCGGTGTATCCACAATCCGGCCGCAGGACGTGAACGCGAGGTCAACGAACGTCTTGTGGCGCGTGCCAATGCTGCTCGGCGCGTTGTTGTCGTGGGCGGTGGTCCGGCCGGGTTAAAGGTTGCGGAAATTGCGGCTAAACGCGGCCACAAGGTTGCCCTGTTGGAGCGCGAGCCAGTGTTGGGGGGGCAGGTCCGCCTCGCAGCAAAGCAACCCGAGCACGAAATCATTGGCGAGGTTACACGTTATCTTGAAGCGGCTGCGGCCGATGGGGGAGTCGATCTCCAACTTGGTGTGACAGCGACTCCGGCTTCGCTTCGGGAGCTTGCCGCTGATGTGATCGTGATTGCAACAGGATCGGAACCGAACCTTCCGAACCAGCAACGAGACGATGCGAAGCACGCGCGTACGCTGGGGAGACAAGTGCTGCCGTCCATCCCGGGTCTGGATCAGGATTTTGTCGTGTCTTCCGACCAAATCCTTTCGGGGGAAGTGGAACCGAGCGGGAATGTGCTCGTGGTCGATGACAACGGCCATTGGGAGGCGGCCGGAACGGCGGAGTACCTCAGTGAGCGCAACTGTCGTGTTCAGGTCATCGCTTCCCATTCCTTAATCGGTGAGGACATCGAGGCCGGCACTCGGACGCTTTTCTACCGTCGCGCGGCCATCAAGGGTATCCAACTCCGTCCCAACACGGCGCTTCTCGAAGTGGGCAATCATCGCGTCAAAGTCGCCGCGGTTTTCAGCCCCCGCAACCCAACGGGATGGAACAAATACCTGCTTGTGCCGGGCGACGATGAGTGGATCGAAGGGATCGATTGGGTCGTTCCCGTTATGGGTCGCCGATCGAGGGAAGACCTTTTCCTTCACCTCAAGGAGTCTTCGGAGTTTGTGTTGTGCCACGATTGATCCAAAGCATTATTTCAGAAGCGTTCACTTTGGCACAGACGCTGTGAGTGGGCCCATGTTCGCGGGTAAACCTTCATGTTGACAGAATTCTTCGGTATCGAAATCGGGAACACTATCGGGATCGAAGAACAATGGATTCGGGCCAGTCAAACTATGGCAAATCTTGACACCGGCAGTGTCTGATAGAACATATGCAATCGGTAGCATATATGTTCATCAAACTCCAATTAATGTGAAAGACAAAGCAGTATTATTCGCAGTAATCTGGATACTTGGCCTGGCAAGTGTTCAGGGGGCAAAAGACTGGCCGGTAATAGGCCAAGGGATCAATCTCGATTTTTCGACGACCGAGGTAAATAAAATCGGCTACGATCCCGCCTATTACGACGTATTCAAGGCGGCCGGATTTGATAGCGTCCGATTTTTCGTCAAGCAGGGCGTTGATCCCCTGCATTACCGGGAAGCAATCGATGGGGCCATCAATAGAGGCCTGCCCGTGGTGATTACCGGATTCACGGGAAGGGTCCATGGAAAAGAGTCATTTGTCCAATACTGGAGAAACTTTGCGGAACTCTACCAAATGTATCCGAAAGAGTTGGTTTTTGAGATTATGAACGAACCGCAAATGGCGGGACACCCCAACGAACCTGAGTACGATGTTGAACTTATGGGCTGGCTCGGCGATGCCATTGTGGCAATTCGAGAAACCAATCCGACCCGGGTGATCGCCGTGGGCGGCCCAAGCCATAACCATGCCGATATGCTGGTTAAGTACGTCACTCCCGAGTATTTGAATTATCGCCTTCCGGATGGCACTGGATTTGAGGAGGACGAGAATATCTGGGGGATTTTTCATTGCTACAATCCGCAGGGCTGGTCGCATAGCCAAAATATGAAGTCGTTGATCGAGGTTAATCCCGATTGGAAAGGAGAAATCTCCGAGAAACTGGATCTGGGCCACCAGTGGGCTCAAACGCATGGCAAGAAAGTGTTGCTGAGCGAATGGGGAACCCGTTTGCACAACCCTCGTGAGGACATGTTGGAAGTATTGGGTTTCATGAAGAAAGAGGCTGCAAAAAGAGATATCGACTGGATGTACTACTGTGGCGTATTCAACAATGCGTGGACCTTTGCCCTCTATAACTCGGAATGGGGCTTCGAGAAGACGGCCGATTTGGTGGAAGTCCTCACCGGAGAAGCGCCGAAACTGATGACGCTACCGACGAATCAGATCAATAATTCCGCCTTCATGATGGATACCGAGCATTGGTACTCCAATGGACATGTGACCCTCGGTACGGCAGACGGGCAAGGGGTCGACGGCTCGACCGCGCTTCGGTGCATGGTGATGTTCGTCTGGCCGCAGGAGCCAATGATCTACCAGGAGACAAAGCCCGAATGGAGATTTTATTCGCCTGGGTTTTACATGCTCCAGCTTCGCCAGGGGAACACTTATAGCATTTCATTCTATGCCAAGACGACTAATAAAACCACGCTACGCGTGCAGTTGGAAGAGGTCGATAATAATGATCTCGTGCTATGGAGGTCCGAGCCTGTGGAGATCGATTCAGAACTCAAAAAATATGAGCTTACTTACGCGCACGAAACAGAGTCTGTTGCGAACGCCCGCTTCTCCATTTTTTTCAGCGACCGCCATAGCGAGGTCATTCTCGATGATATAAAATTGGTGGGCGCCCGTCCCTAACGATAAATCCAAGATTACTGATAGGAATTTGCTTTTTAGCGGCGTAGCCGCCATGACGGGGGTTGTTCGTGACCGTGCCGTTCGTCATAGCGGCCACGCTGATCATACGAACCGTTCAGTCAATGCTCGGCATGTGCCGCGTCGTCGTGCAGACCCCAACTGCTCCTGGGGCCAGGGAGGAGGAATGGGTTTTGAACTGTACTGGAAATAGTGGACACGGGATTCTCTTATTTTTCGTGGTTATGGGTTGGTTTTAGATTTGGCAAGCGGCTTCTTGCCTGCCCCCCTGAAAAGCCTTGCTGGAACACCAGTTTCAATTGTCATTAATCAACGCAACCACTAACAACGAAGGAGTGTATTGTGAATCTATTTTCGCTAGCGGGAAAAGTCGCCCTCGTCACCGGCGCCAGTCGCGGCATTGGTCGCGGAGTGGCCGCGGGCATGGCTGAGGCCGGAGCCACAGTTATTTGCGCCGCCCGCACCCGCAGCCAACTCGACGAGGCCGTCACTGCCATTGAGGCCTCCGGCGGCAAGGCCCGCGCGGTCGAGTTGGACATGGCCGACTTGGAGGGCATGGATGCGGCCTTGGAGCAATGCGGTCCCATAGACATCTTGTTCAATAATGCCGGCATGAACATCCGCCAGCCCATCGTCGAGGTCTCGGAGGAAAACTACGACCAGATCATGGCCGTCAACCTCAAGGGCCTGTACTTCCTCAGCCAGAAGGTCGGCCGCCAGATGATCGAGCGCGGCCAAGGCGGCAAGATCATCAACATCGGCTCGCTGACCACGGGCTACGCCCTTGCCAAAGTGTCGGTCTACACCGCGACCAAGGGGGCCGTCGGCCAGCTCACCAAGGGCCAAGCCATTGAGTTCGGGTCGCACAACATCCAGGTCAACGCCATCTGCCCGGGCTTTATAATCACCTCGCTCACTGAGAAGCTGTGGGCCGACGAAACCATGCGCGCTTGGGGCGAGGGGCGGGTTGTGCTCAACCGCTTGGGGACGCCCGAAGACTTGGTCGGCACAGCCGTCTTTCTCGCCGCGCCAGCTTCGGATTACCTCACCGGGCAGTGTATTTACGTCGATGGCGGCTTCACGGCTGGCGACGAGTGGCCCTTGCCCCCGGTGGCTGGGAGCAAGTAGTTTTTCTATTGAAGGCTATTACTGACAGGAATTTCCTTTTTAGCGGCGCAGCCGCCAAGGTGGGGGTCAGATGCTGGATAACGTAATCCGAAGTTTGCCATTCAATCCATCTATCCGCAGCAGAACGCGAAACCTCTTCATGTTCTCAGCGCGCTTCTTGAAGGATGTCGAAGAAGCATCTAGCTCTATGTTGTAGTTTTCAATTCTTCCAGTTGGAAGAGCCTTTGAAGCGCCTACCTCTTTCAGAGATAGTTGGCACTGTCTTATTGTCCCTTCCAATTCATAATCCAATGAGACCGTCTCACATACAGCATTCGAAGCCAGCCAAACGAAAGAATCACCCTTTGTCTCCACTTCCACAGATTCTATTTCAAGAGTCTCATCTACCTCGGATAGCTTCACCTTGCTCGGCAGTTGGACAAGGTGCCATTCGGACAAAATATCAATGCCTCTGTCTCCTATCTCGCCAATCTCTTTCAGCTTACCATCCAACAACGCTCTCAGAGCCTCCGTCAAACCATGCCCCAGTTTTCGCCAATCGTCTGGTTCCAGGACTTTCCCGCTCATACCCTCGCCGCGATGGTAAGCGGTCTCGAGAATAAATGACAAAGCTCCATAGGCTCTATATAAGAATGTCGTGTTGGTCATGTCATAGTTAACATTTGTCCAATTCATGGCTGCGGGCCGGGCGCGCCTTAAGAATTCGCTGAACGTTGCGGGACAGCTTTCAGGGGAGAATTCTTCCAGCGTCGCTGCAAATTTACAACATTCCCTCCACTCCTCCTCGCTGATTATCGAAAGCTTTGGCGGGACAAGATAAACTGGGCCTCCCGGCGTCGGAGCATGGAGATCAAACGAGTAATCAACCCTACCAGAGCTGTTTGAACGGACTGCTTTGAGTATAGCATCAATTTCAGGTCTGATGGGATCTAAACAGTAGTCGCGATTAAAATCCCGGGGTTCTCTATTCTTTCCATAGTAGCCAAGCCAAACGCCATCGGTGTCCACAAAAGGGACAAAATAGAAGTCAGCCTTTTGCAGAATCTTTGGATCGGCTAAGATACTCCCTACGATACCTTCAAGCACGAAAGATCCGGTAACTTCACCAGAGTGTGCTCGGGCTGAAAACCATACTTGCTTTTTACCTTTTCCCCTTTTGTCGGATATTTCCAGCAGTTTACAGGGCCTTCCACCTTCACTCTTTGTCAACGTTGAAATCCGCACAAACTCGCTTTCCTGGATAGACGAGAAGAACGCATCTAATTCCGTCGGACCATAAGGATAACAGTAATAGACATGCACTTCGTCCGATTCGCAAGGGATGTCAAAGACAAATCTGTTATGTTCTGGCTGATATTCGCATGCCGATGCCTGAATGCGCTTGAACGGTTCATTATCAAAAGCTCTGTAGACAGGTACAGCAGCACCGAGGGAACCACTGCCAAGCACTTCATTGGTTCGCTCCCAAATGCAGGTAATTTTTTTACCTTTGGCTTCTTTAATTCGAAAACCGAACCACATGGACTGCGGACTTCCCCGCTTTTGCGCAGCAAAGTGAACTACATCTCCCTCAATTATTATATCCTCGGCATTCCCCATCGGAAGGTTCTTGTCCGCATTCACAGCATACGCCTCTTCCGTACTTGATAAAGCAATCCCCGCTATGAGAATTATGAACAGCGTTACTGCCTTCATTTCCAGAGATTTACTGACAGGAATTTGCCTTTTAGCGGCGCAGCCGCCAAGGGGAGGGTTAGCCCGTTTAGCGAGCAGTCGCGCCTTGTCAGGACCCAGCATCGGAATTCGTTCTTCTCGACACTGCTCCTCGACTTCTTTTAAAACATTTTCAAGCATTACGGTGCCTCCATATTTTCCCTGACTGGCAAATTTGAAAGGCTATAATCAATTAATATGTTGGTAATTCCGTGGTGACCTTTGAGGGCATAATGTTCCAAAAGCATTTTAGGACCCTGATTCAAGGCGAAAATGCCATAGTCTTTTCCGTTCGGTGCTCGGGTAATAGAGTGGATGTGATCCAGATAGCCCTCGCGGGTTCCGCTTCCACCGCGCCTACGTCCACCACCGACACCGCCTTCGTTGTTGAATTCAATCCAAACCGCGGGATTGAAAACGCGATAGTAGATGGGATCATCCGTGGTCGTGCCACCAATCCAGACAAAATAAGTATGGTCGAGTCCGATATCAATATCCGCCATCCAGACATCCGCAAATTCGGTTTCAAGGTTGTAGACATACGTCTTAATCAGATTCCGTAGGTTCTCTATTTGAGTAGCGTTCATCTCCGATGCTTTCAGACCGATCCCCACAAAATCGGAGTAATCGTAATTCAGAAACGGATCTGTAGATCTGCCGGGACCGACTTGGAGCCTACGACGACCCGTTTGAATTGCATTCTCTTTTTGCGTGGCATTGAGACTATTCATTAAGGCGAAAGCGTTGCCTCTTTCATCCGCAAGCACCTCAATGCCGTTGACGGTTGCCGGTTCGGATCCAATGAAGGCGGGAACAATAGAGACTTCATCGCCGTGTACCAGAAAGTTGAGCGCCAAATGATGTCCATCCAACTGGAAACCCCACGATCCATCTGTCTCCGGGTTACCAAACAGAGCAATATGGCAATGATTCGGGTCCCAAAAGCCGGGTCTGATTTTGCTGAGATGTGTTTCAACTTCTTTGGTAATCAGAGAGACTTTAGTATAGCCGTCATCACTCAAAAATGCGTCCAGAACTTCATAAAAATGTGTCAATTGTTCAGCGGACAATCTGCCAAAACGGATACCGCCGCGATCGCCGCCCATACTTGGCGGTGTATTCGTCCATGAGTAAGATTCTTTGTGTCCGAGTGGGTAGGATGCTGCGTCAAGGAGTTCACTGCTTAGCGATGCGCGGAAATTTTTCATAATAGTCGCTAAAGCAACGATTGACGGTTTTGTAGAGATTTCAGCAGTCCCTTCTGTTTTTTCCGCTTCGACGGCAGAGGTCTCAAGATTATTGAGTGAGAGTGCGACTACAATTGATGCGCTCAGCATAATCAATATGAGTAGAATTTTGTGTAACATGAATATCCTTTGAAATTTTGTTATACCATTTTGGTTTTTTTATTCCTTAGAAGAGGTATTGCATTGAAGGGACGCTCCGGTACATACCACTAATCGAACTGCAATTGCTCAAATGGGATTTCCTGCACTTCAAGGTCTTTGGATGTCCTGTCGATAATCCTCAGGACGAATCGTCTCGCCTCCCAGTCGATATCAATGACGCCGGCATTGAGTTCGTGAACTGCATTCCCGACTCGATAGTGATTCTTCGCCATGGCCCAGGCCTTATTAGCGTGGGTCAAACCGCTACTGGTAAAGTCATAGAGGGGATAAGAAGGGATGTTCCTCTTGGAAATCTCCGCGAAGTGTACATCACCTGACAAGACCAGGGTGTTGCTGACTCGATGCTTTTTCAGAAGCTCAAAAAGCCGCTGGCGCTCATGGGGGTAGTGACCCCAGTTTTCCATACCCTTTTCATGGGCCAGAACCTGGATGCTGCTGACGATTAACCGCACGTTGGCGGGCACGGATAACTGCCGATCCAGCCATCGCCACTGCCGCTCCCCGAGCAATGTGAGTTCCGGATTCATGGTTGCCTCATACGACCCGACATAATCTGTCGTGCGCTCCCATCCGGTCCGCGGCAACTCATCGCGAAAGTAGCGGGCATCGAGAATAATTATCTGTACCTGACGGCCCGCGGGTCCATAGAGGCCGGAGGTATAAAGTCCCGGCCTTTGGGACCGTGGGCTTTGTTGGCCCGGTTCAAAGAAATCGAGAAAGACCTGCTCTGACTGCAGCTTCTTCGCATAATGGCGGCCGCCGTCATTGACGCCGTAATCGTGATCGTCCCAGATGGCCAATATCGGAGAAGATTCCCGTAGGCTGGCGAAGCCTGGCGCATCGGCCAGTTCCTGGTATTTTTCTTTCAGGAGATCCATGTCTTCAGTATCCCCATAGATATTGTCACCGAGCATCAGGAAGATGTCCGGTTGACGTTTCTCGATGGCCGCAAACATGTTTTCGTTGTAGAGGCGCGGGTTGTTGCAGGATCCGAATGCCAGACGCTTAATCTCCAACGGCGATTCATAGTCGCTCCGATTGGAAGAACAGCCGACCATCAGCATCGCGACACACATCAACACAATCTGCTTCATACTAATGATAGGAATTTGCTTTTTAGCGGCGCAGCCACCAAGGGGGGGGTTACTCGTCCGTCGGAAGAACCTGGATGGGATTTTGACATGGATGGATATTAAATGGGAGGATGCAGCAGTGGTAAATATTGGAGTCCTCAGGCCGAAACAGAGGTAAACGGCGGATTCTTCGAAAGAGGCGAAATATGGGGATTATGGTTCTAGCAGCGGAGATTTGTCCGATGTGGATTTATGTCATGCGATGTTTCAAATTGTCAACCAGTACCGCTCCGATGATGATACCTCCAACAGCCGACCATCAGCATCGCGACACACATCAACACAATCTGCTTCATACTAATGATAGGAATTTGCTTTTTAGCGGCGCAGCCACCAAGGGGGGGGTTACTCGTCCGTCGGAAGAACCTGGATGGGATTTTGACATGGATGGATATTAAATGGGAGGATGCAGCAGTGGTAAATATTGGAGTCCTCAGGCCGAAACAGAGGTAAACGGCGGATTCTTCGAAAGAGGCGAAATATGGGGATTATGGTTCTAGCAGCGGAGATTTGTCCGATGTGGATTTATGTCATGCGATGTTTCAAATTGTCAACCAGTACCGCTCCGATGATGATACCTCCGATAATGATTTCCTGAAAATAGGTGGGCACTCCAATGATAACGCAGGCGTTCTTCAAAACGGCGATGAGCAGGGCTCCGATGATGGATCCGACTGCACTTCCTTCACCTCCACGCAGAGAACCACCGCCTATGACGACGGCAGCGATGATATCCAGTTCCATGGCCACGGCCGAAGTTGGATCTCCGATGCTCAGATTGCTGTACTGCATAACCGCTGCCACTCCGGCAAACAGTCCGCAAAGGGTGTAAATGAGGATGCGATTAAAGGTCACATTAATCCCGCAGAGCCGGGCTGTATTTTCATTAGAGCCCAACGCAAACACGTGACGGCCGAAGACCGTGTAACGAAGTATCAAAGTCAGTACCAGCAACAAAAACAGGGCCATCCAGATACCGGGTGCAAAAATGAGCCAGGACGGTTCAGGATTGATGCTCATTAATTCCTGCATCCAATTATCGGGGGTGGCGATCGTTTGCTCGTTCGCAAGCCATTTGGCAATCCCCCGGGCAATTTGCATGGTCCCAAGAGTTACAATAAAGGGGACGATGCCGAATTTTGCGCTGACAAATCCACCAAACCAACCCATCAATCCACAGGCGCCGACTGCCGCCATAGCGGCCAGGAGCGGCCAAAAGATTCCCAGGTCCTGTGCATTCGGGTCGCCCAGGACCAGGGCGATGACCACCGTTCCCAAGGCCACCTGGGAACCCACGCTGAGATCGATCCCGCCGGAAATAATGACCAGGGTCATTCCCAGGGCACCAATGCCTATGATGACCGTCTGGGTGAGTATGGTCTTGAAATTATAAAACGAAAAAAAGGATTCGTGGAAATCATCACGGGTGAACCCCAGTATTCCAAACAAGGCTATGACAAAGAGCAGGCCAAAAAAGGGACCGAATTGGACGAGGGACGATGGGATGTTTCGCTTCACTTTTATGGGCTCTTGGATTTTCCAAAGTTTAATTCATGTTTGTTTCAACCTCAGTTCTACCCGAGGTGGCAAACAGCATGACTGCTTTCTCTTCCCATGCTTCGACAGGTTTGACCGGAGATATCGACCCGCGATGCATGACTGCCAGGGTGTCACAAACCCCAAACAATTCGGGAAGGTAGGAACTGACCATAATAATGGATTTACCCTGGGCCGCCAATTGGTGGATGATCGCATAGATTTCAGCTTTGCTCCCCACATCGATACCGCGGGTAGGCTCGTCGAGAAAAAATATATCGCTGTCGTGATGCAATAATCGTGCGATAGATGCTTTCTGCTGGTTACCGCCGGACAAGTTGGAAACATTCTGGTTGATATCGTTGTATTTGAGGCGGAGTCGATTGACAAAGGCTGTTGCAGTCGATGCCTCCTCTTTCAACCGGAGGATTCCCATGCGGCTGTATCTCCTAAGATGGGATAGCGTGACGTTTGTAGCAATGGAAAGATTCAAAGCCAATCCTTCCTCCTTTCTGTCTTCGCTCAGGTAATCCAGCTTAGAAGCAAGGGCCCGCGGAGGAGTCATCCAAGAGGCATTTAACTGTGGGTTATCGGACAGGCGAACCGTTCCCTCATGAACTTCTTCCAGGCCAAAGATTGCCCGGATCGTTTCAGAACGGCCCGCACCAACCAGTCCGGCGATTCCCAAAATCTCCCCGCGATGCAGTGCGAAAGTAACCTCCTCGGGTCCCGAATCAACAGTCAGGTTTTTCACCTCCAGTATTTGTTCTCCCACTACAGAGGCCTACGCGGATAAAGCTCGTCCACCGTTCGTCCCACCATATGTTCAATCATTTCTTCCAGGGATGATTCCGCGACTTCACCCGTGGCCACCAAATCTCCGTCCCGCAGGACCACATATCGATCGGCGATGTCCGCAACTTCCTCCAGAAAATGACTGATGTAGATGACCGTCATTCCCTCGTCCCTCAACTGGCGGATAACCTTGAACAAGGATTTGCTGTCTTCGTCTGACAAGGAGCTGGTCGGTTCATCCATGATGACGATCCGGGCATCGCTGATGAGAGCTCGGGCAATTTCAACTAACTGCTGCTGGCCAATGCTCAACTCTCCAACCTCGGTTTCCGGTAACAGATCGGTGTGCCCCAACCAGGCCAATATTTCCTTTACTTTCTCTCTCTGGGAACGTATCCAGCCCATGCGGGCTTTTTCAATTCCCAGCAGGATGTTCTCTTCAATCGACAAGTGCAATGCCAGGTTCAGTTCCTGGTAAATCATGGAAATACCGGCATCGCGGCCTTCAGCGGGATTGGCCGGAAAGTAGTCCTTCCCGTCCAAGCACATCGAACCACCGGCATCCGGCTGATAAGCCCCGCTCAGGATTTTCATCAGGGTGCTTTTTCCGGCTCCGTTTTCTCCAATGATGGCCAGGATTTCCTCACCATAAACCTCCAGCTCAATGTTTTTCAACGCTTCGACCGGGCCGAAGGTTTTGCTGATATTGGAGAGGGTCAGAACGGGGCTGCTTTTCTTCACCGGACAATCATTCGTCCAACCACTCTTTCACGGGTGGCTTCAACAGCTCCTGCATTCTCGGTTGGTTCATATTGTCCGGAGTTATCATATTGACCCCGGTGTCAATGCGTTCCTCCACCGATTGTCCCTTCAAATGATCGACAGCCGTTTTGACAGCCAGGTAACCCATATTAAAAGGATCCTGAAGAGCCAGCCCATGAATCTCTCCCTGTTCAAGGCCATCGATTAAGTCACCGTTGGCATCAAAACCGATAAACTTGATTTGCTTCGATTTGCCGGAGATTTGCAAGGCGCGCAACATAGCCTGCGCGGTCGGTTCACTGGGACAAAAAATTCCGTCGATCTCACTGAACCGATTTAGCAGGTTTTGAGCCACCTGAAGCCCTTTCTCTACGCTGGCCCCTCCATATTGATTGGTGGAAACCAGTTCAATATCGGGCATAAGCTCCTGGATACGATCGAGGAAACCCTTTTCGCGCTTCATAGTGCTGGCGGAACCCTCACTATGGCGCAGGACCACCACTTTGTTACCGTCAATTACCTCGGCCAGTTTCTCCGCACACAATTGACCGCCCCGATAATTATCGGTGGCGACAAAGCTGATATAGTCATTCGAGTCCAAGCCGGAATCGAAAATAACCACCGGTATACCTGCCTTGCCCGCGTCTCTGACCACCCGGACCATGCTGCGGGAATCCGACGGCGCAAGAACGATGGCATCCATTTTGCGGCTGATGAAATTCTGAACGGTGGAAACTTGTTGTTGGCGGTCCGTCTCCTTGGCAGGTCCCTGCCAATCTATGGATACGTCAAGCTCCGTGGCCGCCTTCACTGCTCCCGCGTGGACATTCTTCCAAAACACGTTATTGGTACTTTTGGGTATGACGGCTATCCGAAGTTTTTCGGCCTCGTTCTCTCCGTTTCGGGGACCGCATCCGACAAGGACCACGGCCAAGGCCAGGAATAGTGCACAACTTTTTTTCATAGGCTATGGGATAGGATCTAATAAAATCGATTCATTCAATCACAACGCAACCGGATTGCAAAATCCTTAACAGCCTCCATCAGTTAATCAGAAGCCTCAACGACCAATTGGTCGTAATTGATAATCGCTCCGGTCATGTTACCGCCTTTATCACTCAGAATCAGGGCCAACAGTTCCGCCACTTCTTCCGGTTTTATCAATTGGCCAAACGGTCCTTCGGCTTCGGCCTGTTCGAGCCAGTTTTCCAATGCGTCATACTACCTGACCCCTTTTGCCTTTTGTAATATTCTTGACGAAAACGGGATTTCACGGAAGATTTCCAATCGATTGCAAGTAATCTCTACCTCTCCTTACCTTGAAGAAAAACGCAGTTTTAATCCCAATAATTTCGCTATTCAGCCTGGCCTTGAGTCAGGCGTCCGAGTACTGGCCAGAAATAGGCCAGGGGGTTAATCTCGATTTTTCGACCACCGAGGTAAATAAAATCGGCTACGATCCCGCCTATTACGACGTATTCAAGGCGGCCGGATTTGATAGCGTCCGATTTTTCGTCAAGCAGGGCGTTGATCCCCTGCATTACCGGAAAGCGATCGATGGGGCCATCAATAGAGGGCTGCCCGTGGTGATTACCGGATTCACGGGACGGGTCCATGGAAAAGAGTCATTTGTTGAATACTGGAGAGACTTTGCGGAAAGCTACCAGATGTATCCCAAAGAGTTGGTGTTCGAGATCATGAACGAACCCTTGATGGCGGGACACCCAAACGAACCGAAGTACGATGTCGAAGTAATGGAGTGGCTCGGTGATGCCATTGTGGCCATTCGGGCAACGAATCCGACCCGGGTAATCGCAGTGGGAGGCCCGAACTATAACCACCCTGACATGCTGGTGAAGTATGTCACTTCTGAATATCTGAATTACCGCCTCCCTGATGGCACTGGATTTAAGGAGGACGAAAATATCTGGGGAATTTTTCACAACTACAAGCCACCCGGATTTTCACACAGCAATGTAGCAAAATCGCTGAACGAGTTATTTCCCGATTGGAAGGAGCAAGTCCTCCATGAACTGGAGTTGGCGGATCAGTGGGCCCGCTCCCACAACAAGAAAGTCCTTTTGAGCGAATGGGGAAGCCGTTTGGTTAATCCTCGGGAGGATGTGTTGGAACTGGTAAATTTTGTGACCAAGGAGTGTGCCAAAAGAGACATCGATTGGATGTACTACTGCGGTGTATTTAACAATGCATGGCCTTACGGCCTCTACGACTCGGAGTGGGGGCTTGAAAAAACGGCGGATGTAGTCGAAGCCCTGACCGGACAAAAACCGGAGTTGATGACACTCCCGACCAATCAGATCAACAATTCTGCTTTCATGATGGATACTTTTCATTGGTACTCCAACGCCCAGGTTACCCTGGGAACGGCTGATGGTCAGGGGGTCGACGGTTCAAGGGCGCTGCGGTGTATGGTGATGTTCACCAATCCCAGAGAGCCGGTCATCTATCAGGAAACCAAGCCCACTTGGAGGTTCTATTCCGAAGGATTTTACATGATCCAGCTTCGCCAGAGAAACACCTACGATATTTCCTTTTATGCAAAGAGCGCTACCGGAAATACTCAGTTGCGCGTGCAGTTGGGAAATGCCGGAAACGATCCCGTTTTATGGACATCCGATCCTGTGGAAATCCACGGAGATCTTCAAAAATATGAATTTACCTACGTGCACGAATCGGAGTCCGTCGAGAACGCTCGCTTCTCCATTATCTTCGGTGACCGACACAGTGAGGTCATTCTTGATGATATTAGATTGGTAGGTGCCCGACCCTAGACTTAGAGCCATGTTTTTTCCCTCGATGTTGTTGCGCCGCACGCCACCAAATTCCTTTTGCAAGAGGAAATTTATCATTCTTGGGTATTCTTTGAAGGGGTTTATCCTCCATGGCCTTGTTGCCGGACCGCTTGCGCTCGCCGGTAGCGCCGACTCATTGCCGGCCAAGATCCCTCAGTTCATCGATCAACATTGTGCCAGTTGTCACGACGATGTGGAGAAAAAGGGAGACCTGGATCTGTGGTCTTTGACGGAACAACCGATCACTCCCGATACGTTTCAAACTTGGATCAAGGCTCACGACCGCGCCCAGGCCGGCGAGATGCCTCCGAAGAAAAAGCGGCGGCCAGAGAAGTCGCAATTAGATGAATTCCTCGAGCTTGTTTCAGGTGAAATCATCGACACGGAGCAAGCGATGCTGGCGGATATCGGTCGTTCAGTCAAACGACGCTTGAATCGGTACGAGTACGAACACTCGGTGCGTGACTTACTCTCTCTTCCTTACTTGAAGATCAAGGATTCGCTGCCCGAAGATCGGACCGCGCACGGCTACAACAAATCGGGAGAGGCGCTCGACGTTTCGCATGTCCAATTATCTCGGTATCTGCGCACGGCCGAGAGCGCGTTGCGGGAAGCTGTGATTACCCAGGTGGAAAAGCCAAAACCACTCCGGCGGCGTTATTACTCCTGGGATCAGTTCAAGTTTACCAGAGGCAATGGACCGGCCATTCGCAAAACGTATCCGTTGTTGGGATACGAGATACAAGAGGATCTCAATGTTCGGGCTACCGACATACAGGGTAAATTTATCCGTCCGCTTCCGGGTGACAATTCGGATCCCACTCGCAGGGACGAGGAGGCCGTAGTCAAGGTCATGAGCACCTACGAGCATGTGGAGGTTCAGTTCGACGCATTTCGTGCGCCGGTTTCCGCACGCTATCGGCTCAAGTTCGCCGGTTACACGGTTTGGATGTCTCCCGATTATACGAAGGTCACTAAAGGAAGGCGGACTGAACCGATCGCCATCTATTCTGACCTTCCTCCACGAACCCTGCGTCGATTGGGTCACTTCGACTTTGGCCCGGAACCCTCGGTGCAGGAAATTGAAGTCTGGCTGAAGGCCGGAGAAACGATTCGACCCGACGCGTCTCGACTGGTCCGGTCGCGACCCCCCGATTTCAAAAATCCACTTCTTGAAGAAGACGGTATGCCGGGAGTTGCCTATAAGTGGATGGAAGTTGAAGGCCCCCTTTTCGAGCGTTGGCCTCCGGATGGTCATAAACTGTTGTTTGGTGATTTAAAGACGGTTAACGACCCTCGCAATGCAACGGATACATACGTGATAGAGGAATATCCGAATTACGAGCGTCCGTCGTATACCTCAGAACCTAACGAATTGGATATTCTCGATGGCATCTATAATGCCCATAATATGCCGCCCGTCAGAGAGCACGTCATCGTCGAAAGCCAACACCCGTCCGAGGATGCGGACCGGTTGCTGAAGCGCTTCCTCCAACAAGCCTATCGCCGCCCGGTTAGCCAAGCGGATCACGATCGCTTTTTAGGCCTGATTCTCGAAGCTCTGGACGTTGGACACAGCTTCACTGAATCCATGATCGCCGGCTACACCGCCGTGCTTGCGTCTCCGGGATATATCTATCATCAAGCCACTGAGGGACAGCTTGGTGGCCACGCATTGGCGGAACGACTCGCCTATTTTCTTTGGAACTCTTCTGCGGATGAGGAACTTCTCAAACTCGCCGCCAATGGAAGCATTCTTAAATCCGACACGTTGAGTCGGCAGGTAGAGCGTATGCTCGATGACCCCAAATCTCGCCGGTTCGTTGATGCGTTTCTGGACTACTGGTTGGACCTGCGAAACATGGGCGAAAGCAGCCCCGACTTGGAGCTCTATCCTGAATACCAGTTGGACGATGCGCTCGTGGAGTCCATGCCGGAGGAAACACAGCTCTATTTCCAGGAGCTCATCAAAGGCAACTTGGGCGTCCGTTATTTGATAGACGCGGACTTCGTTGTCGTTAACGAACGGCTGGCCACTCTCTACGGAATAGAAGGCGTTCGCGGCGCTCACTTCCGGCCGGTCAAATTGAGCGATGATAGCCCGAGAGGCGGTATGATGACGCAGGCGAGCGTTCTTAAAGTGACCGCTAACGGCACAACCTCATCTCCAGTAACCCGGGGCGCCTGGATCATGGAGCGCATACTCGGCCTCCACATTCCTCCTCCGCCGCCCTCGGTGCAAGCGATCGAATCCGATATTCGTGGAGCCAAAACCATCCGGGAGCAATTGGCGCTTCATCGTTCGCAAGAGAGCTGCAATATCTGCCATGTGAAAATCGATCCTGCAGGGTTCGCCCTCGAGAATTTCGATGTCATGGGTGGTTGGCGCGATCACTACCGGACGACGAGCCAAGGGAAGGGGGATCCGGTTCAAGGTGTCGGGCATAACGGATACGCATTTCGCTACCGCATGGGATTGCCAGTCGATGCCGCGGGGCAGCTTCCCGATGGTAGAACCTTTCATGATATCCGCGAGTTGAAGCAGCATCTTTTGACCGAGGAAGAGCAACTGGCCAAAAACTTTGTAGAACAACTTGCCACCTACGCCACCGGCGCTCCCGTTCGGTTTTCCGACCGTAAACAGGTCGAAGCCATTTTAAGAAACAGTAAAAGGCAAAACTATGGTGTTCGCACCTTCATTTCCGAACTTGTCAAAAGCGACCTGTTTCTACATAAATAACCCAGTCTGGTATGAATCAATCACACAACACGTCTCCCAGCGCCCCCTTCGTTTCCACGCGGCAAACCCTATCGCGCCGCAAATTCCTCCGCAATACTGGCATCGCCCTATCTCTTCCCATGCTCGATGCCATGAGGCCCGCCTTTGCCAGCATCTCCAGCAAGGCATCGGCAGCTCAATCCGTCGTGCCACGTCGCATGCTGGCTATTTGTAACAACCTGGGCCTGCTCTCAGATCACTTTTTCCCGAAAGAAACGGGATTCGGGTATCAGCTTTCTCCCTACCTGGAAGTCCTTGAAAAGCACCGAAACGATTTTACCGTATTCAGTGGAGTTTCGCATCCCGATGTGGATGGAGGTCACCCAGCGGATAATTGCTTTCTCACCGCGGCTCCCGGCCCGGCAAGCGGAGGTTTCCGCAATACGATTTCGCTCGACCAGCTCATGGCCGAGAGTATTGGCCATCAAACCCGCTTCCCCATGTTTACTTTGGGGGTCAATGTAAACACGGGAATCCGCAGCCTGTCCTGGACCGAGTCCGGAGTCATGATTCCCTGCGAGCAATCAGCTTCAGATGTGTTTAAGCGCATGTTTTTCCAGGCCACCCCGGAAGAGACGGAGAAACAGGTGCGCAAGCTGGAACTGGGTCAAAGTATTTTGGATACGGTAGGCGATCAGGCCAAGTCCCTTCAGCGGGATTTGGGAGGGGCGGATCAGCAGAGGCTCGATCAATATTTTTCCAGCGTTCGCGACCTGGAGAAGCGGATGGAAGCCTCCAAAGAGTGGGAGTATCGGCCTAAGCCAAAAGTAGAAGCTCCGCTACCGCTCGATCCGAGCAGTCCCCGCGACTACATGGACAAAGTGAGGTTGATGTATGAAATCTCCAGACTGGCATTTCAGTCCGACTCCACACGCGTCATCTCGCTCATGCTCGACAGCGTGAATTCACCCGCCATCACAGTGGATGGGAAAACCGTCAGCGACGGCTACCACAATCTTTCGCATCATGGAAAATCCGAGGATAAGCTGGCGCAGTTGGAGGTGATCGACAACTGGCATATGAAACTTATTGCGGAACTGCTCGAAGACATGAAGGCCTTTGAGGAAGAAGGAGAGTGTTTGTTGGATCGCACGATGATTCTCTACGGATCCAACCTGGGCAACGCGCACGCTCACACCACTTTGAACCTGCCTACCCTATTCGCCGGAGGTGGTTTCAAGCACGGACAGCACCTCGCATTCGATACCGAACGCAACTATCCACTGCCCAACCTCTTTGTATCCATGTTGCAACGCATGGGCATCGAAACTGACAAGTTCGCATCTTCCACCGGAACCATGGGCGGACTGGAGTTTGCAGGATAAGTAGTCGTCCCTGAAAAAGTCATAATTCTTCAGCGTGGTTGGATGGTCTGTCTGCATTTGCTCTCGCCACCTGTCACGCCGTAATTCATGAAGGAGGAAGCCGCCAAGATCTTCTTCTTCAGGCCTGTCTGCGTGCTCCGCACAGGCAGGCAACCCATTAAAGGTTCGAGTAATTCGTGACCTATCCTCTTGATTCCAGGTTTATCTCCTCCACCAAAATTCCTAATTCCTAATTCCTGATTCTCCCTCTCTCCATCATTCCCTCCCTTCCCCTATCCCTGCCCATCCGTGGTTTATTCCCTGCCCATCCATCTTGATCGTGATCATGATCGAAAAATGCCAACTCCCAAATTATGAATGGTACGATCAGGATCAGAATTAACCTCAACATCATTCCACCTCTCCCTCTCTCCATCACCCCCCTCTCTCCCCATTCCTAATTCCTGATTCCAAATGCAACGTAACCATTCACGACGAGATTTTCTGCGCCTTGCCCTTACCCTACCATTTGGCGCGTCCTTATTCGGTCTCAGGAATGCGGCGGCTCCCTATGAAGGTCAGGTCAGGATCACCGCGGTCAAGGCCATGCAACTCGACTTCCTCTTTGATGGCTGCCTGATCAAGATCGAAACCGACGCGGGCCTGGCAGGCTACGGTGAGGCCGGCGCAAGTGGGCCGATTGTGCGCGGTTTTCTCAAGCACATGACGGCAGGGCAATATCCCGGCTCCAGTAAATTGAAGGGCGGTCCCGCGGGACTCATCGGATCGGACCCCCTGGCCATCGAGCATCTCTTCTACCGCATGACCTCCCTGCAGCATCCCTTCATGGGCCATTATGCAACGATCAGCGGCATCGACACCGCGCTCTGGGATCTGGCAGGCAAAATTACCGGTCAACCCGTTTATAAATTGCTCGGAGGCCCCTTTCGGGATGGATGCCTCATGTATTCCCACTGCGATTTTCTCGAGGACATGCACGACCCTGTTTCCTGCCGGGAGTGGGTTCAGGAAATGAAGGAAAAACCTGAAGGTTTCGATTTCTTCAAGTTCAATATAGACCAGGCCTTCCCAGTTGGAAAACCCTTCCATCCTACGGTTAGCGGCGAGGAACTGAGAAAGTATAAAAGCGGACTTTCAACCTTGCGCGAGGCGGTGGGAGATGTGTTTGAACTCGGTGTTGCTTGCCATGGTGAGTTCGATACGCCTAGCGGCATTGCCATCTGCAAAGCCTCGGAACCGTTCGAGGTCAGTTTCGTAGAAGATGCCTTGGATGTTCGCTATTCCGATGGATGGAAGATGCTTCGCCAGGAATCCCCTGTCCCCATTCTGACTGGAGAAAAACTGGAGCCGCTGCGGGAATTCAAACCCTTTCTGGACAACTTGGCCGTAGACATCATTCATCCGGATATTGCTTATGCAGGCGGCATAACCGGCGTTTCCAAAATTGCGGATTACGCAGCCATTACGCGGATTCCCGTGGCCTTGCACAACCGCGGCAGCCTGGTCAGGACCTATGCATCGGCACACCTTTCCATGGCTATGCAAAACTTCTACCGTTCCGAGAGCTCTCTCGGACGACCGGGCCGAGTGATCGAGCAAATGTCCAACGATACCACACCGGCCGTGAGGAATGGAATCCTGCGCGTTCCTGACAAACCCGGCCTCGGCCTGGATCTCAATGAGGATTTCATGCGGAGTCGGTTGGCAGCGGGCGAACCCTGGTGGGATTAGGCTCGATCCTGGTTTCCGGATTCCAGACCCATCTGCGTGTTTGCCGTTTGTGATATGAATTGAAATGGCGGACAGGAATGTCCGCCCTCCGTTCTCCCCTCTCTGAACTCTGCACTCTTCTCCCCATCCGTGGTCAAAACCTTCTTCTGAATTAACTCTCGCCAAGCCGCAAAGTTCGCCAAGGACATAGGCGCGCCAATTAGGAATTAGGAATTAGGAATGGGGAGAGATCATGATCGGGATCAGGATTACGGGGATGGAAAAGGATTTTGGGATAAGCTTTGAATAATTGGTTTTAAGCTGTAGGAGGGGGTTTATCCCCCGATTGCGGTGAGGCCACTTGGAAAATCGGGGCGTAAAGCCCTTCCTACAGTTTCGTTCAGGTTATCAATAAAAAAACCTGTTCTCTAACAGGTTATAACGGAGAGCGGGTTTTCCCTGTCTGCGTGCGGTGACGCACAGACAGGCAACCCGCTTTATTGAGAAAATGGCGGACAGGAATGTCCGCCCTCCGTTATTCTTCCTGCCTTCCCTCTCCCCTTTGTGCCCCTGTGCTCTCTGCGTCCTCCCTGGTTAATCTTCTCCCTCTCGGCATCTCAGCAACTCAGAATCTCTATTCAATTCCCCCATTCCATCACTCCACCACTCCATCTCTCCATTTCCCCATCATTCCTAATTCCTAATTCCTAATTCTTAATTCCTAATTCGCGCCCTTGGGCGCTGTCCGCCCTCCGTTATCCCCTCTCTGAACTCTGCACACTGAACTCTTCTCCAGATCCGTGCCTATCCGTGCCCATCCGTGGTCAAAACCTTCTTCAAAATTAACTCTCGCCAAGATCGCCAAGTTCGTTAAGATTTCGGGTGCCTTTGTGCCTTTGTGCCTTTGTGCCTTTGTGCCTTTGTGCCTTTGTGCCTTTGTGCCTTTGTGCCTTTGTGCCTTTGTGCCTTTGTGCCTTTGTGCCTTTGTGCCTTTGTGCCTTTGTGCCTTTGTGCCTTTGTGCTTTTTGTGGTTAATCCCTCCCCATTCCTAATTCCTAATTCCTAATTCCTAATTCGCGCCCTTGGGCGCTTTCCCCTCTTTGCGTTGCTCTGCGTTCTTTGCGAGAGTTCTTTCCTGGTTTCTCGATGCTCGTTTCTGAGGACTTGATACTGGATGCCGGATGTGTTCACTGGAGGGACCAAAAATGTCTGAGAATAATAGAATTGAGGCAGACCCTGGTCTTCCGGATCGTCTTCGGGGGATGATTTGGGGTCAGTTGGTGGGGGATGCTGCAGCCCTGGGCACTCACTGGATCTACAATCTCAGCGAATTGGCGGCGGCGTACCCGAAAGGAGTGGATGGATTTGAGGAGCCGAAGGAGGGCCACTACCATTTTGGGAAGAAGCCGGGTGATCAGACTCACTATGGAGATGCGGCCCTGCTACTTTTGGAATCGATCTCAGAAGAGGGGCAATTTGACCCAGTAAAATTTGGTCGGGTTTTCGTTGAGCGATTGAATCCGGAGACCTACGAGGGTTATATCGATCATTCCACTCGCGGGACGGTGGAATCAAAATTAAATTTCGAGGAACTATATCCCGGCCGGGAATTCGATTTTCAACAAGGGGCGGACGACGATCAGTTGGCCACGGCGACTTCGATAAGTCCGGTCATCGCGGCCCATTTGGGGCATCCGGACTTGTTAGGCATCGTGGAAAAGGTTACGAGGGTTCGCCAGAACAACGCTCGCACGATCGCCTACATGAAGGCGCATGCCCGGATTTTGCTCGAGTTGTTGAACGGCCGGGACATTCACAGTTCTCTGCATCGGGTGGAGGAGATTGCGAGAAAGGATTTAAAGTTCGGGCCGGAATTGAGGCGCAAGTTTGAGAGCGCGTTCAAGCTTCTATCCAGGAGGGTGGAAGAAGCGACAGATAAACTGGGGCAGTCCTGTCCTCTGATCAGTAGTTTTCCCTCTGCGCTACACGGATTACTGCACTACCGGGACTCGTTCGAACGGTCCATTCTCGATGTGATTCGGGCGGGAGGGGATAATGCGGGAAGAGCGGCAATGATGGGTGGGTGGCTTGGTGCGCACCTGGGTGTGGAGGCGATTCCGGAAGGATGGCGGAGGCGATTGACCAAGCATGATGCCATTGACGGTTGGGTGGAGAGGATAGTGAACACGACGGAGAGACGGATGGCGGAACGGCATAGGCGCGCCGGGCCGAGCCAATTAGGAATTAGGAATGGGGGGAGAAGGGAGGGAGAGATGGAATGAGGGAGTGATGGGGAGAGGGGGAGGCGCCTTTGGCGCAAAGGAAGAAGGAGGAAGCGCGATGGAGAAGAGGGAGAGAGATCAAGATCAGGATTGTGGGGATGTAAATGCGCCCATCTATTGTCCCGATCAACCGTTTCAAACATGTGCCTTATACGCCAACGGCGTTAAACTCCAGAGCCCAGCGTCGCGAAGCGCACGCTGGGTCACCGACCGCCCCAATGATTGAACCCCAACGGGGTTCCACAAATTACTTTCAATATGCCAACTGAATAATAACCGCTAACGATCACAGCAAGTACCTTGCCCGGCCGGCTTTTCTGAGGCAGGGCACCCTCGGCATCCAGCATCCAGCATCCAGCATCCAGCATCCAGCATCCAGCATCCAGCATCCAGCATCCAGCATCCAGATTATTGACGGTGGAACATCCATTCGTGCACTCGGTCGGGATCGTAATTGAGGTTGAGGGCAGGCATCTGGGCGCCGACTTCGTGTCGCCATTGGCGAAGCTCGGTCAACAATTCCTTCGACTTTTCCGGCATGGAATTGACCAGGTTCACGGTCTCCCCGATATCGTTCTCGATATCATAGAGCTCCGCCTTCGTTCCATCGAAATGTTCGATCAGCCGGAACCGCCCCTTGCGTATGACTCCGTGGGGCGATGCGCCTCCATTATGATAATGGGGATAATGCCAATAAAGGGCTTTCCGTCCCAGCGGCTGTTGCTTCAGCAGTAGAGGGAGGATATTGACGCCATCGAGTTGCTGCTTCGGGGACCGCTCTTGTCCGGTCAATGCCTGAAAGGTGGGAAAGAAATCGATGCTGCTCACCGGTTCGCTGGTCTCAATTCCTGACGGGACATGCCCGGGCCACCGGATAATGAGAGGCACGCGGTAGGCGCCTTCATAGGCCGAACCCTTTCCGTCCCGCAACGGGGCATTGTTGGTCTTCTGCGGTATATCGGCATAGTGGTTGCCGCCGTTGTCGGAGGTAAAAATCAAGAGCGTGTTTTGCGCCAGTTTCAGGTCGTCGAGCGACTGCATGATCCGGCCGACATTTTCGTCCAGGCTGTGCATCATCCCGGCATTCACCGGGTTGCGTTGGATATGTTCCGGGGTAAGCTTTGCTTTGTACTTCCGGATGTGTTCTTCCTTGGCCTGGGTTGGACGATGAGGTGTATAATACGAAAGGAAGATGAAAAATGGACGATCATGGGGCTTTTCCAGGCTGCCTATCACTTCATCGGTTAAGCGGTCGGTGAGGTAATCCCCTTCCTTTCCCTCCAGGTTCCTGACCGCAGACCAAGGATAAAAATACGCCGCAGGCCAGCCACTCTCGCCCTCCGCCGCACTGTGGTCGAATCCCTGGGTGACGGGAAAGTGTTTCTCCCCGCCCAGGTGCCATTTGCCGAAGTAGAACGTCTCATAGCCGGCTGGCTTCAACATCTCGGCAAGCGTAACTTCTTCATGAGGCAGATGATACCGCGTCCAATCCGGCGGGGTCAGGGCGGCATGGGGGAACTCCAGACCGCTGAGGAAATCGGTCAGATGCAGCCGGGCGGGCGTCTTGCCCGTGAGCAGAGCCGCGCGGGTGGGAGAGCAGACGGTCGCCGCGGCATAGGCGTCGGTGAAACGCATTCCCCGGGAAGCCAGTCGGTCAATGTTCGGTGTTTCGTAGAAGGCGCTCCCGTAACAACTGAGATCCCGCCAACCAAGATCATCGGTGAGGATAAACAGGATGTTGGGTCGGTCGGCCCGCATCCCCGCAGGAACCAGGGAACAGAATAGTCCGAGTCCAAGGAATGCCGCAGCCCGATTGAGGTCGAATCGGAGCTTGGTAATGCCGGCTTTTCCGGCCAGTCGTGCGAAGAATCGTTTCATAACGTCGGTAATTTTTGGCAAAAGCCATAACAACCGCCTCATCGCGAAACAACCAAACATTCACCATACCCCGGAAATGACGTGGGAAAGATTCTGGACAATTCCAGCAGTTTGATCTGTACTTCATGTATGATTACTATTACTTCCCTTTGTACCTATGGTATAGCTGAATTCGCGGACAGCCTGCCTGTGCGTTACCGCACGCAGACAGGGAATGTCCGCGCTCCGTTTGAATTCTCGAGAGCCTTTCTGTTGGCGGTTACCTTAATGGCCTTTTGCGTCCCATCTTCCCTTTACGCAAGTGATGACAAATCATCAGATAATACGCCGCCGGAAGGATTCCGCAGCCTGTTTGACGGTAAGACCCTGGATGGCTGGAAGAAGATGCCGCGATTGCCCGTTCCCACATACCCTGGAGCCCCATTCGATATCGATCCCGAAGGAGAATGGATGAAGGAAGCCAGGAAAAATGTCGGCAAGTGGACGATAATAGACGGCGCCATTGTGGGTGAGCAGGATCCACCCGGTAGCGGAGTTGGAGCCTATTTGGTGTCGGAAGAAGCTTTTGGTGATTTTGAGATCATGATGGACATCAAACCGGACTGGTATACGGATACGGGTTTACTGGTGCGGACGGTGGCTGAGGGAAATCCCGGGCTGCAGGTCCTGGTCGATCACAGGCCGCAGGGGGGAATTGGCGGATTTTACGGCAACGGGGTAGCCGGCATCCACGGCATGCCGTTCGCCATCGATGCGGAATTGGATGAGGACAATAATCCCATACGCTTGATTTCGGCGGATCCCAACTCCGGTCGGGTTGAACTGAATGAGAAGACATATGGCATTCTCAGTTATGCGGCCGACGTGGAAGATTTTTTGAAGGTTTGGAAAGTCGGAGAATTCAATACGGTTAAAGTAAGGGTCGAAGGAAGGATTCCCAAAATCACCACCTGGGTGAACGGCCTGAAAATCGCCGTGCTCGACACCGCCAATATTGAATGGGAAAATTACGATGCGGAGGCCTGCTGGGAAATGTTGGGACGCAAGGGACACATCTCGTTGGAAGTCCACAACAACGGCAGTAATGACTGGCTCGGCAAGAGCCGCTGGTGGCCGGGGGCTCAGGTGCGTTGGAAGAACATTTATATCAAGGAACTTTAAACGACTCCGGTGTTCCCATGTTGACAGGTCCACCGGAGAAAAAAATGCAAGCGGTTGCCATAAAACGATCCCTTCCGTGCATCCCAATGATCCTGTGCCTTATGACCTGGGTATCGCTATCGGTCTGGGCAAAGGAATCCGAGTCTGTCCAATTGTTCGATGGAGAGACGCTTGAGGGTTGGCACGCTGTGCCGCGACTCTATGTTCCGACAACACCGGAATTTGAGAAAATCCCAGCGGCAGGGTTGCGGGAAGCTGTAGTCGAGTTTCATAAACAAAGCTCAAATGTCGGACTGCGTGCCAAGGTAGAAAACACCGGTGTCTGGAAAGTCGTCGATGGCGCGATTACCGGTGGTCAGGTTCCGGGAACGGTTCTTGGCGGATACCTCATGTCGGATGAAAAATACGGCGACTTCGAACTGACCTTCGAAGCTTGGCCGGATTTTCCCATCGACACAGGGATTATGGTGAGAGCTCATGAGGTGGGCACGATAGGATTTCAGATTTTGCTCGATCACCGGCCCAATGGAGGCATGGGAGGAATTTATGGTAATGGCCTCTGGAATTTCCGTGCCTATCCATTTGTGATCAATGGCGATGAGCAACCCGACTTCAAAGTATCCAACCTCCGGGAGGGCCACCTGGACAAGCCTCAGTTCAAGCCCGATTATGCCGCACCTTTCGAAGATTTCCTTAAAGCGTGGAAACCCAATGACTGGAATACGATTCGAATTCGTTGCGTTGGCAGACTCCCCTTTATCGAAACCTGGATAAATGGAGTGCATATTGCTTCCTTGGATACGGCCAAGCTGGCGGACCAGGTTGAGAATTACGACCCCGAGTTCGTATTCGAGCGGCTTGGCAGGAAGGGCCATATTGGGTTCGAGGTTCACGATAGTCATGACAGCAGGGAGCGTTGGGCTCCTGGGGCCGTGTGTCGCTGGCGTAACATCCGTATCACTGAATTGTAGGGTTGGTTGAACAATGCGTAAGACTACGCCACCCCCATCCCGACCTTCCCCCAGAGGGAGAAGGAGTAAGGCGGTCCTTTCGATTTTGTTGCTAGGCGCTTCGCTCCAGGCGCAATCGGAACCTCCAAGCTTCAGCCGTGATATTCGTCCCATTCTTTCGGGCAAATGCTTCAAGTGTCACGGACCGGATCGTGAAGCCCGGGAGGCTGATCTCAGGCTCGATCGTCGTGAGAGCGCCATCGATGCCGATGTGATTGTACCCGGTAATCCTGCTGAGAGCTGGATTTTGGATGTGGTATCCAGCGATGATCCTGATCTACGAATGCCAGCCAAAGGGGATCCCCTGAGTTCCGAGGAGATCGAATTGTTGAGAGCCTGGATCGAAAACGGGGCTGAATACGAAACGCATTGGGCCTACCAAAAGCCGCAACTGTCTAAACGGCCGGAAGTGCGCAATCGCTCTTGGCCCAACATTGATCCGGACTACTTTGTCCTGAACCGAATGGAAAAGGCCGGATTCGAACCCGAACCGATGGCGGAGCCGGCTATTTTATTACGGCGCCTCTATCTCGATTTGATTGGCCTGCCACCCTCGGTGGAAGCAGTGATCGCCTTCGAGGCCGATTCCTCGAAAGAGAACATTGAAGCCCACGTGGACCGTTTGTTGCAATCACCGCGCTTCGGAGAAAAGTGGGCCACCAGTTGGTTGGACCTGGCCCGTTACGCCGATTCCAACGGTTACCAGCATGACGACCTGCGCACCACGTGGCCCTATCGCGACTGGGTGATTGATGCATTGAATGACGACATGCCCTTCGACCAGTTCAGCATCGAGCAACTGGCGGGTGACCTGCTTGCCTATCCCACGACCAGCCAGCTTGTGGCGACGGGGTTCAATCGCAATGTTCCCACCAATTTTTCCGGAGGCGCCAAAGTTCCCGAGGTTCGCGCCAATGTTCTGCATGATCGCGTAGCTACCACAGGCGCTGTCTGGCTGGGACTGACCCTGGAGTGCGCCCAATGCCACGATCACAAGTTCGACGACATTTCGCAGAAGGAATACTACCAACTCTACGCTTTCTTCAACAAAGCCATTCCCGAATTCGTGCAGCAGGGCGAGGGCATGTTTCGAAAGCACTTTACCGGCCGTGATGTGATCGTCTATCCTTCCGAGGCCGAACAACAGCAAGCTCAAAAACTGGAGCGGGAGATCGCTCTGGAAGAGGAAATAATAGCTAACCTGGAGGAGCTTGCCGATGAGGTTAAGGCTGAAGCAGTTGGACAAGAAGTTGGGCTGTTGGACTTTGAGGGTCCCGAACCTTTCAAGGACCACAAGGCAACGCGGCCTGTGATCAATTCGGTGGTCCAGGATGTGCCAACCGGTGGAGGCGAATATGCGGCCAGGACAGAAGCAGAACCAGTCCTTGAAACCAAAGGTTTTTTTGGATCAGCATTCTCTATTCCAGCCACAGACTTGGCGGGTTCCACGGAAATCAAGTTCTGGATCAAGACTGACATAGCGAGCCAATTTTCCCTCCAGATTCATAATGAGCTGCGTAGGGCCAGCGTCTTCGGGTTTTCAACCATCGATCTGGAGCCTGGAACCTGGACACAGATCGTCGCTCCTTTGGCTGACTTCAAGAAGCCACAGTGGTCCATCGGCGCGGTTGACTGGACGAATGTTCAAATTATCCAGATCACGGCCTATGGTAACGGGCCTTACGATGGTAAATATATCATGCTGGACAACGTGCTTGGCGCGATGTCTTCAGAAAAGGCCTCACGGGTGAAGCGCGTTGCCCAACTGCGCGTGCAACTGACCGAACTGCAAACCGCCGCCATGGTCATGCAGGATTCGACCTCCCCGTCCCAGACGCACATTTTGATGCGCGGTGACTACACTGCTCCCGGCGACCCTGTCGAGACCGGGGTTCTGGAGAGTCTGCATCCCTTGAATCCCGAGCTACCGCCTAATCGCCTGGGCTTGGCCCAATGGCTGGTCAATGAAAAGAATCCCCTCACTCCGCGGGTAGTTGTAAACCGCATCTGGGCCGAGATATTCGGACAGGGCATTGTGTCTACCCCGGAAGACTTTGGAATGCAGGGTGTTTTGCCTACACACCCACAATTGTTGGACTGGTTGGCTATCCGATTTGTCGAGAATGACTGGTCCGTGAAACGTCTCATCAAATCGATCGTGATGTCCTCGACTTACCAACAGAGTTCCTCTGCCTCAGACGAAAAGATTCAACGGGATTCCCAAAATGAGTTTTACGCACGCGGGCCTCGATTCCGGCTCTCTGCCGAGTTGGTACGTGACAACATGCTCTCGATCTCGGGTCTTTTGTCGGACAAGATTGGCGGCCCGGTAGTTTACCCTGTTCAACCGAATGGAATCTGGAAGGAAATTTCAGGAGCGGATGTTACCGATTACCCCACATCAAGCGGCGAGGACCGTTACCGCCGAGGGATTTACACGGTGTGGCGTCGCGGCAATCCTTATCCCAGCATGGTCAATTTCGACGCTCCCGACCGCAGTGTGTGCACAGTGAACAGGAGCCGCTCCAATACCCCTCTCCAGGCCCTGACGCTTTTGAACGATCCCGTGTATGTCGAGATAGCGGCGGAGTTCGCCAAGGGTATGGAAAGCTGGGAGGGAAGCGACCGGGAGAAAGTTGTCCGGGGTTTTCGAGTAGCGGTGGCACGGCGACCGAGTGAATATGAAGTAGAGATTCTCATGCAATTGCTCCAGCAGCATCAGTCCTGGTTCGCCCTGGCCCAGACCTTACTGAATCTGGATGAAACCATCACCAAATCATGAAACTGGGTGCTGGATGCTCGATGCTGGGTGCTTGGGGGGAAGTCTCCAATTCAACCGAATCGAGAACCCAGCTTCAAGTAACCAGAACCTGGAATGAGTTATAGAAATTTAGATATTTGGAGACTTGCGCGCAAAGCAGCTGTGGAAATTCACAAAATGTCACTTGCCGAATTACCCAGGTTTGAGCTGTATGAGGAGGGGAGCCAGATCCGTCGTTCTTCTAAATCGGTCCTCGCAAATATTGTGGAAGGCTATGGCCGCAGGCGATACAAAGCAGAATACGTTCGTTTTCTGATTTTCGCCCTCGCCTCCTGTGACGAGACACGTGAACACCTGGAACTGCTGAGGGAAACAGGATCGCTTGCGAACCCAAAGCTGTTTGGCAGTCTGGTGTCCATTATCGACATGCTAGGCCGCAAACTCAACCGCTTCATCCAAGCCGTGGAGTTAAAACACGACCCAAGCCCAGCATCTAGCATCCAGCATCTAGCATCCAGCATCTAGCATCCAGCATCTAGCACCCAGCATCGAGTATCATGAACCCAGCACCCAGCATCAAGTCCCTCGCCCGGCGCGAATTCCTCCGAACCGGAACCCTCGGCATCGGATCCCTCGCCCTGTCCCATCTACTCAGCCGGGACCTCCCAGCATCCCGCCCCCGGAACCCAGCATCGAGCATCCAGCATCCGGAATCGAGAACCCATCACCCCCCACGGGCGAAAAATGTAATTTTTCTGCACATGGTGGGGGGACCTTCGCAGATGGACACTTTCGATCCGAAGCCGGCTCTGGATAAATGGGATGGTAGCCCGCTTCCCGAGGAAATAACAAAGGGGCAAAAGTTTGCCTTCGTCACACCACAGGCCCGCGTTATCAAGTCGCCCTATTCATTCCCCCAGTGCGGCCAATCCGGCATCGTCATGTCAGAGTTGTTTTCCCACTTGGCCACGGTGGCGGATGAACTCACCGTGATCCGCAGCATGAAGACCAACGAGATCAATCACGGCTCCGGCGAACTATTCCTCCACACCGGACATGGAAGGATGGGACGACCAACCTTTGGGGCGTGGACCTCCTACGGCCTGGGAACGGAAAACGAGAACCTGCCCGCTTACGTGGTCCTGAAAGACGGGCTTCCGGTTTCCGGGGCAACTATTTGGAGCAGTGGCTTTTTGTCTTCGCGCCACCAGGGAGTCGAGTTTCGCAAGGGCAAGACCCCCATTCATTTTCTGGACTGCCCTGAACACACCTCGCAAGAGGAACGGCGGGCTGTCGTAGACAGCATCAATGCACTAAACAAGAAGGCCTTTGAACATTATCGGGATCCGGAAATCGAGACGCGCATTGCCCAATACGAACTGGCCTACCGGATGCAGACCTCCGTGCCGGACCTGGTGGATATCAACACCGAGCCGGAACACATATTGAAGATGTACGGACTGGGTCATGCTGAAGGGGCAAAATCCGACTCCGCCTTTGGTCGCAATTGTTTGCTCGCACGGCGCTTGGTGGAAAAGGGTGTCCGTTTTGTCCAGGTCTTTGCACAGGGCTGGGATCATCATGAGGACATCTACACCGCGCTTCCCCGATCGGTAGGCAGAGTCGACCAAGCCTGTGCGGGACTGATCAAGGACTTGAAGCAACGCGGTATGCTCGATGATACGCTGGTGATTTGGGGCGGTGAGTTTGGCCGCACGCCCATGGTTCAAGAGCATAATGCCGGTACCGGCGAATTGACACCCCCGGGACGCGATCACCACAAAGAGTGCTTCACCATCTGGATGGCGGGAGGTGGCGCCAAAGGTGGTCTCACCTATGGGACAACTGACGAGTTTGGTTTTAACATCGTTGAAAACGAAGTGCACGTCCACGACCTCCACGCCACTTGTCTTTATCTCCTGGGGATCAATCACGAGAAATTGACTTTCCGCCACCAAGGTCGCGACTACCGCCTCACCGATGTGCACGGACACGTCGTGCACGACATCATCGCTTAACACATTGCGTATTACCGGAATGGACAGTATCCAGGAATTTTGTGTTTTTTGTGGCTATTAATCATATCCGTGCCCATCCGTGTAACCTGTCCTGCCGTAGCCTTCTGGCGAAGCGGGATCCGTGGTTAAGACCTTCTTCTGAATTGGCTCTCGCCAAGCCGCAAAGTTCGCCAAGATTGGGAAAAGGGTTTCGCGCCCTTGGGCGCTGCCTCTGTGGTTTATTCTTCCTGCCTTTCCCCATCTGCGTGTTTGCCGTTTGTGATATGAATTGAAATGGCGGACAGGAATGTCCGCCCTCCGTTCTCCCCTCTCTGAACTCTGCACTCTGAACTCTAAACTCTTCTCCCCATCCGTGGTCCATTCCTAATTCTCTCTTCCCTCTCTGTGCTCTCTGTGTGCTCTGTGGTGAATTCAAGCAGGGGCTCCGCCGTAGACCGGAAAGGGCCGGTCCGCCCCGCTTTCCTTTTCGAGTTGGCGCAACAACTCCTCTGCTCCTTCGATTTGCCCGTCTATGGCCAAATTCAGGTATTCGATGCAAGCTTCCGCCTCGGGGGCGCCTTCAATTCCATCCACGTGGGCCTTGGCCAGCAGGAAGGCCGCTTCGGGGTAGCGAAGGTCGGCTGCCCGGGTCAACAATTCCATCGCTTTGAGGGTTGAGGCCTTCCCTATCCTGTTGCTCAGGTGCAATTTGGCCAGTTCCGTCATTCCCACCGGACTGTTCAGTTCCACGGACCGGTCAAAATATTCCTGGGATCTCCTCAGGTAGCTCCGGTTGATCTTCTCCTTGGCATAGGCCCATTGGTAATAACAGAGGCCCAGGCAGGCGGAAGCGCTTGCTTCATCAGATTTCAACAGGCGCTTCAGCGAACCGGCGATGGCGGAGAATCTGCGGGGAGCGCCGCCTTTGCCGAAAAGCTCGCATCTGGCCTTCCCCAGGCGCGCCAGTGGCGTTGAATTCTGCTGCAGGAGGGACCGGTAGGCCTCATAGGCGGCTTTTTCATTTTTTGCCACCCCCCATCCAAACTCCAACATTTCGGAATATTGGTAATAAGCCAAATTGTGCCGTCGCCATGCCGCTGCCTGAAGCCAATATGCCGCCACGTCGTAATTCAAGGCCACTTTTCTGCCCTCCTTGAACAACATGCCCAAACGAAATGCAGCCTCCACGTGACCCCCACGGGCCGCCGCGCGATAATAAAGCGCGGCCTGTTGGAAATCGCTTTCAACTCCCCTGCCCCGAGCGTAGATTTCGCCTAAATAGAAGTTGGCCTCGGTAAATCCCTCATCCGCGGAAAGTCCATAAAATCGGCGAGCCCGTTCATAGTCGCGGGCTACCCTCCCCTTGCCGTTGTAATAAAGGTGTCCCAAAATCAACTTGGCCTTTCTCGCGCCTTCCTCATGGGCGGCCAGGAGCAGTTCCTCCGCCTTTCGCGGGTCGGATTTGACTCCCCTGCCCTCCAGGTAGATGAGCCCGAGATTGCTCTTGGCGGCTGGGATTCCCGCCGCCATGCAATCCGTGAAGTAGGCCAGCGCCTTGCCATGCCGGCCGGACCGGGAGCCGACCCCTTGTTGCAGCAGCAATCCCGCCTCCAGCTTGGACCACAAGTGGCCTTGTGCGGCGGCCTTTTCAAATAACGCAAACGCTCTTCCCCCATCGAATTTGGGGCCTCTGCCGGCCAGAATGGTCTGAGCCAGAGCGAATTGGCCCACCGGATTACCGGCCGCGGCGCATTCCTCCAAAATACGCAGGGCTCCGGCAGGGTCTTTGGGGAGGCCGAAACCCAATCCCAGGGCGAAGCCAAAACACGCCCTGGCCGTCAGGTCCGTTGCGGCGGCCTCCAGAGTGGCCGCAATCAGGCGGGCTGGAGTTTGCAAAATAGCCGCACCGGGATTCTCCACCGCCACAATGGCCGGGTAAATGCAGCCTCTTTCAGCCCTGCGAAAATAAACCGTAGCCCGGTCGGGGTCTTTTTCAATTCCCAGACCTTTGTGGAGCATGATGGCATAGTAATACGCGGCCAAACTCATCCCCGTTTTAGCCGCCTCATCTAACAATAGAGCCGCTTTGGAAAAATCCTTTTCGCCACCCAGGCCCAGGAGGTATTGCAATCCGAGGTAGGTCTTGGCCTGCGGCTGACCGGCCTCCGCCGCCAGACCCAACCAGTGCCGAGCCATGCCGTACAAATTCTCCCCTTCCCGGTCGCTCTGGTTGAACAGGGTTACCCCACAAGTCATTTGAAGGTAAGCCAACCTCTCTCCATCGCGTTCCCCTATTTCCTTCAACTCCTCCCGGTATTTGTCCTCCCGTTCGATCCCCTCCAGATAGAAGGACCGCAACTCCAAGGAATCGACTTGGCCGGCCCGGGTCATGGCCATGTTCAAAAAGAGGTCGGCCTTATCCGCATCCGCCCGAACGACATCGCCCAGGGCGTATTGCAAACCGGTCTGAAGCATGGCCTGATAGTGACCTGCCACGGCCGCCTCTTCAAACAACCGGGCCGCTCTCGCCCTATCCCTCCCCACGCCGTAGCCATTTTGGTAGGCCAATCCCAACCGCCAATACGACTCTGCCTGAATTACCTGGAACAGGTCATAATCTTCCATGGAGTCGGTTACCTTGACTACCGGTTCCACTACCCGCTCCAACATCACTCGCGCCTCGGCGAAGTCCTCCCGCACTCCGATCCCGAACCAATACAGGGTGGCCAAGTTGAAGAGGGCCGGGGCGTAGTCCTGCTCCGCCGCCCGTCGCCACCAATGTGCCGCCCGGCTCCAACTGCGCCGCGCGCCCAAACCTCGACTGTGCAAATACCCGAACATGACTTGGGCCTTGGCGTGGCCGGCACTCGCTGCCGCCTTGGCCAACCGGGCCGCGCGATCATAGTCCGCCTCCTCCTCCACGCCCCCATAGAGAACCAGGGCCTCTTCATAATAGGCCTCGGCCTCCTCTTGGGTCAGAGGGGATGCCGCTAAATGAAAGGCACAAAGGCACAAAGGCACAAAGGCACAAAGGCGGGCGCCGGACGCGCCAATTAAAGGAAGAAGGGGGACCGCTGCGAGAACGAGCGGACCGCGCCCCGCCGCGGGGGCAAGAGGGGAAACGGACATGGTTCAGGCCGGCGCGGGCAAAAAACTACCCGGCCTCTTCTTCGACTTCCACCCCGAGGGCCTCCAACACGTTCCGGGTCAGGTTGTACTCGGCGCTTCCATATAAAACACCCGATTCCTGCACATCGATGACCAAATCGAAACTCTGCTCCGTGGCAATGGTGGCAATGGTTTCATTGATCATCTTCAGGATGGGTTTCATCAGCACCGAGCGACGTTTGTTCAACGTCTCCTGCGATTGGCGGTTGTGGTCCTCAAAATCCTGCTGCAACTGGGTCAGTTCCTGCTGCCCAAGCTGCTTCATGTTTTCGGATAATTGCTCGGTCCTGGTTTTTTCCACCAAGTCGTCGTATTTGGTTTTGATTTCGTCCAAATAGGTTTGCCCCTGAGCCTGAAACTTGGCCTGCATTTCCCTGATTTCATCGTTGGCTTTTTGGGTCTGGGGAAGCTGGGCAAGAATAAAAGCTGTGCTGACATAGCCGATTTTCTGAACCTTTTCCCCCCAGGCGACCGGTGCAACACAAGCAAAAATGATCAATAAAATTCGAGTTGCCTTCATTTGTCTTAAACGGGTGTGAAAGGGGATAGATTGGGTATTAGCCGGAGAAATACAAGAAGGTTTCACCGTTTTACCCGCGCGTTGCCTTGCCAAACGCTCCAGACCTGATCCTCGTCGGCCGGTTGGCCGTAGTCGGTCAGGAATGTACTCACCATGGCTCCACTGGCCCAACCGAACTGAATCCATTGCTCCGGCTCCCATCCCTGTAAGATGGCGTAGAGCATGCCCCCGACAAAACCGTCGCCGCCCCCAATGCGATCCTGCACAACAATCTCCCGCGGATGGACCACATGCCAATTGTCGCCCTCCGCAATGATGCCTCCCCATAAATGGCAATTGGCGTGCACCACCTCCCTCAGGGTGGTCGCGTAAACCGAAGCCTTAGGATAAGTCCGCTTCACCTCGGAAATCATGCCTTTGAAGCGCTCGATTTTTCCCGCCAGATCTTCACCGCCCGCTTCCGGGCCCTCGAATCCCAGGCAGAGCTGGAAGTCCTCTTCGTTGCCAATCAGTACATCGGTCAAGCCGGCCAGTTCGGCAAAGGAGTCCGCCAGTTCTTCCTCCCGGCCCAACCAGAAAGAAGCCCGGTGGTTCAGGTCGAAGGACACCAGCGTGCCGTGTTCCCTGGCTTTGCGAGCCAGGTCCAGGCAAAACCGGGTGGTTTCAGGAGATACCGCCGCGATCAGACCGGAGAGGTGGACAAACTGAACCCCCTCCTCGCCGAAAAGCTTATCCAGATCGAAATCGGAAGCCTGCAGTTGGCGGCCTACTTCCCCGGCCCGGTCGTTCCATACGCGAGGACCACGCGCGCCCAAACCGGTGTCGGCAAAATTGATCTGATGTCGACAACCCCACGGCCCCTCCTGAACGCGTTCTACACCTTCATAATCCATGTGCCGGCCGGCCAGGTTGTCCTTGATCATGCGCGAAACAGGACTTCCCTCGACAAAGCCGGTCAGGACCTTGACCGGCTTTCCCAAAAAGGAAAGGATACTTGCCACATTCGTTTCCGCGCTGGTTACCTGAACCTCGAACAGGGAACTGCTGTGCACCGGCTGGGCATTGGCCGGGGTAAAGCGCAGGCCCATGCTGGTGGGCACTACCAGGGAATAGGTGCAATTTTTTCGTATTTTCATATCCAACAGTGGGAAAAGGAGCTGTTTTATGTCCTTATCTACAACTGGCAACCCTTAACCCGCATGTCTCACAAATCTTCTACTGCGCTCCGGAATAGGATCCGTGGTTAAGACCTTCTTTTGAATTAGCTCTCGCCAGGGCATAGGCGCGCCAGGGCGCGCGAATTAGGAATTAGGAATGCTTCGATTTGGATATTTGCGGGGAGAGGGTAGGCTCTCGGGAAGGCGGGGGAATGCAGGATTGAATCTCGCAAAGCTCGCCAAGAGCGCAAAGAAATGGAAAGGTACGAAGCTGTAGGAGCGGCTTTACGCCGCGATCTCTCGAAAAAGCCCCGAAACAATCGCGGCGTAAAGCCGCTCCTACAATGGTTCGAAATGAAGTTTCATATCCCCGATTCCGGGATATGCTCCAAATAGCCAAAAAAAGCACAAAATCCCCATTTCATCATCCGTGATAATCCGTGCCCATCCGTGGTTTATTCTCCCTGCCTTTTCATTCCTAATTCCTAATTCGCGCTCTTGGGCGCTTTAGCCTTCTCCCCTTCCCCCTATGCTGTTGCCATAACTCGTCATGGCATCCGAAAAAACGCTCTATCTGCTCGATGGAATGGCTCTCATCTACCGGGCGCATTTCGCATTTATGCGGAATCCTATCGTCAATTCCAAAGGCTTGAACACCAGCGCCGCATTTGGCTACGTCAACACCCTGCTGGACCTGATACAGAAGAGAAAGCCCACACACATCGCCGTTGCCTTCGACACCCAGGCCCCCACCCAACGGCACATCGACTATCCGCCCTACAAGGCTCAGCGCGAAAAAATCCCGGAAGAACTGAGCGCGGCCATTCCCAAAATATTTCAACTCACCGAGGCCTTCAATATACCGATTCTGCGCAAGGACGGTTATGAGGCCGACGACATAATCGGCACCCTGGCAAAACGATACCGCAAGGAAGGCTTTGAAGTGTACATGGTAACTCCCGACAAGGACTTTGCCCAACTGGTAGAACCGGGCATATTCCTTTTCAAACCGGGTCGTCAGGGTTCCAATGCCGATATTCTGGGAGTCGAAGACGTGCGCGAGCTCTACGGATTGGAGGATCCCCTCCAGGTTATCGATCTCCTGGGCCTGTGGGGCGACAGCTCCGACAATATTCCGGGGGTGCCCGGAATCGGGCAGAAAACCGGGACCAAGTTGCTGCGAAAATTCGGATCAGTGGAGGGATTGATCGAGAACACCGATCAGTTGAAGGGGAAACAGAAGGAAAATGTGGAGAATTTCGCCGAGCAGGCCGTCCTGTCCAAAAAACTGGCCACCATATGGACGGATGCCCCGATCAAGGCCTCCATCGACGCATTCGCCTTGCAGGACCCCGACCCAACTGCTCTGAAACCGCTCCTGGTAGAATTGGAGTTTAACGCAATGGGCAAGCGGCTCTTTGGCGATGCGTTCGTGGCCGGTCGCGGTCGAGGCTCACAAATGGACTTGGCCATAGGGGAAAAAACCTCGGCAATGGCTCTCGCAAGCGAGGAGATGCCGAGCCTGAAGACGATTGAAACGGTTAAACCAGATTACAAGTTGGTTCAATCGGAGAGCGAACTACAGGAACTGGTGGAGGATCTGTCGAAACAGGATTCGTTTTGTTTCGACGCCGAGACCACCGGCCTCGACGCCCGGGATACCAGGCTCCTCGGAATCGCCTTTTCCTACCAACCGCAAACCGGTTACTACGCCGCTTTACCGAATGAGCAAGTAAAACGGGAGCGGTTCCTCGAAATGCTGAGGCCGGTTTTGGAGAATCCGGAAATTGAGAAAATCGGGCACAACCTCAAGTTTGACTACGGCGTACTCCTCCAGTGCGGCATCGAAGTCAAAGGCAACCTTTTCGATACCATGATCGTTCATACCCTGGTCGATCCGGATCAACGCCACAATATGGATTTTCTGGCACAGTCCCTGTTGGGTTACAAACCGATCCCCATCACCTCCCTCATCGGGGAAAAAGGAAAGCAACAGAAGTCCCTGGAGGATGTTCCCCTGCAGACGGTGTCCGATTATGCGGCGGAGGACGCCGACATCACGTTTCAACTCAGGTCGGCGCTGTCTCCAAGGCTCCCGGAAACGGGACAGGAACGCGTTTACTACGAAGTGGAAGCCCCCCTCATTTCCGTCCTGGCCAAAATGGAGGCAACCGGCATCCGCATCAACCCCGAGGCCCTCCAAACCTTTTCGGTGGCATTGGCCGCGGAGATTTCAGCGCTTTCCCATCGCATTCGCACACTCGCCGGAACCGATTTCAACCTCAATTCTCCCAAGCAACTGGGACAGGTTCTGTTCGATATTCTCAAACTGGAATCCAATCCCAAAAAAACCAGAACCGGTCAATATGCCACCAACGAACAGGTCCTCACGCGTTTGGCGCCCAAACATGAAATCGTGCAACGCATTCTCGACCACCGGGGCGCCACCAAACTGAAAAATACCTACGTCGATACCTTACCGAACTTTATTTCGAAAAAAACCGGCCGCGTCCATACCACTTACAACCAGACCGTCACCGCAACGGGAAGACTCAATTCCCACAACCCCAACCTGCAGAATATTCCCATTCGCACGGACAGGGGGCGCGAAATTCGAAAAGCGTTTATTGCCAGGAACGAAAACTACACCCTTTTGGCAGCAGATTATTCCCAGATAGAACTGCGCATCTGCGCGGCCCTGAGCCAGGAGCCCGCCATGATGGACGCGTTTATCCAAAATCAGGACATTCACTCCGCCACCGCCGCGAATATCTACCACGTCCCCATTGCCGATGTTATCCCCGATATGCGCCGAACAGCCAAAATGGTCAACTTTGGCATCATTTATGGAATTAGCGCTCATGGCCTCGGACAGAGACTGGGTATCCCGAGGGGACAATCGGCCAAAATCATCGAGGAATACTTCAAACAGTATCCAAAGATAAAAGTCCTGATGGAAGCGACCATCGAGAAGGCTCGCTCCCAAGGCTACGTGGACACCCTGCTGGGTAGGAGGCGGCCCTTGCGCAACATCAATTCCGCCAACGCCACGGTGCGCGCCGGGGCGGAAAGAATAGCCATCAATACCCCCATCCAGGGAACCGCCGCCGACATGATAAAGATCGCCATGACAAAAGTCCAAAACCTGCTCGAAGAAGAGAAATCACCCTCGAGCATGCTTTTGCAAATACACGACGAACTGGTCTTCGATCTCCATCCGGATGAAAAAGATTCCCTTCCAGAAAAAATCGCCCAATGCATGCGCACCGCCCTGACCCTGCCCGTCCCCATCGAAGTCGACCTCGGCATCGGCTCCAATTGGCTGGAAGCACATTGATGCTTGGTTCTGGATGCTTGATGCTGGTTCCAAAATCGTGATCGTGATCCTGATCGTGATCTTCCAATTCCTGATTCCTGGGATTGAAATGGCGGACAGGAATGTCCGCCCTCCGTTCTCCCCTCTTTGCGAGAGTCCATTTCTGGATGCTGGTCTCTGGATGCTTGATGCTGGTTCGTGACCTTGGCTCCTCTGTGTTTTTTTGTGCATTTTGTGGCTAATTTTCCAATCCGTGCCATCCGTGGTTAAAACTTTCTTCTGGATTAGCTCTCGAAAAGATCGCCAAGTTCGTTAAGATTTTGTGTGCCTTTGTGCCTTTGTGCCTTTGTGCCTTTGTGCCTTTGTGCCTTTGTGCCTTTGTGCCTTTGTGCCTTTGTGCCTTTGTGCCTCCCCATTCCTAATTCCTAATTCGCGCGCTTTGGCGCGCTTCACACGGAAACAAATAATCTCCAATTCAATCTTGAGTTAAGTGGGGGTTTCATTAAAAAAAATCTGCTTTTCGAACGACTAAACGACGTTTGTTCGAGATTCGGCCTTATCTCAAACTAAAATTCGCAAATGAAACCGAATATGAAAACTCCTACGATAATCTGGATTGTAACACTCTCCACTGCCTTGACCTTAGGGTTTGCAGGCTCCCTGACCGCCCAGGATGCCGAGGAAGATGAGATCTTCGAATTGAGCCCCTTTACTATCGATGCCTCCGAAGATACCGGATACACCGCCACCGCCACGCTGGCTGGAACGCGGGTCCGTACAAACCTGAAGGACCTGGGCGCTGCCATCAGCGTTTATACGGAGGAATTCATGAACGACACTGCGGCCACGGACGCGGCCTCCCTGTTGTCCTACACCTCCAACACCGAGGTGGGAGGCTTCCAGGGAAACTTTTCCGGAGCGGAACCGGACCTGAACAACGGTGGCCGGTTCATGCAGAGGGATGAAAGAACCAATCCACAATTCAACCAGAGGATTCGCGGGTTGGGACGCGCCGACTTGACGCGAGGTCTATTCCTGACCTCCATCCCTTTCGACCGTTACAATACGGAACGCGTAACCGTAAGCCGCGGCCCCAACTCCCTGCTCTTCGGTATCGGGAGTCCCGGTGGGGTCATAGACAATTCCACCAAGCAGGCTGTTCTGAACAATGATTTCGGAGAACTGGGCCTCCGCTTCGACAACTACGGTAGCTGGCGGACGGAACTGGATTACAACAAAAGCCTTATCCGGGATCGGCTCTCCCTGCGCGTTGCGTTGTTGAACGAAAACCAGAAATACAGGCAGGAACCGGCTTTTGATAACCAGGACCGTTTTTACGCTACCCTGAATGCAGTGATTTTCGAGAATGAGGGGAGCGATATCCTGGATGCTACTCGCTTTCGGGCCAATTTCGAACAAGGTGAACAAAGGGGATCTCCTGTGGAAATTATCCCACCTACGGTTGCTTACCATGGATGGTTCGAACCTCTTGCCGCGGGCATTGAGCGATTTTCCGGCGTTTCTCCTCCGGGACGCGTGCTTTCTCCAGCCGATGGAGGAACCTGGGAATTCCAGACGACTTTCAATCCTTATCTGGTAAATTCCGAAGGCGGCATCAACACTAACACGCACCCGAACTGGTTCCGTTGGATTGCAGCGACCTGGAATGATGCCGGCAACCCGACAGCCAACTTGGGAATTGGCGGGCTTCAGGGCTATCAGGGTCTGCTGACCTGGAGCGCCGGTCGCGGTGATACACTGGAAAGCACGGGATTATTGAACAAGCCTGGAACCATTGCCGCCTTTGGCCCCGATGCTCCAGCGGACACACCGGTCAATCGAACCGTTTCCTACCATCCCAACAGCCCCTATTCCGAACCTTACGCAATAGGGTTTGCCCCACCTACCATTCAGAATCGAGCGGTTTTCGATTACCGGAACAAAGTTTATTCCGGCGGCATCGACCGCATAGAACGGGATTTCGAGGCCCGGAACTTTGCCTTTGAGCAGAGTTTCTTCGACAACAAACTGGCTGTGGAATTTGCCTACGATGAACAGAGCTACGAAACCTACCAGGATTTCCTCTTCACGGGTAGTGGGGGAACCAGTACGACCGGGCCTTATGATCTCTATGTGAGCATCGTTGAATACCTGCCGGACGGAGAACCGAATCCGAATCTCGGCCGGGCCTACACCCGAGTGGGCCGACCGGAAACTCGCTTTAGCGAGGTCGACCGGGAAACCTTCCGCGTAACCGCTTTTGGTGAAATAGACTTCACCGAAAGTGGCGGTTGGCTGAAATGGCTTGGGCGGCACCGGATCGCCGGCCTCTACAACGATCATACCCGGGACAACCACAGCAGGAATTGGCGAGAAGCCTGGGTCAGCAATGAGTTTGATGTGCGGGCTGCCTTGCAAGGACCTAATCTAACCAGCGGCCGTAGCACCGCAAGTTATGTGGTTTACACCAGTGATTCCTTGTTGGGCGTGCAATCCATGGACGACGTCCGAATTCAGCAGATTCAAATTGATCGGCCTCAGCCCGGGGATCAATACCATGTCCTCTACACGGACACCAGTTCTGCAGACAGATCCGTCGCGGAACGCCGATTGAAGACGGGTACGGTTCAAGTAGAACGTTATCTGTTCACCGAAGGTATCGGTCGAACCGAACTTGAGGCTAAAGCTATCGCGTGGCAGACCTATTTGTTGAATGAGCATATCGTAGGTCTCTACGGTTACCGTGAAGATGATACCAGGAATTTTGCCCGGGCAACTGAAGCCGAGGTCGGCATGGATGATCGGGTAGAACTCGGACGCTGGAATCCCGATTTCACCCGGCTTTCAACAAGCCCAAGCCTGGTCGAATCCGGAGATACGGCCACCTGGAGCGTAGTAGCAAGGTTACCTGAAAATATCCTGGGAGACCTGCCGGGCGGCATGGACATTCAAGCGCACTTTGCGGAATCGGAAAACTTCAATCCGGTAGGGCTCCGCAACAACTCCCTGGGCCAGGCCATTGGTCAGCCCACCGGGACTACGGAGGAATATGGCATTCAATTCGGTTTTAATGAAAACCGGATTATTGTAAAAGCCAACTGGTTTGAAACCGCCCTCAACGACGTCGACGCAGGTCCGCGTGTGAACGTGGGCAACGAAGCTTATGGACGTATCAATGCCTACCGCGATTCCGAGCTGAATCTGGAACGGACCTTCGATAATCAACTGGTCACGGTTCAAGGAGATCCGGGGTCCTTTCCCATTCAGGATTATCAATCCTTCTACGACACCATGTTGAGTATCGTTCCCGACTCCTTTAGGGCGATTACCAATCCCCGCTTCGTGGATGACGAACTCAATGATGGGATTTGGGATACGCTGGAATGGGATCGCATTCCCAACCTGAGATCCACCCAGGATCGGGTCGCTGAGGGCTTTGAACTGGAATTGATCGCAAATCCCACACCCGGCTGGCGCATCCTCGCAAACATCAGTCAGCAGGAAACCGTGCAAAGTAACACAGCCTCGGTAATGGCTGCGGTCGTAGAGGAATTTACCGCCGGTATGCAAAGCACGCGAATCGGGGAATTGCGGAGGGATCCAACCGGTACCGTTCAAACCCGACCCATCGACGAAATCTGGCTGGCTGAAAGTGTAGCGGAAGTCAGGGGAGCGGCCGCATTGGACAATACGGTTTCCAACGAGCAACGGGAGTGGCGTTACACTATTGTTTCCACATACCGCTTTATGGAAGGCGCCTTTCGTGGCTTCTCTGTCGGTGGGGCCGCTCGCTGGGAAGACGAAGCTGCCACGGGCTACGTATTTATGGTCGAGCCCGAAACAGGAGTACCGATTCCCGACGTAAACCGACCGTTTTTCGACGATGGATTGTTCAGTGGAGACCTCTGGTTGGCCTACGAGAAACAACTGACCGATAAGATCGACTGGACGATTCAGTTGAATGTCCGCAACGCGTTTGGAGACGATGATGACATTCCTGTTAAAACGAATCCGGACGGTCAGGTTTCTGTAATTCGCATACCGAATCCACGCACCGTTTACCTGAGCAATACTTTTGAGTTCTAAAAAATTACGCCAACGGCGTTAAACTCCGGAGCCCAGCGTCGCGTAGCGCACGCTGGGGTAGCGATCCCCTATATGATTGAACCCCAACGGGGTTCCACAAATCATATCCAATTTGCCTTGGGATTGATTCAATATTTCATGGTAAATTTGCTTAACGAGCAACATTCGCTTCAAGGGGGAATGGTGCTGCTACGAGGATGATTCGGCATTTTGCTGGCCAAGACCTCCTCGATGTGGCCTAAGGGAATGACCGAAATCCTTCCATTGATGGCATAAGCATCCCTACCCGGATAAATGATGTAGAGATGCTCAAGTCCCAGATCCCGTAATGCAATCCTCATAGAGCGAGTCGATCCAGGCGCATCGGATGTCTTGAATTCAAAACCGTATCTACGGCCATTCAGGGTGAGCATCAAGTCCAACTCCGCTCCACCATGAGTCGCCCAATAATACGCACTCCGGATATTTGCCAGAGAGAGGATCTGCTCAATGGCGAATCCCTCCCAAGATGGGCCGAATTTTGGATGCCCTGAGAGCGCCTCCAGATCGTTCAATCCCAACAATGAATGTAGGAGCCCACTATCCCTGATATAGACTTTTGGGGATTTGAGTTGGCGCTTGCCAAGGTTTTCAAACCAGGGGGGAAGCACTCGAATCACAAATGCTCCTGAAAGAATATCCAAATAGCGCCTCGCCGTGCCTTCGTTGTTTCCCAGGGAGCGGGCGAATTCCGCACCGTTCCACACCTGACCATGATAGTGCGCAATCATCGTCCAAAAACGACGTAGGGCCTCTGCAGGAATAGAAATCCCCAGTTGGGGAATGTCTCGCTCGAGAAAAGTGCGAATAAAACCCTCGCGCCAATTGTTCGAAGCCACCATATCCGGCGCCAGGAAAGACCGGGGAAAAGCCCCGCGTTCCCAAAGTCGCTCCATTGTCTCGGCTCCAGTCTCGTCGAAAGCGAATCCGCTCAAATCGACAAATCCGATGCGGCCCGCCAATGACTCCGACATTCCACGCACAATTCGAGGTGACGCGCTTCCCAACAATAAAAAGCGTGCATCCCGGTCCGGGCGGTCCAACAGAACCCGCAGACATTCATACAATTCCGGCATGCGCTGGATCTCGTCTAATACCACAAGCCCCCTCCGACGCTCCAAGGCTCTCATGGGGGCGGATAGTTTCCGACGGTCCACTACCGATTCGAGATCAAAAAAGCTGACCTCTCCTTCGCCCCGGGAAATGAGTCTTGCCAAGGTGGTCTTTCCACATTGCCCGGGACCAAGAATCACCACTGCCGGATGAACCCGAAAGGCATCGGTAACTCGCTCAATATGCCGGTCTCTCTCAATCATTCGCATGGAACTTTCCTTGAATTTCCTTATTTTAATTGTGGAATTTCAAGGAATGGCAAGCTTTTCGTCGGGAAACAGGCCGCCGCGGGCACGGATTTGGTTGGAGTCGGGGGATGGATTAAACGCTATAAGAAGGTACAAAGGGGGGGGCGCCAATTAGGAATTAGGAATGGGGAGAGAGGAAAAGTGGCCAAGGGCAAGGATCAGGAATGGACTCTCGATGCTCGTCACTAGTGTGGTGTCCCATTAATTTGTTCACCCCAAGCGGCTGGGTTTTATTCTGTAACAGCCGGATAGAAGGTTACCCTGGAATGAACTGCAAAGCAGTTCCACTCCAAAGCCCAGTGTCGCACAGCGCACGCTGGGCTCCGGAGTTTAACGCCGTTGGCGTAAAACCAGATGTTGGAATCGGTTGATCGGGGCAATAGATGGGCGCATTTGCATCCTTCGTGCGGGATAAGAAGCGCACTGGACGATCGGCGGCGCTTTTGTTGAGCTTCTTTCATGCGTGCAATGCTGAGGTTTCTGGTAGGACTGCTGGCCGTCCTCACGGGGCTCATCATCCTGGTGATGTTGGCAACCTGGATATGGCTTCGGGGGAGTCTTCCCGACTATTCAGGGACCGATTACAGCGACAAATTGACGGAGAAAATATCGATCGAGCGCGACTCATACGCCGTTCCCACCGTTACCGGGTCGACCCGGGAGGAAGTGGCTTACGGCATTGGCTACGTCCACGGCCAAGACCGCTTTTTTCAGATGGACCTTCTGCGTCGCGCCCCGGCCGGAGAACTTGCTGAAATCTTTGGTCCGGCGGCAGTTGCTCAGGATCGGCGCGTGCGCCTGCACGGCTTTCGCCAAAAGGCAAATCTGGCCTGGGATAAAATGCCCGAAGACCAAGGCCGCACTCTGGAATATTATGTGGCCGGGGTAAATGCCGGCTTGGTAAGTTTGAGGTCGAAACCGTGGGAATACGGGTTGCTCAAGAGCGAGGCGCAACCCTGGTCGCCGCAAGACAGCATCCTGGTATTGTATGCCTTTTATCTCGATTTACAGGACAACCCGGAACGCGATTACGCCCGTTGGATAGCACGAAAATTGCTTCCATTGGAAGTGGTTGAGTTTTTCGATCACCCCACCAACGCCTGGGAAGCCTCCGTTGACGGCAGCGTTATTCCCATCCCGGAAATTCCCGGGCCGGAGGTCTTTGCCTACCTGCAGGCAAACCGGGAGGACACGGCCAGGCCCGAAATAGGAGATCCACCGGAAACCCATCCCGGGAGCAACAATTGGGTGGTGGGTTCGGTCCTGTCCACCACTGGATATCCCATCCTGGCCAACGATCCCCACTTGGGGATGAATGTCCCCAATAACTGGTATAAATTGTCCTACCAATACCCGCGTCCCGAAACCGGTGAGGTGGTTCAAGCGCACGGATTTTCCGTGCCGGGTTCTCCAGGAATCGTGGTAGGCAGCACCCATTCGCTAGCCTGGGGAGTAACCAATGCCCAGATCGACACCGACGATCTAATCGTCCTGGAAGAAGGTGAAAACGGTTACCCGGAATACAAGACTTCCACGGGCACAGCTCAGATCAGGTTGCGGCAAGAGATCATACGGGTGCGGGATGAAGAACCGATTACCGTGGACATACCTTACACCCAATGGGGGCCGGTCATCCGTGAGACCCCGGACGGAGTGAAACTGGTCCGCCGCTGGGCCGCCTATCATGCGGATGCGGCTAATACGGTAGCCCTACAATTCGACCGATGTAGCACCGTGGACGAGTTTCTGGATATGGCACATTGGGCAAACTTGCCGGTGCAAAACTATGTCGTTGCCGATAGCGCGGGCAATTTTGCCTATACCCTGGCTGGTTTCGTTCCAGACCGTCGGGGAGCAGATCCCTACCAGGCCATCATGTCCAGCCAGGCCGACAAAGTCTGGAACACCAAACTGGACCCGGCAAACTGGCCGGTCTACCGGAATCCCGCCAACCAGCGATTGTGGACCGCCAACAACCGAATCCTCGGCACGGAAAACTACCGGAAATTGGGATCGGGCAGTTTTGCCGAATTTCCCCGAGCCCACCAAATTCGTGACAAGCTCCTGGCCAAAGATAAACTTGGCCCCGATGCAATGGCAGACCTTCAGCACGACAATGAGGTGATCTTCCTCCTGCGTTGGCGCGAGCTGATGTTGGATACCTTATCGGCAATGGAAAATCCAACCGGGCAACTGGAACGGATGGAGAGCGAAGTGCGGGCGTGGAATGGCCGGGCCGATCCGGATTCGATCGGGTTTACCCTCATTCGCGGATTTCGGGCCAGCTTGGCCCGCGATGTATTGACCCGGATTTTCAGGCCCTGCCTGGATTTCGATCCGAAAGGGTTTGATCCCTTCAGTTTTCAGTTTGAAGAACCCCTTTACCGTATCGCTTCACAACAGCCTGATCACCTTCTGGACCCCAAATACCAGAGCTGGCAGGAGGCATTGGAATTCGTACTGCACCGCCTGGTTGATCGAACAAAACAAAACGGCTGGGAATATTACAGATGGGGCAACCGGAACAAGGCGAACTTTCGCCACCCCTTCTCCTTCAGTATGCCCGTCTTGGGTTTTTTACTCGATATGCCCCGGACGGAACAGGCTGGGGCCTCTTATTGCCCCAAAGTCTTGAGCGGCTCCTTCTGCGCCGGTTTTCGCATGGTGGCCAGCCCGGGCAAACTCGAAGATAGTATTTTCCAACTAGGCTGCGGCCAAAGCGGACACTTTCTCTCGCCCCACTACCGCGACCTGCACTCCACCTGGTCCGGCCGGACTTACTTGCCCCTCCTCCCGGGCCCTCCCGTGCATACCCTTAACATCCTCCCGCAGTGAGGGGATTTTGGGGTACAAGGCACAAAGGAGTTGGGGATGGACTCTCGCAATGAACGCAAAGAGGAGGCACAGGGGCACAAAGGGGGGGAAGTTCGCTAAGCTCACGAATTAGGAATGAGGAATTAGGAATTAGGAATAGGGGAGGAGAAGGGAATTAACCACGGAATTCACGGATAACCATCGGTGCACGCCCTAAACGATTTCCCATAACTCCCCCCTTGAGGGGGAGTCGGCAAGACAAGGGCGTCAGCCCGCAGTCGCGCCGGTGGGGGGAATTAGGAATTATAAATTGACTCTCGCAAAGAGGAGGGAAGCGCTGAGGCGCGCTCACCTCTCCGCCAGGGCTTTACAGGCTTTGAGATCCAATTTTCCGGTGGCCAGGACGGGGATTTCCTCAATCGGTTTTATGATGCGGGGGATCCACAAATTGGGCAATCCGGCATCGGTCAACTTTTTACGCAGGTCATCGGCCTCAATGGGAACTGTGGTCAATAGCACCAGGGCCTCGCCCTTACGGTCGTCGTAGCGGGCGCCGATGGCCAGGGGCACCACTTCGCTTTCCTTCAGGTCCATTACCTCCACGATCTTTTCCTCCACCGTTCCGTGGGGAACCATTTCACCTCCGATTTTGGAAAACCGGGATTGGCGCCCTTCAATGAACAAAAACCCGTCTTCATCCATGCGGGCCAGATCTCCGGTTTCAAACCATCCATCCCGCAGCACCTCCTCATTGCGCTCCTGGTCCTTCAAATATCCCTCGAACACATTGTCGCCTTTGAGATGAAGCATGCCCGGCTCAAAGAGGGATCGCTCCTCACCCGTTTCCGGGTCGGTAAAACGCACGCTGATGCCCGGAAGGGGTCGTCCGATCGATCCTTGGCGATAGGCTAGCTGAGGGGATGCCTCCCCCTCGGAAGCGGGCGGGTTGAACAAATTCACCCCTACCGCCGGGGCGGTTTCTGTCAAACCGTACCCTTCATGAATTGCGCACCCGAATTTATCCTTCCAGAGACCAAAAAATTCCGGTGTCACCTTTTCCGCCCCCGCCACCACCAGATCCAGGGAAGCCAGTTTTTCGGCCGGAACCCGGGCCAGGTAAGGTTTCAGAAAGGTCCGGGTCCCGACCATCACGGTGACCGTTTCCGCCGCAATGGCCTCGGCTATTTTTTTCTGTTCGAGAGGCGATGGAAGGGTGACCATGCGAACCTGACGCATCAACGGATACCAAAGGGTAACGGTGAATCCGAAACTGTGGAAAATGGGCAGGCAGCACATGAGGCAGGTGCCCTTTCGGCTGAGCAGGGCCACCTCATCGATCTGGGCGGCATTGCTCAAAATATTGCGGTGCGATAACGGGACCCCTTTCGGTTCGCCCGAACTCCCGCTGGTGAACAACAATCCCGCTTCCTCCCGGTCGCCCCGTTTGGGAATCCCGTAGCATAAGGCCAACAAACGGGCAGGAAATACGATGACCTGGGCAAACCGGAGCAGTATGGACAGCTTACTCTGGGTCTTGAGCACCTCCACCACATCGATCTGGTCCTCCGGCCAGGGAAATTTGGGGAATTTCTTTCGCACCGGTTCGGCCGTGACCACGACGTCGATCTCACCCCTGCGGTAGGCCGACTCGATGGCGGCTTTTCCGGCCGTAAAATTCAGATTCACCGGAACCTTTCCGGCCAATACACAACCCAGGTTGACCAAGGCGCCGCCGATGCCGGGGGGCATGACGATACCCAGGCGTTTAGCTGAAACCCGCTGTTTGAAGTGCCGCGCCAACAACAGGCCCAAGGCCAGCACCAAACCGGCTTTTACGCTTCTCCGTCCGGTGGAGTAATCCACGATCTGTTCAAAGAACGGTCGCGAGGCCAATCCTTTCAAGCAATTGTAAGCCAAATTACCCTGTAAGGCTTCCCGCTTTTGGAAAGCCTGTTCGGAGGCGTCCAGCATGGCTTGCCGGGCCACCGCCAATGTGACCTTATCCGCCTCCATGGGGGCGCCGATGACAACCTGGATCAACGGTCGAAATACCCGGGGCTTAAAGCGCATATTGGCGCTTTCGAACCGGGAGAAACGGGTTTGCCAAAGGTTGTCCATGCTGAGGGGCACGACCGGGACACCGCTGGCCCGCGCCAATGTCTCGAAGCCCGAGCGCAAGGTCATCAAATTTCCGGTTCGTGATATCCGGCCTTCCGGGAATATACCCAACAAACCGCCCGCTTTCAGATAGGCCACATTGCCCTCGAAAGAGCCGGGGGTCCGGTCCGGCGGAATCACTTCAATGGAGGACATCCGAACCAACCACCGCAGGGGATGGGGCCCTGTCAAACTGTCCGAGGCCAGAAAACGGATTTTTCTCCCCACCGACAACGCGATCAAGACCACGTCGAGGTAAGTCATGTGGTTGCAGATCAGAATCGCGCCGCTTTCGGTCGGAACATTTTCCCGACCGGTTACACGCAATCGATAGAGGAGCCAGACCAGAAATTCAGCCATTTTAAAAAAAGGGGATTAAATTGAAGATTTGACAGCAGAGTTTTCTGCCCGCAGCCCCATCTATCTCCTTCTCATGCGGCCCGTGCCATAGCAGCGTCTTCGCTACTTGGGCAGGAGTTGCGTCCTTGTAGGCAGCTTTAAAAGGTGGGAGTTGGGGTTTTGGTTTCATGTTCCTCACTGTAGTTTCTTTCTCTGAATTGAGACGGTCTCGGCGATATCAGCGGAGGTCCCCGGATTGTCGCGAAGCCTCTTGGCCCATGGTCGGCCGGGATGAAGGGTATCCCACTGCGAGCGGCGTTGGTTGTAGCGCCCACTACCTGGATCATGGTTGCCGAACCCGTCAATAATGACATTCCATATTGGCCGGTACTTGGCAATCAATACTTGCTCGGTGAGGCTAATCCACACCGGATCAAGCACAAGCCAGCGACACTTAAAATCGTCGAGTTGAAGGTTTTCAGCGCACTGGATAGTCTCAGAATGTTCTTTCAGCCGCCGATATAGGGTGGGTGTGGCTTGCTTGGCGGCATAACGCCCCTGACGTTTGCCCGGCAAGTCTGCCTTGCCAACATAAATCGGCTCGTTTGCATCCATGTCGGTATAAGCAGGAAACCCGCCTCGGTAATAGAGTGTATAGACGCCGCCCCCAACAAATCGTTGGGTCGGAGGTAACGCACCGGCAGGGTAATCCATGAGCGCTCGAGCAGCATTACGGCCCAATTCATCAACGTTCAGCGGATTGTATGTCCGCTTATCGCTCACACCGCGTTCCGTTACGGCAGATTATCCAGAAGCAATGCCGTTTGCGCGCGTGGTGTGCCGTCCGCCATTTGTCCGACACCATCGGCCCTTTTCGCACCTTAATGATCAGATCGCACACAGTGAAGCCGACATCCGCTGCCATTGTCATGAAATCGCAATGTGCCCACCTTGAGCGGTGGTTATTCACCATATCAGTGATTTTCGCCAGCAACAAACCGTTGGGCTTCAGAACACGTTTGGCCTGAACCAAAAACGGGGGATACAGGTAGCTCAGGCTCCAATTCTCTTTTGCGCCGCAGGGCATAGTCGCGCCAAAATCGACATCAAAGCGCTTTTTGCTCTTATCCCGGCCCTGAGGCCCTACGTGGGGCGGGTCATAGACAACAACGCCATAATGAGAGGAAGGCACACCCTTCATTTTACGGTTGTCCCCGAGGATCATCGGCTTATGGCGCGGGTCAATGTCCATCGAAATGACATTGCGCCTCGACCCTTTCCAGAATCGCCCGACATTGTAGGTTGCATCGAGGATCGGTTCAATGTCGATAGATGCATAGAACGAAAACATACGTTCCAGTAGCGTTACGTCGTTCCCCTCCCAAACGCTGCTCAAGGGCGCGTATTGAGGGGTGGAAATTGACGGGATTTCGACCTGCGTTGCCGGCTCTTCAGTCGTTATCCCATCGACAAGAAGTTGAATGGGCGCCTTATCGGTCATGCTTGGTAGCATGCATCGAAACCTGGGACGATCAATAGTCAATAAGAAAACGGGCTGACGGAAATCTTGGTCATGAACCCCACAGGTCAAGCGTCTTCAGGTCGCAAATAATGACCTCGTTCCACGGCTATAAGGAAGGCCCCCATCAAATGGGACAGGATCCCCTCAGTCGAAAAACAACTGCTCGCTCGCTTTCGTTTCCGGGGCCCAGATTTTGATGTTGTCCACGAAACCGGTATCGTCGAAAGATCCGAACCCGATAAATCCCCAGGCCAAGGGCACCTCGTCGGCAATCATGATAGGGGTGAGCATGTCTTGGAAGAAGATCTCCACAGCGCCTTCATCCAGATCGCGCACGATGCGAATTTTGCGCCATTCCTCCAGGCCCCAATTGGCCCCGGCAGTGCGGAAATCCGTAATGGGAGACCGGTCCGATTCATTGACCACGAAGACCTGGTGGGCATTGTTGTCTCCGGCCTTGGCCACGTGGATATAGAGAAAGCGGGCGGGGTCCTGAAAACCGAAGAAAAAACAAAAGTCCCGATGGGCATTGCCGGGGGAATCGGAGGTATCCTGATGTTTGGCCACGTATTCCCTGATGGGAACGCCGCGCACCCCGGTTTGCTGGATATCCGCCTCCAGGATGAAGCTTCCGAAGGTGAGGCCTTTGATGAGCGCTATATTCAAGGGTGAACGATGGGGAGGCCGGTAGTCACTTTCCCCGGTCAAGGCCAGGGCCGGGTTTCCATCGGGTTGGGCCAATTCCCAGGCCGAAGCATCGGTCATCATGAAATCCTCCATACCCTCCCGGGTCTCAAAGGATTGTTCGTATTGGAGGGTGTAGCCCTCGGGCAGCTCCGGTGGCGCGGCCGGCGCTGAAAGGCCTAACCCTGCCGAAACCAAAGCCATGACGCCGCAGAACGGGACGGAGGTGGTTTTCATGATCCGAAAGGATGAAGGGCTACGTGGAAAAGTGAAGCGAAACATGGCCGGCACAGGCATCTTTTTTCCAGCCGGTTAAACCCGTAAAAAGTCTGAATTCCACTTGGCAAGGGTGGAGGGCTCTTCTAAGTTTCCCTTCTTTTGCAAAGGCTGGGACGCGCTTGGCCCGAACCCATACCGTCTATTCGAATCTGCTCATTACCGATATGCCGTTTACTCCCGCACATATAAGAAACTTTGCCCTGGTCGGTCATCAGGGCGCAGGAAAAACCATGCTCGCCGAGGCCATGCTGGCCTGCGCGGGCGCCATCAGTCGCATGGGCTCCATCGAGTCCCACAATACGGTGAGCGATTACCACCCCAGTGAAAAGGAGCGACAGATTTCCCTGCATGCCTCGCTCCTTCATTGCACCTGGAAGGAGAACAAGTTCAACATCATCGATACCCCGGGGTATTTCGATTTTATCAGCGAAAGCCTGGGCGCGCTCCGGGTGAGCGATTTCGCACTGGTTGTGGTCGACGCCTCCAGCGGCCCCCAATTGGGCACCGACCAGGTGTGGGACTACGCCAGCAATTGCCAAATCCCCAAAATGTTGGTGGTGAACGCCTGCGATAAGGAAAACATCGACTTCGACCAGGTCCTGGCCGACCTGAGGGAAAATTTTGGCCGAAACGTCTTTCCCATGACCCTTCCCATAGCGGAGGGCCCCGGGTTCAGTAGGGTCTTGGACGTTCTGCGATGCGTGGAAATCCAATACGCCACCGACCGGTCCGGGGCCTTTACCGAAACGCAGCCGGAAGGTGAGTGGAAGGACCGCGTGGATGCATTGCACGAAGAACTCATCGAATACGTCGCCGAAGCCGACGACAGCCTGCTGGAAAAATTTTTCGACCAGGGAAACCTTACCGAGGATGAGCTGCGGGGCGGGGTTCACCAAGCCGTGGGTGAGGGAGTGTTCATACCGCTTTTTGCCACGGCCGCGGTTCCCAATATCGGCGTTCGGCGGCTCATGGATATGATCGCCAAATACGGAAGCTCACCGGTGGACCGGGATGGTGTGGAGGTGGAAGATTCCAAGGGCAATGCCGTCACCGTATCTTTGGGAGACAGTGAGCCGTCCTGTTATATCTGGAAGACCATCAGCGAAGCGCACGTGGGGGAATTGTCCTTCTGCCGAGCCTACTCCGGCAGTATCAAAAGCGGAATCGAGCTTTTCAATCCCAACCGGGATAAATCGGAAAAGATCGGCCAGGTTTTTGTCCTCCAGGGTCATCAACGCAAGTTGATCGACCAGGTCGGTCCCGGGGATATCGGGGTCATGGCCAAACTGCGCGATACCCATACCGGCAATACCCTGACCAGTCCCAACCGGAGGGTGAAACTTCCCCAGGTGGAATATCCCAAGCCCAATATCAGCGCCTCTTTGGTCGTAACTCATCGGGGGGATGAGGAGAAACTGGCCGAGGCCCTGGCTACTTTGCACGAGGAAGATCCCACTTTCCTCTATCGGAACAATCTCGAAACGAATGAACTGGTCCTCAGCGGCCAGGGTGAATTGCACCTCGAAGTGATCAAAAACCGCCTGAAAAACCGTTTCAACGTGGCTATCGACCTCATCCAACCCCGCGTGGCATTTCGCGAAACCATCCGGATGCCGGCCGAATCCAAATACCGCCACAAAAAGCAATCCGGCGGGGCCGGACAGTTCGCCGAGGTGTGGATGCGTATAAAACCGGGAGAACGCGATAGCGGAATAGATTTCAAGGATTCTCTGGTCGGACAAAACGTGGACCGCGTCTTTGTGCCTTCCGTGGAAAAAGGGATCAACGCCGCTGTGACCGAGGGAATCCTGGCCGGTTATCACGTCACCGACCTGGCCATCGATTTCTACGATGGAAAGATGCACCCGGTCGATTCAAAGGACATCGCTTTCCAAATCGCAGGGAAGGAAGCTTTCCGCCAGGCCTTCAATTCGGCCAAACCTTGTCTCCTCGAACCCATCATGCAATTGGAAATCCGCGTTCCCGAAGCCTACCTGGGGGACGTGATGGGCGATATCTCCAGCATCCGGGGCCGCATCCAGGGGGTCGATGTGGATGGCAAATACCAGGTGGTTCGGGCCCAGGCTCCCGAAATGGAACTCTACCGTTACGCCACCAAGCTCCGTTCCATCACCGGTGGAAGCGGGGTTCACACCGAGGAGTTCGACCATTACGAATACCTGCCCCACGAGGTGGAGGCCAAGGTCATTCAAGCCGCGGCAAACGGCTGAAAATCTAAAAATTTATAATTGACACCCAGTCTCAAAAGGAAAAGTTATGGGCCTTATTATTGATATTGAGTCCTAATAACAAATAATTCCTCCCCTGCCAAAAACCCAAAAGCCGTGAAACTCAACCCGCGAATCTGCTCGAAACCCGCGCCAGCACTCGATCTCCGTTCGCTCGTAACGAATTTTGTGATAAATGCGGGCTAGCCGAGAGACAGGGGAGCGGTTACGCCTGTAAGTAAACCGGGAGATTGTCAGATGCAAATAACATGTCTGCCGGGTAATCATTTGGACCGCCTCAAGGGGCTGTCCTTATCCCTCTTAGAATCCTCTCCGTCATTCAATTCTTGTCTGGCAGCGTGGCCCTTTACCTCCTTTTCCCAAATCGCATTCGTGCTCGAGGGAGGTATCAGCCTCTTTCTTCCGGATAAGGGGAGAATGACGATTTCCCCTTACCATTGGTTCGCCCTATCGTTAGACGAATGGCAGGCAAGCATGGAATTGAACGACAAGGCCAAGCTTGTCGTCCTCGAGTGCCCCAAAGCCATTTGGGAGGTTGTAGTCACCGATCGGGATAAACTGCTTCACACCCAAACAGCTTGCATAACCTGTTCACAAAGGATGGAAGCGTTCTTCTTCCAGATCCGGATGCATCCCCGAATCAGAGAGTTGTCGGCCAAAATCTCCAACCATTTTGGAACCAGTCTCAGCGAAACGCTGCACCATCAAGCCGATGTCTTCAAGCTATTGGCCCTCATTACTGAATCAACATCCCTGAAACTGCCACCGGCATTTGAACCATGCTTGCGCAGCGAAGATGAAGCGGCGTTAAATGCGGCGGCTGCCTATCTGGAGGAAAACTTGTCGGCGGACCACTCCTTGGCTCAGATAAGCCGGACGGTTCATCTAAACGAGTTTAAGCTCAAAAAGGGCTTCCGCGAGTATCATAGGACAACCGTCTTCGGATACCTTAGACAAAAGCGCATGGAGCGGGCCCGCGCTTTGCTGATCAATCGCCAAGCCAAGGTTATTGATGCGGCCCAAGCTGTCGGCTACGCCAATCCCAGCCATTTTTCCAGGGCGTTCCGAAAAACCTTTGGGATGAATCCGAGAGATTTTCTCGCCTTGAACAAAAGCAAAATTCAAGCCTCTGCCGAGGTTTGACCCGGGACGACCGTGCCCATTCAGGCCCGTCGGGAAAAGGATGCGGCCTGGGCCGTATATTGTATGAATCTTCTACTGCGCTCCGGAATGCCGGCACTGGAGCGGGCATCGTTAGATGCGCCTGCCCGTGCGCCGCACAGATGCAGGCGACTTTACAGGGTGCCGATCCGGCTTCGCCCAAGGGCTACGGCCGGACAGGCCCAGCTTCACCCGCGCCTCGGTTCGAAACCCGCTCTAGCGCTCGACCTTCGTTCCCTCGCTACGAATTTCATAAAATATGCGGCCTAGCGCAATTTGGCCAGGCGGAGTCCCGTTACCATCACAAACAAGGCCGCTCCCACAACGAGGGCCAGCTTCATGGGTGATAAGGGGGGTTCCCCGGCAACCTGTTTTGCCAGAGGTTTTTCGGCATCCTGCTTTTCCAGTTCCATTCCCTCAATAGCCTCGCTTGGGATGGCGGTCCTCACCCGCTCAATGCGGTCGTTGTAAGGTTGCTGAAATGGATCTTCGATCAATCCGGAGATCAATTGGCGCAGTTTGGCATTGTCGCAAACAAAGCCACTGCATCCGGCGTCGTACTCCATGACCAACCGGACGTGCAAAGCGGCGATATTGCGGATCACTCGCGAATCCGGCTGCCAATAGCCTTTGCGGGCCGTTTCCAGCATGACCGCTGTCATTTCCTGGAGCGCGTAGGGGTTTTTTTCCCGAAAGAATTTTTCAATGCCGAGTTCATGCACATCCTCTATGTAAACCTCGTTCAGGTTGTCCCATAGTTCCGGATCAACGGCACTGGTCTTCATGGACTCCCAACCGTAAGTGTTGCGGAAGGTTTCGGCAAAGGTTTCGGCGGCGGTGCGCCCCTCCGCTTGCATGCCTTCGATATACCTGGGATTAAGCAGCGTTGTGCGGGCTTCCGTCCAAATGGCTTCTTCCAGACTTTGCAGCCGTGGGTCGTTGGGATTGCGCAGGTCGCTGAACACGGCATCGGGATCGTTTCCGGTTACGTAGCGGATGACATTACTGACGCCGCCCATGTATTCGTAGACGTGATCCAATGAAAGAGCCCCCCAGGTATTGGCAGACCGCGGATGAACCACCAAACTGGCGTTTTGAAGGGCTCCCTCAAAAGCGCCTGGCTTAAAGTCGCCCCAGAGGTTTTCATCGTACATCGTGCCCATGGTGACAAGGTAGCGTTGGGCAATTTCGTCTTCGCTCTCCCAGCGGTCTCCGCTCTCTACAAAATCCATGATCCCCGCCCCGTAGGATCCGTTCAATCCTCCGAAGACGCGCACGCTGGCCAGGGCCCGGGCTTGGCCCGGGGGGAGACCATTCTCTTTCATGATGGCCTCGGAATCGATGACCCCCCGTTTTACGTAGTTGTTTTCGGGTCCCTCTCCCGGTGCTTCGAAAGCCAGTTTGACGGCGCGGTTGATAAGGTAGATGCGGGTAGCAGCAAGATCGCGAAACTGTCCTGAAGTCTGCACCACCACGTCGATTCTAGGACGTCCCAATGATTCCAGGGGGATGAGCTGCACATCGTGGACGGTCCCGCGCCGGTCGGTGACCGGCTCCACTCCGAGGCAGTAGAGGATCTGAGCGATAGTGATGCCCTCCTGGCGAATGAACTCGCTGCTCCAAAGCGAAAAAGCGACCTTATTGGGATATTGGCCGTGTTTCTCCAAATGATTTTCCAGCAGGGAATTGACCAGTTTTTTGGCCACCTCAAAAGCTTCCCTGGACGGGGTCTTTGTTTCATTTATGGAATAGAGATTGCGGCCAGAGGGAACAGCTTCGGGGTTAAAAGCTGGGTCTCCTCCGGACTGGGGAGCGGTATATCCTCCATTCAAGCTGTTGATCAGGGCATCCATCTCGAGTTTGGGAGAAGCGACTAGATCTTTTTCATAGCGCCGAATGGAAATCAGCGTATCGTGGTATCCTTTGAGTGCCCGCAGCAAGGCCTGTTGCTTGGGGTTAGCCAAGGGCGGTTCTTCCGCTTTGGCCATTGATCCATCATTGAGGATCTGGGCGGAGCCCGAACCGCCTTGACGGATTTGTGCCAAGGCCTTTTCAGCCTCATCCGCGACCCTGAGTTGCTCCAGATCCTCCGAACTCAAAAAGCTAAGAGGATCAATGTCCCGATGTAGGATGGCATCAATTATTTCCGCGGCGGGCTCCCGGTAATGGCTCTCCATGAAGTGGGCGTCCTCACATTCCGCCTCGGTTACCCGACCCCTGGCCAAGTCCATTTTCTTCTTGTTGAAAACGAGAGAGTCGAGGGCCATGAGACGCAGGGTTCCGCCAATTTCTTCGGTGGTGTAATCTTCCCCTAGAACGTGCAGTCCATTGGTGATCTTGGCTTGTTCCAACTCATGTAGGTAATGATGAAGGTGATTCAGTTGTAGATCGTCCATGAATTCGCCTTCCGGTATTTCAAACTCCATGTCTTTCAACAGGTCCGCCTCCACCGCCAATTCCTGGATCACCTGACGATACTGCTCCTTCATCAAAGGCTGCTCGGTGTTCCAGAATTTTTCCAGCGTGTCGTCGATCTCCAGCAGCGGACCATAAATATCGGATTCAATCAGAGGGGCCGTCAGGTGTGTATCCATCACGGCATAGGTGCGTCGCTTGGCGATAACCGCCTCGCCTATGTTGCTGATGACATAGAGGTAAAAATGGGGCGTGCTGGCCAGCAGGGCATCGGGCCAATCCAAGTGTGACAGAGCCACCTGTTTTTCTGGCCTGAACTCGACGGTTCCATGGGTGCCGAAGTGCACGATTGCATCCGCGTTGAAACGGGTCCGCGCCCAAAGATATGAGGCCACGTAAGGATATGGCGGTGGCGTGGGCGTTCCGTGAGCCAGTTCCACTTCATCTTCTCCGAGGCCCGGCGGGGGAACCGGCAGCAGGACCACATTGCCAAAATCGACCCTGGCCACCATGATCCGGGCATCTCCTTCCCGCCGAGCGGTCATGAAGTCTCCCGGGGCTGGTCCGTATTCATTTTCCAAAAGCTGGATCAGGGAAGGATCGAGGTTATCGCGCAATAGTGTTTCAAAATCGGCAGCATTGATCAGCACGGGTTCACCCGATTTCAGGAAGGCGTCTATGGCGCCTTGAGCGTAGGTTCCGAATATGGGACCTTTGGCCTCTATTAGCGCGACCAATTCCTCCGCTGTTTCAGGCAACTCGCCCGTGGAGTATCCCTCCTCTTTAAGACGTCTGAGCAAATTGAGGATAGACGGGGCCAACTCCAGACCCTCGGCAACCATAGCGTTTTTTCCGGCGCCTTTGTAATAGAAAATGGCCACCTTCTTTTCGGCATTGGGCTTGGTTTGCAGGCCAAACCATTTATCGGTCAGAGACATGAACTTCTCGATGCGCTCATCGACGCCTTCGAAGACGTAGAGGCCGCGTTCGTTCTCGAATTGAGCCGCCACGACCATCGGGACTGCTCCCCCGTCAATTTCCGGCATGGTCACGGATTGGCTGAGCAGCCCTCCGTCCATGCCCTGTTTGCTCGCCAGCCATTCCTCTTCCGGAGCGAAGGCAATGATCGGACAAAGAACCGGGACATTGAGCTCTTTCAACCAAGCCACACCCTCGTCGCCGCTGATCTTGCCATGGGGAACGTAGACCACCAAATCGGGGTTTGTCTGTTCGATGTAGGCGGTCCTGTCCTTGCGCGAAGAGATCATCGGAAAAACGTTATGGCCCCGCGATTCAAATCCGCCAACCAGGCGCGCAATATACCCTTTTGCCGTAACGTTGCCAAATTGAGTGGCCAACAGGCAGATATTTTTTCCATCAACCTCAAACTTACCCGAGTCCTTGAGAAACTGGATATAGTCACCGATGTCGGAGAATACTTCCTCATCACCCAAGTGATAGTAGTAGCTCTCTTGGAGTATGAAAGCCTGCTCAAAAGCATCGACAAAAAACCGCTTGTGGTCAATTTCCCGGCGGATGAAATTCAACATGCGCCGGTGATTGCTCCTCCCTCCATTACGAACGCAATCCAACTGATAGGTAACCGCTTCATAATCCAACCTGGCCAGAGGTATCGTTGATACGGGAGAACGATAAACCACCAGAACCCCATCATCGACGAGGGCCTGAAGTTGCGCCTTCTGCTCGGTGGAAAAGCGGATGCTGGCATGGGCAAAAATATGCACGGCGGAATATTGGGAAAGGTCGTCGAATGCGTCAGGGCCAAAGGGAATCTGGGTGGTTTTGATGAACCTGTTGTCATTCGCTCCCGCCACTGCGTCGTACATGTGGTCGCTGTAATTTATGAAGGCAACGTGGGTAGGGGCCACATATCGGTCGTATCCGTACCATCCCCCAAGGATGGCCAAGACCGCAAAAACAACTATCAATATCGGTTTTTTCATGGTTTTATTCTGATAAAATGTTTCTTCCGCTATTCGGGCACGTAAATGATCTCTCCCGTTTCCAGTTGATAGGCTGAACCGACCCGTTTCCCTCTACCAACTCCCTCATTTCCAGAGGCCCTGTATTGTTCGATCTCCTTACCTTTTTTAATGATGATTTCCATCTCTTCTTTCCCCGGATTCTTTACCATGGTGAAGTTTTCCTGGGTAAACATTTCCGTCACCCGCATGTGGGTGACGATTGCCACCATGAGGGCAACGGCGAATACCATGGCTACGTCAAACAAATTGGCCATGCCTTCCAGGGGATCCCAATTATTGGTTTCAAAGGGACGGTAGCGTTTTGCTCTATTATGCCTCATGGTCTTGCCGGGCGAGTTGGATGATAAAATCGAGGTTGTAGAGATCCTCGGAAAACCAGCGCTTGCGAATGCTATAGGTGGAAAAGCCCACCCCCCCGATAAAGAGGCCGATTACCGTAGTCGAGAAGGCGATCTGCATATTCATGGCCATCGCCTGAATGTCGCCAGTGGCTAGCCCCACGAGAGCGGGTCCCATCGGAATCAAGGTGCCCATCAACCCCAGCATGGGGCCAATTCGCATGAGTATCCTCGACTTTTCGAGCGATTGCTCCGCTTTCATCTCAAAGTCGGAAAGAACCTTGTTCGAACGGGTTTCCTCCCAACTATGGTGGAGGGCATTTTGCAGGGCGTCGAAAAAAATTGGGTGGTGCTTTATGATTTCCAGCCACTTGCATTGCCCTACCCCTCCCTCATCGATTTGGAGGAGGACCTGGGCGATCTCCTTTTTGGACCTGATCCGGTCGGCATAGAAACTATATAAACCGGCGATCGTCACCAAGGAGTAGAGAAACCCAATGAGCAAGAGCGTCATCACCGGCACCAACAGGCCCGTTGTAATCCAATAAAACGCATCTGTGAGCAAATTCATGCGGCGCTCCGATTGGGAAATTTGAGAATCAGGAAACTGGCAACCACGAAAACCAGCATCCCTCCCCCTATGAGAAGTGTTTGGAGGTAAATCCCGGCGTCGTACAAATCGGGCGGCGAAGTCAAGGATTCGTTCATCAGCGGAAGCGTAATGGCAACGATGAACTGAATTAACAACAAATAGGACTGGATTTCCCTGAGCCGGCTGCGTCCGAAGATCAGTCTCAGCACAAAAGACCCGGCCAATAGCAGGGCCAACAGGGAAGTCGTTATGACCAGGGCCAAACGCTGAAAGGAAATGGCCTCCACATGATGAAATAGATAGGACTGGGTGTAGAAAATAAAGAAAATCATCATCACGGATGGCATATTGCGAACCAGGAGCTGTAGCCATCGCGATAACAGTCGGATTCCGCGGTCAATCCAGTGTGTCGACCAAGGCAAGGACGGGTTTCCGGGCAGAAAGCTGAGGGACTTGAGATTCGACTCGATGAAAAGGATCGAAGCCATAAAAAATAACGCCGAATCGGACTGCAGGTAGTGGCTGACCCGAATGAAGTTCAATTCAAGAACATAGGGATACATGGCGTAGCACAGAGCGACGAGCATGGCCGCGACCAAGATTTGGCCTGTCCTTCGCTTCATATGGGATAAGGCAAAGAGCGTTTGTAAAATGCCCAGGCCCGCCAATATGTAGAGAAAATGCATGAATCCGGCGTGTTATTATTCGCCACTATGTGAGACTGTTCAAGCGTGTGGTCAAGTCATCGCAACTGGCATGAGTCCCCAGGTGGCAATAGTTGTACTTCCTAAAACTGGTATTTTATCCGTGCGGAATAGGATCTGCCACGAAGGGCATATCCAAAAAGATCCGATTTCGTCAACAGGTCGGTATCGCCCAGGTTGCGGGCGCTCAAGACAGCCGTGAGGGAATCCGAAATTTCCCACCTCAGGTTGGCGTGAAAGAGATTGAAGGCGGGTAATTCCTCATCTTCATAATATTGCTTTCCAACGAATTCGCCCGATAAGAAGAGCGAAAAATGGTCCTCTACCAAATCCCTGCGGATGGAGAAGTTGAACTGGTGCTTCGGCCGCTCCGGGAGAGGCAAACCACTCGTCTTGTCCTCCGTCTCCAGCCAAGTGTGGTTCAAGCGCAGGCCCAGTTTGTCCACATGATCCCAAATTATTTCTGTCTCAAGCCCCAGCATCTCTGCCGATTCGAGATTGAAGTACTCGTAAACGCGGCGCAATCGCGCCCCGCAATTATCAATGCATTTCAGATCGATCAGGTCTTGTATCTCCGTGTTGAAAAAAGTCGATCTCCAACCAAAGGTCTCGTTGGGTTGCCAGTCGACGGACATTTCCCAACTGTCGCTGGACTCCGGTCGGACGTCCTCGTTGCCTAAAAAACTGTGGGGACCATCAAATCGATATTCGGGCGAAACCTGTTTTAGCGTAGGCGCCTTGAATCCGTGGCCATAGCCCGCCTTGAGCACGACCTGTTCGCTGGCCGACCAAACCATATAAAGGCGAGGACTCATCTCCGCATCGAAAAAACTGTGCGAATCGTAACGTATGGCTCCGGTCAATCCGACCGCCTTCGTAGCCTGCCATTGATCTTGCAGAAAGATAGAGTTATGATCCGCCGAACCCACCCCAGCGTTAAAGGCTCGGTGCGTCAATTGCTCCTCCCGCAACTCTCCGCCATAGGTGAAGGTGTGATTCTCTCCCATGTTGCGGTTAAAATCGAAATCCACCACCCGGTCCCGTAAAAATTGCGGCGTGGCCGGGGTTACCCCATTCGTCCTGGAATTTACCACATCGGTTTTCGATTCGTAGGCGCCCAATTGGCCCGACCATCGGGCGAATTGTGGAAGCCACCGCAGCCCGATTTGTTGTTGGTCGATCATATAGGTTCCCTTGTAAATCGGGGGTCTACGGCCCTGAGTAAAGCGAAAGCGCCGATCATCGAGGCTGTCAAAACTGAATTCCACCCGGTGGTTTTCTGAAGCCCTCCAAGTCAGCAGACTGTTCACACCGGTTGATTCGGTTCCCTCTAATTCACTCAATTCAGGCTGGTCCTCAAAGGGAGTATCATCGAGGAAGTGATAGAGGGCGCTGAGACGCAACCCCAGGGTTTCCCCCAATGGTCCGGCAAAATTGGCGCTCAATACCTGCTCGTCTCCTCCCCGGCCATCTTCCCGGGAACCTGCCAAACCACTCACTTCTCCCTCCCATTTAACGGGTACGGCACGGGTAATGATGTTGATGACGCCTCCCATGGCTTCGGATCCGTAGAGGGCGGACATCGGGCCCCGCACCACCTCGATGCGTTCAATGGCGCTGACGGGAACCCAACTGTATTGAAAATCCGAGTGACCCACTGTTTCATCGGTGGCAGAAATCCTTCGGCCATCCACCAGAATCAGGGAATGCCGGGACTCCATGCCGCGCAAAGTGAAAACTTTGCGGGCCCCGAGGCCGCGTCCCTGCAGGTTGAAGCCAGCCAGATTCTGCAAGGCGCTGAGCAAATCCGGACTCGGTGTTAAATCCAGGCTTTCCTTGGATACCAAACTGACCGAGCCCGGCGCTGTGCGATAGGGCTGGAGAGTGCGCGTCGCGGTAACGACGTAAGGATCCAGTTCGAAGTCGAGTTCCTCCTCCGATCCTTCCGTCCGAGGAAACCAAAACGTTGATAAGGCTACCAAAACGTATGCGAATAATGTTCTCAAAGTTTGCATGATCGGACAATTTTACTTTATTCATGGCTACATTCTACTCCGTGCCGGATAAATTCAGCCCCTTGAGGGATTATTTCGGAGGCAATCTGAGGACCTAAAAAAGAGATCAAATCGGTTGGACCACCAATCCGCTTGCACAATTCGGTAAATTTACAACGCCTATGCCTGGAAGAAGTCTCGTTGACATGAATTGCACTAATTTAAACCGTATCTTCCATGCCGCTGCATTCAGTCTCGAGAATAAGCAAAGAATCCATGAAGATAATTTTAATCCTGTTGTTTATGGCGGGACAGGTTGCCGTTTTTTGCGGCTGCCTGTCCGTTCAAAAGCAAGGAACTGAAACCTCAACCCCTGAAGCGAGGAAGGCCGGTCCCCTCGCTTTCGCCTGGCCCTTCATGGAACCGGAAATGATGATTTCCAGGGGTGGAACGACCCGGGGAAGCGAGGTCGCCCCTTGCCACCGAACCCGACTCGAAATGGATGGACCTGCAGGAGCCGGACCTCGAACTTTTCGAACGCGACCGAAGGGCCATTCTGGCTATGGCGGGCAATTTCCGCACCAGTTTTCAATTTACCGAAACGGCCGGCTTCACCGATTCCTACACACCGCCCCGCCCTTATTTCTCCTGGGGAACCGAACAGGTTGCCGTTATCGAAGACGCCGGAGAATTCATCAGTCTGCAGCATACCCTGGTCATGTATTTTCAGGAGGAGTCGGGGGAGGTGACAGGGCCTCTGGTCATGAAACACTGGCGCCAGGACTGGACCTATCAGGATACCGACCTGCACACCTACCGCGGCGACAGAACATGGGCCCGCCAGCGATTGCCTGAGGAAGCGGTCAATGGGGCTTGGTCGCAAGCGGTGTTCCAGGTGGATGATTCTCCACGCTACGAAGTTCTGGGACGTTGGACCCATGGAAAAAACTATTCTTCCTGGGCCAGCCAGACCAGCCATCGCCCTCTCCCCCGCAGGGAATATTCCGTCCGTGGGGATTACAACGTTCTTCGAGGCGAACACAAAATCACCATTGTTCCCACCGGTTGGCTGCACGAACAGCACAACAGGAAATCCTTAAGGGCCAACCACTCGGAAACCTATATTGCCCAGGAAGTCGGCCTGAACCGTTATGAGAGGATCAGTAAACCGGACCTGAGCGCCGCCGAAACGAGCTGGACCAAAACCGAGCCCTATTGGCGGGCCGTCCGCCAAGCCTGGAATGCGGTGCTGGCCAAACACGACCGGTTCCAGCTCAAGTCAGACTACCAGGACACGGAGCTTTACCAACTTCATTTTTCCCACGCCGAGGCAATCGAACAATTGGAAATCTACGATGCCGAGGAATGGGGTCGGCGGGCCAGGGAAACCATCGACCTCTTCCTGACCTTCCCCTCCGATCCCTGATAAACCACGGATGAAGGGCTGGCGCCCGCCCCCCACCGGCGCGACTGCGGGCTGACGCCCTTGTCTTGCCGACTCCCCCTCAAGGGGGGAGTGATGGATAGGCACGGGAGAAAGGGGCAAAGGAATGGTGGATTGAGGGAATGATGGTGAGAATTGGGAATGGAACATGGATGAACAGGATGGGGAGGAATGGAGAGATGGAATGAGGGAGTGATGGAATGGTGGTTTTAAGCCATTTTTTCGATCACGATCAGGATCACGATCAAGATCAAGATTGAGAGCTATCCGTGTTAATCCGTGTAATCCGTGGTTAAAATTAATCCATCATTCGCATGATTTCGGCGGGGGACCGCCCCGAGCGGTAGAGTCGCGCCATGGTCTGCATGGCATCCTTGGAATGCCGGTAGAACATCAGGTAACCCTCGCAGAGGTAGTTGAGCCCCGGTTCTCCATCGGGTGTTTTCATGAACCGCTGCTTGGGACAACCTCCGTTGCAGGCGAACCTGAATTCGCATTCGCGGCACATCCGCGGAAGGGAGTCGCGCTTGTCGCTGCCGAATTTCAACTGCTGCCGCGAACGGGTCATTTCCCCCAGGGAAGACTCCATGACATTGCCGATCTTATGCTCTGGGTAGACGTAATGATCACATGAATAAACGTCTCCCGTATGTTCGATGGCCATGGCCCGGCCACAGGTTTCCTCGAAAATACAGAGCCCGCCCGGAACACCCAGCCACTTGCCCAATACCGTATCGAACATCTGAACAAAGATTTTGCCCACGTCCGCCTTGATCCAATCGTCGAAAATATCGCAGAGAAATTGCCCGTAATAGCGGGGTCTCACGCTCCAAGCCGTCACGGGAAGGTCGTCTTCCTCTTCCATCCTGCCAGCCGGGGGTTGGGCCAGCCAAAACCCGATGTTTTCTTCCCTCTTCCCCGGCCTGCGCTCCGCGATGGGGATAAACTGCATGAAATTCGATCCGATGGATTTGAGAAAACGGTAAACCTCCCTGCCCGACTTCATGTTCTTGCGGTTGACGCAGGTGAGGGTATTGAACCTCACCCGGTGCTTCCTGAGGAATCCGAGCCCCGCCATGACACGGTCGAAGGAGGGTTTGCGCCGTTTGTCGATGCGGTAGGCATCGTGGAGGTGGCGAGGACCATCTATACTGAGCCCGATCAGGAAGTCGTTTTTCCGAAAAAATGCGCACCATTCGTCATCGAGCAGGGTCCCGTTGGTCTGGAAGGCATTTTCGACCTTCTTGCCCTTGGCATGCTTCTTCTGCAACTCCACCACCTTGCGGAAGTAATCGACGCCCAAAAGGGTCGGCTCCCCACCCTGCCAGGCAAACGAAACCAAATCATTGGGCTGTGAAGCGATGTAATCCCCGATATAGGTCTCCAATACATCGAACGGCATTCTGCGCGAAGCCTCCTTTTTAAAGAGCGCTTCCTTCTCCAGATAAAAGCAATAGGAGCAATCGAGGTTGCACAACGGCCCGATGGGCTTGGTCATTACATGGAAAGGCAACCGAGATTGGACCGACATTTTTCAATCCATTACCTAATCCCCCGCGGCCCGGGTTGCGAATATAAAAATGACCTGCGGCAATGCCGCCCGGCCTGGGCAGGGATTGTGGCGAGGAGGCCTCAGCGCCGTTTTTCCTTTACCTTGGTGGCTTCTTTCCCAATGCGGTCGCGCAGATAATAAAGGCGGGCCCGACGCCTCACGCTCACTCGATCGACCTCGATCTTGTCGATGGTAGGCGCGTTCAGGGGAAAGACTTTTTCCACCCCCTCGCCAAAGGAAATGCGGCGGACGGTAAAGGTTTCGTGAATACCACTGCCTCGGCGGGCAATGACGATCCCAGCAAAGACCTGGATGCGTTCTTTGCCGCCCTCGCGAATTTTCAGGTGCACCCGCACCCCATCCCCCACTTTGAAATCCACTAGATCGGTGCGGATGGCGTCCTTGGTTATTTCGTTTATTACTCGGTTCATGATTCGGAAGGGTTGTGAAAAATATCGGGTCGTCTGGTTTCTGTCTTCTTCCGGCGTTGAGCGAGTCGCCAAGCCGCAATTTCGGCGTGGTTACCGGACAATAACACCTCCGGAACCCGCATGCCACGGAACTCTGCCGGGCGGGTAAATTGAGGAAAAGCGAGGAGCCTGCCCTCGAAGGAATCCTGGGTCAATGATTTTTCCTCTCCCAAAACTCCCGGTATGTAGCGAGCCAGGGCGTCGATCACTACGCAGGCGGCCACGGTGCCGTTGGTCAACACGTAGTCGCCGATACTGATTTCCCGATCGACCAGACAATCTCTCACCCGTTGATCGACTCCCTCGTAATGACCGCTCAACAATATGAGGTGGGAAGACCGGCTCAAGTCCTCGGCCAGAAAGGGGGTCAATTTCTCCCCGTCGGGGGCCAGGTAGATGACCTGGGAATGGGCCCGCCGGAGCGATTCAATGGCGGCGAAAAGGGGTTCCGGTTTCATGACCATGCCGGCTCCACCCCCAAAGGGCCGGGCATCCGTAATCTTGTGTTTTCCCTTGGCCCAATCGCGAATGTTGTGCGCGTGAACCGCGAGCAGGCCGTGTTTTATGGACCGCCCGATGATGCTTTCATCCAAATACCCCCGAGCCATTCCCGGAAACAGCGTAAGCAAATCTATGGTGAGCGTCGTTTCCATGGGAAGGGTATTTCACGAGATAATTCGTTGATCTATCGATTCAGGACTCGGCTTCTTTTTCCGGAGAAACTTCCGCAGTTGGTTCGGCTTCGACCGTTGCTTCAGCCTCCGGGGAGGGAGATGCTTCGGCCACCGCCCCAACTTTCTCTTCACGCCGCCGAGCCTGGTTGATGAGGGAGCGAACCGTATCGGTCGGTTTCGCGCCCAGGCCCATCCAATGATCCGCGCGGTCCAGCTTGAGCCTTAACTGTCCGTGAGGAGCCTTGGGTGAATAGGTTCCAATCCACTCGACATATTTACCGTCCCGTTTAGAGCGGGCCTCACCGACAACAACGCGGTAAACCGGGTTGTGGATAGATCCCCGTCGAGCTAATTTAATTCGAAGCGCCATTTTTTATGCCTGTTGCAGGATTGAAGAAAAGGGAAAGAACTCAATGGGACCGGAAAGGCTTGTCAATACAACTTTGTGATTGTCTTCGCGGTTGACTGCGAATGAACCTTTCCGGCGTAATTTTCGACTGGAATCCGGCAATTTCCCCCTAGTTTATGCTGCAGGCAGGTATAGTGGGCCTTCCCAATGTGGGAAAATCCACCTTGTTCAACGCCGTGACGAAGACGCGGAAGGCCGCCGCGGCCAACTACCCCTTTTGCACCATCAAACCGAATGTAGGGGTGGTCAAGGTCCCGGACGACCGGTTGAAACCCTTGGCTGAAATCACCCATAACGACATCGTCATACCCGCCGCTATTGAATTCAAGGACATCGCCGGGCTGGTAAAGGGAGCCAATAAAGGGGCGGGCCTGGGCAACCGGTTTCTGGCCCAAATCCGGGAATGCCATGCCCTTATTCAAGTGGTTCGGTGTTTCGAGGACGACGACATCGTTCACCCCATGGGATCGGTCGACCCCATCCGCGATATCGAGATCATCAATGCCGAACTCATTCTGGCCGACATCGCCTCCCTGGAAAGAAAACGGGACAAATTCATCAAATTGTCCCGCGGCAATGACAAGGTTGCCCGGGCCGGAGTGGAGCTGATCGATAGACTGCTGCCTCACCTGAACGAAGGAAAACCGGCCAACACCTGGCCGGCAAGGAATGAGGAGGAAGCGATACTGAACTCCTTTTTTCTGCTATCCTCCAAACCCACCCTGTTTGCCGCCAACGTAGCGGAGGAGGATCTGGTCGACTTGGAAGAGAACGCCTACCTGGGGCAAGTAGAGCAGTACGCCGCCCGACACCTGGACTCCGAGTGCATGGGCCTGAGCGCTCGTCTGGAATCGGAGTTGGGCGACCTGAGCGGGGAAGAAGCCAAGGAATTTATGGCCGTTCTAGGGGTGGAGACCTCCGGGGTGAGCGAGCTCATCCGCACCGTTTACCGCTTGCTGGGATTGGTGACCTTTTTCACCCATAACGAAGAGGAGGTCAGGGCCTGGACCATTCCTCAAAATACCAAGGCTCCACGCGCCGCCGGCAATATCCACACCGACTTTGAACGGGGATTTATCAAGGCGGAAGTCGTTTCCTGCCACGACCTCCTCGCCGCCGGCAGCACCGTGGCGGCGCGGGAGGCGGGGGCCTATCGGCTGGAAGGCAAAGACGACGTCATCAGGGATGGGGACGTGGTGTTATTCAGGTTCAACCCGGGCGCCTCATAACCCGCATGTCTCACAAATTTTCTACTGCGCTACGAATTTTGTGAGACATGCGGGCCAACCTTTATTCTTGCCAAGCCACAATTCTTCAATTGGCTGATACACCTTTTCCAAGTGGGGGGATTAGCTCAGCTGGTTAGAGCACTTGCTCGACACGCAAGGGGTCGGCAGTTCGAATCTGCCATCTCCCACCACTTGAAATCGGCAGATTTTGTAAGGTTAACCACCGAGATCACCGAGGAGCCCTCCAACCACCCAGAACAATTATAAATTTTTCTGGGTTTACTATTTAGCAATAAGCTTTACACATGTATAGCGAATAGCTAGGCAAGGGACAAAATGCCCTATGAACTGACAATTCGCAGGCAACCCATCAAAGCCCTGCAGAAGATGCCCCATAGGAACGCCAAGCGCATTCGCCACGCGATGGATAAGTTGGCAGACAATCCTGACCGACGCGATGTCGATATTACTTCCTTGACGGGACGCCCTGGCTATCGCCTTCGGGTCGGAGATTTCCGGATCATTTTTAACAGAGACGATGAGAACCGGGTCATTGATGTGCTGCGCATCGCCCCACGAAGTCAGGCATACAAACAATAGGAGGACAATATGACCAGACCACAGATTATTCACGACACTTCTGGACGACCTGCCTTTGCCGTAATCCCATGGCGCGATTACGAGCGATTGACAGGCGTGGAAATCGAGGCAGCGACAAGTGACGAAGAACTCTATGATCGGGCCATGACAGAGGGTGGCGAGTCCATTCCCATAAGAGTGGCCGACCAACTCTTGGCCGGAGAAAATCCGGTTAAAGTGTATCGCAACTACCGCAACCTGACCCAGCATGAATTGGCCGCCGCCGTCGGAATCAACTCCGTTTACCTTTCCCAAATCGAGACTGGAAAACGCGTCGGCTCCACCAAAACGCTGGCCGCCCTCGCCGAGGCGCTAGACGTCAATGTGGACGATCTGATTTAGTGTGGCGTCCTCTTAATTCGTTCACACAAACGTCGGAGTTTTCCCAAGATTGAATCGGCCGATCAGGTGAGGTTAACCACAGAGAAATCAGAGAGCACAGAGTTGGAGGAATGAAGAATTAGGTATTGCGTCGCAACCCTCACCCAGCGTTTCGCGCCACCCTCTCCCAGAGGGAGAAGGTAGGGAATGAGGAAAAAGGGGAGAGGGAAAACCACGGATTTCACGGATAATCACGGATGGAAATGTAGGAGCGGCTTTACGCCGCGATCCCATAACACAGCCTCACCCCAATCGCGGCGTAAAGCCGCTCCTACAGCTTTAAACCACCACTCTTCAACCATTTTCGATCACGACCATGATCGTTGATCAGGATCTCTCTCCCTTCTCCTCTCTCTCCATCCTCCATCCTCCATCTCTCCATCCTCCATCACTCCATCTCTCCATCATTCCACCATCCCATCATTCCACCATCCCATCTCTCCATCATTCCACCATTCCACCATTCCATTTCTCCATCTCTCCATTTCTCCATTTCTCCATCTCTCCATTTCCCCCCCTTCCCCTATCGAATGTGGGATTTCAATAAGGTCAGGGCTTGCTGCAAGTCCCCCTCTTTGAGAGTGGTCAGGATATTTTCATGCTCCTGATAACTCTCCATCAGGTCGCGGTGCCGGGAGTAGGGAAGCGCCATGGTCGTCATCAGTGGCAGCCACAGCACCAGCAGGTTATCCTCCCGATAACTATCAATGATCGAGCGGTGGAAGGCTATGTCGTATTCAATAACCTCCGAGAGGTCGCCAAATTCGGCGGCTACCCGAAAATGCCTCAGGATTTTTTCCCTGGCCATCAGGTCATCCGGGGACCAATGGGGAAACCCATCCTGCAGCGCCAGCGTTTCCAGGTCCCGGCGTGTCCGCAGGAAAATCCGACGCGCCTTCCGGGCGGGCAGGCGGTTGATCGAGACCCCTTTATTGGGAAGCGCCCGCAGAAGGCCCTCCTTGGATAATTCCAGCATCACGTCGCGAATGGGCCCGCGGCTCACCCCAAATTGATCGGCCAGGGCTTCTTCCTTGATTCGTGTTCCTTCCCTCCATTTACCGGAAAGTATCTGCCCCCGGAGGGTGTCGGCGATTTGCCGTTTTAAAGGTGTAGGCATGGTTTGCGTGTACAGGAATAAGAAGTTGACCTCAACCCAATTAAACAAAAAATGCTTTGTAAATTGTTTGCAAACCGTTTTGGCAATCATGCGAACCACCGTTCGGTTGGAAGAGTTGGAAAATCGCTGGGAAATCACCCTGGCGCCTCCCAAGGGCAAACCCCCTACCCTGGATTTGGAGGTAATGTCCGCATTGAAGGCCGCTCTGGATACCATCACCGAAGCATTACTCAAATCCGACAATGGACGGTGCCGACTCTTGGTGGTGCAGAGCGCGAGCGAACGCTCCTTCTGTGTGGGAGCCAATATAGGGGTTCTTCATACCTTGTCGGAGGAAACCATTCCCCAATGGATTGCCTGCGGCCACGAAACTTTCAATGCCTTGGAAGATTTGCCCATCCCGGTGGTGGCCAAAGTTCGCGGTTACGCCTTGGGAGGCGGTCTGGAGTTGGCCATGGCCTGTGATCTGATCGTGTGCGATCCCACCGCCAAAGCAGGACAAGTCGAGGCCAATCTGGGATTTGTGCCGGGTTGGGGGGGTGCCCACCGACTATCCAGGCGAATTGGATGGGCCGGGGCAAAACGCCTTTTCTTTACGGGAGAAATTGTCGATGCTCAAACCGCCCTCTCCATAGGAATGATCGATGAGATAAGAGAAAGGGAAGATTTGGACACCTTTATCGAGGAGTTTTCCCGCACCGTGTCGTTGAAAAGCCCGGTGGCGATCGGCGGGTTCAAGCAAATGTTAAACGAGGCCGAACGCACTGCCAGGGATGGCAGCGCACTGGCTGAAAGCGCTTATTCGCAAGACTGCATCAACAGTCCCGATACCAAAATGCGCATCCGCAATTTCCTGAACAAGGGAAAGAATTAACCGGAATGAGACTGCCACCACAGGCTCTGGAGAGTCTAAGGATACTCGATTTTTCCCACGTATTTCAGGGTCCGATGGGAACCCAGATTCTGGCCGACCATGGAGCCGACGTGATAAAGGTGGAAAGACCTCCCAGAGGTGACTGGAGTCGTGCCTGGGGCCCCTTTATTAAAGGCGTATCGCTTCCTTTTGCCAATTTGAACCGAAACAAGCGATCCCTTGCCGTTGATCTCAAATCGCAGGCCGGAAGGGAATTGGTAGGCAAACTGGTGGCGGAAGCGGACGTGGTGGTGCACAACTTCAGAAAAGGAGTAATGGAGAAGCTCGGGTTAGGTTACGAGGATGCGCGCGCCATCAATCCCGGGCTCATTTACGCTTGGAGCAGCGGTTGGGGCGATTCGGGACCATCGGCGGACAGCGGCCGGGGCGGTCACGACCTCATGGCTCGAGCCGAAGCGGGCTGGTTTCTGCAACCCGATAAGCAAAAAGCTCCCATTCCGGGGGGGATGAGCGTGGACTACGCCGCCGGATTGCACCTGATGATCGCCATCCTGATGGCCCTTTACCACCGAGAGAAAACAGGACATGGCCAATTTATTTCCACCGATCTTTTCAGCGTCGCATTTCACGCCCATGTCTGGGATGGCGCTTCCCATTTGAACGGAGCCAGGATCGATGCGCCCGCCGCATTGGGCGGTACCGAGGAAGCAATTCTGAAGGCATTTGCCACGAAGGACGGCTACATTGAAATTTCTCCGGTGTTTTCCGAAAATGCTTTGAGGGACATTTCCCTGGCTCTCGGTTTAAACGATCTGTCGGAAGATCCGCGATTTGCCACGGAGAACAAACAATTGGAGAACAGGGAGGCGCTCAACGCCCTATTGGCGGAGCGATTCCGGACCAGGACCACTGAAACCTGGATGGCCCAATTGGAACCTCGGGGCATTTTTTGCGCCCGGGTTCACAGCTTTGCCGAGGCCGCCGAGCATCCCCAAACAGCCGCCAATAATCTGGTAGTCGAAATGGAACACCCCGAGGCGGGTGATCTGAAGTTGTCGGGCACACCCATCCGGTTGAAGGCTACCCCACCCCGGTTGCGACAACCCCCCCCGGATTTGGGAGAACACTCCATCGTCATTGCCCGTGAACTCGGGTATATCCGGGAGGAAATCGACCGATTGGTCGAGGACGGCGTGCTGATTAAGTCCGCCTCCTGACTGGCTACCGGATGAACGTGCCGTAGATGTGGCCTCTTGACACAAACATACAAACTTTGTATATGCTGCTTCATGAGTAATATTGCGGTCAATATTTCGTTCCAGGACAACCTGCTGAAGGAAATTGATTCCGAAGCAGCCCGGGAGTCTCGCTCACGGTCCGAACTACTCCGTCAGGCTGCACGCGTTTATGTGCGGCGCCAGAAACAATGGGAGGACGTATTTCGCCTCGGTGACCGCCTCAACGAGAGGCATGAACTTAAGAAACGGGATGTCGAAACGGAAATTCGGAGTGTGCGGCGACGCAAACGCAGAAGGTCGTGAACATCGTTTCAGGCGATCGTCACTTACTCGAGTTGGGGCAGTGGGAGGCAATTCCTATCGTGACGGCAGAGGTCTTCATACGCGAAATTATAGACCCTGACTCTACTCGGACCGTTTAAAACGACGAGGTCATGTCCGTCTCCACCGTGGTCTCGACCACTTTCTTTTCAAGGGTGGATGTTTCGATCAACTCCTTGAGCATGCCTTCGTAGGCGGCAGAATCGAGGGGCAGGGCAATGGGCTGGTGGTTGAGGCCTGAGAAGAGAATGGCATTGGCCAGTTCCACCGAGTGGATGCCATCCGCCGCCGGGAAAAGGAGTTCGGCCTCTCCCCGAATCGCATCGGAAAAATTCTTGAACACACCCATGTGCTGGGACCCCCTTCCCTCGATCGGTATTCCCACCTCCCAGGTGGGAACCTTGCCAAACCCCTGAGGGCATTCCTTGGAAAAAATCGACGACTCGGTTTCATTGCGGGTCCAGCGAATGGAATCCCCTTCCAGCACGACCAGGCCGCGCTCGGCCGCAATCTCCAATCGGTTGACCCCGGGCGCTTCCCCGGTAGTGGATATGAACACCCCGGTCGTTCCGTTTTCGTAGCGCAGAAGGGCGGTGACCGCATCCTCCACTTCGATATCGTGAAAGCGGCCCAGGTCGCATTGGGCAAAGATTTCCACCGGCATGCCGAACAACCACTGCCACAAGTCCAATTGATGGGGACACTGATTGAGGAGCACCCCGCCCCCTTCTCCCTTCCAGGTGGCGCGCCAAGCCCCTGAGGCGTAGTAGGCTTCGGTACGAAACCAATCCGTCACCGTCCATTGAATGCGGTTTATTCGACCCAGTTGGCCCGTCTCAATCAGGCTTTTGAGCTTCTGAAAACGGGGATCGGTTCGTTGGTTGAGCATGGCGGCAAAGACCTGGTTCTCATTCTCATGAGCGGCGATGAGGCGCTCGCAATCGGCCTTGTGCACCGAAATCGGTTTATCGACCAACACGTGCAGGCCTGCCTCCAAAGCTGCGATACCAAGGGTGGTATGGAAATAGTGAGGGGTGGCAATATGCACCGCGTCTACCCCATCCGACTGAAACATCCTGTGCGGGTCGGTGAACCTCTCAACCGCTTCAAAGCGGGCCGTGCGCTCCTCCTGCACATCACATACCGCAGCCAGATTCAGGCCGGGAACTTGCCCCTCCAGAAGCGCCCGGGCGTAGAACTGACCCATGTTTCCCAATCCGATAATTCCGATTCCAACGTCACCTTTCATAATAGTTTTTGGGGGACAGGAATGTCCCCCCTCCTTTCTTTCAATCTGCGTTCATCCTGTTCATCCATGTTTCATTTTCGATCAAGATCAGGATGATTTACCCTTCTTCATTCTTTTTTTATTCCCTTCTTGGATCCAATTCCTCATTCCTCATTCCTAATTCCTCATCGGCGACAACGGCGCCTCACCGCCCCTTGGCGGCATGGGCGATGGCGTCCTCTATGCGGTCCATGTCCTCTGCCGTAAAGCTGGCTGAAATGGCCGTGCGGATGAGGTCCTTCCCCGGTGGAACAGCCGGGGGAAGGACCAGATTTGCATATACCCCCTTCTGCATGAGCCGTTTTTGAAAAAAATAGGCCTTTTCCTTGCTCCCGACCAGGATGGGGACAGCGGGGGTCTGGCTTTGCCAGTAGTCGAGCTTCAAGTTTTCCAGGAAAGCCAGATAACGGCGGGTATTTTCCCATAAGCGCTGCAAATGCTCCGGCTCTTGCCGTTGAATTTCCAGGGCCTTGGCCGCGGCGGCGGCTTGGGAGGGGCTCAAGGCAGCGCTGAATATGGTTTGTTTGGAATAGGTTCTCAGATACTCGATGACGGAGCGATCCGCCGCGATAAATCCACCCGTGCTGGCCAGAGATTTGGAAAAACTCCCGCAAATGACGTCGATTTGATCCTCCACGCCGAAATGATGGGCCGTACCCCGGCCTTGTTCCCCCATGACCCCGAACCCATGGGCATCATCCAACAGGATGAAGCAATCGTGTTCGGAAGCGATTTTCACCCATTTTCGCAGCGGACTGAGGTGGCCTTCCATGGAGTAAACCCCTTCGACGACCAGCATCTTCTTGCGATGCGCGTCCACGTAAGACAACACATTTTCCAAATCCGCCAGGTCGTTATGGAAGAATCTTTCTATCGATGCCATGGACAGGCGAATTCCATCCCACAAACTGGAATGCACATTGCGATCGACCAGTATGACATCGCCCTTGCCCACAAAGGCGGAGGCGGAGGCCAGACAGGAGAGGTATCCGGCCGAATGGATATGGCAGGCCTCCTTGCCCAGAAATTCGGCCAATTGTTCTTCCAATTCCGAGTGGTAGCGGCGGCTTCCGTTGGAAATCCGGGATCCGGTTGAACTGGTGCCCCATTCCATCAAGGCATCTCGCGCCGCTTCCCTGACCCTCGGATCATAGGCCAGTCCGAGGTAATCGTTGCTTGACAGCATCAACAGTTCGCGGTCATCCAGCCAGACCTTGTTGCCTTCCTGCCGATCGAAGGACTGATACCACAAATCGTATTTCAACCGCAGGCGGGTGATGTCATCGGCTACAATCCGCTTCTTGAGAGAACTCTCGAATCCACCTTTATTCTTCGAAAAAAAAGGCATCTATAGCAAAAGGAGTTATTGTCCCAGGCTGGAACTCACGGAAAAGACGGCGGAGACGATGCCAAATACCACCAAGGCCACAAATAAAAAGGCGAAAAACAGCGCCCCCAGGGAAATGACCCCGCTCAGGGCGGACAACCCCAGGGCGAGTTTCTTCTGAAAAATTTTGGAGACTTCATAAAAACTGGGCACCAGGTTGCCGGTGTTTTCCCCCACCGAAATCAAATCGATCATGATGTCCGGCATCAGGGCCATGCTCTCCAATGCCTTGGAAACCGCCACCCCTTCCAATACTTTTTGTCGCACGTCCTTGAAGGCAAGAGCCACGGCGGCGTTTCCAATGGTGCGTTCGGTCAACTTGAAGGATTCCACCGTGGTGACTCCATTTTCCAGCAGGAGTCCGAGGGTCTGGGTTATGCGGGTGGTTTCGGCAAAAATGATCATGTTGCCAACCAGGGGAAGGCGCAAAAAGAAACGGTCCAGCAGCAGGCGCCCTCGGCTCGTTTTATACCACTGCCAGGTACCGACCGATACAACCCCGAAACCGGCCAGAATAAAGGGACCGTAAAAGAGGAGAAAATCGGCCGTGCCGATCAGGGCTTGGGTAATAAAGGGCAATTGTCCTCCCAGGGAATCGAAGAGGCTCTGCAACCGAGGCATGAGGCCGAAAAGGAAAAACAGGACGACCCCGAAGGCGACCAGGAGAATGATACCGGGATAGACCAGGGAAGTGACCACCTTGGAGCGCATTTCGCGTTGGTTTTCCCTGTATTGAATGAGCCGTCCCAACACCTCGTGAAGACTGCCCGTCACCTCCCCTGCCCCGATCAAATTTATGGTGGAAGGCTCAAAAACAGGACCAAATTCAGCCAGGGCATCGGAAAAGGAACGGCCCTCCTGCACGCTTCTGAGCAGGCGTTTGTTGATGGTGTGCTGGGCCGGGTCCTTGATGCGATTGTGCAGAATGCGAAGAGCCTCGGCAATGGGAAGCCCGCTCTTATACAACTCCTGGAAATTTTTCAGGAAAGGCAACACGTGCCGCCGACCGACTTTTACGGCTTTGGCTTTAGGTGACATGCGGCGGGATTTTAACTTGGCCGCGATGGAATTTCCCGCTTTACCGCCTTTATCGGTCGGAGAAACGCCCTGGGTGACCTTTATGGGGGTCAATCCGCGACTGCGAATTTTTCTGAGAGCTTCTTTGCGGTCTGCCGCGGTCAACTGACTGGATACCAGGGTACCGGTGGCATCCTGCGCCGAATAGGAGAAATCAGCCATCCAGGGACCGAGATTTGGAGTTGTCCGGAGAACCTTCCAGTTCTATGACGCGGAAGATCTCTTCCAGGGAGGTCGTCCCCTTCTTCACCAGATTCCAGGCGGAATCCTCCAGGGCTTTCATTCCATGCCGGGACGCTTTGCGCCGAATTTCACGGGACGAAGCGCGGTCCACAATCAAGTCGTGCAGGTTGTCGTCAACCCGGAGAATTTCGAAAACCCCGATTCGCCCCGAATACCCGGTATTGCGGCACTGGCCGCAGCCTTGGGGGCGGAGCAGGCTGGTTACGCCTTCTGCCCTGGAGGGATCCAAGCGCAGGCTTCGTATGGTTTCCAGGATTTCCTCCCGGGCGATGGGGTAAGGTTGGGCGCAGGCTGCGCACAGCTTTCGCACCAGGCGCTGGGCTATTACCATTTCAATGGCCGAGGCGATGAGGAAAGGTTCTATGCCCATATCGATCAGGCGGGTCAAGGCTCCTGGGGCGTCGTTGGTATGAAGGGTGCTGAAGACCAGATGCCCGGTGAGAGAAGCCTGGATACCGATTTCGGCGGTTTCCGTATCCCTCATCTCTCCCACCATGATAATATCGGGGTCCTGCCGCAGGACGTGCCGCAAGGCTTGGGGAAACCCGAAGTCGATTTCGTTGTTGACCTGAATCTGATTTACGCCCTCCACTTCGTATTCCACCGGATCTTCAATGGTGATGACCCGTTTGTCCGAGGAGTTGACTTCCCGGATAAAAGCGTTGAGGGAAGTGGATTTTCCCGCTCCGGTCGGTCCGGTTACCAACACGATGCCATGGGGCAATCCCAGCACCTCATCGACGACGGCCCGATCTTCCTCCGGAAGCCCCAATTCAACAAAAGTGAGGGGTTTGGATTTTTTGTTCAACAGGCGCAAACTGACACTTTCACCGTGAAGGGTTGGCACGGTGGAGAGGCGAATATCGAGTTCACTGTCGGCCGACTTGTAGTTGATGCGGCCATCCTGCGGGCGCCGGCGTTCTGAAATATTGAGCTTGGCCATAATTTTCATGCGGGAAATTACGGCATCCTGGTAACGTCGGAGGTTATCGGGAACGGGTATGGATACGAGGCCTCCGTCCACGCGGTAGCGGATGCGCAGGACTTCGGCCTGAGGCTCGATGTGGATATCGGTGGCCGAATCCTGGACGGCTTGATGAATGATTTCATTCACAAACCGGATAATGGCGGCATCTTCATCTTCTTCCTCCACCTCCACCTGGTTTTCCAAAAGCTCGGCTTCCTCCCCCTCGAAACTCTCGGAACCCACCCCGAAAAAATCGGTGATGAACCGGTTGGCCAACTCGGGGTGTACCAGTTTCCAGGTAACTTCCCGGCCAATGGTGGCAAAAATCCAATCATCCATCAGGCCGTCCGGTGGCCAGACGGTTCCAAGAATCCACTGGTTTCCGTCACTCCCCATGGGCAGGCAATGGTACTCGTGGATAAAACGGGCCGGCATGTCCCGAACCTGTTCGGGGTTGAATTGTGGCCTCTCCTCAATGGGGTAGCCCGATTCACGCGACACCTGCCAAAGCGCCTCTTCCAGATCGCAGCCGGTAAGGTGCGCCATCAATTGCAGGCGCTCCTTCCGGTGAGACTCCAGGATCTGAACCCGTTCCTCCTCGGAAAGGCTGCCCATCAACTGGAGCGGATCGAAGGTGGCGCTGACCATGGAGCGAGGAGGGAATTAGCGGTTGGACGCGTTGGATGACCCAGCACCCGGGGTGGATTGTTGGCGCAGTTGATCGGCCAGGGCCTGCCGACGTTCTCTTAAAATTTCCAGGTTGCGACGCGAAGGTCTGCTGGTGTCGACGGTCCGATTTGCCTGGGAGGCCGCCGTTCCTCCGCTGGTGGCGGTGGTGGGTTGGGTGGTCCCGGGCGGGGTCGTGGCGGCCTTGGGTACGCTGGCCGCGGTTGGCTGGGCGTATTCATTCAATCGAACCTGGTGAGATAGGTTTTCGAATTGGGAATGTATCATCACCGTATTACCAATCGGATTGTAACTCCTGATGGTCAATCCTTCCTCTTGCACCCCTTGCCTGATCCATTTGCTTTGTTTGGTGGAGGGGTTGTAGATACTGAAAATGTATTCTCCGCCAAGGGAGGTAATTCCCCGCAACTGCAGGAGGGTCAAGTAGGGGGGGGGCTTTTCATCCGCATTCCCCTCCTCTGCCCGGGCCGGGGGCAGAAAGGGAGAATTTTCCAATAGGGAAACCGTCCCCTGTCCCTGGGTCAGAAGGGGGCCCAGAACCGTAGTCCAGAACAGAATCCAATGCCTCATTCCCCAAATTCCCCTTCTTCCAAGACCTCGAAGGCACCGTAATCTTTCTCGGATTGCCCATTCAGTTGGACATCTCCCCGGAGCGCTTTGTCGACCAATTCCGCATCGCCAAAATTTTCCGCGTTCTCCAGGGCATCCTCATAGGCCTCGCCCGAGGTTCTCAATATTTTCGGCCGGATGAAGAAGACGAGTTCCTGTTGCCTGTTGGTTTCCGACCGGGGTTGAAATAGCAGGTTCAGGATGGGGATTTCTCCCAGGATTCCGACCTGGTTCTCACTTTCGTCGGTGAAGGCGTCCTGAAAGCCGGCCAGGGTAATCAATTCCCCGTCCGATACCGTGAGGAAGGAAGTGGCTTGCCGCCGCGTGATGATGGGTTGTTCGTTGCCGTCGATTTCTACGCTGCCCCCCAGGTTGTCCACCGTCTGATCGATCTGCATCTGGATGGAGCCGTCCGAGCCGATCAGGGGGGTCACGGTCAATTCGATTCCAATGTCGCGGTATTGAACGGTGCTTCTGGTGAAGGTTCCTCCCGTAATGTCCGATTGGGAACCGGTAATGATGGGACGGGACTCCCCGACTATGATTAAAGCCTCCTTGTTGTGAGTCGTCACAATGGTGGGAACGCTGATGAGACGGATATTGTTATTGGTCTTGGCGATGTTGAAGACCATGTTCATGGAAAGACTAGATGGCAGGATACCGGGATTTTCTCCAAAGGGGGTCAGGCTGATCCGGCCGCTGTCGATCCCGGTGATATAACTTTGATCCCAGTCACCGGCATAGTTGAATCCAAAGGCTTTGATTCCGGATTCATTACCGCTGGTGAGACTGACCTCCGCAATGACGACGTCGATCCGGACCTGGGGCAACAACACGTCGATCTTCTCGATCAACTGTTTGGCCTGGTCGATATCCCGCTTGGTTCCCGTCACGATGAGGGAGTTGCTGCGTTCGTCGGCTACGATGGTCAGCTTGTCGCTGAATTGCAGGCCGTAGTCATCCCCTCCGACACGCGAAGCGCCCCGCACCGTCACGCTGGGGGTTGGCTGGTCCTGAGACGGCTGGGCCTGGTCGGGGGCCGTCTGTGCCCTGGTTCTCAGTTGGCCCTCCCGGCCGTCCTCGTCCGCCTGGCCGGAAATTATCTCGTTTAAAATCCCGGTAATTTCGGCCGCGTCACCGTGGCGCAAGGGTATGACCTCGTTAAAAATGGAAAGGCCCTTATCCGAATCGATCTCATGGATGAACTGCTCGATCACCGGCAAATTACTGGGGTGAGTGACCACGATGATCTGGTTGGTGCGATCATCTGCCTGAATGGTGGAGTTGGGATTCAGGTATTTGGAATAACCCGAAGAAATGATGGCTTCCACCTGCGCCACCAACTCGGATGCGATGGCATGTTCGACGTCATAGAATTTTACGATCACATTGGGGTTGGAGGGCTGGTCCACCTGCCGGAGCATTTTATCGATTCGCTTCAGGTTGACCATGGTGTCGCTGACCAGAGCGGTATTGGCCTTTTCAAAGAGAAATATCTGTCCGATTCCCGGGCTGAGAAACGGTTGGATCAATGGTTTAAATTCGGCGGATGTGAGGAAATCCAGGGCGAAGACTTTGGTGAAGATCCCCCCCGTATCGGGCATGTCGGTGAGATCCCCCTCCACGAAAGTAGGGGTTCGGCCCGTTATGGAAGCGACGGGAACCACCCTGAGAAACAGATCGCTCTGTTCGATGACAGCTACCCCGTTGAGGGACAGAAGGCTTTCCAACGCCTCGATCCGCTCCTCCACACTCATGGGGCGTTGACTGGTAAAGTTGAAGGGGGGATTGGGCAAAGACTGCGGTCGTATGACGGAACGGCCCGTCAGCTTCTCCAGCAGTGCGAGGAGCGAATCTGTTGTATCACCCCGCAGGATGAGGGGCGCCATTTCCCCCTCCTGCCCCTGGAGCCGGGAAAGCGGCGGGGAAAAGAGGCCGAAGAGGGCGGCGAGGAGGAGCCCGGTTCTACTGAGCCGGAGGTTGGCTGTTTCTCGCATTTTATGGAGGCGGGCGATCATAGGGAGGGCGCCGTCATCTCCACCGAGGAGATAAAGAACTGGGCGTCGAGGAGGTTCTGGTCGGACCGGTCGGCGGACACAATAACCCGATTCAAGGTGACATAGGGCACCAATCGCTTCAGGTTGTCCGAGAGCCTGAGGACCGCTTCAAATTCGGCTTTATTCACGTTCAACCGGATATTGTGAAAGGTAAAGAGGGTTCCGGTTTCCGACCGCGGACTGTTGATGGAATACTTCAACTCCAAAGGCCTGATTATTTCGGAAATCCTTCCCACCAACTCGGTGCTGGAAAGGGTCTTGTCCGAGTCGAATTGAGTGGTTTTTTCAATGAGTTGAGCTTCAATGTACTCCCCCGTGTCAAGTATCTGAAGGGCATTCCTGATATGTTGCCGGGTGTGGGAAAGCGATTGGGCGCTTTGACGGTAACGGGAAATGGAAGACCCCAGCCAGACCACCGCTATCCCGCCCAGAAATAGAAACAGCAACACCTTCTCCCGCGTGGTGGTAACCTTGTAAACCCTCTTTATCGACGCGATCACAAGTCGGTTAAAAAGGTTTGGGGTTCCAGTGCTCCTTGCTTGAATTCGACCCGCAATCGAAACGTCGATCGATTGTTGGCGTCGCGCAAATTACTGATTTCGATGCCGGAGAGGAATCCGAGTTCCCTGAGGCTCTCCTCAAACCCCTCCACTTCCCCCGAATTGGCGCTGATGGCCTCGATTTGCAAGGCATTGCTGCTTTCCGCGATAAACCGGGTAAAGTAGATATTGGTCGGGCGCACCCGATTGATGGCGTCGAGCATTTCGAAGGGTAGCAACTGGCTCGTGGTAATCTGGTTGATTTTGGCCAGCATGTCCCCCTTGCGTTCCACTACCTCGGCCAATGGCTCCAGCTCGGAAGCCACTTCCGATTCCTTGGCATGCCACTTCTTCAACCCGGCCAATCCGCCCTCAAAAAGACCCAGCAGAAGAAACAGCAGGATGGCCGCGACACTGCACCGCCAAAGACGCACGGTCCATTTTTGTTTTTTCATCAACAGTTCCTTGGCCTCCGATTTCCGAATATCCCGCTGCCACAACCGACCGGAGGAGGGTAGGCACACTTTCCGAGGCGCCCCAGCCTCCCCATCCCGCGGAATCAGCTCGATAGCGGAAGGGTTCTGGCGATCCCCCGCATCCTGGTTGCGCACGTATACGGCATCCGGAATGTTTACCTCCTGAAAATCGCATACGGGATCGGACGGGGTGGACTCCTTCGACAGCGCCAGTTGTTGTCGTATCCGCCAGATGATCCGGTCCTTGGCTTCCACCAGAACGTCATGATCAGGTTCCCCGCCTTCCAGTCGGATACCCACCACACTTTGCGGCGCCGGATCCGAGGCCGGGAAAAGCGCCCCGCTCAACCTGTCTCCATAAAGAAAAAAGATCAGGGTGGGCCGATCGAATGTCAGGCCGAAGGTTTGGGCAAAATCGGGAAAAACATAATCGGCGGATTCCGTGTCCGCCATGGGGATTTTCAGCTTCTGGTCAAAAGCGGCATAAACGAACAAGCGGCCCGTTTCCCGGGAGCAGGTGTAACCCCAGTGCAATTGCTTCTCGTTGAAGGGAGATAGTTCCTCCACGCTCAACTCCGCATAGTCCCGGAGTTCGCCGCCTTTCAACCCCTCGGGCAGGGGTAATGACCGGTTGACAAACCAATTTCCCGGGACGAAACGGGGTTCAACCGGATCCTCGTTTCCCAAAAGTAGTCGAATCCACTGTGGAAGTTTGGCCATGAGTAATTAAAAAGCCGAGAATAGGGAGTTTCCTTCCCCGTTAAAGCGCAATTTCATTTTCGAAAACCTCTACGACGACGAGGGGATACTGAAGGCTGCTTATTCGACTGGTCCTTTCGCTGGCATCCTCAACCGCAAAGACGGGCTCCTCTCGTTGAAAACGGTCGTAAGCGGTGTTTTGGTTACGGGGATTTTCCCCTCCGACCGAGACCAGGGCGCGAAGTTCAAAAACATTCAGCCCGCTTTTGACCGTAATGTAAAGGTTCAACCAGCGAATGCGATGGGAAATTCTGATCCCGGGAAGGGCGGCCCGAACGGTCGGAGGAACCTCATTCAAGTCCCCGAAGTACCGGTCGTCAGCGGTGCCGCGCAAACCGTCATCGCCGGCCAGATATTCCCAGAAGGGCCGTTGTTCGTGGGTCATTCCCTCCTCCCCCAGGGAAAAGAAAGTGGCATCGGCGGTATTGATGTTCACCTCGGAATCATTGACCGGGGAAAACAGGCTGTTCATGAAAAGGAAGAGTTCGTTGGGCCGGCCATCCAGTTCGAAGAACTGCTCATTGAATCCTCCGATCAAAGCCAGTTCATTCATGGAATAGAGGGGTTGATTGGGGGGTTCATAGGGAATGGGCATATCCCAATAATAATCGTTTTCAGCTCCGTTGGCCCTTTCCAGGTCGTCCTCGTCCACCCAATCCTGCAGTTTGTCGACCAATTCGGAAGCGGTGTAGTCGTCGTAACCCAGGGTCTCGAGAATGGCCCGAAAGAGGATGTCATCTCCATAGAGACTGGACATGGGAAGTTTTCCCGTTTCATCGACAAATTTCACATTCACGGAATCGACCTTGGGAAAAGAGATGCCGGCAATGGCCAGGGGATCGTCCCAGCCCTGGGTCGGGGCGTAGAGGGCCTGGTCGTATTCTCCGTAGGCCGCCACAACGGCCAGGCTGACTTCCAAAGTGGAATAAGCCACCCTCCGAAGCTCCCGCTCGGCCCCCTTCATGGCATACATCCGAATGTGCGGCATGATTTGCTCGGTAAAGGAGGCCAGCAACAGGCTGAGCAACGCTATCATGACCATAACGAAAATGATAATGCTGCCGCGATGATTTCTAACTGGCATTGTCATCAATAAAGGGGCACCCCTTCCCCTGTTTTTGGCAAATTGATCATGTAGGCGATCGCGTCGTCCTCGCTCTCGAAAAACAACTTTATGCGGTTGGGTATGTCGTAGAGCCGCTCCGTATTGTAACGCAGTTCGTCCTCGAGCTCCCAAACCTCGTCCTCGGCATCGAAATAGTGATACTCCATACGTGTCACGAAGGGGGAGATCAGGGTCTGCCGGGGCGGTATTTCCTCAAAATCCACTTCCAGACGCGACTGCCAATACAAAGCCAGGCCGACATCCTCGATAACCTCCAGTTGATAGAGCACGTAAGGGAGCGGTTGAGCCCCCCAGGCAATGAGGCCGTCGCTGGCCTGAACTTCCCAGGATAGCAGGGGAGGTCCGGTCCGGTTTAATTCCCCCGAGGTGTGATCGAGAAAAACATAAGCCGTCCCAGTGGTTTGCACCGGCAAGGCCCGGGCGAATCCACGCTTGAGAAAATCCACCACCTGCCGGGAATGCACTTCCAGATTGCGCACGGGGGTGGTTCCGCGCCAAATGTCGCTCAAACCGGCCGCGAGCAACAGCACGGAGGTCATGATGGCGGCGGCGAGAGATAGAGCCAGCAGCACCTCCAAAAGGGTGAATCCGAGGGATCGGTCTGAGTGGGCGTTTCTCATCATGAACCAGAATAGCCCCACCCCCATTGCTGATCTTTGCGAAAATCCGCCATGCGTTCCTGAAAATCCTCCCGCAATCGATCGTTCTCATCCGGGTCGGCCCAAGTTGGGCGCAAAAGGAAAAACTGCTCCTCCTCACTGGATTTGTCCCCTTTTTCGTCCACCCGTTCCACCCTCAGCCTCACCCGGAACAGGCTCGGCACCTCGGTGGGCTCGATCTCGGAGTTCCAGATCCCGGTGGCGCCGTTACCCAGATCGAACTCTCCCCCTTCAACGGCCTCTTCCAAATCGCTCAAAAGCTGCAACTCCTGCCGGACGTAGGCCAGTTCCTCCTCCAGATTGGCCACCAGGCGACTCCGCTCGAAATTGGTCAGTATATTGATGTAGGCTGCCACCAATACGGTGGCGGCAGTCCCGAAAATCAACATCGCTATCAGGACTTCGATCAGGGTAAAGCCACTATCCCGGTCCTTCATCCGCTTCGCTTTGTGATAAATCCAGTAAACGGTTCCACTTCCAATTCGAGCTGGCGGGAGCCATCCTCCAACCTCACCTTGAAGGGTGGCGAGGTGGCGTCCGGAAACAGGCTTATGCTATCGGCCTGATACCAGGAAGAATCCTGGAAGGACGCGCCCTTGGTCAAGGGCGCCTGATAAAAGAAAGTCGCGTTCATTTTCGAGGGCTTTCCCTCCAGGCCCTCGATGGGGTAATTGGAGACGACGGCCCGGTCCAGCAGGACGAACCGCTGACCCTCCTTGTCCCAGACCAGCCGGTAGGTTTTTCGGTCTTCCACCGCCCTCCACCGGCCTTCGCTTTGGGCCCTTTGGAAAGCTTTCTCAAACTCTGCCATGGGCCTGGGTTCAATAACCTTATCCGCGTTCAGGACAAACAGAACCGTTGCTCCGCCGATCAGGACTAGGACCAATAGCACCTCGAGAAGGGTGAATCCTCCTGCGGTTCTCACAGGCATCGGGTCTTGCGGGATTTACCAGTTGCCAATGTCGTCGGCGCTTTCCACTCCGTCGCTCCCGAGGGAAAAAAGGTCGTATTTATCGGTATTATTCTTCCCGGGAAACTGGTAGCGATAGTCCTGCCCCCAGGGGTCGGCCGGAAGGTTGCTCACATAAGGGCCATTCCAGTTGGGAGCTTCCCCGGGCCGGGTCAACAATGCATCCAGGCCCTCCTCGGTTGTGGGGTAGCGGCCATTGTCGATGCGGTAACGAAACAGGGCCGCCTTCAAAGTATCGTTGACGTAGATTTGCACCGTGTCTTCCTGCCCGCCCTGCAGGATTTTATCCACGTTGTTGACGGCCAGGACGATCAGGCCGGCCAACAGGGCCAAAACCAGGAGGATTTCCAAAAGGGTGAAGCCGCGGCGGCTTTTCGTTCTCGAATCGCGGAAGGAAGGATGAACCCGGAATGAAGCGTTCATGAAATATCGAAGCTGGCTAAATTAAATTAATGTAAAACCCGGTCAGTCAAAATTCTCAAGCTGGATCCATTTCAGACCTGAACTAAGGGCAAAGATGGGCAGAACTTCAATCTTTATCGATCTTTCTCCTTTTCATGAACCCCGGACGAAACAACTATGAACCCCTTTGATGTCGATTGTTCCCCATCAAGTGTAATTCCCAACCATGGAAGGTTTTGTAGCCAAAGCGAACGATCCCCGGGAAAGCCGAACCGCCCTCACCCCCGATTCCGCGGGGAAACTCATTAGCCTGGGCATTAACCTCTCGGCGGAAGAGGGTCTCGGAAAAAAAAGCGGTTATCCGGACCGGCTCTACGTCGAAAAAGGAGTAAAGCTTCGTCCCGACGATGCCGCCCTGACCAGCGCCGACCTGATCCTGGGTCTGGATATCCCCGATGCCCCAACCGTGGCCCGATTTAAACCGGGCAGCTTGTTTGTCGGTTTTCTGGACCCGTTTTTCCGCACCGATCTTCTGCATGCATTGGGCCGGGCCGGGGTCAGCGCCATTTCCATGGAAATGATTCCCCGGACCACCCTGGCCCAAAAGATGGACGTGCTCAGTTCGCAAATGAATCTGGCCGGTTACCAGGCCGTCATCACAGGGGCGAATCGCCTCAACAAGGCGCTACCCATGATGATGACTCCGGCCGGCACCATCTCCCCTTGCCGGGTCTTTGTCATCGGCGTCGGGGTGGCCGGCCTGCAGGCCATAGCCACGGCCAAGCGGCTGGGGGCCCGCGTGGAAGCGTTCGATACCCGGCCCGTGGTGGAAGAACAGGTCAAATCCCTGGGGGCGAAGTTTGTCAAAATCGATCTGGGAGAAACGGCCCAGACAGACCAGGGATACGCCGAGGAACTCACGGCTGAACAAATCGCCTTGCAACGCCGGGGTATGGCCAAGGTTTGCGCCAACTCGGATCTGATCATCACCACGGCCAAGCTGTTCGGCCGCAAGGCCCCGACCCTGGTGACCAGGGAGATGATTTCCGGCATGAAACCGGGCAGCGTAATCGTCGATCTGGCGGCGGCGAATGGCGGAAACGTGGAGGGCACCCTGCCCGACCGGGATGTGGTTACGGAAAACGGGGTGATCATCGTGGGCCACGGTTTGCTCGAAGCCGAGGTTCCCTTCCACGCCTCCCAGGTCTACGCCTCGAACATCGCAAACCTGTTGGAACATTTCTGGGACGGGGAATCGAAATCGCTCCACCTGGATCGGGAAGATGTCATCTTACAGGGTTGTCTGCTCACCCACGCCGGCCAAATCATTCATCCCACTTTCAAGGAAAGGCTCCCTCAAAGGTAACTCCCGCCAACCATGGATATCATCCTGTTATTGTTCATTTTTACTTTAGCCGCCTTTCTCGGGTTCGAACTGATCTCCAAAGTTCCCTCCCAACTGCACACTCCCCTGATGTCCGGTTCCAATGCCATCTCGGGCATCACCATCGTAGGCGCCTTGATCGCTACCCTGCACAATCCGGAGGGAAGCGGGGCCATGGTCCTCGGGTTTGCCGCCCTGGTGCTGGCTTCCATCAACGTGGTGGGGGGTTACAAGGTGACCGACCGCATGCTGGGCATGTTCAGGAAGAAAGGAGACCGGTAATGGAGCAGACTCCCGGCCTGATCAATTTCTTCTACATCGCCTCGGCCATTCTGTTCATTTTTGGCATCAGGATGCTGGGCTCGGCCCATACGGCTCGCCGGGGAAACCTGGTCTCCTCCGTCGGCATGTTGATCGCCATCACCGTCACCCTGATCGATAAACAGGTTTTGGGAAGCTGGATGTGGATTGCGGCGGGAATCCTGGCCGGCGGTTTGATTGGATTTTATGCCGCGAAATGGGTCCGGATGACGAGAATGCCCGAAATGGTGGCCCTCTTCAACGGTTTCGGCGGGCTGGCCAGCCTCCTGGTGGGCTGGGCCGAATACCAGAAGTTTGTCGATGCCGGAGGGGGACGGATCGATGGGTCCATCCCAACCGCCATGGACCACTTCACCGCTTCCGTCATTTTTTTGGCCGTGTTTGTCGGGGGAATCACTTTTTCCGGCAGCGTCTATGCCTGGGGAAAACTTTCCGGAAAGATCAGTGGCAAGGCCACGGTCTTCAGCGGCCAGAAAGCCGTCAACCTGTTGTTGTTGGCGGGAATCCTCATCGCCGGATTCCTCTACGCCTCGGGTCTGGCCGGGGAGGAGGCCTACGCGGTTTTTCTGGGATTGATCCTGTTCTCCCTGCTATTGGGAATCTTTGGTGTGATGCCCATCGGGGGCGGGGATATGCCCGTGGTCATTTCCCTCCTGAACAGTTGTTCGGGTTTGGCCGCCTGCGCCGCGGGGTTCGTCATCCGCAACAACGTGCTCATAGTGGCAGGCTGTCTGGTGGGAGCCAGCGGCTTGATTTTGACCATTATCATGTGCAAGGCCATGAACCGGACCCTGGCCAACGTGTTGCTCAGCGGTTTCGGCGCCACCGCTGAAAAAACCGGATCCAGGCAGGACGGGGAAATGAAACCCCTCAGCGTAGAGGACGCCTTCTACGTGTTGGAGGCGGCCGGCAACGTGATTTTCGTACCGGGTTACGGCATGGCGGTAGCCCAGGCCCAACACGCGGTCAAGGAACTGGGAGATATTCTGGAGGAAAATGGAGCTGAAGTACAGTATGTCATTCATCCCGTAGCCGGAAGAATGCCCGGACATATGAATGTGCTTCTGGCCGAAGCCGACGTGGCCTACGAGCAACTATCGGAGATGGATGACGTCAACCCCATCATGTCCACTGTGGACGTGGCTATCGTCATTGGGGCCAACGATGTGGTGAACCCGGCCGCCGTGGAAGATCCCCAAAGCCCCATCTACGGAATGCCCATCATCAATGTTCACGAGGCCAAGACGGTGTTCGCCCTCAAACGGGGCCAAGGCCCGGGATTCTCCGGGTTGGTCAACCAGCTTTTCTTCCGGGAAAATACCCGCATGCTCTACGGCGACGCCAAACAGACGGTGACTAAACTGGTGGGCCAGTTCAAGGATTGACCCCTTCCTCCACGACCTGAGGAATCCCCTGTTACCGCTGGGGAATATTGATTTTCATCCGGCCCACGCGTTCCCACTCCGCCTCTTCCTCCCGGCCGGGGGGAGCCCGGCGCAGCACCAGTAAAAAAAGGATAACGACGGTGGCACAGACCCCAATGAACCAGTTTCCGTATCTGACAAAAAAGGTCTGCTCCCGCAAGATATGGGGATTGTAGCTCACCTCGACTACCTCGCTGCCACGGAAATAAATCGACCCCTTGTTCGATATCAAAACATCGCGGATGTTTCCATTTTCGTCGATCCAACCACTCCATCCCCCGTTGCCCACACGCACCACCGGCCGTCGCGTTTCCACCGCTCGCAGAACCGAGTGGGCCGCGTGCTGATAGGGGGCCCCTTCCTCCCCATACCAGGCATCGTTGGTGATTACGAACAACACCTGCGCTCCCTCGCGCGCGGATTCGGCCGCCAGGGAGGGAAAAATGTCTTCGTAACAGATCAATGGCCCGATGAGCACTTCTCCGCCCGCCATCCTCAGCCTCAGTGGAGCGGCCGACTTTCCCGGGGCAATGTCCCCGCCGATGGGAACGAATTTTTCGAGGAAAAACAAGGCTTGGCGAAAGGGGATGAATTCACCGAAGGGAACGCGTCGCCGTTTTTGGTAGTACTCGGGATCCAAGCCGTCTTCCGGATAAACCAGCATAAACCCGTTGAACCACGGATCGTCCAGAACAGTGGGTCCCTCCGCCGCCAAGGCGCCCATCAAAAGGGGTCCGCCGAAGTCCCGGGCCAATTTTTCCACCCAATCCCGCATGGAGTCATCGCCGATAAGGGGATAGGGCATGGCCGCTTCGGGCAATACCGCGATGTCCGCCCCGATATGCTTCTGGAAAATGACCAGATTCTCGATTTGGGACATGATCCGGGGAGACTGGGACGGTTCCCATTTCACCTTCTGGGGAATGTAGGGTTGAACCAACGCGGCATCGAAGAGGGGAACCCGCTGCCCGGGGACAAGGTTGAATTGGAAGATGCCGAAGGTGACAAACAGCCAAACCGCGATGCCCAGGAGAAATTCAGGGCAAAACCGCTGCCACCCACGCTTCCTTCCCTGCAAGAGATGCCGAATATAAAATGCGATGGCCACCCCCACCAGAAGCAGGACAAAGGAAACTCCATAGAAACCGGTCAGGGAGGACACCTGAAGCATGACGGGGCGTTTCCACTGGCTGGCGGCGAGGGGCAACCAGGGAAACCCGGTCAGAAAAAAAGTGCGGACAAATTCCAGTATGGCCCAGCCGGAACATACGCTCAGCATGCCCAAAAGGCGGACCGGAAAACCGCGGTCCTTGAACCGGGGAACCCACCAGAACACCAACAGGGCCCACCCGGCGGGAAAGAGGGATAGGACCGAGGCCAAGCCGAACCAGCCCAGCCAAGTGACGTGGCGCAACCAGAATATCAGGACCAGCCAGGACAGCCAGAAGGCCCCTCCCGCCGCCGCCAGAAAAATCCTGGGGGAGGGAGGTTTATAAAACAGCCACAGCAGGATAGGAACGGGAAGCAGGTAGGCCAACTCCGCGATGTCGTAAGGAGGAAAGGCAAAGGTGTGAAAACAGAACGTGGAAACAAACACGGCCGAGGCCCAAAGCGTTGGGTTCCAATCGACGGTCAATTTCGATTTCATGCCTTACTTCGAGCCGACTCGAGCAAACCCGCATGTCTCACAAAATTCGTAGCGAGCGAACGGAGATCGAGTGCTGGCGCGGGTTTCGAACAGATTCGCGGGTGAAGCCGGGTCGACACCCTGCAAAGTCGCGAATCCAACGAAGTCCGCGCCGGTGCCGGTATTCCGGAGTGCAGTAGAAAATTTGTGAGACATGCGGGCTAATCCTGCACAGGCGGGCTACCTGCCGTGACAGAACTTGTATTTCTTACCGCTGCCACAGGGGCAGGGCTGGTTTCTTCCCACTTTCGGCATCTTGCGTCGAATCGGTTCGGCCTTGACCCGCGCGGCGGGGTTCATGACCCGTTGCCTGCCGCCAAATCTTGGCGCCGCCGGGGTCCGGTCGGGGGTTGCCCCTCCTTGGGTCGAGGTTGGGGCGGCGGCACGGGCCAAAGCCGGTTGCACGGCCCGGGCCTTGTTCATGCGATCCTGCAAAGCATCGATGATATTGCGTTCCAGGATGACGGCGGAACGAAACAGGGAAGTGGCTATTTGCGAACGGACGTTTTCCAGCAATTGCTCGAAATAGAGGTAGGCCTCATTCTTGTACTCGTTCAATGGATCCTTCTGCCCCAGGCGCCGCAGTTCCACCCCGCGCCGCAAGTCCTCCATTTCCGTCAGGTGATCCTGCCAGTGCCGGTCGAGGGCGGAAATAACAATCCAGCGCTCCAGATTTTTAAAGGCGTCGGGTTGTTGAAGCGCTTCCTTGGAATCATAGGCATGGCGAATCTTTGTGAATATGGCTGCTCGCGCCGTTTTGGCCGTAGACCAATCGATGTCATCCCCTCCCATGGCAATGGGAAAGTGGGTGTTGATCCAACGAACCAGGGCATCGCGTCCCTCGGAATCGCCCCCGTCTCCCATCAGTTCGGGGTGTTCCAACCGGACCTCCAACTCCTCTTCGATCATTTCGTAAATTATTTCCTTGGGCTGGTCCAGATGGAGGGCTTCATTGCGCAATCCGTAGACCACTTCTCTTTGCTGGTTCAGCACATCGTCGTATTGAAGGAGTCGCTTTCGTATGGCATAATTTTGCTGCTCCACTTTTTTCTGAGCGCTTTCGATAGACCGGTTCAGGAGGGGGTGAGCCAATTCGTCGTCCTCGCTGAAAGACTTTTCCATGATGTTGGCAATGGGCCCCGGCTGGGCGAACAAACGCATCAGGTTATCCTCCAGGGAAATGAAAAACTTGGATGAGCCGCGGTCTCCCTGACGGGCGCAACGTCCTCTCAATTGCCGGTCGATGCGACGCGACTCATGGCGCTCCGTGCCCAGCACGAGCAATCCGCCCATCTCTTCCACCCCTTCTCCCAATTTGATGTCCGTGCCGCGGCCGGCCATGTTGGTGGCGATGGTAACCGCTCCGGTCTGCCCGGCCCGGACCACGATCTCGGCTTCTTTTTCGTGAAACTTGGCATTGAGGACGGTATGGGGAATATTCACTCGCTTGAGCATGCGGCTCAGGACCTCGGACGATTCCACCGAGGCCGTGCCCACCAGCACCGGCTGTCCCTTGCCGTGGGCTTCCTGAATGTCCTGGATGGCCGCATTGTACTTGGCCCGCCTGGTCTTGTAGATGACGTCGTTGAGGTCGGTCCGCTGGTTCGGTCTGTTGGTCGGAACAACCATTACGTCCATGCGGTAGATATCGTAAAATTCGGTCGCCTCCGTCTCCGCCGTGCCCGTCATGCCGGCCAGTTTTTCATACTGCCGGAAGTAATTCTGAATGGTGATGGTGGCATAGGTTTTGGTTTCCTTTTCGATGGCCACCCCTTCCTTGGCCTCTACCGCCTGGTGCAATCCGTCACTCCAACGGCGGCCGGGCATGATGCGGCCGGTGTTTTTATCGACGATCTGCACCTTGTTATTCTGCACCACGTAATCCACGTCCTTCTCGTAGAGCGAGTAGGCCCTCAACAACTGGCTCATGGTGTGGATCTCCTCGCTCGTCTTTTCAAATTTCTCCTGCCATTCCGCTTTCTTCTCCTCCCGGTCGCGGGGGCTCAGGGAGGCGTCCTTGTCCAGTTCGCTGAAGAGGCTGGGAAGGTCCGGCAAAACAAAGGCATCCGGGTCATCCGGTCGTATGAGCTGGCGGCCCTTTTCCGTCAGGTCGGCCTGGTGCTGCTTTTCATCGATGACGAAAAACAGCTTCTCCTTGAGCTGGAAAAGCTCCGCCTTGCGCATGTCATTGTGCATTTCGAGATCGGCCTTTTCGATCAACTTTCGGGTGGGGCCCTCCTCCAACATGCGCAAGAGTTGCTTGTTCTTGGGCATTCCCATTCGGACCTGGAGCAGGGCCAGGCCTATATCCATCTCGTCCTGAGGTTTTGCGACCTCCTTCAGTTCCCCCTTGGCATTTGTCACCACCCGGGTGCAAAAGCGGTTCTGCTTCCGCACCAGTCTTTGGATGACCGGCTTGTATTGGGGAAAGGGCAGCTCCCGCGTAATTTGCGCCGGTCCGGAAATGATCAAAGGAGTCCTGGCCTCATCCACCAGAATGGAATCGACCTCATCCACAATGCAGTAGACGTGGTCGCGCTGAACCTGTCCCTCCGCCACCATGGCCATCCCGTTGTCGCGCAAGTAGTCGAAACCAAACTCCGAGGCCGTTCCATAGGTGATGTCCCTGCCGTACATCTCCTTTTTTTGCGCCAGCACCATCGCGTTCTGGATGCAGCCCACGCTCAAACCCAGAAAATGGTAGAGGTAGCCCATCCACTCACTGTCGCGCCGGGCCAGATAGTCGTTTACGGTGACACAGTGGCCCCCGCGCCCGGTCAGGGCGTTGAGGTAGAGCGGCAGAGTGGCCACGAGGGTTTTCCCTTCACCCGTCGCCATTTCGGCAATCTTTCCCTGGTGCAGCGCCATGCCCCCAATCAATTGGACGTCGTAATGCACCATGTTCCAGTCCAGGGCGTGACCGCACACCTGCAAAGTTTTGCCGCAAAGCCGTCGAGACGCGTTCTTTACCGTGGCAAAGGCTTCCGGCAGGAGGTCCTCCAGGTTTTCACCTTCCTCCAACCGTTTGCGGAATTGGCCGGTATGGTCGCGAATCTGCTCATCGGTCAAAGACTGATACCGCTTTTCCAACTCATTGATCCGGGCCACCGCCGGAAGACACCGCTTGATGAATTTTCTATAGGGCCGACCGGCGAATCGTTGGAAAATAAAGGATAGCATGGCGCATTAAGAACGGGGGAATTTAGGTCGTTCCCCCTGCGGAAGCAACCGCAGATTTGCCGGGTCAGCCGTAAGACGTCTTCTTGTCCCTGAAATGCCGGATGGTTTTGCGCAAACCCTCGTCCAAGGGCACCAGAGGGCGCCAATTATCCAGGTATTTCTCGGCCAGGTCTACGTTTGGACGCCGTTGCCTGGGATCGTCCAATGGCAGTTCACAGTGAACGATTTTCGATGAGGTTGCGGTGAGGTCGATGATATGTTCGGCAAGTTCGCGTATGGTGCATTCCCCCGGGTTTCCCAGGTTCAAGGGGCCCGTCACGTGGTCCTGGTTCATCATCCGCACCATACCCTCTATCAAATCGCTCACGTAGCAAAAGGAGCGGGTTTGCCTCCCGTCCCCATGCACGGTCAGGTCATCCCCCCTCAAGGCCTGGCCGATAAAATTGGAAACGACCCTCCCGTCGTCGGGATGCATGCGGGGCCCATAGGTATTGAAAATGCGCACGATGCGGATATCGACATCGTTTTGCCGGTGGTAATCGAAGCAGAGCGTTTCCGCGCACCGCTTCCCTTCGTCGTAACAGGAACGGGGGCCGATCGGATTGACGTGGCCCCAATAATCTTCCGATTGAGGATGCACCCTTGGATCTCCATATACTTCCGAAGTGGAGGCCTGAAGGATGCGGGCATTCACCCGTTTGGCCAGACCCAGGCAGTTGATCATGCCCATGACCGAGGTCTTTATCGTCTTGATGGCATTGTAGCGGTAGTGCACCGGCGAAGCGGGACAGGCCAGATTATAGATCTGGTCGACTTCGACCTTGAAAGGATCCACTACATCGTGCCGGATGAATTCAAATTTGGAATTTTGAAAGAGGTGTTCGATGTTCACTTTTCTGCCGGTGAACAGGTTGTCCATGCAAACCACCTCGTGGCCGTCGGACAATAAGCGGTCACACAGATTGCTACCCAAAAATCCTGCCCCCCCCGTAACCAGAATGCGTAAACTCATGTGCGGGTTGTTTTAGCCCGCCTTTTCCGTGTTGAAAAGTCAATTTTGGCCGGCCCTTCTCCCGGGCCGAGGCGGCAACTCGCTTGACCCTCCCCCACTCTCCCTTCAGCCTGATCTACGCAACTTGGCCCCCTGATCCCCCATTCCCCATGAAGTGCCCGCTTTGTGCTTCTTTCGACAACAAGGTAATCGATTCCCGCGTAGTCAAGGAAACCGCTTCCATTCGACGACGCCGCGAATGCCTGGATTGCGGCCATCGGTTCAACACGATCGAGGAAGTCCAGCGCGAGGGATTGATGGTCCGCAAACGGGATGGCCGCAGAGAGGAATTCGACCGCAATAAAATGGTCGATGGAATCCGCAAGGCCACGATCAAGCGACCGGTGGATGTGGAACAGATCCAACTGCTGGTCAACGATGTCATCGAAGACCTGATGAAGGACTACGAATATGAGATCCCCGGGCACGCCATCGGCGAAAGAATCATGATCCGCCTGAAACAAATCGATCCCATTGCCTATGTGCGTTTCCTCTGTGTTTACAAAGATTTTCGCGAAATCGACGAACTGATGAAAGAACTCTCCGATTTGAAACCTTGATCCCATGCAAGCCGATCAACGCGAGAGAATGGCCCGTTTGCATATTCTCAACACTCTCTTTCCCATGCTCACCGGTAATGACCTCTACCAGGCTCGGGAAATCGAGCGCGCCATCAATTTTTCCACCACCGGAGATCCGGAAATTTGCGGGGCCAATGAGGATTTCAACGATGCCCTGATCCAACTCCTGGAAAAATACCTGACCCGGGATCACAATTTCGGATTTTTCCATTGGGACGCCTTTTCCGGTCAATGCCCCTTTGATCCGCTCTGGGCCCGGGAGGAGATCATTGCGGGTCTCAAACAGATTGCCGGATTTCCCCATGCCCTGTTTCTCGGCACCGGATTGCGCAAAGCCATTCAGGGAAGGCGAAAGAAGTGGAACGCCAAACTGGACGTCGAGTACGAAGAAGCGGTCGAATATTTGCGCCGACTGGCAGCCTATTGGACGACTGGCAATTCCACCCTGACCCTCATCATAATGTAATCATGCCCGAGAAATCCATATTCACCAAAATCATCGACCGTGAAATACCGGGAAGGTTTGAGCACGAGGACGAACATTGCGTGGCCATCCGCGACATCGATCCCCAAGCCCCGGTCCATATTCTGATCGTTCCAAGGAAACCCATCCCTAGAACGGCCCTGGCCGATGCATCCGATCAGGCCCTGCTCGGACACCTTCTCCTGACCGCAAAAAAGGTGGCGCGGCAACTGGACCTGGTCGATGGTTTTCGCATTGTCATCAACAATGGACCCGATGGAGGAGAATCCGTCCCCCATTTGCACGTGCATTTGCTGGGCGGCCGCAAAATGTCCTGGCCGCCCGGATGACCCACCCTCCTACCATTCCCCGATCGCCTCAAAGGTCCCGTCGAAGCGTTTGACTACCAGGCGTTTCAATTCCAGCAACATGAGGGCCGAGGCCAACTCGGGCGATGTTTTGCCGGTAAGGTCGATCAACCGGTCCATATCCAGTATTTCTCCCCCCTGGAAATGTCCCAGGATTTGTTGCTCTTCTTCGGACAACTCCGGCCCCGGAAGCGTCGGTCCCGTCCCATCGGAGGTCTGGCTGTTCCCGATCAAATACCCGAGCTCTTCCGCCACGTCGGAAGGTTCGGACAACAGTACCGCCCCTTCCCGGATCAATTGATGGCAACCGCGGCTGGTGGCCTGGTCGATACGGCCGGGAACGGCAAATACGGTGCGGCCCTGCTCAGCCGCAAAACGGGCCGAAATCATACTCCCTCCACTGAGATTGGACTCCACTACGACCAAGGCTTGGCACATGCCGCTGATAATGCGGTTGCGCATGGGAAAGGTTTGCCGGTCGGCCCGGCGGCCAAAGGGAAATTCACTCAAAACCGCCCCGGTCCGGGCGATCCGCTTGTACAATTCAAAATTCTCGGGCGGATAGACGATATCCATCCCGCAGCCCATCACCGACACCGTTTTCCCTTCCGCCTCCAAGGCCCCTTTATGGGCTTCGGTGTCCACCCCGCGAGCCCCGCCACTGACCACGCAAAACCCGGTTTGGGCCAGCTCTCGTCCCAGTTTCCGCGCCACGCGCCGGCCGTAAACGGTGGTGGTTCGGCTTCCCACAATGGCCACAGCCGGGCCATCGAGAGTATAGTCACCACGCCAATACAATCCAATCGGAGGATCATAAATCTCCCTTAACAACGGGGGGTATTGGTCCGATTCCGCCACCACGAAACGAATGCCCGATTTTTCCAGCCTCTCGCATTGCTTCCGCAAATCGAAGTGATTCTCCCAGCCCCGCAAAATAGTCACGATCTTATGGCCCACTCCCCGGACGGACCTGAGTTGATTTGCCGGGGCAGAGAAAATGGAAAGGGGATCCCCGTTAAAAGCGTCCAGCAATCTGCGCAGGGTTATGGGACCGATTTCGGGTAGGCCATTCAGGACGAGGAATGCCTGTTTGCGGGACAGCGGCGACATGAGGGATAATTGAGGGTCGACAGTTTGCAGACCGCTCCAACTAAAGGAAATCCAAAATGCCGGTGGCTTTTGCCGCCACCTGCCCCTTTTCACGGGCCAGACGATCCGCCGCCCACCCATGCCAGGCCACCCCTTGGCATACCGCCTTGGCAAAATCTTCTCCCGGCAGAGCGATACGTCCCCCCACCAGGCCGGCCAAGAGGTCGCCGCTTCCACCGCGCGCCAAAACCGGTCCTCCATAGAGACTGTGGATCACCGAACGGCCTTGCACGATCCGGGTGGGAGAACCCTTCAAGCATACGGTCAGATGGTGGGACCCTGCAAATTCCATTACTTCCGATGGGTCCGCCAGATCTCCCGGAGACCGCTTGGAGAGACGGATGAACTCCCCCGCGTGCGGGGTCAGGACACAGCGACGACCACCCCAATCCCGGCCCACGATGGAGGGTTGCAAGGCATCGGCATCCAAAAGAACCGGTTGGTCGGACAGGTCGAGAATCCCTTTAATTAAGGCCTCGGTCTCCCGGCCCGTTCCCATGCCCGGACCTATGACCCAGCCTGTGGCCCGGGAAACCAGGGGGAGGACCCGCTTCATCCCCTCCAGGGCCAGCCCGCCGTCCGCCGGGTTTTGGGGCAGGGCTACCCACATGGCTTCCGGGGAGTTTGCCGCCGCCTCCGCCGCTATGCTCTCGGGCACAAATGCCGTAACCAACCCGACCCCGCTCTTGAGCGCCGCCCGCACCGCCATCAGAATGGCCCCCGGCATGTTGGCGGAACCCCCCACCACAAAGAGATGCCCGAAGGTCTTTTTGTGCGCCTGCGAATCCCTTAGGACCCGACGAAATTTCAAGATGCCCCCGGTCAGAACACCGGTGGCGGTATTGGCCGGGACATCCCCGTCAAAAAACCCCAGATCCAAATAGCGAATGCGGCCTGTCCTCGACCGGTTGGCAGCCTCAAAAAGCGGACGCTTCGCAATGCCGGTGGCGTAAGTAAAATCCACCTTGAAGGCCAGGTCATCCGAGTTGTCTCCCAACCCGCTCGGAACATCGACGGCCGCTCGCAAAGCAATTGCCTTCATCCCGTTTACCACTTCAACCAATTCCCGCACGGGACTCCGCAAAGGCGGACGAAACTGCATGCCCAATATCCCATCCAGGCACAGGTCGATTCGGGCGACCCCGATCAAGGCCCTGATTTGAGATTCTATGGATTGGGTATTTCCCTTCCTCAAGGAGGCGAAGGAAAGGCGGGAAGAATGGGCCGCCTGCAAATCATCCAGACAGCGCCGCACCAAGGGCCTCACTCCCGTCAAACCCAAGGGAAATACCAGAAAGGCGCGCATTGCCCCAAAACGGTTCAGGATATGCCTCAGGGCGATGATGGCGTCTCCCCCATTGTGGCCCTTGCCCACCAATACCAGCGCTGCCTCGGGGGCCCGTTTTCCCATGCACTCCGGAATATCCGAATACAGGGAATCCGCCAAAGCCGAACCGGCCCGGTTCATGGCTTCCCATTGCCGTTCGGAGTCCTTACCCAATATCGTCTCCTCCCATTCCCGCGATTGAGCACAGGAAAGGATGGGATGGATGTAATCGGTCTTCACCACCATGGCGGACTCAGGGTTGCTCTTTCACGAGTATGGCTACCGCTATGGCAACCGTTTTGGTATGGGAGAGGGTGATGCGCACATCGGTCGCATCCAGGGCGTCCAAAAGGGTTTTCCCCTGCTCATCGAGTCGAACCAGAGGCTGCATGCCGGGATCGTGGTAGATGCCACACGATTTCCAGCCAAACCATTTTCCGATCCCGGTGGAAAATACCTTCGAGACCGCTTCCTTGGCGGCGAATCGGGCTGCCAAGTGGGGGAAGGGGTCGGATTTTCCGAAACAATATTCCCGCTCCTCCTCGGTAAACACCCGCTTGAGGAAGCGGTCCTTGCGGCGTTGGCAAACCTTGGCCACCCGATCCACTTCGATGACATCGGCGCCGACGTTCAAAACGGTTCCACCCCGGGGAAATCGCAAGGCCAACCCGGCCAAGCCAGCCTCAGCCTCCGACATTCATCAACCTCCTCATTTCCCTGACCGCCTCTTTCACCCCCGTCAGTAACGACCGGCTCACGATGCTGTGCCCGATATTGAGTTCATGAAGGTGGGGAAGCGTCCTCACTTCGGAAATATTTACGTAGTTGATGCCGTGCCCGGCGTTGATGGTGAGTCCCAAACCATGGCCCAATTCAGCCCCTTCCCGGAGTCTTGCAATCTCATGCTCCCTCTCAACCGAAAAATAGGAATTGGCGTATGTGCCCGTGTGCATTTCGATCACGGGAGCGCCCAATTCCGCCGCCATCCGGATTTGCTCGGGATCGGGATCGATAAACAGACTGACCACGATACCTGCGCCTCGCAGGGCGCCGATCACCTCTGCAACGCGCTCCCGCGCCTGAACGATATCGAGGCCGCCCTCCGTGGTCACCTCCCGCCGGTTTTCCGGGACGATGCAGACGTAATCGGGCTCGAGGGCCAGGGCAAAATCGAGCATGGCCTCGGTGGCCGCCATCTCCAGGTTCAGGGGTAGACGCAAAACCTCGCCCAAGCGCTCCACATCCCGATCCTGGATGTGCCGCCGATCTTCCCGCAGGTGGACCGTAATGCTGTCGGCCCCGCCCAGTTCGCATTGCTGGGCAAAAAATACCGGGTCGGGTTCAACGATGCCACCCGCAGTCACCCGGAAATCTCTGTAACGAGCCTGGCGAACCGTGGCACAATGGTCGATATTCACTCCGAGCAGTATTTCCTGATGAGGCATGGAAGAAGGTAATAGGACTTGACCTCGCCTGGGCAAGATTGCATATCATTTCCTGAATTATTTGCTCAGGCTGGATGAGGTTTTCTTTGTCTTGCTTAGTCTCCATGAGATAGCTACCTGCGGTCGTGTTCAATAATCCATTTGGCTCATTTCACAACACGGTTGCCGAAGCCAAGGAAAAGCGTGAACAACTCGACCGGCTGCTGACCATTTCTACGCCGCGGGAGCGTCTTCTGGTCGCCGTCATCGTCCTGGTGTTTCTCATCCTCGCGGCATGGCTCTTCCTTGGCAGCGTAGCCTGATGTGTACTGGAAAAATAGCCACAAAAAGCTCAAGACACGCAAAGGGAGGGAAGGCGCCCAGGGGCGCGAATTAGGTATTGCGTTGCAACCCTCACCCGGCGCCTCGCGCCACCCTCTCCCAGAGGGAGAAGGAAGGGAAATAGGAATGGGGGGGGGATGGAATGGTGGTTTTAAGCTGTCGTAGGAGCGGCTTTATGCCGCGATTGGGGTGAGGCTGTTTCGTGGGATCGCGGCGTAAAGCCGCTCCTACGACTGAAAGCAGACAAATATGTCTGCGCCTCCCTTTGCGTCCTTCGCGGGCTTTGCGAGAGTCAATTCCCCTCTCCCCCGATTCCTCATTCCCAATTCGCGCCCCTTGGGCGAAGCAGGATCCATGTTTCACTTTGGAAACTCCTGCCTCAGCAACTAAGCATCTTAGCCCGCATCTCTCATCCTCTTCCCCTCTCAGCATCTCGGAAACTCAGAATCTCTATTCAATTCCTCATTCCAGTAGCGCCTCCTTGCCGAAGCGTTCAACCGCCTGCAGGGTCTCGAGCACGTCATCCCAGGTCGTATTGTGATTGATGATGCAGAGTCTCAGGGAGAATTTCCGGCGCAACGACGTCGATGAAATGAACGCGGAGTTGTTCCAAAAGACCTGGGCCAGCACGCTTCGGTTGATCTGATCCAGCGCCGTCTCCTCCAACGCGGCATCGTCAGGATTGATCCGAAAACACACTATTCCCAGTGTAACGGGATGGGTGACTTCGAGCGTTGGGCTGCCTCGGATGTAGGCCTCGGCCTGCACGGCTAACTCCATGGCATTGGCCACGGCACGGCGGAATGCGGCCACGCCAAACATCTGAATCGACATCCAAACCTTCAAGGCACGAAATGAACGGCTCAGTTGTAGGCCCCGGTCAGAGAAATTGGGGTGATTCGTACCCCATTGGGTATCCTGAAGCATGTCGTGGCGAAGCCCGAATGCCGCCTCCAGCGTTTGGATGTCCCGAACCAGGAGGCATCCCGCCTCGTAGGGCTGGAACAACCACTTGTGCGCGTCCAGCCCAATCGAATCGGCGCGCTCGATTCCACGCAAGAGCCGCTTGCCCGCTTCAGTCAACGCGGCGAACCCCCCGTAGGCGGCATCCACATGAAACCAGATGCCTTCCTCCGAGCAAAACTGCGCCATTTCCTCAAGCGGGTCGATGGCTTCCGTGCTGCCGGCCCCGGCATTGGCGCAGATCGCCACCGGACTGTATCCATTGGTACGGTCCTCCAACACCGAGGCCTTCAGAGCCTCCATATCCAGGCGAAAACTCCTGTCGCTCGGGATCGTTCGGATGCACTCCCTGCGAATGCCGACGATGTTTGCCGCTCGCAGTAATGCCGTGTGACTCTGATCGCTCATGTAGACCGTCCCGCGCTCGGGATGGCCGGCCGCTTCCCTGGCCGCAACGAACGCGTCCAGGCTTGCCGAGGAACCTCCGCTCGTGAACAACCCGCCCGCGCCCTCCGGATAGCCCAGCCAGCGTCGAATCCAGTCAATCACTACCAGCTCAAGCTGGCTCGGACCGCTCGCGACCAACCAGGTGCAAGCATTGATGTTATAGCCGGCAGCCATGAATTCTGCCAATATGCCAGGCCAAGTGGGCGAAGATGGGATAAACCCAAACGACCGGGGGTGATCGAGGCGGAGCGTCCATGGCAGGATATCCCGAGCGGCTCTCTCGAGCACCTCCTGGCCCGGCCGCCCCTTCTCAGGCGGATCCTCCATCAAATCATCGATCAGTCCCTGCCGAAATTCTCCATCCCAAGCCATTTCCCCAGGTAGAGACTCGATTCGATTGACAACGAGTTCGGCGGCTTGACGCGCAAGATCGAGCATCAGTTTCGGCGGCATCTGCAGCCCCTCAATCGCCTCATCGCGGCTGCCTGGAACCGCACCCTGCCCTGGCTTGGACGCCGATGCAGACTCTGGCTTACTATCTTGGCTCATAAAGGATTGGTCATAGGTGTGAGACGTATCGAATCAATTTGGGTTGTAAAAGGTCAAGACCTGGTCGAGCCCGGTAGCCTGCCGTTTTCAATTGCCTGAACGCTGCGATTTAGCCCGAATCCGAATCAAATGGGAGATTTCCCCTTATTTGGTTGTGCTTAGCCCGCATGTCTCACAAAATTCGTAGCGGGCGAACGAAGATCGAGTGCTGGTGTGGGCTTCGCGCCGATGAGCGGGTGAAGCTGGGTCGACACCCTGCAAAGTCGCGAATCCAACGAAGTCCGCGCCAGTGCCGGCCTTGTCACGCCGTAATACATGAAGGCGGATATTCTGGAGCGCAGTAGAAAATTTGTGAGATATGCGGGTTAGTTGCTGAGGTTGATGGTTCTTTGTGGAGAGAGCCCATGGGGCAATCGGAACCCGTAATGAGTTTGAAGTGTTTTTTGGCAAACTCTCCGGGAGTTAGCAAGCCCAAGGACCAATCGGGCCGAAGATGGAAATTTCCGGCCCCATCAAGAGGCGAGACCTGACGTCTCTTTGTCCCGCTTGGCCCGCCCGTCGGGGTCATTCGAGTCACCCCGTAGCCCCTTGGCGAAGGAGGATGCCCCCTTCAGACGCTCAAGTTGCGCAGGCGCAAAGAGTTCATGACGACCGAGATCGACGATGCGGTCATGGCGAAGGCGGCGAACATGGGGCTGATGAGGATGCCGAAGAAAGGATAGAGCAAACCGGCCGCCACCGGCACACCGGAGCCGTTGTAGGCCAGGGCAAAGAACAGGTTCTGGCGAATGTTGCGCATGGTGGCACGTGCAAGCCGTCTGGCCCGGACGATACCGTCGAGGTTGCCCTTGATCAGTGTGATGCCGGCGCTCTCGATGGCCACGTCTGCGCCTGTGCCCATGGCGATCCCGACATCAGCCTGTGCCAGCGCGGGAGCGTCGTTGACTCCGTCGCCCGCCATCGCGACCCTTCGCCCCTCCGCCTGCAGCTCCCGGATGAGGAGGGCCTTGTCCTCGGGCAGCGCATCGGCGCGAACATCATCGATGCCGACACGGGCAGCCACCGCCCTTGCCGTGCGCTCGCTGTCCCCCGTGGCCATGATGATGCGAAAGCCGAGCTGATGAAGCGCCTTGATAGCGTCAGGGGTGGTGTCCTTCACCGGGTCTGCAACGCTGACCAGGCCGGCGAACGTGCCATCGAACATTACGAACATCACCGTCTCGCCCGCGCCGCCACGGCGGTTGGCGCTTTCGGCCAGCCCTTCGACCTCGATCCCGAGGTCCTGCACCAGTTTCAAATTGCCGACCGCGACCGTATGACCGTCGACCGTTCCTTTGACCCCCTTGCCGGTCACCGCTTCAAAGTCCGTTGACTCCCCCAGTGCGACGTTACGATCTTCGGCCCCCCGAACGATTGCCTGGGCCAGAGGGTGCTCGGAGCCCTTTTCCAATGTGGCAGCCAGCTTCAATACCGTGACCTCGTCGTAGCCGGCTGCGGGCAGGATGTTCACCAGTTGGGGCTTCCCTTTCGTCAATGTGCCGGTCTTGTCTACAATGAGAGTATCGACTGTTTCGAACCGCTCCAGAGCTTCGGCGTTCTTGATCAGCACCCCCATCTGAGCGCCCCGCCCCGTCGCCGTCATGATCGACATGGGGGTCGCCAGACCCAGTGCGCAGGGACATGCGATTATCAGAACCGCGACAGCCGCAAGCAGCCCGTAGGACAACGAGGGCGCCGGGCCCCATAATGCCCAGACCATGAACGAAACGAGCGCGACCAGGATCACCACCGGCACGAACAAGCCCGCCACCTTGTCCGCGTATTGCTGAATCGGTGCGCGGCTCCGTTGCGCCTTTTCCACCATTTCGACGATTTGGCTCAGAACCGTGTCGGCGCCGACTCGCGTGGCCTCCATGATCAGACTGCCGCTACCGTTGATAGTTGCGCCCGTGATTGCATCCCCCGGCCTCTTCTCCACGGGAATCGGCTCACCCGTGATCATGCTCTCGTCGACGAAGGAGCGGCCTTCGACCACCAAGCCATCGACCGGCGCCTTGTCGCCCGGCCGCACCCGTAGCCGGTCACCGATATGCACCTCGTCGAGCGGGATCTCTTCCTCCCTCCCGTTGTCGCGAATTACAATTGCGGTCTTGGCCGCCATTTCGAGGAGCGCTCGGATTGCCTGGCCGGTTCTCTGGCGAGCCCGGAGTTCCATGAGCTGACCCAGAAGCACCAATGTCACGATCACCGCTGCCGCTTCGAAATAGACCCCGACATGGCCCTCCGGGCCGCGGAAGCCGTCGGGAAAGATACCGGGCGCCAGAACGGCGACCATGCTGTAAAGCCAAGCGGCCATCACTCCCATTCCGACCAGCGAGAACATGTTGAGGTTCATCGTGCGAAACGAGGACCAGCCTCGAGCGAGGAACGGCAGGCCGCACCAAAGCACCACAGGCGTGCCCAAAATCAACTCGATCCGGAGGGCCCCGCGTTCGCCCAACGCCTCGCGCACCTCTCCGAGGCCCAGAAGCGGTCCCATGGCGAGGAGCAAAAGCGGAATAGTCAACACCGCGGCGATCCGGAACCGCCGGGTGAAATCCACCACCTCAGGGTTCGGACCCTCCTCGGCCATGGCGGCGGATTCAAGCTCCAGGCCCATGCCGCAGACCGGGCAGGAGCCTGAATGGGTCTGGCGCACGCGCGGATGCATCGGGCAGGTGTAGACCGCGCCTGTATGGCCGGCCGGAACCGACTCATACTGTCCACCCTCCCTCATATCGCATTGCCCTTCCATCTCCCAATCATAACGGAAACGGCACAGTGAATTGCAAGAGGGGATGGCAGGACAAATCCGCTTTCAATGAGTTACGGCGTGACAAGCCGACAACAGAATGAAGCTACGCTCCACCAGGAAATAAAAAAATAGCCACAAAAAGCACAAGAGACGCAAAGGGGTGCGCAGACACATTTGTCTGCTTCCAGTTGTAGGAGCGGCTTTACGCCGCGATCCCACGAAACAGCCTCACCCCAATCGCGGCATAAAGCCGCTCCTACAGCTTAAAACCACCATTCCATCACTCCACCATTCCATCACTCCACCATTCCATCATTCCATCATTCCCTCACTCCATCATTCCTATTTCCCTTCCTTCTCCCTCTGGGAGAGGGTGGCGCGAAGCGCCGGGTGAGGGTTGCAACGCATTACCTCATTCCCAATCCTGTCCATCCTGTCTATCCATGTTCAATTCCCCATCCCTTTGTGCCCTTGTGCCTTTCTCCCCTTTTTAAAGCCTAGTTCCTCCCCTCCAGTATGTTCCGCCAAAGTAATGATATGTTTCCCCGTCGTCCGATCCAATTGTTTGAAAGCGGAATGCGCTGCAATCATTGATGGTGCCGCACACTGCGAAATAGGCGTCCCCGAAGTAGCTCCCAGGGGAGGGGGAACACGAGCCCTCCAACTCGAATGACACAGAAAAAAGATTGCGCTCGGGATAGAGAATCAGAACTTCCCCGGTTAAGGTGCAATCATCCGAGTCCTTGTCGATGATCGTTCCATCGGAATTAACCGTAATCGTGCTTACCGGCATATCGTCATCGTCATATGCCGTCCAGGTTCCAGCCACAAAATCCAATGACGAATGAATCTCGTTAAGGACCTGATCGTATTCCAAGTCGAATTCCACCTCTTTACCAGAGCTGTTATTAAAGGAAAAGTTGAGAGATCGCCCTTTAGTGATTTTACCCGTAAGCAGAATTTCGTCGGAAATCAGCCGTTGGCTATCACGATTTACGCCTATGTAACTATAGAAATATTGGGGATCCCCTATGCCAATGGCGTAGTCTCCATAAAACAGGTGTTGGTTACCGAATATATCATCAGAAAACCCAACCATGGAACCGTGGTTCAGAACAACTTCCTGCTCCAAGGTGGGGGTGTATTTTAAATAAATTCCATTTTCCGGAGGGGCTTGATCAATCTCGTAGAACTCGATTTGTGCAAGGCCGGTTGCCCCTCCTGCTCCTTCAACAATTGCCGAGAAGCTCTTTCCTGGAGGAAGCTCCATTAGGATCCCGGATTCATTGGGATGCTCAATAAATTCAGGGAAGAGTTCCTCGATTTCGCCATCATTCCAATCTCTGTAGTTATCATTGCTGGCCTGAATTCCGTTGGAATCCGGAGGAAGCTCAAAAAATGTCACCATCGGATCCGCCAGCACATTCCCGGTGAAGTCGGCAGGCAATTTATTTGCCAGTGAAGGACCGCGCACCACTACAAGAACTTTCATAGGTAAGTCGCCAGTGGTGATGGCCGATCCAATCAACCTTTCATGCCCAACTCCTACCAAGGCGCGATTGGATAGATTGAGTAGTCTGCCCGGATCATTGGCGAACGTGGTGCATCCCATCAGGATAGATGTGGCTAATGCTAAAACTCTCATTTTTCCATTTCAACTCAGGCCACGGCAGGGGCCGGGCTGTTATCAGTTTGCCAGGGTGATCAGACACCAAACTTCCTTCGTAGTCAATTGAGACTCCTGCCGGACTGTTTTCATGGAGGTTGTAGGGAAAGCGTAACCCGACCAGTCCATGGGAAAGTTCAAGGACCCCTTCGCCTTCCCTATTTTCTACGCTTGACCCAGGGTTGCAGCCGGTTGGATGTCAACGGTAAGCCGATGCCTGTCCCTTGACAGCTTGCGAAAGTCACACTCCACCTGGATTCCATGCCAAAATTGGTCTGACTGACCAAAGAAGGCGCCAAAACGAATGGACATGGCCGGGGTAATCGACCGCCTTCCATGCACTATTTCGTTGATCGCACGCGGAGCTACCCCGATTGCGCGCGCCATGGCATTTTGTGAAATCCCCATCGGTTTGAGGTACTCCTCAAGCAGAATCTCACCGGGTGTGATTGGCTCATTCATGCCCATATCCTATAACGTCATAGGGTATGATCAATGATAATCTACTATCGCAACCTCTTCCGGTCCCGAATCCGTCCACCTGAAGATAATGCGCCATTGGTCATTGATGCGAATAGAATGATAGCCCGAAAATCGGCCTTTCAGGGCTTTGAGGCGGTTTCCGGGTGGGACGGCAAGGTCTAAGAGGGTTCCAGCTTGATTCATCTGTATCAATTTCCTTAGCGCAACCCGCGATATGGAGTTAAAGCGGCGGTTGCTTTCCAACTCGAAAAGTTCCTCGGTGTTCTTATCCGCAAATGATCGAATCGTGGCCAATGCTCATTCCTTAAATTGCTCTGATTCAAGTGTCAACCCTACCCGTCCTCTCGGTGGTATGTGCCATATTGGTGGACGCCTACTGAAGCCGGGCTGCCCTATCCAATCTTGATCTCTCCCCTCCAATCTTGATCGTGACCTTGGCGTTCTTGGCGTCTTTGCGAGAGTCCCTTCCTTCTCCCCCTGGGAGAGGGTGGCGCGAGGCGCCGGGTGAGGGTTGCAACGCAATACCTCATTCGCGCGCCCTGGCGCGCTTCCCCCCTCATGATACTGTAACCCATGTGCTCGGATCATACCTTGGCCGTAGTGCGGGTTTTTCCGGCTTTTTTCTTCGGTTTCGCAGTATCCAGCTCTACATTAGCTTTACTTTTTTCGATATGCTCCACTACATCCTGCGGCAGGATCGTGGGCAGACAAAGGCGTCCCGCTGGAAAGGACCCACTCAGATTTCCGATGATGCCACGCAATGTGCTGTATAGGATAGAAACTCCATTAATTCGTAGTATTCCTTCGCGTTGGTCCTGTTTTATATCTTCCGGAATTCGGAACTGGCCATGGATTTCGCATTCTATCTGATGCCCAACTTTGGAACCATCCTTGGCGACTTCGCTCACCCCTACTTTTAAGGTCAGCATCCGACGCAAGGGATCGTCCTGGTGCGTCAGGACATCATAATCAAAATCAAGAGAAACCTGTTCGACCTGGACCTCAGCATCGTTGGGGAAGTTGAAGTCTACGTTCAAGCGAGTCAGAAAATAGTCTTCAAGCTGCAAAAAGTTCATGAGAAACTTTCCTCACAGGATTAGTTATTTTTGACACAGTGAATTGCCTCGCAACCGGAGGGACCACTTTTTCGGGTTGTTGCCATTCGGCTCGCCCGGGCTCAGCCTGCAAGCAATGAATCACCCTCGTAAGCTCATTCGCTCGAGGAAAGTGGACTTCCACACGGCGACCGAGGTGGTGCATAACTTCCACCATCGTATCAATTGTGTAATTCACCCGTTTGTCCTCTTTTAGCATCTTGCTCAGGTATTGGCGACTCTTGCCCCAACGTTTTGCCAGTTCACTTTGGCTGATGCCTTCTTCGTCGAGGGCTTCCAGGATGTTGTGAATGAATTGGTCCTTGATAACCCCTGCCTTGAAAGAAGGCTTATCCATAAGTTTTCGGACATCCCGTGCGAAAGCTTTCCGGTCGATTTCGTTTACTGGACGGGCGTTTGCAAACGAGGCCATAAGATCTGAACTCGGTTGGTTTTCGTTCATTGTTCCTGGTTTTTTGAGGTTAGGTATTCCTTCTTGAGATCGGCACAGCGTTTGAATGCTTTATCTTGTTCCTTTTTCTTCGAGTTCCGTTCTTTCCAGAAGGTATTTGTGCATATGAGTGTTTTTTTCTCCTGATGATAAAAGAACATCAAGCGACATTTGCAGTGGGTGGATTTAATCTCATATCCGCCCCGCTTCTGCTCATCTTGCCGAATGCGATCTTGGTTTCTGTGAATTTTATGGGTTCCCGCATATTGAATGGATCGAAAGAGCTTTCCAAATTCTGACTTCTCCTTTCTTCGCCATTGATCAAGGTCATTCAACGCTGGTGATACTGTCTCTCCATTCCAATTTTTTAGGCTAAGGCATTGGATCTTCCATTCTGTCTGGTCCTCCTCAGTCAGACCTGGAATATCCACTAAACCCCATCGGCCTGTCAACCTCCAGGTTGACGTTTTTTTCTTGGGCATGTCAGGCAAGATGGTGGGCATCCACCCAGCTTATTCCCTTTCTTACTACCTGTCCCATTCTGTGCCTCCTCAACTCTGGGCCTTCCTGCTTCGCCCAAACCGTGCTTCGCAACGCTACGCAGGTCAAGAGGCTCCGCACGGCACAGCGCAGGTCAAGCCAGCAAAAGGATGGAGCTGCGCTCCAGCAGGATAACGGAGGGCGGACATTCCTGTCCGCCATTTTCTCTATAAAGCGGGTTGCCTGCCTGTGCGTCACCGCACGCAGACAGGGAAAACCCGCCCTCCGCTAAATCCTTCCCCCCTCTCAGCAACTAAGCATCTTGGAAACTCTCCTCCCCTTCCCAATTCCCATCCTGTATATCCTGTCTATCCATGTTCAATTCCGCGACCCCATGAAACGGTCTCATCCCAATCGGGGGATAAACCCCCTCCTACAGCTTAAACCATCACTCTTCAGTCATTTTTTCGATCAGGATCAAGATCAGGATTTAAATGGCGGACAGGAATGTCCGCCCTCCGTTATTCTTCCTGCCTTTCTTCCCTCTTTGCGTTTCTTCGCGCTCTCTGCGAGAGCCTATCCCAAATCCTTTCCATCCTTTCCATTCCCCTCTCTCCTAATTCCTAATTCCTAATTCTTAATTGGCGCCAACGGTGCCTCATCCGTGCCCATCCGTGAAATCCGTGGTTTTCCCTCCACCCTTTTTCCTCGTTCCCCCCCTTCTCCCTCTGGGAGAGGGTGGCGCGAAGCGCCGGGTGAGGGTTGCAACGCATTACCTAATTCGCGCCCTTGGGCGCTTCCTTTCCCTGTTTATGTGTTTGCCGTTTGTGATATGAACTGAAATGGCGGACAAGAATGTCCGCCCGCCTTTCTCTCCTCCCTGAACTCTGAACTCTTCTCCAGATCCGTGCCCATCTGTGAAATCCGTGGTTTCTCCCTCCCTAATTCCTAAATCGTTCTTTGAAAGAGGATGCGAAAGCGCCTGATGGGTGGATCCTCGTCGTCAGTATAGTCTTCGAATTCCAAGATCTGTAGCCCTTCATTTTCAAATTGAAGGACTTCTGTTCTGGCGAGTGGCCGGGGAAGGTCTCCGACCGCTTCAGACTCATTCCTGGACTGCGTAATAACCAGTAGTTGCCCGTCTGTTTCGACTAGGGATGCAATTACCCTTATGGCTTTTGCAACCAGATCTCTTGCCAGGGCCTGTAATGTATAAGATTCAATTACAAAGGGATGAGCGCCTATCTTTGAATTTGGTAGATTGAACAAATCTTCGACCCGGTAATTAACCGGGCTGTTCGGAAAGCGTTTTTTTGCTTCGCCGATTGCTGACGGAGAAAGATCAAAGGCGGTTACCTGGAATCCGATACTGGCAAGATATTCGGCATCGTGGCCATATCCGCAACCAATAATTAGAGCATTGCGACCTTCTCCTCTGATGTGATGCCTTTCGCAAAATTCCACAAGATTCGGATTCGCTTCACCATCATCCCATGGAATTGAAATTCCCTCCTTGCCGGCCTTGTCGTACAACTTTTCAAACCATTGCAGGGGATCTGAAGTGGCCTCAGCTTCCTTTGCAAGTTTGCGCACCAGGGACCTGTTTTTCATGAAATCTTCGATTGCTTAATAGAGGTTCGCTTCAATCAGATGGTTCAACCTTTTTCAGGAACACGCCTCCTTCTACAAAATTCAAAACCAACCTGGCAACAACCTCTTTCGCCGGCCCAGAGACGTGAAAATTGGGAGTGGAACATGGATCCCGCTTCGCCCAAACCGTGCTTCGCAACGCTTCTCAGGTCAAGAGGCTCCGAACGGCACAGCGCAGGACAAGCCAGCAAAAGGATGGAGCTGCGCTCCAGCAGGATAACGGAGGGCGGACATTCCTGTCCGCCATTTTCTCTATAAAGCGGGTTGCCTGCCTGTGCGTCACCGCACGCAGACAGGGAAAACCCGCCCTCCGTTAAATCCTTCCCCCCTCTCAGCAACTCAGAATCTCAGAAACTCTCCTCCCCTTCCCAATTCCCAATCCTGTCCATCCTGTCTATCCATGTTCAATTCCCCGATCCCATGAAACGGTCTCATCCCAATCGGGGGATAAACCCCCTCCTACAGCTTAAACCATCACTCTTCAGTCATTTTTTCGATCACGACCACGATCACGATCAAGATCAGGATTTAAATGGCGGACAGGAATGTCCGCCCTCCGTTATTCTTCCTGCCTTTCTTCCCTCTTTGCGTTTCTTCGCGCTCTCTGCGAGAGTCAAATCCTCCCGCCTCTCCTTTTGCGTCTTTTGTGGCTTTTGTGGCTATTTCTTCCATCCATGCCCATTCGTGAAATCCGTGGTTAATCTCTCCTTCCCTGTGCTCTCTGTGACCTCTGTGGTTAATCTTCCCCCTCTCAGTATCTCAGCAACTCAGAATCTCTATTCAATTCCACCACTCCACCATTCCCTCATTCCCTCATTCCCTCATTCCATCTCTCCATTTCTCCCCCCATTCCTCATTTCCTCCAACATCTCATCCAACAAGTCTGACAACTCCTGGTATTTTTCCTGAAGCCTGACCTCTTCGATCCTCAGTTTCAGGTCGTAAAGCCGGTCACTCAGGTCATCGATTTGATCTTGGAGTTCCTCGAACTCTTCAAGTTCCCGATTGTTGGGAAATATCACCATGCCCTTGCTGGATTATCCCTCTGACTCCTCTTAAATCAGAAGGACATATACATTATTCTAAAGCTATTTATTCCTTCCTTGGCTGGGGGTTTGTACTACCTGATTCCCAATAGGGTCAAGTCCGGATTTTCCTGCAAAAACAATTCGGCAAAATCTGCATTTGGTTCATCAGGTCTCAGTTTTTCAAGGCATGATGCCCAGTTTGACTGTTAATGTATCGCGTCGCGCGCAGAAATAGAAGAGGTTGGAAGCCTTCGGTCCGTACCGTCCAACAACTCAAAATGCAAAACAACCAGGTGAGTCCCCTAGATCAAGGTTCTGACTACCAGGACGATTAACGCTAGGACGGCCAGAAGTGTAAGAGAACTAATCCATTTGAAGGGCAATAGAGCCTTGGTCTGTAGCTGTATTTTTTCATGGATTGCTTCGTTGCCTGCCCGGATGGATTGGTTATTGGTTTCCAATTGTTCAGTGAATTCCTTGGCCTGCACTTGGGTCGTTTTTGCGATCGTTTCGTTTGCAGCCTTTATGCTCGCTTTGCTTTCAGTTCGGATCGATTGGTTAATGCCTTCTAATTGTTCAGTGAATTCCTTGGCTTGATCTTGGATTGCTTCCGTGATCGATGCGTCTGTAGCCTTTATCGTCGCTTTGTTACCTGCCCGGATCGATTTGTTAATGGCTTCCAATTCGTCAGTGAATTCCTTGGCTTGATCTTGGATTGCTTCCGTGATCGATGCGTCTGTAGCCTTTATCGTTGCTTTGAGGGAGTCGGGGTTAAGCTCCTTCAATGCTGTAGTTGCTTCCTTCAAAGCCTCTATGACCGTGACATGTGTCTGCTGTGATATTTTAGCTGAGGCTGCCAATTCGGAAATTTCTGCAGACACCTGTTCGAGGCTCTGGTTGGCTCTACCCAATGCTTTTTCGAGTTCCTCATATTCAGATAGTCGCTCTTTTTGGTCGGCGAGACTGACTGTGGCTTTCGTGATCTTGTCCCTAATATCGTCGAGTATATCCATTTTTCTATCCTCACAAAAACTGTGCAATTTTTGGATGAGTATATCTTTCGGTGATTAATTTTGTAACTGCATTAGAATCTTGCACAGCCTGTTCCAGGTCATAGGCGCAGAAAATAATCTCAATTTTCTCTTGGTCTTTCAGCTCGGTTGCTCGTCGCGTGGCGATGGCTACACAGTAGTAGCCGAATGCAGAGTCTGTCGCAGCAATTTGAAGTAAAGCCCATGTGAGCAAAATTCCCAATTTGCCGGCCAGTTCCGCAATTTGAGCAAGGTCATACAAACTACTAATAACCATCTCAATATCCTGTTTTTGAACTCTATATTTCTCACCAGCAGCCATTGTGATCGCACTCGAGATGCCCTGCCAACTTACACTATCATTGCAGTCAGAGCACATTGCCTCGGCCACTGCGCGACACAAAAGGAGACCTGGGTGGTCTGGGTATGACTCGAGTAATCGCGCACATAGGCCGCGAAGTTCGCCCGCATCTATTGGAGTTTTTACTTGTTTGAGAAGTTTTAAGATCTCCTCAAACTGCACCTTCTCCTGCTCAAGTAACCCTCTGATTCGCTCTGAACTCAGTCCTTCTTGAAGATAATCGAGCAAGCGCACTCGGATTTCCTTATCCTTAATACACTCCCGCGCCAACAATACAGACTCCTGAATCATGCGGCGACGCGACCTTTCTATCACATCATAAGTAAATTCTATCAACTGCTTGGCAAAGTTGAGAGCGTTTTCGCGCGGATTGCCTGGCAGGGTCCCATCGAGCTGTTCTTCAAAGGCCTTGGCTCGGGCTGGTTGTGCAGCTCGAATGTAACCCAGTAGTTTCTTTCGACAGCGATCAAAATTGAAATGCTCTGAATCAACAATCAATTTGCGTGACCCACGCTCGATTTGGTAGTCTCGGATAACGCTCAATTTCAGCAGACGGATAATTGCGTGTTCCTTCCGTCGCCTATCTCTTTCATCCATCCAAGTGAGTTCGCACCGATCAGGACTCTCAAGGTCGATCCGATTGAGTATACCCTTGATGTCTTCGACTTCTCGCTCGGACCCCGCGAAGGCATCCAAATGAAAATATATGGCACTGGTAACATCGTCCCAGATAGATCGGTTTTTATTTTCTTTGGTGAACCGTTGGTGTAGTTCAGAAAGATCGATGTTCGGATCGATCAGACTATCTGAACGCTTCTGGTCATATTCTGTAAAAATCATGACACAAAGTGCTCGCTTTCGATCTCGTCCCGCTCGCCCCACTTCTTGATAGAAACTTTCGAGCGAACCGGGCATACCAAAATGAACAATGTAACGTATATTGGGCTTATCGATTCCCATTCCGAATGCACTGGTCGCAACAAGCAGAGGAACTTCATTGTGCTTGAATGCATTGGCATTTGATCTTTTTTCCCTGTCCCAGCCAGTCCGATCGATTTGGTGCGGTGGATCGCCGGAGTAGATGGTGACTTGTGCCTTGGTCGCCATTCGCACCAATTTCCTAGTAACGTTTAGTCCCATCTTTGGTGATTTAACAGTGCGGGTGAAGATAATGCCCGAAGCAGTGTTTCGCTTGTCCGGTGTATAAAATTGAGCGCGTCTCATGCCGAACTTGCCGGGCATTGCGTTTAAGGTACCTCGCAAGACTGCTTGGGCTTTTCCTGTTGTCCTTACTTGTTTGATTTCGAAGTTGAGTTCCTTGCGATCAAACGATTCAGGTCGGATCAAGGCCCTGCTGTTAGATCTATCGATTCCAAGATCAGTGAGCACATCGCGCAAAACAGCGCGCGAAGCGGTGCCGGTGAGGGCGAGGAGAGGAGGCGAGGTTCCTTCGTGATTCTCACCTAATCTGCGCAGATTGTTGGCCAAGTTCAGGTAGGCAGGTCTGAAATCGTGTCCCCATTCGGATACACAATGGGCCTCATCGATGACCGCCAAATTAACGAGGAATTTTTCGCGGATGGCGTTGAGTGTGCCTCGGAATTTTGGTGACTGGAGCCGTTCGGGCGAGTGTAACACGAATTGGTATTCACCGCGTTCGATCTGCCGAAGTAAGCGGTCGCGGTCGCGTCGACCATCAATACTCGAAACGATACCAACTGCACGATCAATTCCATATTCTTGTAAGCCCTCAACCTGGTCTTCAATCAGTGCGATTATTGGATCGACCACAATTGTAATTCCGGGCATCAACAAGCCGGTAAGTTGGTAAATGATACTTTTACCGGCCCCGGTAGGGAGTAGTACTACAGAGTCTTTGTGGCATAGGCAGTTAAAAATTGCTTCGTCTTGTCTAGGCCAGAAGTCGTACTTGCGGAATATATTGCGAAGAAACTCTCTCAGGGCAGGTCTGACGGTTTCGTAACTTGAAGGCGAGATGACACGCTGGAGGATGTCGTTTAGCGGTTCCACCGCAAGCGGGACCGGCAAGAATGCTGGACGGATAATGAAATCAGGCGCGTCAGCATCATATTCGATGGCGTGGAAAGGGCTTGATGTATGCTCAACAACGATGGTGATACGGTCACTTTCCGCTTCCTTGCCGTGTTCTTCTTCCCACCTTCCATCAACCAATTTCCAAGTAATTGATGATCCTCCGATAACTCTGACGGTGCATAACTTCGGCGCAGATTGCTGGCCATAAAGAATATCAAAGCAGGTGAGTAATCGAAGGGCGTCAAGAACACCAGCCTTCCCAACTCGAGTTACCCCTGAAAGCTCGATCTTCCATTCCTCCCCTGTGAGCCAACCGAGGCTGATGGCGCGTGCTATGACGAATTGAATCTTTGTGGCGATGGAACAATCAGCGGCGAGTCTACCAATGTCGCCCTTGGAACTGGCTGGTTGAAACCTGTTCTCCCACTTTTTAAATCTACACTGTATTTTTTCGAGCTGCGGTCCTTTCCCGTCTCGCACCTCCTGATTACTGACTCGAACAACATCAATGCCCATGGACCTCAAGGACCGGTCGCGGGAAAAATCGATTTCTTGCGCGGAAAGGTGTTCCGGTCCGTCAATTTCGATAGCCAATGGTCGACCACCGCCTGGATGACACGCTAGAAAGTCGATTCGGCGCGCCCCATTTTCGTCGAGCATGGCGGATTCGAGCAAGGTATCCAACGGAGCTTGCGGTATGAACCAGTGGCCAGCGGACTCGCCAAGGTTTGACGGCACCCATTTGGTTAAGAATTCGACTTCATTATCGCTTAGCGAATGTTTGGCCTCCTCTGCGAGAGTAAAACGTTCTTTTTTGATCCATTCTCCCACCAGTTCGCTATAACAGTCCTTCTTCTTTAACTCGGACTTTAATTGCCACCCCACTTCGACTTTGTCATCAGCCAGATCTTCTACCTTATCAATGAGTTTGTGGTTGTTGAGAGCAGTATGCTCGATCTCGAGGGTGGATAGGGGTATGTGACCACGTTGGAGTAATTTGGCAAGCAATGCGGAAGTAATCCGAGCATGCTCAGACATCTTTCCTTGTTTGTGGCCTTTCGACCAAAGAAGTAAAGTATGACTAAACAGCCGTTTGAGTGTCTGGTGGTCGCCAACTATTTCTCTTATAACGCCAGGAACGGATCCAATGGAAAGGTACTCGTAATTGAACTTCGTGCGTGGCTCACCTTCGGTCCAGTAGACCGGTATTGTCATGTTTGTTGGCCGCAAGGTAGGTCTTTCTTCACTGTCTGCATCCCAATGTCTGGTCGATTGCACCGCAGAACCTGGGCGGTCATTGATGAAATCACGGGCGCCACGGCACTTAGGAAATTTCACGCAACTCCAAAATTGTCCACCTGCGTTGCTTCCCTTTTTTGCGGTCTTGAGCCTCATGGCCCCTCCACATTTGGGACAAGCTGGAGGTCTCGATTCGTTCTGGTTTCGTGCGTCAGTCAACTTTCTTGCCTTTCTGCCTAACCTAGCTATCTAAGGGGAAAAGGTTTCTCTTCCAGGCTCCCGGCGACGAGCGCTCGGACGAATTGGATTCCTCCCCTTTTCCCCCACCCTGAATGGTCAGGAGTCCTGACATCTTTTACTTTACTCATAGGAATCATCTTGGCCTGGACAACGAGTTTTTGGGCGGTTGGAAGCGGTTGAGGCGGCCGGTCTTTCATGGAGCATCCAAGGAGGGATTCTCGTCAAAGTAGTAGTCCCGCGACTGCTGTATTTCGTCGCAAGGATCTTCATCTGCGATGAGATACAGCCGATCTCGGGCTCGCGTCATCGCCACATACAGGCGGTCGAGCTTTAATTCGCGCTCCTCCTGATCTTCCTCCATAGTTGGACCCGACTCGTTCCCGGGGAGCTGGAGCGACGCTTGCGCCTGTATCCCTGAACCGTTGGTCTCCTGGCGTAAGGGGAATTGGGATTCGCCCATGCGAAGAATGAAGACGGCCCGGTAGGTCATACCTTTGGCTCGGTCGAAGGTGCCCACGCGGATACCATCTCGAAGCGGGCCGCTAAGCAAATCCTTCAGATTCACGCATGGTATCTCTTTGCGCCTCAGAAACTTTATCAGTTTATTTGCGTCATCGTTCCTCAGGACGAGCACGCCGATCTCATTGTGTCTGAACCCTTGATTGTCGACGAGATCGTTTAATAGTTCCAGAAGCTCTTTGAGTTCCTTGCGGTTCGTAACAATCAGGACGGGCCGATCCCCTTCGCCGCCCTCGAAGTGGACGGCGTCAACGGTTCCGTCATCGTTGGCGCCCTTGCTTAAGATCACTTTTCCGCCCACGGCCCGAGCAGCTTGGTAAATCCTCTTTGTGTTGCGAAAATTCACGTCGAGGGTATCCGAATTGCCCCTGAAGTCGAGGTTGGCCCATTTTGGCCGAAAACCACCGGGATAAATCCGCTGAGCCGCGTCATCCAGCATCAGGATGCTATCTTTTCTGAGTTTCTCTTCCGGGCTCCCGGCGACGAGCGCTCGGACGAATTGGATTCCCACAAGCGTCAAATCCTGGGCCTCGTCCACGACTGCGGCTCGATATCTGGGTTTGGACTGCTTCTGCGCAAGGTTACGCGCCTCGACAAGGCGATCGGGGAAGTCAACGGTTCCCAATCGCTTCATCTCCTTGTCCCAAGCCTCCCGCAGGCGCCAGCATATCTCCCGGTCCGCCTTCTTGAACGATTTTTTGCGGCCCAGCCTTTCGAACCGGCCGGTATCGAGGTATTCCTCCTTCTTCGCACCCCGCCCCTTGATGACACACTGGACTTCTTCCTTCAAGTAGTCGTTGTCCAGGTTCATCTCCTGGGGCATGGTTATCCTGCAGGCCGCTTTGAAAGCCGCATTGATGTCCCGGGGACGTGGGAAACGGCTTTCATCTATTTGGTCGGCGGGCCTTTTGAGGAACTGGCTGGCGAGTTGGTCGACATTGACGAAGCGGACGTTATCCGGAGGATCGGGAAACCGTTGGAACAGCCTCTCCATGTAGACACAAAGAGACCGGCTGAATGTTGTTACCAGGATAGGCTCCCCGGGATAGCGGCGCCCGAGTACGGCGGCTCGATGCAGCCCGACCACGGTTTTCCCCGTGCCGGCAGCGCCTCTGATTCTCCCCATTCCCGTATGATAATGGCGATTCACCAGCCTCCGTTGTTGTTTGGGTAAGTAAAGCATCCACTCCTTGAAGTCGCTTGGAGGTAATGCAAAGTCTCGATTGTCGGCGGATTCCGGTAGAGCCCAAACTACGCCATATTCGTTCAGGTCCGTGTAGTATCCTTGTCCAAGGGACCAGTCATACATGGGGTCATGGGGCCCCATGTTCAGAAGTCCGACGCGACGCGGCTGTTCCACGTCCAGCTCCACGGCCAGGATCACTCGAAGCTCCCGGGATGCCCGGATGGACCAGTGGTTTTGCCTCCGGCCCCGGCCGAGCCGCTCGAAATTGAGTCCGGGATGACGAGGATTGACGCGGAACTTCTCGACGGCGGCGACGCAACGGTCGCGGTCCTTTGGATGGAAGCCGTAATCCTGAGGGCTCAGGACCTTTTTATAATACTCCTTACCGTAGAGAATTTTCATTGTGCCTCCAATGCTCCCAACAAGGCACTCAAAGCAAGGAGTAGGACATTCGATTATTCACTTTAATAAGCATCTTTCTTTCCTATTACCGTATTCGAAATACAGCAAATTTTGGCTTAGTGCAGATATAATAAAACACCTAATTATTGAGAGCCGGGTGGTCCGGATTTCAAGCCCAATTTTCCCGCCAACACTATAAAGAATAAGATTAATCGATTAACTAAAGCCTCGGTTCTGAAAAAATATTTAGTTAATCGATTAATTACAAAATCGTTGATTATTCCAGCTTTACCACCTCGGTTGGCGAATCAACCATAGGAAATGCTTAATTTGCATTTTCAATAGAACCCAGCCTCGCTAGTGGGATCTCGGTAACAACTTGCTCAATTGATTGAACCGCATTCGAAAACAACTTTTTGAAGTCATCTTTGGTGGCGGTCGCGCTACGAGGACCTTCGACCTGTGGCTGCTTGGCGCCATTCTGATCAGTGTCACGATCGTCATGCTTGAATCGGTTTCCGAGATCGGGCCGGTGTGGCTCGATCGACTGTGGAAGGCTGAGATCGTCTTCACGGCAATATTCACCGTGGAGTACCTGCTGCGCCGCTTTGTAGTCCAAAGGCCGCAATGAGAACTGCTTTCCTTATAATTGGAAGTATCCTTGCCATGGTTCCCTGCTTGGCTCAAGAGCCTGGATGGGAACCGGCCTCTCCTAACGCCACGGTTGAGGAATCGACACCTCATTTCCGGAAAGCTTTCTGGGGCGACTCCAAGAGTCAGATCCGGGAAAAGGAAACCGCCGAGTTTGTGAGGGAGGAAGAAAGGAGCCTGACCTACAAGACTGAAGTGGGTGGGGTTCCCGTTGGAATGGGGTATACCTTTGTGGATGATAAACTTGTATCGGCGGGTTATCTTGGAAGCCAACAGTATCGTGATGCAGCCGATTACCACGATGATTATGCAAACTGGAAAAAGCTCCTAACCAACAGGTTGGGAGAACCCAACAAGGATAGCCAACGCTGGTTGGATGACCGCTACAAAAACAAGGGGGACCGCAGGAGCCTGGGCAGAGCGATTAAACGTGGACATGTGATCCACTATACTGAGTGGAATACCGCCGACAGCAAAATCAGGCTCAGGCTTTGGGGAGAAGACGCCAAAGTAAACCTTATGATTCTACATCAAGGCCAAGAAATGGGCCTGCATGGAGAGGAGGAACAAGAGAAGGTTGTGACCGCCGTTCCAAAAGTGGTTGGAAACAACTCGACTCAAGACCCGGGCAGGGAACCGATCAACAGCATCGTCACGGGAGAGGGACCTACCACTGCCCTGGAAGAGGCATCAACTACCAGCGTCGCCTCAACGCTTGAAACACCGGCCTCCACCGCCAGCACATCCCCACAAAATGCCCCGACCTTTGAAGAGTCTCTGGCATTACGAGCCGAAGAGCCTGAACCCGAACCTCCCACTTCCATTGCTGAGGTCGAAGAACAAAAACCTCATTTCAGGGAGGCTTTCTGGGGCGACTCTAAGAGTCAGGTCATGTGGAAGGAAACTGCCGAACTTGTGCGTGAGGATAGGGTCACGTTAGTTTACGATACCCGACTTGCCGGAGTTCCCGGTGTTACCACCTACTCCTTTGTCAGAGACAAACTGGTTAGCGCGGAATATCTCAGACAGGAGAAACGGCAGTCCGCAGAGAAATATTTGGCCGACTACCAAACGCTAAAAACCCGACTAACAAGCAAATATGGAACACCGCACCCGGACGTTCTCGAATGGTCAAATGAGGCGAAGGTCTGGGAGAGAAATCCAAAACGTTACGCGTTGGCACTATTGTTTGGACACCTGAAACAGATAACCAGATGGGAAACGCCTGACACGGAAATTACTTTGAGTCTTTACTCTACCGCATTCGGCGAAAAGTCGGTGCAGAACACCAAACTAGTCTTAAAAATTGCCGCCGACAGCAAATCACCAAAGCCCGCCACGGTTGAATTTGCAGTCCGGGAATCGGGCCAGAACGAAGAGGAGGAAAAAGAGAATATTGAGGCTGGAGTTCCAGAAGTAAATGGAGACAGCTCGACCCAAGAGTCTGGTCGGGAACCTATTACCAGCGTCGTCGCAGTTGAAGAACCGGCCACATCCGCCCCGAAATTTGAGGAAACTACTACCACTGACAAGGTGGAGGAGCCGACCACCAGCATCGCCTCAACGCTTGAAACCCCGGCCACCACCGCCAGCACATCTCCGCAGAGAGTATTAACCTTTGAGGAGCCTCTGGCATTGCGAGCCGATGAGCCTGAACCCGAACTACCCATTTCCGCCGCTGCAGTCGAAGAACAAAAACCTCATTTCAGAGAGGTTGCTCGGGGCGATTCTGAGAGTAAGGGCATGATGATGGTGGGATTCCTCGCTGTTCTTCTTTTTACAGGCCTTATCCTCTTTCTCAAATCGAATAAGGGGGATGCCAAGCCCAAATTGCCTACCCATTCATCTGCCCGGATTGAAGCCCCACTATTATCCCCTAAAGAAATTGTAAACTGCGCGAAGGACTTGCGGCAATTGGCAACTTCGCTCCTTGCCTTCACTCCCTACGCGGAGCGTCAAGCGCAAACTGAGTATGAAGCCGAGTGCAAACGTGTCATACACAGGCAATTGCACAGTATGCCGCTCAACAGGCTGAAGCAGCTAACAAAAGGCGGGGTTCGCACCACGGCCGTCGAGGCATCCGGGATTGGCACAGTAGGACAGCTTATTAACATGCATCAGGGGCAATTGCAAGCGATCCCAGGTGTAGGACCCGTTACCGCTGCGAGGTTGCTGGATGCTGCTCGAGATGCGGAGGATCAGCTCATTGTTGAGAGTCGGATCAGATTCGATATCGAGCGAAAACCCGTCGGCCAGACCAATCTGTTACGTGCACTCTACAGGCTTGATGTTGCCCTTGAGGGTGTCGAGGCGAGACGCCCAACCTTGGAAAACATATCCCGTTCAATCGCCAAAGCCATACGTGCTGCCCGTCCCGAATTCCAGCCGATCCGGCACTTTTTCAGCAGCACTAAACGTAAGAATGCTGCCAATTCAGCGTTAAAGCACCTCTATTCATTGCTAAATGAGGAAAGTACTATAAGGCTCCAAGAACATCTTCGCACTACCAAAGAACGATTATCCGACAAAGAAATCCGAAACCGTGATGTCTGGGCAGACTACGAGAGGAGGTCAGCGCACTACAATGCGCTGCTTGCTGAGGTTGGCGGAATAGACCTGGACACAGAAGCCTCCCGAGGCTTCGCATCAGCAGAAATAACAGAAATGGTCCAGCAATTCGAGCTAGACCAGCGCCTGCTTAAGGTGACCCTGCGTGGGTATCAGGCCTTCGGAGCCAAGTACGCCCTGATTCAAAAGCACAGCATCCTCGGAGACGAAATGGGCCTAGGAAAGACCATCGAAGCCCTCGCGGTCCTGTGCCATCTGAAGCTTCATGGCGGCACCCATTTTCTAGTGGTGTGCCCGGCGAGCGTACTGGTCAACTGGGAGCATGAAGTTCTTCGTCACACCCGCCTACAAAAGCCTTTAAGACTCCATGGCCCTGAACGGATACAGCGGTTGAATTTCTGGAAGGAGTGGGGCGGATTGGCGGTCACCACTTTCGACACGCTGAGGTCCCTGGGCTCGGCCTACGGGCTCACAATCTCTGCGATGATTGTCGACGAAGCCCATTTTGTAAAAAATCCGCGCGCGCTAAGGACGGTAGCTGCACGTCACTGGTTGAGCTACTCAGCCTATTCCATGTTGATGACCGGCACGCCAATGGAAAACCGCGTGGAAGAGTTCCAGACGCTTGTTGACCATGTCCAACCCGACACAGGATTGACTCTGGAAAATCACAAAGGTTTCATAAACCCAAACGCGTTTCGCAGAGCTGTTTCTCCCGTTTATCTGCGGAGGAATCAGTCGGACGTGCTAGATGAGCTTCCTGAGAAGATTGAAACCGAGGAGTGGTTCATCCTTGGAGGAGCTGCCGCAAATTCCTACCGGAGGGCGGTTGCAAGTGGCAACTTCATGGCCATGCGACGCTGCACATTTCTGACCAACGACCCGAATGAGTCCCCAAAGCTTTCACGCCTGCTTGAGATCATCCATGAAGCGGCAGAACGTGGCCTAAAGACGGTCGTATTTTCATTCTTTTTGGATGTTATCGACCGGACCCATGAGACCCTCGGGTCGTTGGTAGCCGGGACCATCACGGGTGCCGTCCCTGCGGGAATGCGACAACAAATCGTAGATCAGTTCACGGACTCCAAAGGTCCGGCCGTGTTAGTGAACCAAATTCAGGCAGGCGGCGTTGGACTGAACCTCCAAGCCGCATCGGTTGTAATCCTCACCGAGCCGCAGTGGAAGCCGAGCACCGAAGAACAGGCCATTGCCCGATGCCATCGGATGGGGCAAGCGCGGCGTGTGGAGGTTCACCGACTCCTGGCAGAGGACACCGTTGACGATCACATGGTCAAGATCCTGCGTGACAAGTCGGTGCTGTTCGACGCGTACGCCCGGGGAAGTGTCATTAAGGACGCGACGCCAGACGCCGTTGATACTAGAGCCGGGGGTCAAGTCATGTCACAGCGCGAATGTGAGAGTCAGATCATCACCAGAGAGCGGCAACGACTCGGGATCTCCCCACAGTATGATTCCGTCACTTAAATACGATTATTCCAGGTACATCCGCCTTCACGTGTTACGGCGAGACGCAGTTGGTTACTTCCTGATGCCCAGAGTGACTGTAACCTACCCTGTCTCACCGCCGAGAAATATGAGGGTGGATGCCTCTGGTCCGTATCGTTCAACAACTCAAAGTGCAAAACAACCAGGTGCGTCCCCTTCCCTTCATCCATACCAAACATCAAATGCGGACCCTTTTTGCCTCATAAATCATTGGGTCCCAGCCAAAGCATTTTTCCGAAAATCAATCTAAGCAGCATCCTGAAATTCTAGCTGGAAACTGAGATTAGTGCCTAACATAGTGTTACCCACAACCTAGTGAAAAATGGCACGCAGCATCCCAGCACATGTAAATCCCGATTTACTCCGATGGGGGAGAAGGTCGGCGCGTCTATCTCTTTCCCAAGCGGCTGCAACTTCGAAATTCGATGTTGAGACTTTGGAGGCATGGGAAAAAGGAAAAGGCATGCCAAGTATTGCTCAACTTCGAAAACTGGGAAAGGCGTATAAGAGACCTATTTCTGTATTTTTCCTCGCAGAACCGCCAAAGGGTTTTTCTCCTCAAAAGGAATTTCGTAGGCTTCCTGGGGCGGTTCCTGGTGAAGAATCGCCTGAATTAATTCAGGCGATTCGGGAAGCTTCATACCGGAGACAGGCAGCTTTAGAACTCATTGAAATCCTCAAGGAAACAGTTGATATAATTCCCAGTAAGCTTGACCCAAATTTTGATCCGGAATTTGGAGGTTCCACTATTAGACAATCTCTCGGGATTTTGTGGAAAGATTAGCTAAAGTGGCCAAACCCACATAATGCCCTGAATGTTTGGAAATCTGCGATTGAAGCACATTCTATCCTAATATTTCAGACAGGTACGGTTCCAATAAATGAAATGCGTGGGACTTGTATTCCTGATCAACCGCTGCCTGTTGTTGTAATAAATAGCAAAGACGCTCCTCATGGGCGAATTTTTAGTCTGATCCATGAATATGCCCATATTTTATTCCACTCCAGTGGCCATCAAACCTCCAGAATGGAAGGAAATTCATCTCCCGAGCAACAACCACTGGAAGTAGCCGCTAATGCTTTTGCCGCTGCCGCTCTTTTGCCAAGAGAAGAATTTCTTTTTGAAGCTGGAAAATATCCCGGGGCTATTGAGGGAAATGACGATCATCTCAGGCTTTTGGCGCAAAGGGTAAAAGTAAGTCCGGAAGCTGTTTTGCGAAGGTTAGTAAAATTAGGGCATGCAAGCGAAAAAACGTATCAGAAAAAGCGAGAAGACTGGGGAAACAATGTTTGGTATGTAAAGCAAACTTCTGGAGGACCAATTCCCCAATCTGTGAAGGTTATTGCAAGGGCTGGTAAATACTTCACTGGTATGGTTCTCGATGCCTACGACCGACATCTCATTTCAACTAGCAATGCGAGTGATTTCTTAGGTGCAAAACCAATACATTTTTCAAAAATTCGAGAAGAGCTTGGGTTAGGAGGAATGGCAGTTGGTCCATGACCCAATACTGCCTCGACACAAGTGCTTGGATGGACGGGTGGGTTCGAGACTGCCCTCCGGATGTATTCCCTTCAATATGGAAACTCCTTGACGAAGAAATTGAAAGGAACGTTATAAAAGCGTCTGAAGAAGTATATGTAGAGATTGAGAAAAAGGATGACAGCCTCCACCACTGGTTCAAAATAGAAAAAAGGTTTTAATTCCGTTAGAAGAACATATCCAATATATTGCAAAAGAATTACTTTCAGAATATCCACGGCTAGTGGATACTTTTAGGAATAGATCACAGGCTGATCCCTTTGTAATTGCAACTGCATCATATATTGGAGGTGTTGTTGTTACTGGTGAAGTTCCATCGGGGAACCTGAATAAACCAAAAATTCCCGATGTTTGCAATCTAAGGGAAATTAGGTGTATTAATTTTTTGGGTATGTTGAGGGAGTTGGAATGGAAGTTTTAAAGGCTAAAACAGTAACCTGAACTAAACCAACGGCATTCAATCACTTTTGGCCATGCATAAAGAACCGAATCCTACACACAAGCGATCTTGCGCAACCCCGGAAGCCCAGGACCGTCTTTTTGTGCCGCCACCCAATGCTCCCCGGGTAAACTCGAATTATTCCGGCTTTACAGCCTTCTGCTACAAATCAAAATTGGAAACGCCTTTCCGTATTTTGAATAAACCCCTACCCTTTGTCCGCTGGCCTTGCTATTGGGATCTCGGAATTAACTTACTCTATTAGATTGAACCGCATTCGAAAACAACTTTTTGAAGTCATCTTTGGTGGCGGTCGCGCTACGAGGACCTTCGACCTGTGGCTGCTTGGCGCCATTCTGATCAGTGTCACCGTCGCCATGCTGGAAACGGTTGCCGGGATTGGGTCCGTGTGGCTCTTCCGGCTGCGAATGGCCGAAATCGCCTTCACTGTGATATTCAGTCTGGAGTATCTACTACGCCTCTTCTGTCATCCCCGACCGTCGCGTTATGCGTTCAGTTTCTTTGGTTTAGTGGACTTCATCTCGATTGTGCCGACATGGCTCGCGTTCTTCGTCCCGGGTTGGGAAACCCTCGCGGTGTTGCGGGTGCTGCGGGTGTTTCGGATTTTCCGCATCTTCTCACTGGGGCGTTTCTCCCGAGCTGCAACTACGATAGCTAATGCTCTGAAAGCCACTCGCTACAAGATCGGGGCCTTTGTGGTCGGCGTGGTTCTGGTCTCGGTTGTCGCAGGGTCGCTCATGTACTTTCTGGAAGGGCCGGAAAACGGATTCACCAGCATTCCGGCAAGCGTCTACTGGGCTATCATCACCATGACCACCGTCGGGCATGAAAGCCTGATGCCGTCGACAGCTCTGGGCCAGTTCTTGACGTCCGTTCTCGTAATCCTGGGCTACGCAGTGATCGCGATTCCGGTCGGCGTCATCACCTCGGAGGTGCTGGCAGCGAAGAACGCCCGTAATGCACTTCTCGAAGGCGAGGAGACCGAACGCCGGGAGTTCAAGTCCTCGGCTTTCTACAGCTACCAAAATCCCAACATCCCAGAAAAGGTTATCTTCGAGGCATCCGTCCTCAAGCCGGTCGCCGGGTTTCTGAACGCGAGAGGAGGTTTCTTGTTCATCGGGATAGATGACAACGCCACCCCTCTAGGAATCCAGAGGGACCTCGACTTAAGAGAGTGGAACACAGAAAAGTACGTAAGACACCTTACAGATCGGATCAGCGAAGAGTTAGGCCCGGCTGCTGCGACTTGCACCCACATTCGTATTGAGACGGTCAAAGGACTGGAAATCTGTTCTGTCGAATTAGATCCGTCGCCCAAAGAGGTGTGGTTAGTGAAGTCGGATAAGTCCGGGAAACGAAAGGTGTTCTACGTCCGGTCCAACAACTCGACGCGTGAATTGGAGGGACCGGATCTCGTCAGCTACATCAGAAAACGATGGGATTAGGTGGAATGCTGTTTCACCGGGCTCAGGCCGCAGGCCACCAAAATACTTCCCGATGGTGCCACCGCACGTATTTTGCATCCGGCAGCCAGTTCTCACGCTGTGGGAATTGTAGGCCCTTACCATGGTAGTCTCGGAGCCAGCGCAACGCCCTACTCTGGCCGTGCACCTGGCTTGAAATCAAAATTCGGTAACCGCGCTCGTCGGGTTTTAGGCCCCAGGCACCTCGGTCGAATGCCTTGTGGTGGAATCCACAAAGCGCGAGACCGTTCTGAATTTTATCCGCGCCGCCAGCCGCATGCCATCTGATGTGTGCCGCTTCCAAGCCAAGCAATTCGTCACCCAAACGGATATCGTATTCGCAAACAGCGCATCGGTACTCGTATGCCCGAAGTACCTCGCGACGAAAGTTCGGGTCGCGGGCTTTATAGGAGACTTCTTTTACTGCCCCAGCCTCACGACTTATCCTATTGTCGCCCAGCCCAACGGCTTCGCGAATATCACCATGCATGGACTGAGGAAAGTGAGCCTCCAGAAGTAGGTTTGCTGCTTCCTGCGTCAACCGTTCATCATCCAAGAGCATCTCATAGTCGGCCATCCGAAGACCGCCCCGAATATTGTGCTTTATCAGGGAGGATTTATGCAAGTCGCCTGATTTGGTTCTGGAAACCGCCTCGACCCCCGGGATTTCCCAAAGCCCGTCGTTTAGCAATCGTCCGAAAGGATATTCCGGATGAAATGACTCGGCAGGTCGCTCGCCTGGAACCTGATTGCAGGCTGCTTGCAGCGGACAGGCAGGTTACCGTCAATAACCCAAAACACTCAACAATCGGGACTCTCCTCTTCCCTTCATCCATACCAAACATCAAGGGCTGATCCTTTTGCCCTCTCGGCCACTTTCGACCTCCAACTTGATAAAATATCAAAAATATATCAAGTTGGGGAGCGACGCCAGTAAATGCAGGGGTCGGTGGGCAAATAAATCAAGTTTATCAAGTTTTTGGGCTTAAATTTTGATATATTTTGATAATTTGGGGTAAATCTTGATATCTCGGGTTTATTTGCCTTTATTTACCTTTATTAAAGTTTCAAAAAGTTTCGATATTTAAGGTTCAGGGGGCCGGATCTGGGTATTTTGGGGTTAAATCTCAATATTTTTTGGTGATATCGACGGTAAACCTTTAATTGATCGCTTCACCTCTCAGTGGATCGAACGGGGAGTGAGGTAAGTGCAGGCAGGGTTGGAAGTCTTTCGATTCTGTCGAGGATAGTTATATATTCCAGCTATTGTCAGTAACCTATAATACTTTGAATTGACAAAATGTTCAGGATATTTCAGGCTGAAGAATGGATGATAATAATGGGAATCACGGAGGACGGCGACGGGGAGCGGGGAGGCCACCCGGCTCGCGCAACAAGGAAACTTTGGCTCGGGAGGAAAGGGCGAAGACCCTGAGCGCGCTTGCGCGGGATAACACGGAACCCGCCTTGGCCGCTCTGTTGGAGGTTGCTGAGGATACCTCGGCTCCAGCGGCGGCGAGAGTGCAAGCGGCAAAGGCTTTGCTGGACAGAGGCTGGGGGCGGCCGCCGCGACATAAACAGCTCTATGGACGTTTCGAGAAGAGGGAGGAGAGGGACCGCAACCATGGCCCTTTCGGAGGAAATATTTTTTTTAGAAGCTAATTCCGGGAAAATAGAACCGCAGTTTGAGGATCTCCCCTGAGCGTGTCGGAGGTCGCAGCCACATTCGAGTATCATCTCGGTCTCGGGGTAAACCCGCTCCTGCAATCCCTTTGCAGGCCAGCTGCAACCTGTTTGCAGGCTGCTTGCAGCGGACAGGCAGGCAGGTTATCGTCAACAACTTGTAGGTCTTTTCATTATGAATTTACCGGCTTTTTAGCACTTTCGAGAATGGGTCCAAGTCCCTCTATTGCCGGCAATCAAGGGAACGAAGAGAAACCGATGTTAATGTTTTGCGTTTGACCTCATCTGTGTTCCCCTCAACATCATTTCCCATTATTCCAAAATCCTCAATTCATATGAAAGATGGCGAGGCAGCAAAGTTCCTTGAGCGAGATTTTAATCAATGTTTCATGCAACTACGCCACTATGATTCTCAAATCTGGAATATCTGTCGCTTTGCCTTCACAGCTTACATTGCGATCCTCGGCACGGCTATTGGCATTTATAAATACTCGACTGAGAAAGGTTTTGACCTAATCCCAGCAGCAATAGGTGTCCTTGGTGCAGGCCTCATGCTTGGCGTGTTGCTCTACAGCCTCGTGATTTGCAACCGGGCCTATTATGTCTTGGTGTGTCGCTATATCAACGAGCATAGGAAGCTGTTCCTCGAAACAAAGCCGCTCGGATTTGAGAATGTCTCGGGCATGTATATGAATCCTGAAATGCCCCCCTACTTCAACTGGCGTAGTTGGCAAATGTGGCTCTGCTATATCATCGCGCTACTCAATGCGCTGGTGGCCGCGCTGCTGGTCTTTTTTACCCTAGAACAGAATCCGTGGTGCTGGACGTTGGCCGTAATGGTCGGAATAATCACAGCCCTAATCCAGATAGGATTTGGCATCAAATACCTAAAAACTCGAGAGAAAAAAAGAGACAGTAAAGGAGTCTCAACAAAGGAATAAAACCATGGGAAAACTACATCATCTCAATGTCGGCTGTGCAGACGCGAGCATCATCAAGACCTCAAACGCAACATTCCTGATTGACTGTCACAACATTGAAGATCATTCGCATCTATTACCTTCTCAAAAAAATCTCCGTGGCGTCTTCATTACACACCAGCATGAAGACCACTACTCAGGGCTCGGTTATCTTAGAGATAGAGGATACACCATTGATCACCTCATATATAGCCCATATGTGCGCCGGTCCGGAGATAGCAGTGTAACCCTTGATGAATGGAACGAGTTCAAACGATTTCGTGACTACTTTAAAAGAAAGGGCACAAAGGTTTATAAACCGTATCGACAACAGAGCCTTGACAAACCTTGGTGGAAGACCAATGGCGTAAGCTTTAAAATTATCGGGCCAAACAAGAGAATTGCAACGAGCGATACGCGGGAACTGCACGATGCCTGCCTAGTCATCAAGGCGTTCATGGGAAATCGCAATTGTCTGTTCACCGGAGATGCTTCTGACACCAATTTGAAATGGATCGCCGCCCACACGAAAAATTACTGCAACGACATCCTTCATGCTAGCCACCATGGGAGTATTAATGGAGCTGATCTCGATTTTATCAAGAAGTGCGATGCAAACTACACCGTGGTATCAACAAAGAGTGGAGTACGCCCTAACGTTCCGCATTCCACGGCGATGAAGCGTTACCGAAGTTACACAAAATATAAAGTCTATCGAACTGATCTGGACGGTAGTAGGGAATGGTCATTCTAAGGGCACATCCGTTAACCGTGTAATTTTTAACTTTGATTGGTAACAGCGTTAAAAGCTAATTTCTCTCACCCAGGGTTTCAGCAGCGCTTATGGCCCGGCTGCCTGGTATAAGCATTTCGTATTCATCTTGTGAATGCATTCGGTTATTTTGCAGCATTTTGGTCTTTTCAACCATCATTTCGCTCTTATTTCATCACTGCCCCCAGTTGGCCGCATCGGCATAAATTATAAACCAGGTTCGACAGGCCTATCTGAAACTCGGCTCTTTCAATTCCTATGGTGCGAATCCAGTCCGCCCCCAGGCTGTTGGCCTGGAACCCGAATATGTGTTCCACCCGGCAGCGGGCCTTACTCTTGAGCCGGTTGATCTTCTTCTGAAATCGCGTCAGGGGATGGTTGCGGTACCCTCTTTGATGGATCATGTTTTTGATCTTGCGATTGCGTAGCAACTCGTCGTTTTGCGCGCTTTTGTAGGCGCTGTCCGCATACAGGGTTTGATCATTCTCATCCAGCAGTTCCTCCAGGACATTGGAGTCGTGGACCTCGGCGCTGGTTACTTCAAAGGTCTCAACAAACTTCGAAGCCGCATCGCATTTGGCGTGATTCTTGTACCCAAAATGAGTCTCCTTGCCTTTCTTCGCCCAGCGGGCATCGCCATCGACATGGCTACGCGCTTTCGGGGAAAGGCCCTCCAATTTTTCCGCAGCAACACGCCGTCTGGGGGCGTCCACGAAACTGGCGTCTACGATCTTGCCGCCTTTGCCCACCAGTCCTTTCTCGGCCAATAGACCACCGAATAATTCAAACAAGGACTTCATCCCTTGTCACCCCAGTCGCTGTTTGAAGTCCCAGATAGTGTTCTTGTCAGGCACCCCATCGCCCACTGACAGTCCCAAAAAACGTTGAAAACTAAAGCGGTCCAGAATTTGAAACTCCGTCTCTTCATCACTCAGATTGTAGTAGCGCTGGATGATGAGGATCTTCAGCATCAGAACCGGATCCCAAGGAGGACGACCTCCTTTTTCGTGATCCCCGTAGTCCAGGATTTCCAACAGCTTCGAACGAAAAATTTCGAAGTCGATCTGCTCATTGAGCTTGTCCAGCGGGCCAGCCCGCCTTGAAAGCTCTTCCACTCGCTCGATTAAATCAAACAATCCACTTTGTTCTTTGCCTTTACGAAACTTCATTGCTGAAGATTAGAGGATGCGTATCATAATATCAAATGCGAAATTTACTAATTGAGGTTACCGGATGTGCCCTAAAGGCTTTAGTGTTACTCATCTGCTTTTACTCCTTTCCATCTCTAACAATAGTTAATTTGAAATATTAAATTCTTGCCCAAATTCAAGCTTCTTCCCCATCCCTTTATAACCCGATTCTCGTTTCTGAATTTCTAAAGGTATATAATTCCCGATGATTTCCTTTAACTCCATTTAAAAAATTTCAATCAATTGCCCATATTCTTCGCTCATCTAAATCTGCGACGAGCTTTCCGCCTCCATTGTCTTCTATCTTCCTCCAGACTGTGAATCCTTGCATAATCGCATCTTCCCAGTCTCCTTCATTGCATCTAGATACCTCCAAGCCTGATGTTACCATTCGTATTAGCCGAATAATTTCATAATCTACATTCTCTATCCCATCCAAGAAATTAATCTGTGATGCGTATGCAAATACTATCGCTGAAATTCCCTCTTCTGTAACGATTGCTCGCGCACCATCATCCACCTCGTCTGTTTCCGCATGACTTTTTCTCTTTCGCTTTAAGATGGCGCGAATAACGGGAGACCAGCCCAATACTGCAGCGTAGGCAAAATGAAAAATATCATGAAACCTGTATCCATCGTTAAAATATGAATTGTCAGTCAGTTCATCGCCACATTGGACACCATCAACGATGGTCTTGATTCGAGCTTTGCCATCCACTTTTTCTTCTCTCAATTCAACTTCCATTCTACGAGGTATTCTTTCATTTTCGGGGCATCCAGAATCAAAGTTGTTTACAAAAACTAAACCCATTAAATTGCCATCCTTTTCAAGCCATCGTGCTCGGCACTTTCTAAGATTCCGAACCGCAATTTCATCCAATGATAACCCAGCCTTTGATGCACAGTTGTTTAAATACCAAAGTAAGTCTCCCAATTCTTCTTTGAGTCTTTCCTTGAACAGTTTATTTGTATTGCCATCCCGGAAATATTTCTTATATTCACTTAATAGTTCTCCGGTTTCCCCGGCAAGTCCTAAAAGTGGAATTAAAATTCCTTTATCATCATGGCCTGGGTTTTTATCCGTTTTGTTTGCCTCTATTTGATAGTCTTCAAAGATTTCTTTTTTGAAACTGGCAAGGAATTTTGGTCCAGAAGGCAATTGTCCAATTTGGCCGTCAGTTACTATGCAAGTGATAGTCGCAAGCGGTATTTTCATTTCATGTGCTAAAAATTCACCTAATCGATAGAGCCCAAGGTAGTTTCCATAGGCCTTTTTGAATAAGTATTGCGTCGGATAAAATCCAGTGATTCCCAGGCCATTGGAACCGCGAGGCGAACCCTTTGGTGTTATTGCAACTTGTTGCAAACAAGGAAAACCCTGATATCTTGCTTTTGTGTGATCTACTCGAGGATCAAATATCGGAAGTTGAAATGCTGAATTTCGACGAAGGCCCTTTTCCCATGCGTTGAGTATTTGTTGGAGTTGATTTACTGTTTGCATTGTGGAACCCGAATTGAATGCGGTCATTCGCCTAAAATAGGTTCCCTTGCTGTTATTTCTGCATTTTTTAATTCGAGGCCAACAGTTGTTGTATCTCTCAAATAACTGCTGCCTTTCTTTCATTGGATTCCATAAAGATTTTGGAAAAATCGTTCCAGCAATTGTTTCGCACGAGGGCAATCCGCCAGACGCAAGTGCTTGATCTATTAGGTCTCGGATTTCCTTAGTTTCAAATTCCGTATTCTGTTGATTGGTTGGAAATGCAACTACCAGAGATTCGCAATGATTCCTGGGAGAATTGGCGACACGAAGAAAAGCATGTGCCCAAGCCACAGAAAGATTGGGAGCTTCGACTAGATTGGTGATGTTATAATTATTCATCATCTGGATCAGGTTCGTGGCGAAAAATTGCTCGCCCACGGAATTCCTTGGGTCTCACTCTTATAAATGTGGAAGCATTAGACCCTTTGACCTCGATTCTACTAGTTCCCTGACGAACTGCCTCCCAAAAACAACCCATTTCAATTCGTTTGCGTGGAATTAAGCATAGCCCTTCATGAATTGAGCCAGTGGGAGTAAAAAGCAAATCACCAATTTCAATTTCATAGGATCGATATTCGCTAAATATTTCCGCTACAACTAAATGTTTGGATGGTTCCGGAGATCCAAAAGCATTACGAATATTTTTAAGGTTTGTTTTTTTTAGCTCCTCGGCACGTTTCCTTGGGATCAATTTTAGCGCATAGTTTAGATGGTTTATGAAGGTTGTATATCCAACTCCCAAATAGCAGGCCATAGAAAAAAATTTCTGAGATGTAGCGTTCGTCGGATTCACATTAAAACGCCTAAGAGCCATGCTAACTGCCAGTTTTGGCATTAATAAGTAACCGGCGAAGACTTGCGCGAGAAATTCCTCAGGATCTGTTAAGGAATTGTTCGAATTGGAGTTAATTTCATCTACCCTTATTCCGTGCCCAAAAATGTGGTGACCTAGTTCGTGCGCACAAGTATAAGCCTGTCGTCCAGCCGGTCTCTGACTGCCAATTATGATTGCCAATGGATTCCGTGAATACAAACCTTCCAGGCTGCTCGTTGGTTCAAAGCGAATATCTATTTTATATGTTTCCGTTGCTAAATCATATGGGCAAATCGGTTCATTAAGTGGATGGTTTCCCTTCTTTCGAGCAGCGATGGCTGCTCTCACTGCCCTACGGATTTGATTCTTTTTATCTATCATGGCGTTTCGTTATTGTCTCGTAGGACTTTGAGAAGCTGAATGACCTTTTCGAAATCTTCCTTTTTTAGTTTCTTTAGCTCCCTAGCTGCTAACATCAGCCGGTCTCTATTTTGGTCTACCGCGGAATCATTAGAACATGAAAGCCACCCGATTTCCACTCCATATAAATCTGAAAAGCGATTTAGTTCTTCTGCTCTCACATGTCGCCTTCCAGCCTCTATTTCGGATACTGTTGGCCTATGCATTTTCATCAATTTTGCCGCCTGCCCCTGAGACAATCCAGCGCTAATTCGTGCAGTAGCAACGCGACTAGCAATTGCCTGTTTTAGGTCTTTCTTCTCGGGCATAGTTATTTGGAGTTTATAGATTTATACATTCGTTCGGCGATTTCATTTACGGTAAGAGCTCTACCACTATCAACTGAAACAAATAGGTTCACCGAATTAGCCTTTGTATTAAATTCAACGCCAAGCTTACTTTCTAACTCGAAGGTAGCCTCAATACCTCTAAGGCTGTCAAAACCAGAAAGATCTCCTATGGGGCGAGTGTTGCCATCAACTGCCTGATGTTCCTCCCCTGACATAATTTGTATTTCAAGGATAGCCTCCCAAAGGATTGCTTCAATTTCCGACAGTGAAAAACTCATATCGGTAAGAAATTATTACCGATAGTAAGATTGTCAAGTCTCGAGGTGTACTTTTTTTGCCCGAATGGCTCACAATCCTCCTGAGTTGGTGCTCTGAGGGGAGCTATCAGTGGGGTCTCGGCTCAACTTTGGTAGTCTACCTAAAACCAAAATCCCATATCGAAAATGCAAGGAAGTGATTGATTATGAATGAGTTTCATTGAATTGGAAATGCCCGCTTCATGCCTTTTCGCAGAGTGTTCCAATCGTATCTTTTGACTCCAGAATCTTCGATTCGCCGATGGAGACCAGAGCTGCGATTTGTTTAAGTGCCATAAGTTCCGTTAGTGCTTGCGTCCATTAACTGGTAGTGATTTTGGCAAGGAGTTCATCGATATCGGTGCCACCTCGCACCAAGTCAAATGAGACTCTTTCCGAACTGTGTTCTGTGTTGGATTACCTCCCAGAAAACATTTCGGTGAGGCGTTTCCCCCACTCTTCTTCATCCACAATTTCGAAGCGAATGACCTTGTTGTGCATGGCTGGCACAAACTCCGCCCAGTCTCTCTTGGCTGCCTGCTCCGTGCAGATGTCGAATATCGACCGCTTGTAATCGGTATTCTCGTAATTCCTCAGATGAAGCCCCTTGGTTTCCACAACAAATACTTGATGGAATGCGTCGTCCGTGTCCGGCTCGTCTGATTGTAACGTGAAAATAAAGTCCGCGTAAATTCGGCCACGTTTCCATCCTTGGACGAAATAATCCTTGCGCGCACGATTCCTATACCAAAAGAACAGCCGCTCCTGCTGATCCAAGTAGGTTGCTACCTTGTTCTCAAGCCCGTTAAGTTCGTCTTCGTTCGTTCGGTCAAACAGGTTGAGCAGGAATTGACCTCCATCTTCCCGGTTTGCCTGCTTTAAATTCCCAGTGTTAATGGTTTGAGGCAGGCGATTGAATTCCAGGTCGTTGGTGACAACAAGGAACCGTATGGTACCGTTGTCGAGCAATTGCTCGAATACGTTTCGCGATAGTCGGTCTCGCTCGGCCTCCAGCTTTTTGCGGAGTTCTTCCAGAATGAACACGTAGTTGGCTGCGACCCGCTGGTGTGGGTATTTTTCCAGCAGGGCATCGAATACTTGCCGCGCCGCATCGCTGCCGCGCCATGGGTTCGGCATTACATCAAGCAAGTGACTGGCAGCAAAGAAGCAGTCGATCTCGGCGCTTTCCAGGTTGGGGGTCGGAGAGTCGGGGACTATAGAAGGGACCAGTGCGGAGCCGCTGTCGAGCCCCGTTCGCAGTTCGTATTCTGCGAGGTCTACCTCGCCGAGCTGCAGATCAAACAAGTCACTCAGATCCACATCGTCCCAGGGGACGCGTGAAAGAATATCCGCCTCGTAATGCACGAGCCGCCATTCGTACCCATCCTTGATCATGAACGCCGGCAGCACCAAGTCCCCGGTCGCCTTGCGATACCGCTCGCGTTGCTTGAGCGTCACGGTCTGGCTGGGCGTCGCGGTTTCGTCGGCCTCGGCCACTATCTTGGCTTCCAATCCCTGGAGGCCCTCCCGACCGAACCCCTTGCGGACCTCCTTGAGCAGATCGGCGCCCCTGCGCTGAAAGCAAAAGACATAACTCTCGTCTAACCAGGGCACATTGGTCTTGCTGGCGTAGGGCTGCCTGAGAATGCGGCCAACGAGTTGGGTGAGAGCGCTTTTGGAGGCCGGGTTAGTCAGAATGGTGAGCACGTACGCAAACGAGCAATCCCACCCTTCTTGCAAGGCTTGTTTGGTGATGATGAATCGAATGGGACAGTCTCGGGACATGAGGCCGCCGATTTCGTCCAATTCCTTCAGTTCGTCTTTTCCGCTAGTCTTGACGGCAATCAATTCTTCACCAATCTCGGCGTGCTGCAACAGATAGTCCCGGGCATCGTCGGCGTGAATCACCCCCGGCAGACGCTGATTCTTGCCGGTGCGTTCTACTTGGATCAGACAGATGGGCCGGATGTAAACGCCGGTTTGTGCCTCATAGATCCGCGCCTCCTCCTCAAGCCGCTTGCGGTACTCAATGGATGCCAACAGCGTATGTTTCCAGCTCGTGCTCGGGTTGTTCCTGATATGGAGGTCGAGCTTGATCATCTCTTCCTCGTTCAGTTCGCGTCCCAGTATGTCCACCAGCACGTTCGCCCCTTTCGGTGGAGTCGCGGACAGTTCGACGATCATGCAAGGGTTGAAACCTTCCAGAGTCGCCTTGGCGTTAGGGCTGTACGCCTTGTGCCCTTCGTCGAGAATGATCAGCGGATGCAACAGGCGAAGCGTGTTGCCCAGAGATGTCTTCACCTGCCTTCCCCAAAGACCGCCTTCCTGCTCGAACGTATCGAGGTTGGGTATGCGCTCCAATAGCGCCTTGTGACCCTCCGCGTCATCATCGGACGGGAAGAAACGGTCGAAACCGCCGCTATCCCGAAACATTCTGAGTTGCACCTTGGTGACGCGATTTGCCGACGGCAACATCAACAATAGCACGCACAGATTCTCTTCGATGTCACGTGGACTGAAGCCGCTAGTCTTCTCCAGCATCAGCGTCCGGCCTGCCGAGACCATGTCGAGTTGCTGCCGATACGGATGGTCCCGGTCCTTCAACGCTTTGAGCGTCTGGTTGTAAATCTGGGTAGTTGGGACGATCCACAAGACCAAACCCAATTGGCGTTTGCGGTAGATTGTGTGTACCTGGTCCACTACCTTCGTTGCGAGCAATGTCTTGCCCCCTCCCGTGGGAATCTTGAGACAGAACGACGGCAACGGTTCGTCCAGGCCGTTCCTGCGGGGAACGTAGGCATTTGCGGACTCGGTTTTTTTCCATGCCTCTGCCGCCCAGTCGATTTCTATGTCCAATTCCTCTGCCTTTGCCGCTTTGGCGCGCCATTCCGTGAGCAGTTCGAGATAGTTCCGAACGGCCGCCAAGCTGCGCTTCTGGTATTCCTTGAGGATCATTACTCGACATTCGGGGCGCGTCCGGCGCTCAGTTTGTCGACCGCTTCGTAGATCTGGAACGGTAGTTGTTGGAAGGTGATGCGGTACTGATTGAGAAATTCCCGGTCGAGGTATTTGGTGGGAGCAAAGACAAGGTTTCGCTTTTCGGTCCGGGGCAATTTTCTGGCTTCGTCCAACGTGAGCGCCATGTTCTTGAGCTTGTCGATGTCGGGTTCGTAGAACAGGAATACGTCGTAGAGTCGGCTGCTCCCGATGAACCAGTCCTTCCGCCTGATCCGGTCCGGTGCGAATTCCTCGCCAGTTGCGGTGAAGAAGATGTAACCAGCCAACTTTTCGTAATCGGGGAGATTCGAGCCGTCGAGCAGCGACTCCTGGCGCATCGCCGAGCCCAGTTTGAAGTAACTGAATGTGCCGCCGAATCCCGCCTTGAGTGACTCAGCCTTGACGGACGGCACGCCGTTGATTACGCGTTGCACTCGTTCCACGGTCATTGAATCAATGTAGTCTTCGCACTCGACCAGTATGAAACGACGATTCCCATCATCTTCCTTGTTCAGTTCCAACACCGCATGCGCGGTAGTCCCGGAACCGGCGAAGGAATCGAGGATAATGGAGTCCTTATCGGTTGATACTTGGAGGATTCTCTTAAGCAGTTTTGATGGCTTTGGGGTAATAAAAATATCTTCGGATGGGCCTCGTTCCAAAATCTGGCTCAACTCCTGCTTGGCGTTTCGAGTACTACCAGCGTCCTTCCATGGCCACAATGTCTGCGGAACGACGCCTTTGCGCACCTCCGAAAGAAATCGCTTTATACCCGGACGATTATTCCCGCTCTTTCCCCACCAAATACGGTTATCTCTGTTAAGTTCGTCGAATTTCTCTTTGCTTACACGCCAATAGCTGCCTGCGGGCGGGCCTTCAATGACTTTCCCGGACGGAGTGGTAATCGGATATCTTCCCTTAGTATATTTGTTTCGAGCCGCAAGGTCACTCAATAGCCAAAGTCCACGCGGATCATTATCCGGGTTTTTGTACCTCGCCACCATTTTCTGTGACCTCGGCAACAAGTTTGGCCGGTACCGGGCTGCATTCGAGGCGTATACCAGAATAAAATCGTGGTCTTCGCTGAAGTGGCGAGCGGTGTTTTTCGGCCCATCGATCTTCTGCCACACGATGCTCGCAACGAAGTTGTCCTCGCCGAACACCTCGTCCAGGAGGCAGCGCAGTCGATGGACTTCGTTGTCATCAATGGAAACAAATATGGCTCCATCATCGCGGAGTAATTCTCGTAGCAGCTTCAGACGCGGCAGCATCATGCAGCACCACTTGTCGTGGCGGGTGAGGTCGTCCCGGTCCACGACCTTGCCCAACCAGTCGCGCATCATGGGGGAGTTGACGTTGTCGTTATATGCCCAACCCTCATTGCCGGTGTTGTAGGGCGGGTCGATGTAAATGCACTTGATCTTACCGTGAAAGGTCGGCAGCAACGCCTTTAGCGCCGCGAGGTTGTCGCCCTCAAGAATCAGGTTGTCGTGCAGGCTCGCTTGGGGGGACAGACCCTTAGAGCGAACCGCATGGGTGTCCACCTTTATTGATTAAGAAGTCGCGTATATTCGTTTTAAAGCGTTCTGAGCCTGCCACCAGGGAGCTTGAATCCAACAGTGGTTACGTAACCAACGAATGAACTTTTGGGTGCGTTGTGTGGCCCGGGGAACGGCTTGTTGGGCCAAGGGCAACTGTTTGCCTTTACTCTTTACCCTTTGGGTTAATTGTTTGTAGCGATTCTTGCGGCGGATCAGTTCGCCATTGTCATAGACTTCGTCGTCCTCGGCCAGTTCTTCTTCCAGAACCACCATGAGGTTATGAGCCAGGCAGGTAAAGTTGGCTTGTGTGTTGCGGGCCACCGTAGAGCTTGCCCAGGCTTTTTTCTCTGTCAGTTTTGTTTTTAACTCATCGAAGGTCTTTTCGATTTTCCAGCGCATTTTATACAAGTGGGCTATCAGTCCGGGATCCACATCCATGACACTGCTCACAAAATGAAACACTTTGCCGCTATCCGGACATTGATAACGGACACGTCGCATCATCACGCCACTATCGGTTCCCACCAACTGATCAGCCACTACTCCGGCATTAATCGAGCTATTGAGATCAAATCCGCACGGCCCCATGGGTCTGAGTTTCATGTTTTTTTTCTCCAGACTCAAAAAGTAAATGCCGCTTCCTTGTTTCCATTTGAACCATTGGGAAAAATCAATTCCAGCCTTATCCCAGACGTAGAGCACTTTCCTGCCCTTGGCCGCTCCCTGGCGCAGTTGCTGGATACTCATGCGTTTTAGTAAATGCATGTCGTGCTCCTTTTTGCGTCCAGGCTCTTCCACCATACTGTCCAAGTGGGTCAACATGTCATTTCGCAGATTGAGGGCATAAAAATGACCCACCGCATACTTCTTGTCGCCGGTCCTTTTATCGTGAGTGGCAGCGGCTCGGTAGTGCCCGTCTCCAGCGTAGATATCATACTTCGCCAGACTGGCAAAATCAGATAATCGATCAGATTTTGGACTCTTGTAGCCTTGAGCAAAAGCTTCATTGAGGTGTTGGCAAAAAGCCAATCGGCGAGCGCTGCGAAGCGTTTTGAAAAAACTACTACGAGCAATTATTGTTTGCAGTTGATCGGCCAACTGCTGAAGGAAACCACGCGAACTTATTTCGTTGGATAAGACGCGGAGCAACCCCGCCTTAATCCAATCTTCATCCTCGAGAACCGGGCAGTTTCTTCGTTTGGGGCTACTGAGTATGAGCGACTTCAGCGGCGCAATCAGCTTATCTAAAAGCGTATGGATTTCTGGTGTGTCAGGCATAAATTTTTTTTGCACACACCCAGACAAAAGCAAGCCTTAAACGCATTTAATGTTACTTTATATTCGATTCCGCAGTCATTGGGGAAGTTTTTGTATTCCCGAGAAAGCCGACTTCCCTGAAGCCCTATCAGAGGTCTCAAAGAGCCAACTGTCGCCATGGTTTCAGATCAAAGGTGGACACCCATGGCGAACCGGCAATAACTCATGGAAGGGCACCGCCAAGTGGTGGTTTTCCACAAACACTTTTCCCTTGAATTGTAGAGAGGGCATATTTGTAACTTACATAAGCTAGAAGACGGGACAAGCTCGCATGAGGAATTCTGGAACGAGGTGAATCCGAAGAGTTCATCCGCCATCCTCCTCCTAAGGGTTGGAGCCAACAGCCCAAGTGGTTGCGACGGTCGTGCAGAAACTTGTTGAAGAGTTTAAGATTGATGGTCAATCGTTGGGAGTTACTTGATTTCTCATGTCTGATACCGAAAACGGATCAACGTTGGCTAACGATTGGGCCGGACCTAAAGAAGAGCTGGGCAAGTATATTGCCAAGGAGTCGAAAAACACTCTTGATGCCTATAAGCACCAGCCTAAATTGGTCGATGAGCACGCCAATCACGAAGAAGACACAGCGCGCGGGGGTTATGCTCATCGCCAACTGGTCGAATTGGTCCAGAACAGCGCGGACGCTCTGGCTGGCAAGTCGGACGGTGGGCGCATAGCGATCCGCCTAACCAAAGAGTATCTGTACTGCGGCGATGACGGGGAGCCAATCAACCAAGATGGCGTGAAAGCACTCATGTTCTCGCATCTGTCACCCAAGCGAGGGACCGACGAGATAGGACGGTTTGGCCTTGGCTTCAAGTCCGTTCTTGGCGTCACGGAAGCACCCGAATTCTTCAGCCGCTCCGGCTCGTTTCGCTTTGACCGTCACCACGCCCAGGAACGCATACAACAAGTAGTGCCCCACGCCAAGCGCTACCCAGCACTGCGCCTGCCCGACCCCATCAATCCCACTGCGAGCCGGGATAATGACCACATTCTCCAAGAACTCATGTTTTGGGCTACGAACATCGTACGACTGCCGCTCAAACCCAAAGCGCACGACGACCTCGTTCAGCAAATGCGCAATTTCCCGTCGAAATTCCTTCTGTTCGTAAAGCATGTCAGCCAACTGACGATCAACGACGATCTTTCGGACCTCGACCGAACTCTCGAACTCCAAGAGGTCGATGGCGTATACCTACTTGACGATGGGGATAAAACCAGTGATTGGAAACTGTTCAATTGCATGCATCCGCTTTCGGACAACGCCAAGGCTGACCAAAGATCGCTTGATGATGGCCACGAGGTGCCGATCTGGTGGGCCGTTCCGCTCGATCGGCTGACTGATCCAGGGTACTTCTGGGCATTCTTCCCAACGCAAACCGCCAGCCTCGTCGCCGGCATTCTGAATGCGCCGTGGAAAACCAACGAGGACCGTCAAAACCTTTTGTCTGGTGAGTACAACCACGATTTGATCAAAGCCGCCGCATTGTTGGTTGCGGACAAGCTGCCTGAACTCGCGATGCAATCCGATCCAGCGAGGCATCTGGACGCGTTGCCACGACGGCATGAGGCGTCCGACTCCAAATTAGTTGATCTACTCCGTAAACAATTGGTTTCCCACCTCAACCGCCGCAGTGTTGTTCCCGATCAGGACGGGAAACTGTGCTCCGCTGAGGAAGTCTTGTATCCCCCGAAAGAGTTGACCCCGAATCGCGGTATGGATTTGGCCCCATTCGAGCGATGGGCGGGGTATCCGAGTCGACCATCGAACTGGCTTCATCACAAAGCACTCACGCGCAATAGGCTCGCCGCCATCGACCGGTTGTTCCCGCCTTGGCCGACCGGTTATTCCACATTCGCACCAAGGGCCACAATTGTCCAGTGGCTGGAGGCACTGGTGAAAAGCCAGGAATCGGAGGCCGCTGTTCAAGCCTCCATAGCCGCAATTCAAACGGCAGCGCTTATATCGAGCGAAATAAGAAGAAATAACGACCTCGGCAATATCGTCCTGACGACAAGCGGCGACTGGCGAACACCGGATCCCGATTCCCTCTTTCTGCCTGAGGAACCAAAAGGCGGAGATACCGGGAACCCGAAAGAATATGTCCACCCGGAACTGGCATCGGATGGTGACACCCTCGCGGCATTAAAGAAACTTGGCCTCAAACCGCCCTCACCTGAAAGCCGCTTCAAGCTCATCGCGCATCGCGTGCTGCAGGGTAAAGGAAAATCGAAAGCCGACCTCCTTGAGAAATTTTGGATGTCAGCGCGTAAGTTAGAGGCGCAGACGGCACGTGCCATAATGCTAGAATGCAAGGATTTTCAAGGTCAACAAACCTGGCCAGCTAAACTCCGGGTCCGGACACTGGCCGGCGACTGGCGGTCTCCCCACTCCATACTGCTTCCTGGCGACATCGTTCCGGGCGTCGGCGATGGGGATGGAAGCTGGGATGACCGCGTCACTGTTGACACGGACTTCCATGAACCGGATCTCGAACTGCTGGAAAATTTCGGCGTGGCAGATGCACCCTGCAACAGCTGTGATCTTTCCTGGGAACCATCGTTCACATCATTCCGCGACTCGTGTTCCCGCCAGTATTATAACCGGGACGATCTTCCTCATAAACCACAAAGTCCTTATTTGGACTTCGTGTCTTCCCATGGGGCTGGTCCACTGGAGGTTCTAAGGGTTCTCTCCAGTAATGGCAGAGCACGCTACACGGATGCACTGCTGAATCTCGAAGCCACTTACAAAGGATGGACGATGTGGCACACCGGCAGCAATAAGCAAGCATACCCGAAGATGCCATGCGATTCGCTCACAATCTATATGCTCCGAAAACACGGCCGGATCCGAACTTCTGAGGGTATCGTTCCGTTCAAGGATGCGCTCGGGCAGCAACCGAAAAACACGGCTGCCCTGCACGTATTGCTGGCCCACACGAAAGCCGATCGTATCAAAGAAACAATTGCTCTGGCGGAGCTGATACCGGAGTTCATTGGTGAAGAGGATCCCCTCCCTTTGGTCGATGTGTGGCCGGGATTGGAGGAATATCTACCCTCACATCGAAAGGCATGCCAACTCATACGTTGCGAACGAATCCTAGACGGTAGGGTCAAGCAGAATTTCCTTTTTCGCAATCCAGATATTTATCTCGTCCGCGTGGGCGACGATGACGGTCGCCATGAACTGCAGCTCATCTCTGATGGTTTGGAGTTGAATCTTGATAAACCCAAACTTGAGGAGGTACTGCAGTACGAGACGCGCCAGGAAATCGAAAAACAGCGCGCCGTCATAAAGGAATGTTCTACCGATGCTGAACGTCTCTTGTCTGCTGTAGGCAAGGATGCGCTACGCCGAGAGCTACCCCGTTCGCTGCTTGAAATACTTGAGTTCGAGAATGAGGGCGCTGTGTTGACAGGGGTCCAGATCGCCGAAGCCGCCATCGCCACGTATCACTCGGATGCTCTTAGGAAATATCGATGGGCCTTAAGCCACTTGAACCCGCCAAAAAAATGGGCCGGTTTAAGACCGGCCGTTAAATTCGTTCTTTCGCTCGGATTTTCGGCGGAATGGGCTGGAGAACGGTACAGGAAACGCGAGCCATATCTCCAAGTCGACGGTCCGTCTCTACTTCCTGAACTCCACGACTTTCAAAAGGCCATCGTTGCCAACGTACGTGACATGCTCCGCAAGGGACGCGTGGATGGGGACAATCAACGCGGAATGATCAGTATGCCAACTGGATCGGGAAAGACTCGTGTCGCGGTGCAGGCAATTACCAAAGCAATGAGTCACGATGGCTTCAAAGGTGGAATCCTCTGGGTTGCCGACCGTGACGAGTTATGCGAACAAGCCGTGCAGGCATGGCGGAAAGTATGGTCAAGCATTGGCGAACATGGGTCACAACTGCGTATCTCCAGGATGTGGGCGGGACAGCCCGAACCGGAACCAACGAGTGACCTCCATGTCGTTATCGCGACAATCCAGACCCTCAATGCCAAACTATCGAACCAGCCCGACAAGTACCGTTTTCTAACGGATTTCACGCTTGTCGTTTTTGACGAGGCCCATCGGTCGATCGCCCCGACCTTCACCTCGGTTATGAAGGAAATCGGTTTGACTTGGCGGCAGGAAGACGACGAGCCGTTTCTGATCGGACTCACTGCAACGCCCTATCGAGGCCACGACGAGGAAGAAACAAAGTGGCTAGCCAACCGTTACGGAAATAACCGGCTCGATGCTGGAGTGTTTGCAAGCGATGATCCCAAGGAGGTCATCGGTGAACTGCAGGACATGGATGTGCTCGCACGTGCGGATCATAAGAATATCGAAGGCGGAACGTTTCAACTCAGTTCTGAAGAACTGAAGGAGATATCAAAGTTTGCGCAAGGAACGGATGAAATGAAGAGGCTTCTGGGCTGGCTACCACGAAGCGTTGAGGATCGTATCGCCGGCGATGCCGAGCGCACCAAACGAATCATCAGAGCATATGAAAAACACATTGATCGGAATTGGCAGACTCTTATTTTCGCGACCTCGGTCGAGCACGCCCAGACCGTAGCAGCGCTTCTGAATGCGAAGGGCATAAAATCGAGAGCCGTGAGTGGGGAGACGGATTCAGTAACCCGCAGACGTGTGGTCGGGGAATTCCGGCGCGGCGAGATCAAGGTGCTCGTGAACTACGCTGTATTCCGTGAGGGTTTCGACGCGCCAATGACCCAAGCTATCATCGTGGCACGGCCAGTCTATAGTCCGAATTTATACTTCCAGATGATTGGCAGAGGCCTGCGCGGCGTCAAGAATGGCGGCTATGACCGATGCCTTATACTCAATGTCCGAGACAACATCGAAAACTTCGGAGAAGAACTCGCATTTTCGGATCTGGATTGGCTTTGGGATTGATCATCCCCGGTGACGGAAACCTGCCCCCTTCAAGTGAGTCCTGTCAATACCTCAACTGTTTCAGCCCACGATGTTTGGTATGGATGGTTCCTGCCCAAATCAGTGGGACGAAGAGGGCGGGTCAGGCCACAGCCGAAGGGCAGAGAGCTTCGGCCACTTAACCCTAATGGACCTTTTGTCGAACGGGAGTAATGTGTTGCAGACATCCTCCCAAGGGGTGTCCATCAGATTCGCTTCTTCGCAGTAGCGGGCTACGAGTTTCAAATACCTGCGAAAAACAAGAATCGACGGAAATCGATTCTTCAACAATAGCCACTGGACCATATCCTTGTGTCCCTTGGACGAATTGCAGCTCTTGCATGCGTAGGTAATATTGTCTGCGGCGTCGGGTCCGCCCTTGAGTTGAGGAATCATGTGATCCAATGAGAGCTTTGTTTCGCAACCGCAGTAGCAGCATGTGTTTGGGTGGGAAATCTTGGTTTTCTCGTCGTCGAACAGTGGCCGCATCTTCATCTCGCCGGTTTGGTATTTCTTCCAGAATTGGCTGCGAATTGGGTAGTAGTTCTTACCCCTCTCCTTCAAGCTGGCAGCCCTGGCCTCGACAGCGGCATGGTACATTGCAAGTGTCCCATACAGCCAAGCAAAATGCTCACGCAGAGTGGCACGGTCATCCGGTCGTTTCAGCATTGTCCAATTGAAAGGTTAGCTTCCGTCTGATTGCAAGGTTCAGTTGCGTCCAAGTGCCCAAGTTCGTCAGAATCGGCAAAATAAAAAATATCGAGGATTGATTATCAATGACTTAGGAAACTTAGCTATCGATTTTCTAGACTACATTTGAAATTATTTTTGGAACATTGGGAAGCTTCAGACCAAGATGAGCAAGCAATTGGGCGACCGATTTGTCGGGCCGCGCTACAACTCTTAGTCGGAGCTCTGTGCCGTCGCGAACCGGCAAAATCACGTCCATGGATTTTATAGTGCTGACTTCTTTAAGCAGTTGGCGCCTTCAGTCCCCCAGCCCTTTGCTTTTCATCCACATTTCCAGACTCCTCCACAAGGCCAAGTTTAGAAAACACACCAGAATATGCGCCTGCACTCTTTCGGTTTTTTGATGAAAGACCGGGCGTAGGTTCAAGTCGGATTTGCAGATGCGGAAGGCTTCTTCGACTTGGGTCAGTTGAAGGTAGCGTTTCCAGATCAAAGTCGGATCGGTTTCGCCACTATTGGTTCTTAGCAGGTAAGCTCCGTAGCTGAGTTCAGCCCAGCTTAAAGGAGCCTCTTTGTGCTGGATTTTCAATCCTGTTGCTTTGCCGTTGCCGGGGTCTTGGAGCACTTTGACACGATAAAACCGTTCCGCCCTGGTGAAGCGGCCAAGCCAACGCCCTACACGGCGTTGGGCGGTGGCCATTGCGGCAGGACGCTTGCGCAATCCTTCATCTATTTCTTTGAGCTTGGCCAGGAGTTTAGCCCGTTTATTTTCCAACATGGCCGCTTCTTTTTCCCGTCGCTCACGGCTGTGGCACAGCACAGATTATTCATCACATCGCCCATGGGGAGGCTTCATCAGCTTGACCTCCAACCCATCATGTACCTCTACCCAGCGACTGGTTTGGATAAATTGTTTTCGATAGGATTTCCGGCGCGCTTCGGCCCACTGGTAGCCAGTTTAGATAATTGTCAACCCCCAGTTTCCATGTCGTATAGCTCTTTCAATGGTGTAAATTCCAAAGAGCGGCGTAAGGATATTCTAGCCAATTTCGTCGCGATAGCTTTGACATCCTTCTGGTCGAATCCACCGTTTTTTTGTACTCGGATGCCGAGATGATGAGCAATGGCTGCCCGTGCACGCGGTTGGTTGATAATTGTGATCCTCTTGAGAGAGAGCATGACCAGTGTCTCCCAGCTTGGCCGATGATGATGAAACAACCAGTGCGCTGCTTTCCTTCCGATTCGTCTATCCGTAGTCTTGCTCACCTCATCAGCCAAGTTGAAACGCCACCAAGCTCGTGCAAGTGGACAATCAGAGAATACTGACGTGTTACCACGGACGTGTGGTAGCCCTCCCGAACGGCGAAGGAAGTTTCGGATTGAGGGCTCTCTTGCCTGGGCTCCTGATAGCAGGGCTTCCTCCAGAGCCAAACCGTCGCCGCCAAGTCGACCTTCCTCTATCCAAACAATGTGGCAAAGAAGCCAAAAAATGGGGCTCGAAGCTTGTGCCCCCTGTTGCTCCAATGATTCTTTCCAGGACATACCCAATTCTTCCTCCAATTCCAACGGGGGTTCCTTGTATTCACTTGGGGTGAGTTGCTCGCGTGGGAATGACGGTGCTTCGATCTTATTGCCTCCCTCAAGACCCAACTGTGCCCTTAGGTAACGCGCCAGTTCGGCCGGACCATCCATAACGGCTTTAATGAGCTCGTTTTGCCGTTTCCGAATTGGTACGGTGACCTCCGATGGTGCATCATCCCATTTGCAACGATGAACTTTCGGCTCGAAAATTAAGCCCCTCTGCCAACGCGTGAATGGCGCATCTGCTATCCTAACCAGGTTTTGATTCATCCCGTCAAACCTCTTAGTCTTCACTATCGAGGGTTCGATGAAATCTCTCGATGGCTGTAGCCGCTAGTGCTGGGTCGTAGCCATCCTCTGTCCACACCGGTACATTGGCCATCTCCAAACGGTCGCGGATTTCGCGAGCCACCGCGGGTTCGTCTTCCTGATCTTTGACAAAGGTGGTTGGGAAGTGACCGCAGACCCCGATCAACGCCGCTATCTGGAGGGTCCTGCTGGTGCGTTCAGGCCAGATATCGGGTGCAAGGTCAGCTACGAATTGGAGTTGGCCACTTCCTTCCTCCGGTTGTATTTGCATTTGGCCGTCGCCCAACTTTTTATTCACCCGGAACTTGAGAAGGGACTGCGCCAACGTTTTGACCTTTCGTTTGGTTCCCCGTATCAACCACCAACCAGGAGGCACTCGCAAGGTTTCATCCTTCCAAAGAGGGGAGAGATCCTCGGAATTGAGCTCAAACTCCTTCACGGCCAACAATCCGGGAATAATCCAGGAAACGCCGTCTATTTCACCAAGCCGCCATTTTACGGTATGCTTGGGCTCACGGGACAACTCGATTCGTGACAGTAGTGTTTTCGGACACCTGATCTCTGCGGCCCACTTGGCAAAACCTTTCTCGACGGACCGCTCCAGGGAAGGCACTCCAGAAAGGTCATGCAAGATGCTTGCTTGGGCCTGCGCAACACCCACTTTTGCTTCGTATTTTCCTTTAGGCCAGTCAAGGCTAGACCCATCCTCCAACATTAACGGTAAGGACATGTGCGCCATTGTCACCCACCCTCCTTTCGCTCCGGTACTGAAGGGCGACGACCGACGACATCCACCTCAATCGCATTCGCGTCTGCAACGCGGTCCGACAACACGATTGTGAACGGTTCTTCTTTCTGAGGAAGCTCGATTTCAAAATTGCCGTTCTCCGGCTTGGATACTTTACCTGATTGACGGAGTTCACTTAATCGCAGCCATTTTGGACTGATCGGATGTTCGCAAGTCTCGTCAGATCCAGACGGAATCCTGACACGGACGAACAGGCTATTGTTTGTTGGCCGCAATTTATTCGGTGGCCGCCACATGACACGGAGTTGTCTAATTTGACCATTTGTCTCAGCAATTGCACGGACGGAACAACGCCCACGAATGCTATTTCCGGGCTTAGGCGTAAAACGTCGTGGTTGCTTTGGCCGCCGATTAGGCCCGGGTTCCGGATCGACCGACCCACCCGCTTCATTGTCCGGTTGGGGTGTGCTTTCATTTCCTCTTTTTTCTTCGACTGCCTCAAGAGGACTCCGTCTTGGACGATAGGCAGGCACTTTCTCCGCCTCTCTTTCAGTATCGCCTCGAAACATCGCGAAACCGATGGGAGTGAATTCTTCGGTATGCTTTACTTGGCCCGCTTCTTTTTTGAGCCGACTCGCGAGATCTTTGAGCTTTTTCAGTAGTTTTTGATTATCCTTTTTTTCAAGCCGCTTTCGATGGAGACCCCTGTGCTCTGGTCCTTCAGCTCTGCGAATCAATTTACCTACTTCGCCTCTGTCACTATCAATCTCCAGGACTGCGTCAAAAGGCTTGCAACCATGGAAGTGCCTGGGTGACAAGTGGTCAGCTTCGTTTGTGATCCACATGCCGTTTCGGAAGATTTGAACGCGGGACCGAGAATATGGATTAGCTACGTTTTCCAACGAACGGAAATATCCGCTTACGCCTTGCTCCATGAAAGGAAGTTTGCGTCCCCATTTTAAGGTTTCCCATGCCCGAAAGGCCTGTTCGCCTGAAAGCCACCCTCCTCCCTGTTCCGCCCTCTTCTGGTCGCTTCGGCGCTTGAGGATTGGTCCCAGACTCTCACGATCGACGGTTATTTCAGAAGAAGATTCTTCATCGTCGATATGAACGACCATATCGCCGTTCCAAATCGCAGTCAGAAAGTTTTTCGCTGCCACACGCGATATGGCTTCAATCGGGTTTTCTTCGCTACGAAAATTATTGAAACCGATGACGCACACAACGCTGCCAGTGTCCAAAAGGTAATCTATCTCGGATTGCATGAGACGTGGCATCTTATTGGGGTACGGATTCTGATGAAACAAATCAAGGTGGTCACCCATAAGCCAATACCCGTCTGCGTTGAGACCACCATTCTGTCCATCGGGGCGTGAGGCAAGCACTGCGTGTGCACTGGCTATATCCTGCAAATCTCCATTGGAATAGCTGCGACCAGCGTAGTGAATAAAACGCAAATCAGAGGCGGCAAAGGCGGTCAAGCTTCCGATTCCGTAAACTCCGGCAGCAGCCTCCTCCTTGTCGGTGTTCCCTTCCGTAAGTATCCCCTTCATCCGATCGGGATTAAGACCTATACCGTTGTCCCGGCAGAACAAAACCTGCGTGTGTGATCCCTTAAGGACTGTTTGAATTTGCTTGATTACGTGGCGTTCTGGCTCACTTTGTTTTCCCTTGTTTCGTTCATGAACGGCACACTCGAAGTGGTTGCGATAAGCTTCGATACCCGGTATTTCCTTGATTGGTACTTGCCGAATTGTAAACCACACTTTGCTGGTTTCGCGTTTTGCTCGGACCGAAGCATCTAGGCAGTTCTGGAGCATCTCTCGTATAATAGGCTCTGGATTCCCGTCCCATTGGGTGGTTACCAAAGTCGAAAAACCCTGTGGCTCGCTCGCCTTACCAAAAAACAGATTGCCGTCCATGGATTCTAATTTAGTTAGTCGGTACAGTCGCAAGCTGGCACATGCCGAGCAAAGCGATCATAATCATTACCTCCAGATGCGGCAAGTTTTGCGAAGGTGGGTCCGCGAAAACCGAAGAAGCCAAATTTGGAAACCCCTTCACCATTTCGAGCCGGCACCTCACGCCGATACTTCCGCTCCATGCTTACCCACCAATTAATGTCTGAGGGTGCCCCGGTTACACGCGCTGGATCCTGTCCACGAGCGCTAAATCCGATCGCCTTTGTCCCTTTCATAAAGCAAAACACACAGTTTCCCGCCATAAAAGGCAGCTCAAGATCGAAGCTACGCCGTTGCCAAAAGCGTTGAATGGCTTTTTCATCGAACCCCCAGTCCGCAAGGGGGAAATACGGACGCTCGCCCGGAGGTTGAGTGCGGATAGCACATTTTCGGCTTCCGGCTCCTTCGGCAAAAACCGATCGTTCAAGAATCCGCCGCACCCTGTTGCCTTCGTCAGAACGGAGCCCAAGCAGTGTGACATGCAACGTAGCGTTCCGGCCCCACATAGGAGCCAAGCGCGGTCTGCCTACTGATCGGATCAAAGGAGCTTCAGTGAAGTCACGCCAGCGTTGGACTGCCCGGGAAGGAGCCTTACTAGTCATATAGGTTATTCGCCGAAGATAATCCTTATTCGATGCCGTTCCACGATTACGTCGATACTGTTTTAATGCGCATTCAGGTGTAACGTAGCACTTATCCGAATGGTGACCAGCATGTCTAGGCCCTTCACCGACCCCAAACCACTCAGCAAGGAGTTGATGTGACGGATAGAGTTTCAGCTTGGCGGTACACGACCGGGAATGGGGGTTGGGAAGCATCCCCTGAAAAGAAAGCATTTCTTCGAAAACTTCCCCATGCGACCGGTAGCCTTTCGGGTCCTCCTCAACCGGGTTAGGTGTCACTAGTCGGTAGGACGGATGCCTAACGTAAACACCATTTCTAGAATCCTCCACCGTGCAGAACTCAAACCAGAAAAAGGGTAGGCCAAAGTCGCGCTCTAGTCGGGTCTTGCATTTTCGCGCAAAGTTGTACGTCTCCGGGTGTTCCGCAGAAGTATTCGCGAACAAAATTACGTCCCCACGCTCTGGCTTTAGAAGGTTACTTTCGGCCAAGAGAAAAGCTAGCGATGCTGAGGACCGTCCACCGGAGAACTTAAGTACATGCGGAAAATTCCCGTGCCGTGCCTCAGATGCTAGCCCTCGTGCAACGTCCTGTTGGGCAACTGTGCGAGGTAATGTGTCGTTGGTTCCAGAATTCTTCCCCTTTGGACTTAAACGCTGAAGCATCTATCAAATTAAAAATTTATTGGCCGGAGTGAATTTTTGATCCGACGCTAAATGACTGTTTGATTTCCTGTCCATTGTAAACTCTCTCTAAAATCAAAAACTGGAAACGATCATGGTTTCGATCATAATAGGTATACAAACCGGGTTCCGCAGCTTCTAGTGGCATGGCAGGATTTGGAGATCACAGTAACGGGAACCCAGCAAATTCGATATTATTTCGCGTTCTCGGTATGAACCGGAGATACCGGTAACAGATAGATTGGAGACATCCGCCTTCGAAAGTTAGGGCGAGACGCAGTAGGTTACAGTCACAACTGGGCATTATGCTGGAAACTATGGAACTGATGGACTAAAAACCAATTGCAGGCCCCATTGGGCAAAAAGGGAATTGTTTAATGAGGAATGAGTCCATCTCACCTTGCTTCGGTCTGACTGCATCAGGCAGGCAAAGGGAAGCCGATTGAACTGCAACGGGTTTGCAGGAGGGGGATGCGCCCAAGGGCGCGAATGAAGAAATGAAAAGAGTTTCTGAGTTTCTGAGGTGCTGAGATGGCGGGGTCTACAGGTGTGAAGGGCGCAAAGGTCACCAAGGTCACGAACCAGAATCCAGGAATTTTGAGATTTTTGTGCTTCTTGTGGCTAAAAAGATCGCGGCATAAAGCCGCTCCTACAGGGCTACCCCATCCGTGGTTAAAATGCAGGATGGATGGGTTGAGGAATTGGGGTGAGAGGGAAGCGCCCAATGGCGCGAATTAGGTAATGCGTTGCAACCCTCACCCGGCGCTTCGCGCCACCCTCTCCCAGAGGGAGAAGGGAGGGAACGAGGGATGAGGGAAGAGTTTTTGAGATTCTGAGAGGGGAGGAGGCACAGAGGACTCAGATTGAGCTACGATTTCGAATGTTTCGCCGGACAGCCCAGGGAACGGTTTGGCATGCAGGGGCGTCCAGCTAGATGTATCCATTTGCTTCGCCCCACTCCAGCCAGGCTTCCTGCATTGCCGATACATTGCCTCTATCGGCCGGTTGAACGGGGTTAGCCTTGGTAATGTCTCCCAAAGCGTGGAACCAGTGGCCGCCCTGCGTTTGCATTCTTTGCAGAATTAGCGGCACCGCCGATTCGCCCATGCTGACGATTTCCTTGTGGGCTGGGTGTTCCGCTGCACGGTCCAAATTAGAAAGAAATACGGTTTCAGCCTCCCACCGGTCGGCAAGTTCTGTGAAGCGTTCGCGGTCGCCGGGTTCGACGACGACCGTATTGATAAACTGATTCATCTTATTTTGACTGATTACAACCACCGGACGCACTTTGCGGATTTCTCCCCCCAACCGAATAGCACTTAGTTTAGGGGCTGTAGGACAGATGTACAGGGCGTTTAAATTCGTCGGGGTCAAACCTAGAATCTCAACATCGCAAGCGACGTCAAGATTGCAAGGATTGACCCCGACGCCGACCTTAATTCGATATTTCCTGGTAAATTTGCTTAACTAAGCGCCATTCCCCCCCAACCAATCGATCATCGCATACCCAAATGCGGGTCCTCGGCCTCTATGCTCGCGGCTTTTTTTAAAATGTCTCGCTGGCGGCGCAGGTAGGCGTTTTCGCGGTTTAAACGACGAATCTCGCGGGCCATCTCTTCGGGATTGCTCAGAGTGTGGGAACCTCCCTGCCGGTCTGCCGGATCTCCGAGGAGATCCTTGCACCACTTCCTGAGGCTCCCAACGGAGACCCCCAGTTCACGGGCCACCTGCTTGAGGCTGTTGTTGCTGTGCAAATAGAGTTCAACGGCTCGGCGTTTGAACTCCTCATCATATTTTTTGTGGGTTCTTGGCATGTCTGATATTTTCTCTCAGACTGCGCTGTTCGTGTCCACAAAATCGGGGGAGGTTCAGAATGAACCACGGATGAGCACGGATAGGGGATGGGGATCAATTGGGTCCCGCGTGACGGTGAACCCGGTCCGACAGTTTTCTTATCGGCGGAATAAGTCGCAGACAGCTTCAATTGCCTGGAGTTGGAAATCGAGGTCAGGTTCGAAGGGAAGCTTCATTATTCTGCTAAAAGCGACTTCTGTACCTCGGCGCGGACCTTGTCTTTTAGATTGTCGAGGCTGACCCGTCCTGCAGCAACTGCCGATGCAATGAGTTTTCTAACACGGACCCTCGTTAGGAGTTGGTATCTTTCCTCGTCAAGTGCGGAAACGACGCGATCCGCAACTTTGCCAAGGCGAACGTAATCAAGCTGGCCCACGTCTACGTGCAGGCCGACCAAATCTTTGACAGGTGTGCGCCCATTAGTGTCCTCCAATGCTTGACCGTCGGCCTGTAAATCCTCAACTCCAAGCCAAACGATTTCCACCTTGGCGACAACATCGCGACCGGCGGCTATAGCCAACGCTACCTCCTTGAATTCTTCAAGAGTCCCCGAAGTGCACCGCCAAAAGGACAGTGAATTGTCCTGAGTTCTAAGGTCGCCTGTTACAGCATCTGCTGAAATCTCTCCTGCGCGTATCCCTGGCTTCGGTTCCCACTTGGACCGTGTAATCATTCGCGCTAAGAACATCCCTAGTCTCTGAGGTCCTCAACGACACCCCGAACGTATTCTCGAAGCCAGGGCAACGGATCCTGATGGACCTCAAGCACGTTCCTGATTCCCTTACCACCCCAAAATTCCGCCGCCTGTACTGCTGCGTCTCTGATTTCAGCATCATCCATATCCAATGCGCTACTCACGAGGTTTGTTCGCCAAGACTCCGTACCAGGGTAGACTTGACGACCGAGGCAGCGCAAAACTGATGCTGCGAAGTTCGGATGTGCGACATCCAGGGAAAATTCCATCAACCAATCCAAAACGCGGATGTCTTCCCTGGAATTTAATGCCTGTCCAATAATCTCTTCGGCGGGATGGTCCATGCCGTCCTCAAGTGGCTCGGCATCAAAAGCTACTTTTAGTTTATCTTCGATTCGCCCTTGTAAATCGGACCGAATACTGGTTCTTCGCTCGGATTCCCATACAAATAAAAAATTTGTATCTATTAGTAGCCGTGGCTGAAGCTTATCAAACCCAACTCCCTGCAGATATTCTCCGAACGCCCATTCAAGATTCCCAATTTTTAAAGTCGCTTCAATAGCTGCAGAACCAGTTTGCAGGTCCTTCCCGAGGTTCCATTGGAGGTCGTCGACAACATATGTCGCAAGTGAATCCCCTTCAATTTTGATGGGACGAAATTGGTCTGGAACTAAATTGTGTGGTTGCTCCAATGCTGAAAAATCATACAGCTCGGAGCGGGGACCGTCAGTACTATGCACCTCGGGGAGTGTTTCAATCTGCATCGAATAGCTCTCTCGCTGTTTTGGTAATTAGCTTTTCGAACGCGTCGCGTTCGCGCTTCCGCAAGTCATTAACAATTTCCAGAGCTTTGCCTGAATCGACGGGAGTGGACATTTCCGAAATCACATCAATGTCGAGAAGGAACCCAATGCTGCCAGGGGGATGTTTGACTGTGCCATGAGACAAAATGAGACGCGCGCCATCGCCATAGCTGTACTCAGCCCGACTAACATATTTTATCATATGGTCAGGCAAACCTTTCACATCGGGTGGGGCGCAATTCAAATAGTCTTCTATCCTTACCAGCCCCCCAGACGGAGAGACTACAATTTTGTTGATATACCGGATGCCAATCCTTGAAACGCCTTCCGGTGCGGCTACCTTCCAGTAGGCGTCAAGCGCTTCCTCAATCCTTGGCCGAAATTCTTCCCATCCGCTTCCAGTGACATCAGCGGATTGCTGATAGGGGCGCAACATGTGAATGCTGAGGACGTCCTGACCGACGCCGACCTTCCGTTTGCCATCGTTTGTAACAAGTTGGACCTTTGCCAATCCCTCTCCATACTTCAATTCTGGAGGCTTACGGCCCGCAGTGCGGAAAGCTACGTCGATAACTCGTTGCTCTTGCGGCCTACCGGTATAATCGCCAGAGATTTCCGCTTGAAGCTTGCCCGGTATAGTCAGGTCCCAATCCTGACTAGGTTTAAAGCGGAACTCACAGACCGCCTCTTCTATTGGTGGGTTCCTGTAAGTCCGGCGCTCACAAATGGCCTGATCATCTGATTTTCCTTGCATTTACAAACTCCGTACATTGTTGAGCCTGCGCTGCTCCAGGATCGCCGTCAAGATTGTCTTGGCGGCTTGGCGAGATGTGGAGGAAAGGGAATGAAGAATGAGGAATTGGGGGAGAGGGAAGCGCCCAAGGGCGCGAATTAGGAATGGGGGGGAGAGGAAGTTTGCCGTACATCTCGGTGATAAGGCGGCGGAGTTGGGCCGCGGCCTAGGCAGACAACCTGTCGATCTGATCCCGCAGACGCTGCTTGCTGATGGTGCAGGTCCGGTCCACGGCAATTTCCGCTTTCCTGCCCGCGCATTGGATTTGCAACCGGCTACGCCACTGAGGATGCAACGCGGAGGTGAGCGGACAGACGACGACCATATTGAGAAACTGATTCATCTCATTCTGACTGATTACACCCACCGGACGCACTTTGCGGATTTCTCCCCCCAACCAATCGATCATCGCATACCCAAATGCGGGTCCTCGGCCTCTATGCGCGCGGCTTTTTTTAAAATGTCTCGCTGGCGGCGCAGGTAGGCGTTTTCGCGGTTTAAACGACGAATCTCGCGGGCCATCTCTTCGGGATTGCTCAGAGTGTGGGAACCTCCCTGCCGGTCTGCCGGATCTCCGAGGAGATCCTTGCACCACTTCCTGAGGCTCCCATCGGAGACCCCCAGTTCACGGGCCACCTGCTCGAGGTTATTGTTGCTGTGCAAATAGAGTTCAACGGCTCGGCGTTTGAACTCCTCATCATAGTTTTTGTGGGTTCTTGGCATGTCTGATATTCTCTCTCAGACTGCGCTGTTCGTGTCCACAAAATCGGGGGAGGGAGGCGCGCTGGGGCGCACCAATTAGGTAATGCGTTGCAACCCTCACCCGGCGCTTCGCGCCACCCTCTCCCAGAGGGAGAAGGGAGGGAATTAGGAATGGGGGAAAGAGATTCTGAGATGCTGAGAGGGGAAAGTGTGTTTTTGCGCTTTTTGTGTTCTTTTGTGGCAATTTTTCTATTTCCGATTGGCGGGTGGAAAGGTCGACTCTCGGGAAGGTGGAGGAATGCAGGATTGACTCTCCCAAAGACGGCATGAACGCAGCGGTTATGAGCCAGGAATTTTGTGTGCTTTTGTGGTTATTTGTCTTATTTCCTGCTGGAGCGTAGCTCCATCCTGTTGCCGGAAGGCATCAAGCGAAGCGTTGTTAAATTATTTTGTGTTTTTGTGGTTAAAAGATCGCGGCGTAAAGCCGCTCCTACAGTGCTACTCCATCCGTGTCCATCCGTGTAACCTGTCCTGCGCTGTGCCGTGCGAAGCCTTTAGGCGAAGCATGGTAGCGTTGCGAAGCACGGTTTGGGCGAAGCGGGATCCGTGGTCAGACAAGGGATTGGGGGGAGAGATCAGGATCAGGATTACCTGCCGATTAGAGGTAATGGCTACTTTATTGAAGAGGCTTTACAGAGTTAAGGCATGTGGTACAGATCAAGCCAGGTAGTTGCAGGATTGAATGACACAACATGGACACGATACTAAAGACCGCTACAATATTTGATGTCGATGGAACCCTGGTTGAAAGTTCAAGTTTTGACGATGAATTGTATGTTTCCGCGATAAGAGACGTTCTGGGCGATGTAAATCTCCGCGAAAACTGGAGTACTTACAGGCATGTATCCGCCACCGGTATTTTGCAGCAAATAATGGAAGAGAACAAGATCCGGGAAGTCACCCGGATCCACGAAGTTCGCGCGAGATTCGGAGAACTGGTAAGTAAGTATTTTCAGGAAGGTGGGGAATGTCTTCAGGTCGCAGGATCTACTGATCTTTTAATCAGACTCCTCAATGAGAATCCCGGTGAGGTGGGTTTAGCGACAGGGGATTGGGGACATACCGCTGTAATGAAACTCATGCATGCGGGATTTGACTTGAAAGATCTCGTCCTGGTTTCTGCCGACGATAGTGAAGAGCGTGTAACGATCATGCAGAAATGTTTAGATACACTTGGGGGTTCCTACCATCGAATCGTGTATGTAGGCGACGCCGAATGGGATGTGCGGGCGACCCGGGAACTGGGATGGCATTTCATTGGAGTCGGAAAACGATTGAAGGGTAAGTGTGAACACTGGGTCGAAGACTTCTCGCAACGCGAGACTTTCATGGAAATGCTGTATGGGCGGGACAAATAGACATCAGGTCTTGACTCTCGCCAAGAGCGCAAGGCAACGCAAAGGATGGGGAGAATTGGGAATTAGGAATGCTTCGATATGGGGGTTGACGGGTGGAGAGGAAGTTCTTGGGAAGGCGGATGATGGTTGAAATTTATTAACAACGTTCCTTTCAGTCACTTGATCCCGCTTCGCCCAAGGGCTACGGCAGGACAGGTCCGGCTGCGCCGGAACAGGATCGCTTCGCGAAGAGGAGATTAACCACGGATTTCACGGATAAGCACGGAGGAGTAGGAATTAGGAATGGGAGGTAGAATTTTAAACTGACCACTAGCAACTCTCCACTAACCACTGATATATTTGACTCTCGCCAAGACGCAAAGAACGCCAAGATTGGGAGATGAGTTTGGTGCATTTTGTGGTTATTCATTCCCAATTCCTAATTCCTAATTCGCGCCCTTGGGCGCTTCATCCGTGCTTATCCGTGAAATCCGTGGTTAAAATAACCTTCTGGATCAGCTCTCGCAAAGAGCGCCAAGTTCGTTAAGATTTTGTGTGCCTTTGTGCCTTTGTGCCTTTGTGCCTTTGTGCCTTTGTGCCTTTGTGCCTTTGTGCTTTTTGTGGCTAGTTTTCCTATTTCCGGTTGAAGGGTTGAGGATCATCGTAGGAGCGGCTTTATGCCGCGATTACACGAGACAGCCTCACCCCCATCGCGGCATAAAGCCGCTCCTACAACTTTTTGGCGCGTTCCTCCTTTATACATGTAAAAAGGTGAAATTAATCACATTTAACCATTTAAATATGTGATGATATACTCATATTTAAATGGAATTATGAAGAGATCGCTTTACCAAGAACTGCTCAACTGGAAGGAAAATCTTCGTCGTAAGCCCCTGATATTGCAGGGTGCGAGGCAGGTAGGAAAGACTCATTTGCTGGAATTGTTTGGAAAGGCGGCATTTCGCCGGACAGCTTACATCAATTTCGAAGAGGACCCGGAGGCAGGGGAACTTTTCGAGGGGCGGATGGACCCACAAATTGATAGTCCAACGCCTATCGCTTTATCTCGATATGGAAATCGAGGCAGAGCATACACTGATAATTCTGGACGAGATTCAGCAATGTCAAAAGGCGATAACGGCGTTGAAGTATTTTTGCGAGAAGGCTCCAGGGTATACGGTGGCGGCGGCAGGATCCCATCTTGGCCTCAGGATGCGGGAGGGAGCATCGTTTCCGGTGGGAAAGGTCGATTTCCTTTTGCTATTTCCCATGTCCTTTCTCGAATTTCTCCTTGCATGCGGGAAGGAGCGATTAGTCGGCTTCATAACCGGATTGGAGCGGACCGAATCTATTCCAGGGCCCATTCACACTGAACTCATGGATCTGGTGAAAACCTATTTGTTTGTAGGGGGCATGCCGGAGGCGGTTGTCACCTATGTGGAGACGGGGAACTTGGAAAAAGTTCGCCGCGTTCAAAAGGGATTAATTATCGCGTTCGCGGCAGATTTCAGCAAATACGCAATGGCTTCCGACATTCCGAAAATTCATGCCATATGGGATTCAGTTCCGCTGCAACTGGCCAAGGCGAATAAGAAGTTCATGTATGCAAAGATTCGGGCCAGAGCGCGCTCAAGGGAGTACGAACGCAGCATGAATTGGTTGCTCGGTTGCGGATTGCTGCATCGGGTTCCTCATCTGACGAATCCGAGGCGGCCTCTATCTCACTATCGGGACGGCGGTTTTAAACTATACTTTTGCGACGTCGGTCTATTGGGGGCCAAAGCAGGAATTCCGGCGGAAAGTTTGCTGGGCAGGGACCGCATGCTGGTAGAATTCAATGGGGCTGTGGCGGAGAACGCCGTGCTTCAGGAATTGATCTCCAATGGCCTGGAAGAGGTGGGATACTGGACTTCTCCGGGAAATGCGGAGGTCGATTTCATCGTAGATAACGGGCACGAAATTCTTCCTCTCGAGGTCAAGGCGGGCGATAACCCGAAAAGCAAAAGTCTCAAGGTTTATGCTCAGAAATTCAAGCCTGGTCTGATCACTCGTTCCACGGGGCTTAATTTCAAGTTGAACGGAAAGATTTTGAATTTGCCCTTATACATGGTTTCTCAATACATCCGGATGACAACCCCGGTAGAGGGAGGGGGAGAAGCGCGCCAGGGCGCGCGAATTAGGAATTAGGGGAAAGAGATTCTGAGATGCTGAGATCCTGAGTTGCCGAGGTACTGAGAGGGAGAAGATTTACCACAGAGGGCGCAGAGAGCACAGAGATTTGGAAATAAGAATGGTTTGTTTTTGGGTTTTTTGTGGTTATTTATCTTATTTCCTGCTGGAGCTCAGCTCCATCCTGTTACCGGAAGACATCAAGCGAAACGTTATATAATTTTAAAATCCGTGCTTATCCGTGTAACCTGTCCTGCCGTAGCCTCTTGACCTGCGAAGCGTTGCGAAGCACGGTTTGGGCGAAGCAGGATCCATGTTCCATTCCCAATTCTCCCTTCCTTTGGGTTTTTTGTGGCTATTTATCTTATTTCCTGCTGGAGCGCAGCTCCATCCTGTTGCCGGAAGGCATCAAGCGAAGCGTTGTTAAATTATTTTTGTGTTTTATGTGCTTTTTGTGGCTAAAAAGATCGCGGCATAAAGCCGCTCCTACAGTGCTACCCCATCCGTGGTTAAAATGCAGGATGGACAGGATTGGGAATTGGGAAGGACTAACCACAGAGTCCTCGGAGAACACAGAGATTTGGAAATAAGAATGGTTTGATTTTGCGTCCTTTGCGTTCTTTTGCGGCTAATCGAAAGTTCAGGTTTTTTTAAACAACGTTCCTTTCAATCACTTGATCCCGCTTCGCCCAAGGGCTACGGCAGGACAGGTCCGGCTGCGCCGGAACAGGATCGCTACGCGAGCAGGAGATTTAAGAACTGCTTCCAGCCAGACGGCTCAGGTGCCCGCTACTGCTGAAACTTCCACTATGTCGGAGGTAGCTTGGGGATCCGGGATAGATTCGCCGTCTTGGCGCATACCATCAATGTGAAACTCGATGGCTTCCCGGATCTCTTCCAGCAACTCCTCGCGGGTGGTCCCCGTAGCCACGCAGCCAGGCAGGTCTGGCACATAGGAGGCGTAGTTGTTGGGGGTTTTTTCAATCACGATGGTGTACTTCATGGCACTGATTACTCCTTTAGCCCGGACTGTTTCAGAATGCTGTTCCATGTCCCTGGGGGCAGGTCATCGCTTGGCTTGCCAGGAACGGTCACACGCCCGGGTTTGACCGGGTGCTTGAATTGCCTGTGGCTTCCCCTGATTCGGACCAGCCGCCATCCGTCTTCCTCAATCATTTGCATGGCTTTCCTAACCTTGGGCATGACCAGATTGCCTGTCCCCAAACCTCAGTCCCGCCAAGTTCTCCTCAGTGCTTTGGATTGGGAGGTTCATCCGGGCTTCAAGCAACTCGCCATCCATCTGCCGAATCTTCGGAGGAGATTGGATTAGATGTGAATACATTTGGACAAAAACGGCATTATCGACGGTGAAAGGCATTAGGCAAATGGGAATCGAATTTCAAGGACGAAAATGGGGGAAGTTCGCCATGCTCACGAATTAGGAATGGGGGGGAAGCGCTGAAAGCCTTCAGCGAATTAAGAATGAGGAATGAGGAATTAAAATGCAGGGAGAATTGACCACGGATTTCACAGATGGGCACGGATGGGGTAATGCGTTGCAACCCTCACCCGGCGCCTCGCGCCACCCTCTCCCAGGGGGAGAAGGAAGGATGAGGATTGGAGGGGCCAAAGGAGAATGGCGCTTAGTTAAGCGTGTTTGTAGAGGAATATTGTAGGAACGCCAATCGGGGTCATGCCGTAGAAAGTGATGCCTTTTGGAGAAAAAGGGTCAGGCCTTGAAAACTGTATTCCGTTGTACTTCATACACTTTTGTAAGGCAACTGACCCTGTAAGGCATAACTGTTTACGTCTTGACCCCTTCCTTTTCCGAGGTAGTCATATATTCGGAAAATTGCTTAACTAAGCGCCATTCGGGCCAAAGGATGTTGGAAGGGGTTGAGTACACTCCAAGAATTTGGGGTAAACGATTGCTTGGGCCCGCCGCATTAATCCTTGAATATCTAAAGGCAGTCGTTAGATTTTCAAGGAAATGTTGATCGAGCGAAGGAAATACCTGGAAAGGATTAGAGACCGCCTGGGGGACTATCCGGTAGTAGCTCTCCTCGGTCCCCGGCAAGTGGGAAAGACCACGCTGGCCAAACGCCTGGCACAATCCGTTCCGGATGAAGAGGTTCACCATTTCGACTTGGAATCGCCTGGAGACCTGGCGCGGCTGGCCAACCCGGAATTGGTACTATCCCCGTTAAAAGGATTGGTAGTCCTGGATGAAATACAACGGATGCCAGAACTCTTTCCACTTTTGCGCGTACTGGCCGACCGTTCCAATGTGCCTGCCCGTTTTCTCATTCTGGGAAGCGCATCCCCAGACCTGATGGCCGAGGCAAGTGATAGCCTGGCCGGACGCATTTCCTTTGTCGATGTCTCCGGTTTCTCCTTAACCGAATTGGGAACTGAAAACCTGGAAAGGTGTTGGTGGCGCGGAGGATTTCCCAAGGCTTATCTAGCCAAGAGCGATAAAGTTGCGCGCCAGTGGTATGAGGACTTTTTTCGCACTTTTCTCGAGCGCGATATCCCTCAATTGGGTATCAGGATTCCGGCAACTACGCTGCGACGATTCTGGACGATGTTGGCGCACTACCACGGCCAGATTCTCAAACTGTCCGAACTTGCTCGCTCATTGGGCAGTTCAGAACCGACGGCCCGCCGCTATCTTGATATTCTTTGCGGCACTTATGTCGTCCGCCAACTCCCGCCCTGGTTTGAAAATCTGAAGAAGCGGCAAGTCAAATCGCCAAAGGTATATATCTGCGATTCGGGGATGCTTCATGCCCTGCTTGGGTTATCCAATCCCAGTTCCCTACAGTCCCATCCCAAGCTGGGCGCTTCCTGGGAGGGCTTTGCCCTTACGCAGATTCTATCCGTCACCGGCCATCGGGAGGCTTACTACTGGGCGACGCATGCCGGGGCTGAACTCGACCTTCTACTGTTTCAAGGTGGAAGACGACTTGGATTCGAGTTCAAGTATACCGACAAACCTTCTTCTTCCAAATCCATGCATGTCGCCTCGGCCGACTTGGGGTTGGATCACCTCTACCTCGTTCACCCGGGGAAACATTCCTTTGCTCTGACGGAAATGATCTCCGCCATGACCCTTGCAGAGGTATTGGGAACTCTGGGTACTGCAGAAGGGAGAGATGGAGAGAGGGAATGATGGAGAGATGGGGAAGAGGGGGGAGGCGCCCAAGGGCGCGAATGAGGTAATGCGTTGCAACCCTCACCCGGCGCCTCGCGCCACCCTCTCCCAGGGGGAGAAGGAGGGATCAGGATCGGAGGGACAGGATTTTGGGAAGGTCACTTCAACTGGGCGCTCTTTTCTTTGATCTCGTGGTTGAGGATGCGGTCGTTTTCGGAATAGTCCACGGGAAGGTCGACCAGATGGAGGCCGCCCACGGCGAAGCAGTCTTCCAAGAGGGGGACGAGATCTTCGGTCTTTTCCAATTTGTGGCCGGTCGCCCCGTAAGCCTCGGCGTATTTGATAAAGCAGGGATTTTTGAAATCGAGTCCCCAGTTGGCAAAGCGCATGTCCGCCTGCTTCCATTTGATCATTCCGTATGCGGAATCATTGAGAATGAGGACCACGAGGTCCAAGCCGAGCCGGACTGCGGTTTCCATTTCCTGGGAATTCATCATGAACCCGCCGTCCCCGCAAATGGCCATCACCTTTCGCTCCGGGTAAACCAGTTTGGCCATCATGGCCGAGGGCAATCCGGCGCCCATGGTGGCGAGCGCATTGTCGAGGAGGACCGTATTCGGGTGGCGCGCCGGGTAGTTGCGCGCGAACCAGATTTTATAGATGCCGTTGTCCAGGGCGATGATGCCATTATCCGGCATGACTTTGCGCACGTCGGCGACGACCCGTTGGGGAAAGACGGGAAAGCGGGGATCGGCGGCGCCTTCCGCGATGTGCTTCTCCATTGCCTGGCGCACTTTCCCGGACCAGGAAAAGTCCCATCCCGCCGCCGGTTCGAGCCTCTGGTTCAACTGCCAGATGCTGTTGGCGATATCCCCCACCAGTTCGGTCTGCGGAAAATAGACGGGATCGACGGCGGCGGAGCTGAAGTTGATGTGGATGACCTGACGCTCCCCGCGTTGCATGAAAAAAGGCGGCTTCTCCACGACGTCGTGGCCGACGTTCAGAATCAAGTCGGCTTCTTCGATGGCGCGGTGCAGAAAATCTCCGGCCGAAAGGGCGGCGTTTCCGATGCACAGAGGATGGGTTTCGGGGACTACGCCCTTTCCCATCTGGGTGCTGATAAAGGGGATGCCCTGTTTGTCGACGAATGCCCGCAGCATTTTAGAGGTGAGTTTGCGGTTGGCGGCGGCGCCGATCAGGAGCAGCGGGCGCTTTGCCGACTGTAACAGTTGGATTGCCTTGGAGAGCGCTTTTTCCTCGACGAGGGGGCGGCGCACCGTGCTCGCGCTAAAGGGCTCCTGGCTCGTTTCCTCGGCCGCGATGTCCTCCGGAAGCTCCAGATGCACCGCGCCGGGGCGCTCTTCTTCGGCAAGCCTGATGGCCTCACGAACCCGCGACGGGATGATGTCACCGCTAACAATTTGACGGGTATACTTGGTAAGGGGCCGCATCATGTCGACGATGTCCACGATCTGGAATTGGCCTTGCTTGCTTCGTTTGATCGGCTTCTGTCCCGTAATCATCATCATGGGCATGGCGCCGAGTTGCGCGTAAGCGGCAGCGGTGACGAAATTGGTTGCGCCCGGTCCGAGGGTGGCCAGGCAGACGCCGGTTTTTCCGGTAAGGCGCCCGTAGGTCGCGGCCATGAATCCGGCAGCCTGTTCGTGGCGAGTGAGGACGAACTCGATCTTCGACTCCCGCAGGGATTCGAGCAAATCGAGATTTTCCTCGCCGGGAATTCCGAAGATGTACTTCACGCCCTCTTCTTCGAGACAGCGCACAAATAGATCGGATGCTTTCATGGATGTTCCTGGTTCAAACGACTCCGAAGGAATGGGGGGGGAGATGGAGAGATGGAGAGATGGAATGATGGAATGATGGAGAGAGGGGGAAGGGCACATCCGCCTCCGCCGAAGGTCTACGGCGTGACAGGGAAGGCACAAAGGGGGGAGAGGAAGTTCGCCATGCTCACGAATTAGGAATTAGGAATGGGGGGGAGAAATGGAGAAATGGAATGATGGAGAGATGGGAACGGATTTTCGATAAAACAACGCTTTGCGAAGAGGATTTAAGATGAAAAAACATGGATAGACAGGATGGACAGGATTAGGAATTGGAAGAGAGGAGGGATTAACCACAGAGTCCTCAGAGAACACAGAGGGGGGGAGGCGCGCCAGGGCGCGCGAATTAGGAATGGGGGGAGAAGCGTGGAGTGATGGAATGGGGGAATGTTGGAATGATGGAGGGAGGGGGAGAGTTTCTGAGTTACTGAGAGGGGAAAGTGTGTTTTTGCGCCTTTTGTGTTCTTTATTTTATTTCCTGTTGGAGCGCAGCTCCATCCTGTTGCCGGAAGGCATCAAGCGAAGCGTTGTTAGATTATAAAATTATTTTTGTGTTTTATGTGCTTTTTGTGGCTAAAAAGATCGCGGCATAAAGCCGCTCCTACAGTGCTACCCCATCCGTGGTTAAAATGCAGGATGGACAGGATTAGGAATTGGAAGAGAGGAGGGATTAACCACAGAGTCCTCGAAGAACACAGAGATTTGGAAACAAGAATGGTTTGTTTTTGCGTTTTTTGCGTTCTTTTGCGGCTAATCGAAAGTTCAGGTTTTTTTAAACAACGTTCCTTTCAGTCACTTGGTCCGGCTGCGCCGGAACAGGATCACTGCGCGAAGAGGATTTTTATTTTGAGGTGCTGAGAGGGGAAGGTCCAAAGACGCGAAGGGCGCCAAGGTCACGAACCAGAATCCAGGAATTTTGGGTTTTTTGTGCTTTTTGGTTACGCCGGCTCTGGCCGGTTTCTCCAGTTCATTGCAACGTATGATCCATGTCAATAGATCGTTCAACATGTAGCGACGCCCCGGCGTGTGGCGGTGACAAAGCACGCGAAACAGAGCGGTCTGCCTCCATGGCAGGCGAAGGGGGTTGGAAACCCCCAAATCGTAAAGGTGCGAGCCTTAGCGCAAGCGAACATGATTCGGCCTCGTTACACTATAACCCCCGGTGGCCAACCTCCCAGAGATGGCGAAGCCAGCAACTCTCAACCAAGCAACGGTCAAGTGCAGTTGAGGGGCCGGGCGGGGTGACTGATGAAAGCGCGCACCGAAAGAGAATCCGAGCTAACCGGGAAGCCTCCCCGGTGTCCTACCGATCGGGGTTTGGACAACGAAGCATGGGAAAGCATAACCATGCCATCGGCTGGAGCGAGGTCTCAGAGGGGTCCATAGTAGCTGGGAAGCGGGTGAAAGCCCGTGGAGCAAAGGGACCCTACTGTAAACATGCAGCTATCAGTAGAAAGGAGGCCCGCTTGAGAGCAACCTCTCCCCTACGGAAGAAGCTGACTCCCGGGTCTGGGTCAAACCCATGGCCGGGAAGCCAGTGGACCCCCTCCTTGCTTTGTGATGGAAGCTCTACCGTAAGACGAAGAACGCCCTTCGACAGTCAAACGGTGAAGTTTGCAGGAGAGCCGTCAACTGGAAATCTGTATACTCGGTTCGATGAGGGACGAGGCGGGCTGGCCCACTGGCTGGCCCCCTCGTCTACTCTATTGGCTATTTTTTCTATCCGTGCCCATCCGTGGTCAAAGTTCGGGAAATTAGGGTTAGAGATCAAGGTTGGAGGGAGGGGGAGATCACGATCAAGATCATGATTGGAGGGTTGGGAGAGATTTCGGTTGACTTGCAGGGGGGAAAGGGTCTTAGTGGCACGCTTTCCAATATTTTTAATGGCCATCGAAGTTGAGATACGTAAAGGCGAGCCCACCGAGCGGGCCCTGCGCCGATTGAAGAAGAAACTGGATCGGGAAGGGATTATCCGCGATGTGCGGGCCAAACGGTATTTTGAAAAGCCATGCGCGGTGCGCCGCCGCAAGAAGAAGATCGCGGCTTTCAATAATATGCTGCGTCAGCGCTACTCTTCCTATTAGGAGGTAATGCGTTGCAACCCTCACCCGGCGCTTCGCGCCACCCTCTCCCAGGGGGAGAAGGGAGGGAATGAAGAATGAGGAATTGGGAGAGGGGAATGGAACATGGATCCCGCTTCGCCCAAACCGTGCTTCGCAACGCTACGCAGGTCAAGAGGCTACGGCAGGACAAGTTGCACAGGATGGACAGGATTTGATTAGAGTTTCTGAGATTCTGAGGTGCCGAGAGGGGAAGGTCCAAAGACGCGAAGGGCGCCAAGGTTATGAACCTGGAATTTTGTGTTTTTTGTGGCTAAAAAGATCGCGGCATAAAGCCGCTCCTACAGTGCTACCCCATCCGTGGTTAAAGTGCGGGGAATCAGGGTGAGAGATCATGATCAGGATCAGGATGGGGGGGGATGACTCCGACGGGCTTGCAGGATTTCTTTGATCCAACGTTTGTGGGGGCCGGAAAGGATTTCGTTTTCCAGTTGGTGGAAGGGGATCCATTGCAGTTGTTTGCCGTTGGTTTCGACGGTGCCGGGCGGCACATTCCAAATGCGTTCGGTGATGCGGGTGTTCCCGATTCCTCTTTTCCGGGTGGCTATGGGGCCGCCTGCCCGTGCGCCCGGGGAGGGCGGAGAAAGGTCGTAGGCAGATAGGCGCTCCAAGGGGAGTCCGATGGCCTGAAGGGTGGGCAATTCGAGGATGTCCGCCAGTCGTCGGCTGCGGGCATCCGCTCGGCAGAGCAGAAGGCATCCGTCCCTTTCAACCCAGGCCCGGTGGCAAAGGACCTTGGTGATTTTTGGTGGGATTTTTCGGGGTAAGCGTTCCGGATTATGGTTCCTGGCCCGACAGACGGAGCCCAGGGGGCAAACTTCGCACCGTGGATTTCGTTTGGCGCACACGGTAGCGCCCAATTCCATGAGGGCTTCGTTGTGTAATCCCGGACGCCGGGGGTCGAGCCATGCTTGCGCCAGGGGGCGTATAGCGTTTCAGGGCCTGGCTGTTGTTTTTTATGGGGGTTTCATCGCCCGACAAGCGGGACAGGATTCGGATAATGTTCCCGTCGACACAGGCGGCGGGGGTGTCAAAGGCGATACTGGTGATGGCGGCGGCGGTGTAGGGGCCGACTCCCTTGAACTGCAGCCAGGAGGCGGTATCCCGTGGAATGGGCTCGAGGTCCAGGATTTTCCTGGCTAGTTGATGCAGGTTTCGGGCGCGCGAGTAGTAACCCAGTCCTTCCCAGTTCTTCAGCACGACGGTTTCCTCGGCTTCGGCCAGGGCGCGAAAATCCGGGAATCGTTCCATCCAGCGGGTCCAATAGGGCAAAACCGTTTTGACCTGGGTTTGCTGCAGCATGAATTCGGACACTACGGTTGCGTAAAGGGAAGGAGATTTGCGCCAGGGAAGAGGGCGCTGGTTGGCCTCGAACCAATGGACCAGGGCTTTGCGCAAGCGACGGGCGTGTTTTATGGGGCGGGAAACTGTTGAATTATGGGGCAAAGGTCGCTGAAGATAGTCGTTCCATGAGGCGAAAAAAGAAACGCGTTGAGGTCGAGGAAGAAACCAAGATCACCCACTATACCATTAAGCTTACCGGGGATCAGGCGGAAAAGCTGGAAGGATGGTGCAGGATGCGGGGCTGGGGGGAGAACGAGGTAGCGTATGCCCGCTTCGCCTTCAAGGGTCCCAAGATCAACCTGGTGTATTACAACTCCGGGAAGCTGGTGGTTCAGGGCAAGATGACCCAGGACTTTGTGGTGGATGTTCTCGAGCCCGAAATAACGCTCAGTCCGAAGTTGGGCTATGAGGAGGTATATCATCCGGAGTGGTTTGAACCCCATGCCGGGCTGGATGAATCGGGCAAGGGGGATCTATTCGGACCGGTGATTTGCGCCACGGTGATAGCGGATGGCGACATGGTCCGCGAATGGATGGCCCAAGGCCTGAAGGACAGCAAAAGAATGGGGGATTCCCAGATCATCAAGATGGAGAAGGTGATTTTGAAAACCAAGGGCGCGGTGGTGGAGAAGGCTTGGTGCGGCATGCGCAAGTACAACGAATTGATGGCACGGCCGAGGGCGAATTTGAACTACCTCATCGCCTGGTTGCACGGAAAGGCCTTGGAAACCGCCCTGGACAAGCGAGCGGTGGCCTGGGGCATGCTGGACCAGTTCAGTCGACAACCGCTGGTGCAGAAACGGGTGAAGCGAAAGGGTTTCAAGTTGAAAATGGAAACCAAAGCGGAGTCCGACCCGGTAGTGGCGGCGGCCTCGGTGATGGCCCGGGCGGAGTATTTGAGGCAATTGAGAAAGGGTTCCAAGGAATTTGGCGAACCGTTGCTGAAAGGCGCTGGGGCCGCGACGAAGGAACAGGGGCGGCGGTTGGTGCAGCAACTGGGGCCCGATCGTCTGGGAGACTTTGCCAAGCTCCACTTTCGCACGAGTTACGAGATTCTGGGATTGCCCGTTCCAGCCAAGACCGCCTGGGTGAAAAGGTGAATGAAGGAGACGGGAGGAAGGCGACGGTCGTAACGGGATTGGCAAAATTTGACCGGCAATTCCTGGCAACGGCTCCGGCCGTTATCGGCTTGGACGAAGCGGGGCGGGGTCCGCTGGCCGGTCCGGTTTGCGCCGCCGGGGTCTATCTGGAGGACGCATTTTACAGGACGGATTGGTTTGTCCGGTACGGGCAGGAAATCGACGACAGCAAGCGGTTGAGCGAAGCACGGCGCGAGCGGATATACGCGGCGGTCGAAAAAACCGGCCGGGACGTGCTGCATTTCTCTTGTCGCATGGTTTCGGTGGAGGAAATCGAATCGCTCAATATTCTGGGAGCCACCCGCAAAGCGATGGAGCTATGCCTGGAGGATTTGCAGTCGAATGCGAGCTGCCCCTTCCTGTCGGCTACGGATGCCCCCCGGTCAATCGAGGCGGGACAGGGCCGATTGCCGGGCTATTCCTCATGCGGAGGGACGGCCCGTATTCTGGTGGACGGAAGGCCCCTGAAACCTTTTGCCTATCCCCATACCGCCATTGTCAAAGGAGACGGAAAATCGCTGGCTATCGCCTTGGCCTCTATTGTGGCGAAGGTGACGCGGGATCGCTACATGCGGGAGCAGGCCAAACGCTATCCGGAATATGGGTTTTCCACGAATAAGGGTTATGGCACTGCCGGGCATATGGCGAAGCTGAAGGAGTTGGGGCCGTGCAGATTGCATCGGAAGAGCTTTATCCGGGGAATTGGGAGGAAGAAAGGCACAAGGGCACATAGGCACAAAGGAATGGGGAATTGAACATGGACCCTGCTTCGCCCAAACCGTGCTTCATTCCCTTTCCCCTCTGTGGTCTCTGTGGTTAAAATTCAGGGGGGAGCGCTGAAAGCCTTCAGAGAATTGGGTTGCTTCCGGAAAGAAGATTAACTTGAGTTAAACTTGAAAGGAGGATGACCATGCCAGAGATGATCAGCGCCAAACAACTTCGCGAGCGCCTACAGGATGTTGTAAAAAAAGTGCGACATGGGGAACGATTTACCGTTCTATATCGCAGCCGTCCGGCTTTCGACATTGTCCCAGTTGGCAGTCCACCGAGCGAACCTACCCCACTGGAATCAGATTCGCTATACCAGGCTCCAGCCGTCGGGAAATCCGGATCGGGGAACGTTGCCGCACGGCATGATGAAGCGTTGTACCGTTGAGACAAATGTTCGTGGATACGGCCGCATGGGTTGCGGCCGCGGATAGTAAGGATACGGCCGGTTCGGCTGTACGGGAGGCTCGAGATCAATGGCTATCGTCTGGAGGCTTATTGACTACGACCGACTATGTGATTGACGAGACCCTGACTACCATCCGGTTCCGCCTTGGTCTTAATGCTGCTGAAGCTTGGTGGCAGCAAATCGACGACTCGTCTCGACTGCGAATCGAGTCTATTGGCGAGTTGCGAAGAGAACGGGCACGGTCGCTCTTCTTCAGCTATCGGGATAAGGAATTCTCCTTCACGGACTGCTGCAGCTTTGTCCTCATGCGGGAATTGCGAATTCGCCGGGCATTGACGTTAGACCATCATTTCCGACAGATGGGTTTTGAAGTTATCCCGCAAGCGCGGTGGGCTTACTGAGCATGTTGAATTCCGGTCATTTCCGTTGAACGGTTGGCAACGATTGATCCCGATCAGGATCAAGATTGGCGGGAGGAGGATTGACTCTCGCAAAGAGCGCCAAGCAACGCAAAGACGGGGGAAGAATGGGGAGGGATTAACCATAGAGGGCGCATCCGCCTTCGCCGCGTGGCGGGCTACGGCGTGACATGTCCGCCTTCAGGTATTACGGCGTGACAGGGAGGGGGGAAGCGCCCAAGGGCGCGAATTAGGAATGGGGGGGGGAGAAATGGAATGATGGAATGATGGAATGATGGAATGATGGAATGATGGAATGATGGAATGATGGAATGATGGAATGATGGAGAGAGGCGCTAACGGAGGGCGCCAAGGTCATGAACCAGGAATTTTGTGTTTTTTTATGGCTGATCCGGGAGGGACAGGGGCGTTTTATAAGGACCAGTGGAGGAGTTTGGTGCGGTCTTTTACGAGGACTCCGTCTGAGAGGAGGACCGGGGCGGCCCAAGTGGGGCTATCGGCCACTTGGTAGGAGGCAATGGGGCGGTAGGCGGGTTCCCCCGCGGCAAATATTTCCAGGATGGCGCTGTCCTTGAGAACCAGGATGTGGCCGGGGAAGGTGAGGAAAGCGGCGTAAATCACCCATTCTGGGAGGACCGAGCCAAATTGTTTTTCCCGAAACGATGTCGAGGCGGAAAAATTGTCCCCGTTTGAATTGCGATTTTCCGTATAGGCTGTCGCCGCTTACCACGGCGGAAGCCATGTTGAGTGAGATGTCGCGTCGGTGCCAATTCTCTTTAACGGTCCACTTCCCTTTGTCCAGTTGCGGTTGGATGCTGCGGACCCCCCGGCCTTCGGCGCCCACCAGGAGCCGGCCCTGATAATAGGCCGGTGTGGGTGAATTCTGGTTGGAACCCCGGTGAGGCAGGGAATAGGACCACAGGCGCCGCCCCGTTTCGCTCTCCACCCCGACGACGGCTTCGTGATTCCATTCGACGATTTGTCGGACTCCCTGGATGTCCGCGATGATGGGTGAGGCATGGCAGGCGCCGTCCTTTCCCTCTGTCCATACTTCTTCTCCTGTGGCGACATCGAGGGCGGCGAGAAAGCCTGCCTCCGCGCCGCCGAAATGCACCACGACCCGGTCACCGTCGACGAGGGGAGAGGTGGAATGCCCCCATTCGGGATGGGATTTGGCGAAGCGGTCGGAGTAGTCGCGACGCCAAAGGAGATTGCCGGAGTCGGTGGCCCAGGCGGAAAGTATACCGGTGACACTCAGGGTGAAGAGGCGGCCGTCGGCCAAGGCCGGGTTGGAATTCGGGCCATTGCCGTGCCTTCGGCCCGGACCAGGGATGGTGTAGGACACCGGGTAAGTCTTGCGCCATTGGACATCACCGGTTTTCAGGTCCAGGCACCATACGACTTCGTGGCCCTGTTGGCGAGCGTGTTGGTAGACGCGGCTGTCGGCAACGATGGGCATGGCCGCGCCCTGGCCGACTTCCAGGGTCCATTCTTTTTTCAACTTGGCGGGCCACTGGGCGGGAGGTTCGAAGTAGGTTACCCTGCCGTCTCGATCCGGGCCCCGCCAGCCGGGCCAGAGAACGTCGGAGGCGAGGGAGGATGAAAGTGGGAGGAGGGCGACGAGAAGGGTTGGGAAAATGGTCTTCATAGGTGGAGGGGGTAAGGCGCGCTGGCGCGCGCCAATTAGGAATTAGGAATGGGGAGAGAGGTGGAGTGATGGAATGGTGGAGTGGTGGTTTTAAGCTGTAGGAGCGGCTTTATGCCGCGATTGGGGGGAGGCTGTTTCATGGGATCGGGGAATTGAATATGGATAGACAGGATTTGAAATTGGGGGGAGAGATCACGATCAGAATCATGATTGGAGGGGAGGGGGTTGTGAATAACGGATTTACAGTTTGTGGACAAATGAGACTTGCGGATGTGGTGAGACGGTAAAAAGTAGGGGTCGCCAAGGCGCACAGGGGTAATTTCGGTCCGTGTGCCCTGTGGGGGATCCATTGCTCCCGGTCCAGTCCAATGTCCGCTACCAAAAACGAATTCGTCCACTTGCATTTGCATACTGATTACAGTCTGCTGGATGGAGCCTGCCGGATCGATCGATTGGCGGAAAGAGCGAAGGAATTGGGTATGCCGGCGGTGGCCATGACGGACCACGGCAATCTTTTCGGAGCCATCGATTTCTATAAGACCCTCAAGGGCGCCGGGTTGAAACCGATAATCGGCTGCGAGATCTACCTGGTACACGATCACAAGATGCATGAGAAACCCCGCCGAAGGAGGAAGCGGACCGAAGACATTGGAGAATTGCCGGAGTATCGGGAATTGCAACCGGAGGAATTTCCCAAGCACCAGATTCACCACAAAACGGTGCTTTTGTCGCGATTTCGAGGGTTATCAGAACCTGTCAAATCTGGTTTCCGAAGCCCACACGAAGGGACAATATTACAAACCCCGCACGGACATGGAACGTTTGGCCGCCCACAGCAGGGGTTTGATCGGGTTGAGCGGATGTATCAACGGGGTGGCCCCCCAGCACCTGCTTTACGGCAATTATGCGAAGGCCAGGGAGGTAACGGGGGAGTTCGTCGATATCTTCGGCAAGGAAAACTATTTTATCGAACTCCACGATCACGGTCTTCAATTCCAAAGGAAAATTTTCCCGGGCTTGTTGAAGCTGGCTCGGGAATTCGACCTGAAGGTGGTTTGTTCAAATGACGTGCACTACGTCAAAAAAGAAGACTGGCAGCCTCATGACGCGCTCCTGTGCATTCAAACCGGCCGGAAGCTGGCTGATGAAAATCGCATGAAGTACCCTTCCCGGGAGTTTTACCTGAAGAGCCGGGAGGAAATGCTGGAGGTTTTCCGGGAGGTGCCGGAATCGTTGGACAATACCCTGCTGGTGGCGGAAATGAGCGACCTGAAGATCCCCTTTGGCGGGAATCACTATCCGGTATTTGAAAAACCGGCGGAGGTATCGTTTCGGGAGGATCCGGACAATTTCGACCGCATGCTGGAAATCTTCGTCTCGGAAAAGGAAAAGCTCAACCAGCAAAGCGGGACGGAGGAACCGGCCGAGGTGGACCGGTCCACCTTTGGGGCATGCCGCGATAACGGCCTCTTTCTTTTCGACCTGTGTAAAGGGGGGCTGAAGGAGCGTTACGGCATCGATTACGACCAAGTGCGAGGACCCGAGGCGGAAGCGCCCACCTCGGCGGAGGAAGGAAAGGGGGAATCGCCCCCGGCCGAATCTCCGGAATATGCCGCATTTCTGTGTTCGAAGCTGGAATACGAGTTGGCCATCATCGTGGGCACGGGATTCACCGACTACTTTCTCATCGTGTGGGATTTCATCGACTGGGCGCGATCCCAGGGCATACCGATAGGTCCTGGGAGGGGTTCCGGGGCCGGAAGTCTTGTGTCCTTCGTGTTGAGGATCACGGATATCGAACCCCTGCGTTTCGGCTTGTTGTTCGAGCGGATGCTGAATCTGGCGCGCGTGTCTCCACCGGATTTCGACGTGGATTTCTGCATGCGACGGCGGGATGAAGTGGTCCAATACGTGCGCGACAAATACGGGGAGGACGCCGTGGCCAACATCATTACCTTTGGCAAATTCGGGGCCAAGATGGTGGTCCGCGATCTGGCCCGGGTGAACGATGTTCCCTACGCGGAGGCGGACCGGATGGCGCGGATGATCCCGGACGAACTCAATATTTCCCTGGAGGAATCGGTGGCAAAATCGGGGGAGTTGCGTGCGGAATTGGACAACAATCCGCTGGCGAGCTCCATTGTGGAGCAAGGTCAGGTCATCGAAGGGATGGTGCGCAATACGGGCAAGCACGCCTGTGGCATCATCATTGCCGATCAATCCATTCGCAACCTGATCCCGGTGACCATGCAGGAGGGAGATTTGACCACTCAGTTTCCCAAGGGTCCGGTGGAGGACCTCGGCCTGCTGAAGATGGATTTCCTGGGATTGAAAACCCTGACGGTCATATCCGACGCGCAGGAGAACGTCCGCCAGGCCAGGAACCTGCCGGAATTTGATATCGAAACCATCTCCCTGGACGATGCCAAGACCTTCGATCTGCTCAACAGCGGGGAGACTACGGGGGTGTTCCAACTGGAGAGCGAGGGCATGCAATCGCTTTGCCGGCAAATCAGCCTGAGTTCATTCGAGGAGATCATCGCCCTTATCGCCCTCTACCGGCCCGGGCCGATGCAATTCATTCCCCAATTTGTCGAGGGGAAGAAGGATCCCTCCAGCCTGCGGGTTCCCCACCCTCTTTTGCAGGATCTGGTGGGTGAAACCTATGGGGTGCTGGTCTATCAGGAACAGGTGATGGAGGCGGCCCGGATCATTGCCGGCTACACCCTGGAGGGGGCCGATATACTGCGCCGGGCCATGGGTAAGAAGATCAAATCGGTGATGGAAGCGCAAAAGGAATTCTTCGTCGATGGCGCCCGGGAGCATAACGAAATCGATGAGAGAACGGCCCTGGAAATTTTTGGCATCCTGGAAAAATTCGCCCAGTACGGATTCAACAAGTCGCACTCGGCCGCCTACGCGATTTTGAGTTATCGCACCGCCTACCTGAAGGCCAATTACCCGGTGGAATTCATGGCAGCGGTTCTTTCCAACGAACTGGGCAACGCCGACAAGGTGGCCCATTACATCGATGATTGCGCCGCCATGAAGGTAGCGGTCTTCGGGCCGGACATCAATATATCGCGGGACAAGTTTACCCCGGTCATCGACACAGAGTCCGGGCACGGGAGCATCCGCTTCGGATTGGCGGCCATAAAAGGCGTGGGTGACGCGGCCTCTCAAATGATCATCGCCAAGCGGGAGGCGGAGGGTTCGTTTGAGGATTTCCATTCCTTCATGGACCGGGTCGACTCCAAGACGGTGAACCGGCGGGTTGTGGAATGCTTGATCAAATCGGGCGCGTTCGACGCTTTCGGGGAGGGCAGGCAAGCCCTGATGGAGGGGTTGGACGTGGCTATCAGCGTCGCGGCCCAGCGTCAGCACGACCGGGAACGCGGCCAGGAGTCCTTCCTGGACCTTCTGGGGGACCCCGACACTCTCAGCGGCAACGGAAAGGGCATCGTTGTGAGCGAGACCGGGGATGGAGGGAAAATCCCTCAAATGCCCTTGGTGGAAAAGTTGCAATTCGAAAAGGAATTGCTGGGCTTCTACGTGTCGGGGCACCCCATGAGAGAGTTCGATGAACTGGCCCGGGACATAATCAGTTTTGATGCGGACAGGGCGAAGGAATTACCGGACCGGGGGACCTTCCGCTACTGCGGGGTCATTTCCAACGTGGTCAAAAAACTCTCCCGTCGGGATGACCGGCCCTGGGCCATCTTCAACATTTCCACCGAGTCGCACAATTTCAAGATGAACATGTTTGCCGAGGCCTTCGCAAGTTACGGACACCTGTTGGTGGAAGGGAAAACTCTCGTGGCAAGTGGAACGGTAATAAACCGGGAAGCGGATGATTTGAGGTTTAGTGTGCGTGAGGTTTCCCCGCTTCGAAGCGCCATTCCCAAACTCATTCGGGAGGTGCGTTGGATCCTGAATGCGAAAGAAGACACGGTGGATTTTCTACAAACCCTGCGCCGCGACCTGGATTCAAGGCGAGGGGGTAGCACGCGCTTGTTTATCGGGTTCCTTATTTCCGAAAATCAGGTGCTCTGGGGGGATATCGCCCCCGCCCTGACTTGGCTGGTTGAACCGAGGACCTTCACCGAGCTGAAAAACCATCCTTCGGTGGTTCAGGTTTCGACCACAACGGCTCCGTTGGGGGATTTCGATTGGAACAACTCCTGATGGGGAATGGGGAATTGAACATGGATAGACAGGATATACAGGATTTGGGAAGGATTAACCACAGAGGGCGCAGAGAGCACAGAGGGGCGAATTAGGTAATGCGTTGCAACCCTCACCCGGCACTTCGCGCCACCCTCTCCCAGAGGGAGAAGGGAGGGAATGAAGAATGAGGAATTGGGAGGAAGAAAGGCACAAGGGCACATAGGCACAAAGGAATGGGGAATTGAACATGGATAGACAGGATGGACAGGTTTGGGAATTGGAAAGGACTAACCACAGAGTCCTCAGAGAACACAGAGATTTGGAAATAAGAATGGTTTGTTTTTGCGTCTTTTGCGTTCTTTTGTGGCTAATCGAAAGTTCAGGTTTTTTTAAACAACGTTCCTTTCAGTCACTTGGTCCGGCTGCGCCGGAACAGGATCGCTGCGCGAAGAGGATTTTAATTCTGAGGTGCTGAGATGCTGAGAGGGGAAGAAGCAAAGACGCGAAGGGCGCCAAGGTTATGAACCTGGAATTTTGTGTTTTTTGTGGCTAAAAAGATCGCGGCATAAAGCCGCTCCTACAGTGCTACCCCATCCGTAGTTAAAATGCGGAGGATGGGGGGAATGATGGAATGATGGAATGATGGAATGATGGAATGATGGAATGATGGAATGATGGAATGATGGAGAGAGGGAGAGAGGGAGAGAGATCATGATCATGATCATGACTGGAGAGGAAGGGGTTCTGGCGGGACGGTTTTGGGTTAACGGGAGTAGGCGTGACACAGGGCCACACCGGCCGCGTCGGCCTCGTCAAAAGCCAGGGCTTCGCCGAGGTCGAGCATTTGTTTAACGGTGTGGGCGATCTGATGCTTGCTGGCCCGGCCGTATCCAACTACCGCCTGCTTGATGCGCAATGGGGGGTACTCGAATACAGGCTTTTTCAGAGTAGCGGCGGCGGCGATAGCTGCGCCCCGGGCGGCTCCCAGGATCAGGGCGGTCTTGATATTTTGCACGAAAATGGTCTGTTCCAGGGCAACCGAGGTCACGGAAAATTGCTCAATCATTTCGCTGGTGGACTTGTAAATATAGGCTAGGCAATCCGGCATGGAAGCGTTTGCTTTCATTTTCAAGGTGGCGCTTGCCAGCAGCTTCGGCGGCGATACCTCCACGGTTACCACGGCCAAGCCGGTAGCTCTCAGGCTCGGATCGATACCTAAAATGACTCCGGAAGCTCGTCGGCGGGCCCGGCCGACATTGGGCACTTGGGCTTTTGATGGGGGCAACTTGCCAGCCAATTTCATGGCCCATAAATCGCGAGTAGACGGCTTTGGCATTCGAGGGGCAGGTCAGAAGATGAATTGGGGAAGGATGAGGCAACTATAGAGCACTGGACGGCTTATTCAAATTGAAATGGCCTATGGTGGGCAGATGAAGTTCGCTGTGCTCACAAATTAGGTAATGCGTTGCAACCCTCACCCGGCGCTTCGCGCCACCCTCTCCCAGAGGGAGAAGGGAGGGAACGAGGAATTGAATAGAGTTTCTGAGATGCTGAGAGGGAAGGAGGCGCCCAAGGGCGCGAATTAGGAATTAGGAATGGTGGAGTGATGGAGTGAGGGAATGGTGGTGTTAAGCTGTAGGAGGGGGTTTATGCCGCGATTGGGGGGAGGCTGTTTCGTGGGGTCGCGGCGTAAAGCCGCTTGTATGTCTAACGTGGTATTCATGGAAGAGGTAGCCCATGCGAGAACTCATTTAAGAGGCGTCGCAGCATGGGCGGCAAGTAGTCCTCGTATTACGACTGCCCTTGAGTTGAACTACGAGGGCCAGGTTTCCATCGTGCTCTGCAGAGTTACGATGGAAAGGCGTGGAAGAGCCCGTAAGCCGCAGGGTCTTGAACCCGAGTTAGGAGTAAGGACCTTCCATGCCATCCTGGCTTATCTCGATGAGCTACAAGAGCCTCGAGCTCGTATTAACAAGCAAGAGAAAGTCATGATCCAAATGAAAGATAAAGTCAAATATCTCGGCGTAGATTGCGCCAAAGCAACCTTCGATAGTAACCTGGAGGACAGTTCCATGACCCAGTCATGGGAAAATACCCCTGAAGGAGTGGACTCCTTCATCACCTGGATTAAAAAACACTGCGGCAAGGTGATGGTGATAGTCGAATCGACTGGAGGCTACGAGCGGTTGCTGCTGCGAAGCCTCTACAAAAAAAACATTGCGGTGGCCAGAGTGGATGCACTGAGAGCGCGTCGCTTTGCCCAGTCAGAAGGTCTGCGCTGCAAGACCGATCCCATTGATGCGGAGATGCTAACGCGATTCGGCCGAGAAAAGAACCCTGCCTTATGGCAACCCCCGGCCCGTAGTGTTGAAGTGTTGCGGCAATTGGTCTCACGCCGCCGCCAGATATCGGATATGATCAAGCAGGAGAAAACACGACTGGAACACGCTGAAGGATTTTCGCGCAAAGATATCCTCAGCATGATCGCCATCCTTGAGAAAAGAGAATGCAGAATCGAACAACACATCGAAGCGCATCTCCAAACCGATGAGCAACTCTATGAACGCTATCAGAAACTCATGGCACCCAAAGGCATCGGTCCGGTAACCGCCTATACCGTTCTGGCCTTCATGCCCGAACTCGATTCGATCACTGCAAAAAGAGCCTCTTCGTTGGCCGGTGTGGCACCCTATACCCAGATCAGCGGCACTTACACTGGCAAGGCCAAGACTGCGGGCGGAAGGAAAGAAATCAGAAGACCGCTTCACATGGCCGCAAAGTCCGCCATCCGCTTCAATCCCACCATCAGAGAGTTTTACCTCGGATTGAAAAAAAGGGGCAAAGAGGACAGAGTTGCTGTCGTCGCGGTCATGCACAAACTCATCACCTTGATGCACAGAATCGATAATGATCCAGAATTTATACTATCAACTTGATAAGAGCTACTCCTACGACTGAAAGCAGACAAATATGTCTGCGCATCCCTTTACGTCCTTCGCGGGCTTTGCGAGAGTCAATTTCTTTACCTCTCCTTTTGGTTGAGGACAGGAATGGACTAACCACAGAGTCCTCAGAGAACACAGAGATTTGGAAATAAGAATGGTTTGTTTTTGTGTATTTTGTGCTTTTTGTGGCTATTCAAGAAGGGGCCGCAGGGAATGGGGAATTAGGGAGAGAGATCAGGATCAGGATTGGAGGGGGAAGGGGTTAAAGGACGAGCTGCAAGCTGGCCAGAACGGTTATGGCCAAGGCAAACAGCTCAAATCCCTTTTGCGGAATATGGGCCAGGATGAAGCGTCCCATTACGGCCCCGGCCAAAACGACCGGTATGATCTTCAGGCCGAACCAAAGGACTTCCGGAGTCACTACCTCAATGGACCAGAGAAAGGGAAACTTGAAAAGGTTGAGGAAGAGAAAGAACCAGGCCCCGGTGCCCATAAACTCCATCTTGGGCAGAGCCACGGCCAAAAAGAACAACATCATGACGGGAGCGGCCGAATTGGCCACGGTGGAAGTGAACCCGGCCAGCAGCCCGGTAATACCGATAAACCACCACGTATGGGGCAGGAGATCCGTTATGCCGCTAATCTTGAGGAAGTAGCTACGGGCAATGTGTAAACTGACGAGGACCAACAGGCAAAACCCGATAAGCCTGCCCACGATCTCCCCATCGAGCCGGTCGAGCAGCAACCAGCCCGACAGCACCCCCACAATGGTCCAGGGAATGATGGGCAGGAGGTATTTCCAAACGGCGTAGCGGCGGAAAAAATAAAACGCGGCCCAATCCCCGATCATGAGGAGCATCAGAACGAGACCGACGGACAACTTGGGTGGGAAAATCAGGGCGAATACGGCCACGGTGATGTTGGAGACCCCGAGGACTCCCCCTTTGGACAGTCCCACCAAAAAAGATCCGGTCAGGATCCAAAAAAGGGTGGGTGAATCAAAAGGTTCCATGTCGTTGGGGAGGCTCCCTAACCCGCGATGCCGGGCAATGGGTGTCCGAAAAAACGGCTCGGTCAGGTCTCATTCCCTTTCCTCGAATTTTCCATCGGTTACATGAAACACCTGCCATGAAACAGGCGATTCGACGGAGGGAATTGCGGTACCGGCGGCCATTACCTGGACCGATTCTCCGACCGCTTTCCAGAAATTCGATTTGCGCCGGTTGTCCAATTCCTCCAGGATATCATCGGCTAAAAGCACTGGAACCGCCCCCGATACACGGCGCAGGTATTGCAATTGAGCCAATTTCAAACTGATAACCATGCTTCGCTGCTGGCCTTCCGAGGCATAATCCCGCGCCATCCTGGACTCCAGGTGAAAGGAGATATCATCGCGATGAGGTCCGTGCTGGGTTGATTTCAAGAGATGGTCTCTCTCCCGGTTTGCTTGAAACGATGCCAGGTAGTCCTCTGGAGAAGACGCCTCCAGGTCGGGCTTGTAATGGAGTTCCGGATCCTCCCGAACGGGAGAGACAATCTGATATATCCGCTTCATTTCGGCGGCCAGTTTGGCCATTTCAGAGGCTCGGTGAGCGTGTAATCGAGCCGCCTTTTTTGCCAGCATCTTTTCAAACACGTCCAGCTCGGCGGGTATACCGTCTATTTTCAGAAGGGCATTTCGCTGATGCAGCAGTCGATGAAAATCCCGCAGATCGTCATAATATTCCGCGTTTCCGGAAGCCAGGAGCAGGTTGAGCCATTGCCGCCGGATCCCGGGAGAACCGCGCAACAACTGGATATCCCGGCCACTGAGAACCACCACAGGGAAGCGGCCGATGAAGTCGCGGAACCGGGTCACCTTTTTCCCGTCCACCACGACTTCCTTTCCCCGTCTCTTGAGGGTTATCCAGACCTCGGTCAGGTCGAAGCGTTCATCGGTCAGATAGAAGGCCAATTTTGCTTCCTTGCAATCATGTTTGATCAAGGTCTTCCCATCCCGGGTGCGAAATGACCGCAAGGCAGTCAACAGGCCGACGGATTCCAACAGGTTTGTCTTACCCTGGGCATTGGGCCCGGCCAAAAACTGAGTGCACCCATCCAGCTTGAGATCTGCAAACTCTATATTGCGGTAATTCTGCAGCTTGATTCGTGTGACCCGCATTAATTTCAGACGGAAATTACCTCCGTTAAACCGTCGCAAGAGGTATCTGGTTTGAGGGATTGCCAGGTTTCGAGAATGGCCTCGGTCAGATCAGCCCAGGATTCCCGGCCGGTCTGCGGACCGGAACTTACGCGTATGGTTCGACGGGATTCCCCCCTGGTAAAGTCCATGGCTCGCATGGTGGGAGAGCGACCGGTTTTGCCGGTGGCGCAAGCGGACCCGGTGGATACCTGAAATCCCTTTGCATCCAATTTGGTAACCCAGCGCAGGTTTTCGTATTTCGGCAAAATGACAAAGGATGTATTGGGAAGACGCGGAGCCGATTTTCCGACGCATTTCAGGCCTGGAATCCCTCTGATAAGGCGCTCCTCGAAAACGTCCCGATGATCCTTTTGGGCCAACATCCCCTCCCGGTGTCCGTCGGCCCAACTCAGGGCCGCTACCATGGATAAAATTCCCGGGATGTTCTCGGTGCCGCCCCGCCGCCCCCATTCCTGGGGGCCGCCGAAAACGGACCGAAAACCATACCAGTTTTCAGATAGAGCCAGGAAACCCACTCCTTTCGGTCCTCCGAACTTGTGGCTGCATCCGACCAGGAAATCGCAATTATCAAATCGGTAATTCGGGCATTTCCCGAACCACTGGGAAGCGTCGCAGTGGTAGGCGACGCCATTATCCCTACACATCCGGCCAACTCTGTCCCAGGGCTGGATGACACCGGTTTCGTTGTTGGCGGCCATGACGGAGACCGCGCCCAGACGACCGGTAGCCATAACGGTCCCGAGATGATCCACATCCAGGACACCTTCCGGGGAAACGGGCAGCAATTCCAGCCGCCCCTTGAAGAAATGGTTGGCCGGTTCCATGACGGAAGGGTGTTCGATAGCGGAAATAGCCAGACCCTTGTCCCGGGGAAGGATTTCGGCGAGGTAACGGATGACCGAGTTATTGGCTTCGGTAGCCCCGCTGGTGAACACCATGCCCGTCCCTTTTCCATGAAGGCGGGCGGCCAGACTTTCCCGGGCTTTGTCCAAGGCAAGGCGCACCCGGGCAGATACCTTGTAAGGGCTGGAGGGGTTGGCCCATTGGCCATCGACGGCATCGAACAGGGCGTCTTTTGCCGCCCTGTTCAGAGGGGTGGTCGAATTATAATCAAAGTAGGTCATCCCCTCCCTCCCGGGAAATGGTGGGCCAAACCGTTTCAGGGAATTCTCAGTTTCATTCCGACTTGAAGGGCATTCGGATTAGCCAGCAGATCGCGATTGGCCTCATAGATCGAAACCCAGCGTTCGCGGGAACCATAAACTTTGGTACTGATTTTTAAGAGATTGTCTCCGGTTACGACGGTGTAATACGCGGAAGTTGTTCGCCGGGTGGAGGATACCTCTCCCCGGCCGGGCAGGTCACGTCGGGGAAGGGGAGCAACCCGCGGCTGAACGGCGTCCGCCGGGGTTTGGGTGGAGGAGGCGGGGGGTTGCGCTGCCTTCTCCGCCCGCAACCTGGCTCTGAGGGCGTTGTTCTCACCATGGAGCCGGGCCAGATCCTTCTTCATGGCCAGGATTTCCCTGTCCTTTTGCTCGATCACATCCAGGAGGTCTATGCGATCGAATTCGGTATCGAGGAGGTTGGATGGAAAAGTGCGGGCGAATTCCTTCTTGGCGGTATTGATGAGGTCTCGGACCAAGGGGGCCTGTTGGGAGCCCGGTTTGAACTTCAGGAATTGGCGAAAGTGGTAAATGGCCAAAATGGGGTCTTTGCTGTGTTCCAGGAAGAGTTGCCCCAGGTAAAGGTGGGATTCGGGCGCGAGGGAATGGGTCTCGACCACTTTGAGAAAGGCGGTGAGGGCCTGGTCGTGCCGGCCTTGCCGGAGGTAGTCCTGCCCGCGCTTGTAAGCGGGCAAATCGACCTCCCGCACCACCTCCTCATTGAGCGGGCTGCACCCGGCCATGGACAAACCCAGAGCAACCAAAGCTCCCCAACCGATTATCCTCAACACCATGTTTTGGACGGCAACGATCATTGTTGGAAGGTATTGCAGAGGAGACGGAATGATGCAATCTAATCCATGTACAGGACCTGTAAAATTTCGTTTTTCAAGTGGATATTCAATCAATATTAAGGCGGGCCAGGAATTTTCTAAGTTTGGAGTCCCAAGCCATTCTCGACACGGCCGAGGGGCTGGATGAATCCTTCGCGCGGGTTGTGGCGGAGATTGAGGGGGCCCTCGACCGGCAACGGAAACTGGTATTGATCGGCTTGGGGAAAAACGCGGGAATCTGCCACAAGCTGGTGGGGACATTCAACAGCACGGGGGTAAGCTCGGCTTTTTTGGATCCCGTCCAGGCCATGCACGGTGATTTGGGGATGTGCCGGAGCGGAGATTTGGCCTTGATGGTGAGCAACAGTGGGGAAACCGGGGAAATCCTCCAACTGATATCCCTTCTGAAACGCATGGGGCTGAAAACGGTGGCATTTACCGGAAACAAGGGCAGCACCCTGGCGAGAAGTTGCGATTTCAGGCTGATTTATCGTGTCGAGGAGGAAGCTTGTCCGCTAAACCTGACTCCAACGGCGAGCACGACGGCAGCCCTGGCCCTGGGGGACGCCCTGGCCCTCGTCTCCCTCGAAATGCGTCATTTCGGAAAGGAGGATTTTGCCAAGTATCATCCATCCGGCACCCTGGGAGCCGCTTTGATCCTGGGGGTCGAGGACATCATGCGAACGGGCAGGCGTCTGGCCAAAGTAAAATCCGGCAAATCGGTGCAAGGGGCCATTGTGGAAATGACCCGGGCCAAAGCCGGAAGCATTGCCATTGTGGACGAGGACAACCGCTTATGTGGTATATTTACCGATGCGGATTTGCGGAGAGCGATATTGAAAGACCCGGATGTCTTTGCCAAACCCATCGATGCGTTCATGACGCGGGATCCCAAAAAAGTGGCGTCCCATTCCCTGGCAGCCGAAGCCTTGAAGATGTTCGAGGACAATCAGATTGACGACATCCTGGTGGTGGATGAAGAAAACCGTCCGGTAGGGATTATCGACGGTCAAGACCTCCCCAAACTGCGGCTCGTCTGAACCTGTCCCGGGTACATTCGAAGGGGTCATCCGCCTTGGCCAAGGGGCTACGGCGTGACAGGAATTTGGCATGGGGGGAGAAATGGAGAAATGGAATGGTGGAATGGTGGAGGGAGGGGGAGGCGCCCAAGGGCGCGAATTAGGAATTGGGGGGAAATGGAGAAATGGAATGAGGGAGGGATGGAGAAATGGGGAGAGGGGGAAGGAGTAACCACAGAGAGATTTGAAGGCGAAAGGCTGAAGGTTGAAGGCTGAAAAATTAAGAATAGAGCACATCCGCCTCCGCCGAAGGTCTACGGCGTGACAGGGAAGGCACAAAGGAAGGGGGAAGTTTCTGAGATTCTGAGGTGCCGAGGTGCTGAGAGGGGAAGAGGCACAGGGGTAAGAAGAATGGGGAATTGAACATGGACAGACAGGATGGGCACGGATGAGAAGCGCCCAAGGGCGCGGGGAGAAGGGTGTAGTGATGGAATGGTGGAATTGAATAGAGATTCTGAGTTGCTGAGATGCTGAGAGAGGGGGAGGCGCGCCGAGGCGCGCGAATTAGGAATTAGGAATGGTGGAGTGAGGGAGTGATGGAATGGTGGTGTTAAGCTGTAGGAGGGGGTTTATCCCCCGATTGGGGTGAGGCTGTTTCGTGGGATCGCGGCGTAAAGCCGCTCCTACGACAGAAAGCAGACAAATATGTCTGCGCATCCCTTTGCGTCCTTCGCGAGAGTCCCTCCCTCTCCAATCCTGATCCTGATCGTGATCCCGATCGTGATTTCTCTCCCTCATTCCCAAATCCTTCTCCATGTAACGGATCCTCTTCCGGCGCAGCCGGATCAAGTGACTGAAAGGAACGTTGTTAATAAATCTCAACCATCATCCGCTTTCCCGAGAACTTCCCCTCCACTCGCCAACACCCAAATCGAAACATTCCTAATTCCTAATTGGCGCCCTTGGGCGCTTTCCCTCCTAATGCTTCAGCCTCCAGCCTCATTCCCCCAGGCAGGTAACAGTGATTTGCCGATGGTGGGGGGCGACGCGGTGCTCCCAGAGGTAGAGGCCCTGCCAAGTTCCCAGGAGCAGGCGGCCCTGTAAAACAGGTATGGATTCCGAAGATCGGGTCAGGGCCATCTTTATGTGACTGGGCATGTCGTCGGGACCTTCATAGGTATGGGTAAAATGAGGATCATCATCCGGCACCAGCCGATCCAGGAAATTTTCCAAATCCCTCCGGGCGGAAGGGTCCGCATTTTCCATCAGGACCAGGCTGCAACTGGTATGGCGACAGAAAGCGGTAATCTGGCCGGTTTGCAGGCGGGATGCCCTGAGCGCATTCCGGACAAAATGGGTAATTTCGTAAGTGCCCTTGCCGGACGTTCTCAGGGTAAAGGATTCTTGGTGGACCTTCACATGGCCCAGTCAAGGGCAGAAAATCCCGCCGCGCAACTCAAGAAGGGGCTTCCCTGGGAGCGGAAGTTTCCTGGCTATCCGGGTCGACCTGGTCGACGGGGGTCTGGGCTTCAAGGGTGGGCGGGGCCTCCTCGGGCCGCTCGGTTACCTTTACCGTAACATCTTGCAAGACACCATTGCGGAAAATCTGAATATCGAGAAACTGTCCGGCCCGGGCGAAGAACATGGCATTGCGCACATCGGAAATGGAATGGATGGGAAAGTCTCCCATCCGCACCAACACATCGCCCATTCTCATATCCACTATGTGGGCAGGAGAGTTCGGAACGATTTCGGTGAGGTAAATCTGCCGCCCTTCCCGAATGGTGGAACGCACCCCGATTTCAATGCCGATCCAGCCCTTGATGAATTTCCCCGCAAAAAGGAGGTCATCGCGCACCCGCAGAACGGCACGCGCGGGCAAAACATATCCGGACCCCACATCCGGAGCGGAAGCAACCAGAATGCCCAAAAAACGTCCGTTCAGGTCGATGACAGGGGCTCCCCCCTCCCCCAAATGGACCGGTTTATTGACCCGGATGTAAGTGGTGGCGAAATCCCGCTGGGCAAAACTGGTTTCGTCCCCGGCCACCATGGTGAGAGAAGGGGAGGGATCGAAATTCAAAGGACAGGAAATGACTACCACCATGGAACCGATCTGGGGTAATTGATGGTTGGCCTCGGGAATGAAAAATGAAAAATCACCGGGAAGAGTGCTGGCCTTGAGGAGGGCCAGATTAGTGGAAGGCTCCACCCCGACCAATTCGGCGGCATAATTGACCCCGCGGTAATCAATCCAACTGCGGTTGCTGTTCATGACCACGGAAGCATTGGCCAGGATATGGCCTTCACGGCTGATAAAACACCCCGTTCCCGATTTCAGGGCATTTTGGAGATCTCCCTTTTCATCATAGGTGCGATGCGCGGCCAGCACGCGGAAGACCCCCCTGGAGTTATCGGAAAAAATTTCCGTTATGCGCCGCTGAATAGCGCCAAATTCGGCATCGCCCTGGGGGTACAAGGGGTTGGGAGCGAAGAGGAGGAGCACGCTAACCCCGACTAGACCCCTGATCATCTTACGCGAGCCCTTTCCCTTCTAGAACCCGATCCTCTGACTGAGGCCGGCCGATACGTAGATCGGAGTATCCCTGCTTATGGTGTAGGAGACGTAGTTGGCCGGGGAGTCGCTATTGGACCGGATAGTGGGAGTGGGAAATTCTTGGGTATAGGTCGCCGATTCGGGCAGTTTGGCGGGGATAACGTCAACCACAAAACTGGCTGGGGCGCTGGATAAAGCCGGAATAAACACGGCTTCCCGGCGGGGTTGGGGCGGCATGACCGGTTCTCTCACGGAGGGTTCCATTTCGGTCTCCGGGGCGGGCTGGGCCAGCGCAACCGTTTCAACAAAATCGCCTTGCGAAGGTGGATTGCCCCGATAATTCAGCAAAAAGACAAAAAGGACTACGGCCAATCCGGAAAGGGGGACGAGCAATCGGCTGCGAGCCAAAATGAGTTGGGGCAGACGACTCCAAACGGATTTCCTGACCATCACGGTCTGCAATTGGCGTTGTCGGAATTCCTTTTGAAAATGGTCCCAGGAAGCGGGATCGGGCCGCTCCGCTTTTTTAAGCTTGAGCAGGCGTTCCAAACTGATCTTGGGCGATTTTTGCGGCATCAACTATTAATCCAACCAATCCTGCAACTTCGCCTGGAGTTGTTTCTTGGCATAGTGTAGGCGAGACCGAACCGTGCCGACGGAGCAATTCATGATTTCGGCAATTTCCTGATGGGAAAGATCATCTATTTCAAAAAGCACGATTACGGTTCTATGTTTAACTGACAAAGTTTGCAGGGCTTCGTTCAAATTATATTGCAATTCCTTGAGCAAGGCCGGTTTTTCCGTGCTGGACTTGGAGGAAAGGGCTTCGAGCACGTCGGGGGGGCTGGCCTCCTCGTGGAGGGTTTCGAAACTGAGGAAACTCCTGAACCGGTTCTTTTTCAGGTGGGTCAAGGTGGTATTGACGGCGATCCGGTAGAGCCAGGTGAAAAAGGAGGATCTGGCTTTGAACCGGCCGATGGATTGAAAGGCCTTGATAAAGGTTTCCTGAGAGAGGTCGTAGGTGTCCTCTTTATTGGAGGTGAGGTTGTAGATGACGGAGAACATGCGTTCCCGGTATTTGAGGACCAAATGATCGAATGCGGCTACATCCCCGGATTGAACTCGCCTGACCAGCAAGAGGTCGCCATCTCTCTCAGCTTGAACCTCAGGAGAGCTGACAAGGGTACGGCCAATTATCCGAGCGGGCGCCATGGAGAACGATGCTTTGCCCGAAAGACTGGAAAATCAACCCTAAAAGTGACCTGGCACGGGCCTTGGGAAGCCCGATTCACATTTTTTCCGGGAAATCGGGGCCATTGCCGGCGGGAACCTCCCCGGGAAACCCTGACTTATGGGGTGATCCTTCCATTGGTCGGGCAGGTGGTGGGGTGGTGGGGCCAGCCCCAATTCAGACCTGGGAGAGGTGGAAGGGTGAAATCAACCCCAAGTACGCTTCTTATGGCGATTTGCCCTGGAACGCTTGCGACGCTTGTGTTTGGCGATCTTTTTGCGGCGTTTTTTCTTAAGATTTCCCATGTAATTCAGTACAAAACAAGGCGTGGAAAGTGGCTAATTTGCCGGGAGGAGTAAAGAACATTATGGAGAAATTACCCGATAGCGAGGCCGGTCTTGCGCAGAAAATCGGCAAATCCCCGGGGCAAATCGGCTGCAACGGGGTTTTTTTCCTTCATTTGCGCCGGGAGATGCACTTCCCGAAGGAACAAGGCCAATCCCCGGATCCGGCACAAGGCGCGCTTGGCCCAGGTTGGTTTAACCGTAGCCGGATCTACCCTGCCCGACCCATAGAACTCGTCCCCCAAGATGGGCAATCCCGACTCCGAAGCGTGTATGCGCACCTGGTGCAGGCGGGGATTCCTCGCCCTGGCCCTCCAGAGCAAAAAGGGAGGCAGTTTCCCCAGTTCGTCAAAAAAGGTGGAGGATTTCTTTCCTGTTTTTCCGGAAATAACCACTCGGTTTTCCCGGTGATGCCGTGCCACGGGCAAATGGCATTGGCGAGTAACCCGGTCCCAGGCTCCGGTGGACAATCCCCAAAAGGAAAAGGTGAATTGATCGGAGCCCAAGGCGTTGCGCCAACAGTCCGAGGCCTCCTTGTTCTTGGCGTAGATGACCGGACCTCCAACCTCGTATTCCGGACCGGAGACGAAGTAGACCGCCTTTATTCCCAAGCGCTGAAGCTCCGGCTTGCCCCGGGTCAGTTGCGATTTGATTCCCAAATTGAGATCGGGACACTCCGCGTGCCAGGGATGGGCGCGGGCCAGGAGATAGGGCGGCTTGTAGAGGGCAAACCAGTTTTTCCGGTTACGCAATATAGGCAATCGGTAGGGTCCCGGCCCCAACAAACCCGGGGGAAATCCTATGAACTCGCCGGACCTCGCCATAAAAATCCCCGGCAGTCTCAATTGCTGGGAGGCCGGGTAAGCCGCTGGATCTCAGATAAAGATATACTTGGCGCAGGCGGATTTCATCCTCTTGGCGGCATTTCGGTGGATGACATTGGTTTTTGCCGCTTTGTCCACGGCGGAGACAAACAGGATGGCGGCTTGTCTGGCGGCCTCGGCATCCCCGGAGGAAGAGGCTTGCATTACACCTTTGCGCAAGGTCTTGAGGCGCGATTTAACGGCGCGATTGCGGGCGGTTTGCCGCACCGTCTTGCGGATATTTTTTTTTGCCGAAGGGGTGTTGGCCATAGGGAAAATTCAAGATGAATGGGTGAAGATGAAGGGCCGGGTTCATCTGTCAAGCGTAATTTGGAGTCAGCTTTGGACCTCGTAAGCCGGATTCTGTCATCCCGAACGGGATGGGCATTCATTCATCTAACAAGCAAACTTGTTTCCCGCCAAGCGGGATGCGACACACCCGGGACGATTGGGCGGACCACCCCGTCCCCTACTTTGTCTTGCACCGAATTGGGTTTATCCTGCCGCCCCGGTTACCCGGGAGCGCGGTGAGCTCTTACCTCACCTTTTCACCCTTACCCTTCGCGTTGCGTCGGGCGGTTTGTTTTCTGTGACACTGGCCGTCACCCTGAATCAAGGCAGGGCGCCCCCGTTTTCACGGGGAATTCCGTCCTGTGGTGTCCGGACTTTCCTCTCACATTGCAAAGAACCGAGCGAATGCCTGAAATCCAAAGCTAACTCGCAAAGTAGACCAATCTTCCACAATTATGGCAGGTCGTCAACGCCACACCTTTGCGGGCTTTTTCCATTATTTCATTGGAAACCCGCAAATGGCACCCCAGACACTTCTGCATCTCCAACCCCACCACCACGGGCAGTTTCATCCGGGCCGCCATGGGCCGGTAGGCTCTGAGGTAAGCAGGGTCGATATCACGGTCGGCCGATTGCAATTGAAGGGCGGCATCTTCCAACCGGTTTTTCAAATCGACTCTACGGTTTTCCAGCACGGCAATCTTTCCCCGGATCAGCTCGGTGAAGGAGGCGAGGGAGGCCTCTTGTTCTTTGTAGTTTTCGGTTTCGCTATCGATCTCCAGCATCAGGCCGATCTCCTCTTCCTCCCAATCGAGAATCTTTTTTTCCAGCCCTTCAATTTCGTGGATCAAGGCTTGATATTCCTCATTTTTCTTTACCTGCAGTTGCTGGTTTTTGTAGCGCAGAATCTGCTCCTGAGCCACCCCCACCCGGTTATCGAGGTCTTTGCGCGAGACTTCCATCTTCCGTAGCATCGCTTTGGCATCGGCCAAGGCTTTTTCCTCCTCCTCAATAGCGTCCTGCAACCGTTTCACGTCGATCGGGATGGCCTGCAGGAGTTGCTCCAGATGGCGGACCTTTTGCTCGCGGGCCTGCAGGGCAAGCAGTTTTTCGATTTGCGGATTCAGGTGAGCCATGGCTTGTGCAGGTGTGTCGTCCCGGAAATAACTCGGCAATTATTTGTATAGGGAATTTCCGGGACGTCACACTAAATGTAATACATATCCTCGCTTTCCTCGGGCAGGAAGGATTCCAGGGTATAGCTCTTGGTTTTTTCCGAAAGGGATTCCACCACTTCGGACCAAACTTTTGTAACACCTCGCCCCGACCAACCGTTCGACCCGAGGTTGATAGCCAATAGCTCTCCCTCCATGACCGAGACGATATCAAACAGGGTTATTTGGGCCGGGGGTTTGGCCAGGCGGTAACCTCCCTGCTTGCCCCGCCGACTGATAATCAAACCCCCGTTGCGGAGGTCGTTGAGGATTTGAACCAGGTAATTTGCCGGGATTTCCTCGATCTCGGCCAGTTCGTCGATTCGGGAAAAGGGCCTGCTGCCGTAGGATCGGCTCAACTGGGCTAAAACACTGCGGGCGTAATCGACTATCAAGGAGAGTTTCACCAAAAAGACAAAATCTTGAGATATGTGCCCTTGTAAACATAATAGGGGCTCGGGATGGTTATGAGGATGGAAAAATAAGGTAGCCTTTCCCAACTCAACCCTCTAGGTTTCCCATACCCATGTCCAAAGATTCGGAAGACCCATATTCCACTGCTCCATTGTCCGACACCTCCGGTTACGACGCCTCCAAAATCCAAAAACTCGAAGGCCTGGAAGGGATTCGCAAACGTCCCGATATGTACATCGGGGATACCAACGAACGGGGCCTGCACCACTGCGTATTCGAGATCGTAGACAATTCCATCGATGAGGCCCTGGCTGGTTGGTGTTCCCTGATTTCGGTCACCATACACCTGGATGGTTCCTGCTCCATTTCCGATGATGGCCGCGGTATTCCGGTCGATATCCATCCCAAATACAAGATTCCCGCCTTGGAATTGGTTCTGGTCAACCTTCATGCCGGTGGAAAATTCGGTAAAGGGGCCTACCAGGTATCGGGCGGGCTGCACGGTGTGGGGGCCAAATGTGTAAATGCGGTTTCGGAGCAGTTCGAGGTGGAGGTGCGCCGGGAGGGGAGGATATATCACATGCAGTTCTCCCAGGGGAAAACCATTCAGGAAATGAAAGTGATCGGCACGACCCACAAGACGGGCACCAAGATCACCTTCCTTCCCGATCCGGAGATTTTCCTCACCACGCGGGATTTCAAATACGAGATTCTGGCCAAACGTTTGCGCGAGTTGGCCTTTTTGAACCCCGGGGTGGAAATTTTATTGGTGGATGAACGCATCGACAAAAGCGAAACCTTCAAGTTTGAAAACGGGATCTCGGAGTACGTGGAATTTCTCAACAAGTCGAAGAACGTGGTTATGGAAAAACCCCTTACCTTTAGCGGGAGAGCCACCCCGGAAGGGTCCGACAGCGAGACCGTGGTGGATGTCAGCCTGCAATACACCGACAGCTACACCAACCAGATCTACGCCTACGCCAATTCCATCTTCAACCTGGAAGGCGGCACCCATTTATCCGGTTTTCGCACCGCCCTGACCCGTTCCATCAACAACTACGCCAGGAAGAACAACCTGATAAAGGACAAGGATCCCTCCATAACCGGAGACGATACCAGGGAGGGACTGACTGCGGTGGTTTCGGTGAAGGTTCCCGAACCGCGATTTGAAGGCCAGACCAAGACCAAATTATCCAATGGGGAAGTGGACGGAATCGTGCAGAAAATAACCGGGGAGAATCTCAAGATGGTATTTGAGACCACCCAGGGTCTGGCCAAAAAAATCATCGACAAATGTTTGAATGCGGCCCGGGCCAGGGAGGCAGCCCGGAAAGCGAGAGAAACGGTGCGCAAAAGCGCCCTCATCGGGGGCGGATTACCGGGCAAACTGGCCGATTGCTCGGAAAGGGACCCGGCCCTCTGCGAACTTTATATTGTGGAAGGGGATTCGGCCGGCGGATCGGCCAAGCAGGGCCGGGACCGCAAAACCCAGGCCATACTTCCGTTGTTCGGCAAGCCCATCAACGTGGAAAAAGCCCGCATTGACAAAGCCCTGGGCAACAAGTCGATCCAACTGCTCACATCCGCTCTGGGCACGGGAATCGGCGACCATGAAGGGGATGGGGCCTTCAACGCCGAAAAAGCCCGCTATCATAAAATAATCCTGATGGCTGATGCCGATGTGGATGGAGCCCACATTCAGACCCTCTATCTGACGTTTTTCTACCGTTTCATGCGGGGATTGATCGAGCGGGGATTCCTCTACATCGCCCAACCCCCGCTTTACAAAATCAAGCGACGAGGACGCGAGCAATATGTGGAAAACGATACCGAACTGAACCGGATATTACTGGAGTTGGGTTCGGAGGAGGTAACCCTGGTCCGCATCCGCGACGAGCACCGTTATCCATCGGCAACCATCGACAAATTCGTGGAGGCTTTGGCGCGTCTGGAGCTTCTCAGCGGGGGCGTTTCGAGGTATGGCTGCCCCGTGGTGGAGTACCTCGATCACAAAAACCCGGAAACCCTGGCTCTACCGGAATACATCGCGCGCATCCGCACGGGCAACCGGGAGGAATACCAATTCCTGATGGATGAGGACGACCGCTCCAAATTTTACGACGAGCAGGGCATTACGGAAGACCTTTACGAAGGATCTACCGTGCGGGAGGTGAGAGAGAGCGACGGCGCCACGGTTCAGCAACGCATCAGTGTCTACGAAATATTCGAAGCGGGCCAGATGTCGAAAATACTCAGGAGCATCTCCGAGGCCGGCCTGCCCATCATCCAGTTCACCCCTACGGAAAATGCCCGATACAGGCTCATTGAGAAAATGGGACGCGGGAAAAAGGAGCGAACGCGGGAGCTCCATTCGATTTTGGAACTGGTTGAGAACATACGCCAATTGGGGCGGCGCGGTCTCACCATTCAGCGTTACAAGGGCCTGGGGGAAATGAACGCCAAACAGCTCTATGATACGACCATGGACCCGGGAACAAGGCGGTTGTTGAAAGTGGATATCGAAGACGCGGCCCTGGCCGAAGCCACTTTTTCCAAGCTCATGGGGGAAGACGTGGCGTCGCGCCGGGCCTTCATCGAGGACAACGCGCTCAACACCTCCTATCTGGACGTCTGATACCGAGCAACACTCTATCCTTTCCCGATGACTGTGGACAAAGAACGCCTTATACCGACCAGCATAACCGAAATCATGCAGTCGGCCTATATCGATTACTCGATGTCGGTCATCATAAGCCGGGCTCTTCCCGATGCCCGCGACGGATTGAAGCCGGTACAGAGGCGGGTGCTCTACGCCATGTTTCGCGAGAGGTTACTCCACAACCGACCCTTCGACAAGTGTGCCGGCGTGGTGGGGGAGGTCCTGAAAAACTACCATCCGCACGGGGACATATCGGTTTACCACACCCTGGTGCGGATGGCCCAGCACTGGGTGATGCGTTACCCTTTGATTATCCCGCAGGGAAATTTCGGTTCCATCGATGGGGACCCGCCGGCCGCCTACCGATACACCGAGGCCAAACTTCAAGCCAAGGCGGAGGATCTCCTTCGGGAAATTGGCGAGGATACGGTGGATTTCGTTCCCAACTACAAGGAGAGCTCCACCGAACCATCCGTATTGCCAGCCGCCTTGCCCAACCTGCTCATGAACGGTTCCACGGGAATTGCAGTGGGGATGACCACCAACATTCCTCCCCACAATCTGGGGGAACTGATCGATGCCGCATGTGCTATTATCGACAATCCCAACATATCCATCGACGACATCCTGACCTACATTCCCGGGCCCGATTTTCCCACGGGTGGCGCCATCGCAGGGAGTGAAGGCATCGAAAGCTACATGCGCACGGGCCGCGGTATCATCAGGGTAAAGGGAACGGTCGGGTTGGAGGATCTGAGTAGCGGGAAGCAACAAATCATTATTTCCGAGATACCTTATTACGTCAACCGCAGCTCCCTGGTCACCAAAATAGCCGAATTGATCAACAATAAGGTAATGTCCGAAATCAGCGACCTCAGGGATGAATCGGACGAGAACACCCGTATCGTGGTCGAAGTAAAACGGGGCGATTCACCCCGAGTGGTCATCAACAAACTCTATAAGCATACCCAGCTCGAATCCAGCTTTGGCGCGATAATGCTGGCCCTGGTCAAACGCCGTCCCAAGCAGATGAATATCAAGGAGATGATCGAGTGTTTCATCGAGCATCGACGGGAAGTGGCGACGCGGAGAACGCAATACCGCCTGAATAAGGCGGAAGACCGGGCCCATGTCCTGGAAGGGTATAAAATCGCCCTGAACAACTTGGATGATATCGTAAAAATCATCCGGGCATCCAGCAACCGTGATGCGGCAAGAGGGAGCCTCATGGCCAAATATCCCATCACGGAAAGGCAGACCAATGCCATTCTCGACCTGCGCCTTTACCAATTGACCGGATTGGAAAGAGAAATGATCGAGGCCGAGTACATCAACCTCATCCAACTCATCGGGGAGTTGAAGCAGATTTTGGAGAGCGAATCGAAACTCCTGTCCGTCATCAAGGAGGAGCTCATGGCGCTGAAGAAACGATACCCCTCCCAGCGAAGGACAAAAATCCTCGAGGCGGAACGCGAGTTCAGAATGGAAGATATCATTGCCAACGAAGGCTGCGTCATCTCGGTGTCGCACAAGGGCTTGATCAAACGAACGAGTGTTCGGGCCTACCGCTCCCAGAGAAGGGGGGGAAAGGGCGTCATCGGCTCGGGCTCCTACCAGGAAGACTTCATTGAACACGTTTTTACGGCAAACACGCACGACAACATCATGTTTTTCATGAACAACGGCAGGGTTTACGGGCAAAAGGTGTACGAGATTCCGGAGGGCACCCGTATCGCCAAGGGCCGTTCCATAGCCAACCTCCTGGAAATGCGGGCGGAAGAAAAAATCGCGTCCATGATCTGCGTTCCGGAATTTTCGGAAGAGCTGCACCTGGTCCAGGTCACCCGCAAGGGAGTTGTGAAGAAAACCAACCTGAAGGCATACGCCAATTACCGGCGGGACGGGATTATCGGAATCAAAATTGACGCGGGAGATCAACTGATCGACGTATTGCTCACCGGCGGGGACAACGAAATAATAATCATTACCCAAAACGGAATGTCTATCCGCTTCCGGGAAACGGATTTGCGGGATCAGGGCCGGGCCACCCGGGGGGTCAAAGGCATCACCCTCAAGAAGGGGGATTACGTGAACTCCGCCGTGGTGGAGGATCCCGGCGCCACCCTGTTGATCGTGGGTGAAAACGGGTTGGGAAAACGAAGCTATTTTGGAGACTACCGACTGCAGAACCGCGGTGGAATCGGCGTCATAGCCATTAAGACCTCCAGGGTAGCGGGGGCCCTGGCCGTGAAGGAGGAGGATGAAATAATGATCCTCACCCTCAGCGGACAAGCCATCCGGTCCCCGGTCAAGGATGTTCGGGTGATCGGTCGCGCCACGCAGGGGGTTCGCCTGATGAACCTCGCCACGGACGACAAAATCGTGGCGGCGGCCAAAGTGGTGGATACCGAGGATATCGACGAATCAGAGGAAGGCCAGTCGGCGGCGGAAAGTCCCGGAATAGATCATAAGAGCTCCAGTTGATCCCGGGCAAGGTCGGGCCCGCCCGGCTGGCTCCATTGGAGCAATTGGGAAAGGGTAAGCGATTTTGCGCCCTCGAAATTCTTCAGATTCCTGAGTAAGGCAGCCGAAGCCAAGGCGTCGTATGGGGCACAATGGAACGTCCTGCGGCGGGAGGGACACCATTGTTCGGCCCATCGGCTTAAAAGACTTTCCAAATGAAACGTTTGCACCAATTCGGACAGGCGGTAGGATTCCAGACCCGGGAAAAAGGAACGGTAGAGAGAGCAGGTATCCAACCAGGGACCCCAATCGATATCCATGGAATGGGTCATGAAATTGGGGCACAGGTTGGTGAATGGCCAAACGCTCTTTATAAGATTATTTTCGAAGCTGGCATTGTGCGCGGCAAAGGGACCTTGAGCCCGTTTATCCCGGAACGACTCCCAATCCGCCTCAAAGAAATCCTCATCCGCGACATCTTCGTCGCGAATATTGTGAGTGGCGGTTTCCCAATGGGATATGGCGGCGGTGGACCGACATAAACGGGTGGATAGTTCAGTGACCTCGCCACCTGAAAGCCTGACCAACCCATACTCCACGATTCCACTTTGGCGACTGCCTTCGAAATCCAGACAATAAATCGGGGATTGAGTCCAGGAAGATGCAGTGTTTCTACTTTCCTCTAACATTCTATACTTCCCAATAAACAAGATCAGCGCCTCAAAGCCAACCCCAAGATGGATACGAAAACTCTCATCCCGTTTATGGAAACACTCCTCGATCAAAGCGGAGCGGTTATTGTGCCGTATTTTTTCAACCGGGATTATTCTATTGAGGAAAAGGCGGATGAGTCCCCGGTCACCCAAGTGGACAGGGAGGCGGAAACCTGTATTCGCACCCTCATAAGGAGGGAATTTCCCCGCCACGGCATTGTGGGAGAAGAATTTGGAACGGAAAACGAAGGGGCGGAATACACCTGGGTAATCGATCCCATCGATGGAACCAAAGCCTTTATTACGGGAGTTCCCCTGTTCACCACCCTGATCGGCCTTCTCCACCGGGGCGAGCCGGTTTTGGGGGCCATCCATCAGCCATTGCTGAAGATAAGGTGCATTGGCGACAACAGCACTTGTCTTCTCAACGGGAAACCTACCCGTTGCCGGTCCATTGCGAGGTTGGAGGAAGCGACAATGGTAAGCTCGAGTGTTCTGACGGCGGAGCAATACCAGAATGGCGCTCGTTTCGACGCCCTGATTCGACGGGTGAAACTCTACCGCACTTGGGCGGACGGCTATGGCTACCTGTTATTGGCCTCGGGAAAGGCGGACATAGCGGTCGATCCGATCGTGAACCCATGGGATGTATTCCCCGTTATCCCCGTGGTGCGCGGGGCCGGTGCCCGCGTCTCCGATTGGCAGGGTAACACCGATCGCTGGGAATCCTGTGTGGCGGCCAATCCCGGTTTGTTTGATCAGGTCATCGATGCCCTCAACCGCGATTGACACGGAGGATTTCGGTCTTTGCCCCGGCCACGGTTTCCGGCTCCAGAAATCCTCCAAAGGCCATACCGGGATAAACCAGGGATCGCTTTCCCAGAATCGTGCCCGGGTTCAAAACGGTGTTGCACCCCACTTCTGCTCCGTCACCGACCAGCGCCCCCAATTTCCTCAATCCCGAGTTCACCTTGCCGCCTGGAAGGCTGACCCAAACCTCCTGCCGGTCCAGCCTGAGGTTGGAACAAATCACCCCCGCGGCAAGATGCGCCCCGTTACCGAGCACGGAGTTTCCCACGTAGTTGAAATGGGGGGCTTCCACGCGGTTGAGCAAGAGCGACTCCTTAAATTCGCAGGAATTCCCCAGGATGCACCCCTCTCCCACAATGACATTGCCGCGAATGAAAACGCCGGGGCGCAGTTCGCTGCCAGCCCCGATGAAAGCGGGCCCTTGAATAACGACGTTGGGAGACAGCTTAACGGTGGGGTGCAGAAATACCTGACCCAGGACAACTGTTCCGGAAGGTAAATCAACCGGCGTGGAGAAATGGGAAACAAAATCCGGACTTTCCAGGGTTTGCCCGATTTTCGGGATCCACGACCAAGGGGTATCGCCCGACTTGAAATACGACGGAAAGGGAAAATTTTCGGGAAGGGCAAACAAGTCCTCCGCTTTCATTCGGACCACCTAAAAGCCTAACCGAAGGCGGTTCAACGGAAATGAAGGAAGTCCAGCGCCATTTGCCCGGATACCCCACAAAATCGGCCAAGGGGAAGGGAGAAAGCCGAGGTAGAGCCCCCCCCACCCGTTCCGGGTTCAAAATTTGGGTGCAGGGCCCGGATTTGAACCGGGGACCTTCAGGTTATGAGCCTGACGAGCTACCTGACTGCTCCACCCTGCAACAGGAAAGAGGATGAATAATTTTCAAAATCCAATTCTGGGCAAGGCTTTTTTTCAGGATTCCATTTTTGCGCCTTCCCTGCCCAATATTTGGGGCCAATCGAAAATACCCCTTGCTTTTCTTTTCTCAAACAGTAGCTTGACCTCCTTTTTGGAAACCCACCCATTCATAAACATCAACAACTCAATATATTCTTCAGGGCATCACCCCCATTCAGATTCCCGCATTTGTAATGAATTTAACTGTTAGGGACTTGCTGGACGCCGGAGTCCATTTCGGCCACCAAACCAAACGATGGAATCCAAAATCGAAACCCTTTGTTTTCGATCACCGCCATGGCATTTCCATTATCGATTTGGAGAAAACCTTCAACTGTCTGGAAAGTGCGACCGCATTTATGGAGGAAACGGTGGCCCAAGGTGGAAAAATCCTGCTGGTTGGCACCAAAAAACAAGCCCAGGAGGTGGTTCGGGAGGCGGCTATTGCCACCGAAATGCCTTATTCCGTAAACCGTTGGCTCGGGGGGACCCTGACCAATTTCACCACCATTCTGAACAGTATTTCCAAATACAGCGAATACCTGGGGATGGAATCAGAGGGTTCCCTGGATAAACTTCCCAAGAAGGAAGCTTCCTTCATACGCCGTCAAATGAGCCGGATGCATCGCAATTTCGAAGGTTTGATGGAAATGCCCGAACTGCCCGACGCCCTCTTTGTCGTGGACATAAAAAAGGAGGCCATTGCCCTGGCCGAGGCCAACAGGCTGGGCATTCCGGTAATCGCCCTGGTGGATACCAATTCCGATCCCTCCACGGTCGAATACCCCATTCCGGGTAATGACGATGCGGTAAAGTCCATTCGCATTATTGTGGAAACCGTTATGGAAGCCATCCAGAACGGGACGGTAAGGCGTGAAACCACCCGCACCCCACTGACATTCCTGGCCGATCCGGTAGCCGAAACATACTCCGAACAACTCGCGGCGGAAGCAGCCGCGAATATGGAGGAAATAACCGTTACCATCGATCCCGAATTGATGATGGACCAGGAGAACCTTCCCCCCCGGGAAACCTCCTGAGCCGGAGGAACCTTCAATAAATTATATTCAACAATACCCAATGAGTGTGCAAATTTCTGCCAAACAGGTAGGCGAATTACGCCAAATGACCGGTGTCGGTTTAATGGACTGTAAGAAAGCCTTGGTGAAAAATGAGGGGAATATGGATAAGGCGGTCATTTACTTGCGCAAAAAAGGCGCTGCCACGGCAGCCAAGAAAGCCGGCCGGGTTGCCCGCGAGGGCATAATCGAACAATACATCCACATGGGTGGAAAAGTTGGGGTATTGGTCGAATTGAATTGTGAAACCGACTTTGTAGCCAAGACGGACGACTTCAAGATCCTGGCCCGGGATCTCTGTCTGCATATCGCGGCGGCGAGTCCCGCATACCTGACCCGGGAGGATGTTCCAGCGGAACAGGTGGCCAAAGAGCGCGATATTGCCTCTTCTCAGGCAGGTGGAAAGCCACCCCAGGTCATTCAAAAGATTGTCGAAGGGAAACTGGACAAATATTTCTCCCAGATCTGCATGTCGGACCAACCCTTTGTCAAGGACCCGGATAAATCCATCAAGGAACTGGTAACCGAAAAGATTGCCCAGTTGGGTGAGAACATCGTCATTCGCCGTTTTGCCCGATTTCAGCTCGGGCAGTAGAATTTGTGGGATAACCGCTTAGGGCCGATGGAATAACTATCGGGACCGGAGGCGCTGATTACGACAAGCGCGCTCCACCCGCTCGAGGTAATTCTCCACCGGAATGGCATATTCCAGATCCAAGGCGTCTTTTAATAGGGATACGGCGTCGCAATAGAGCCTATCATCGACCAGGATCTGGGCGTAATCGATGAGCACTTGACGCTTGAACTCGTCGTCACCCAGCTCAGTGGCCATTTCGAAGTATGTGCGGGCTTCTTCAAAGCTGTCGAGGGATTCTTCTTCATTACCGGCGGCTCTCGATTTCCTACTTTGGGAATGGTGGTATCTCGCCAGCAGAAGGACGGTATCCTTATCTTCGGGGTCAATTTCCAAAATTTCTTCCAACAACTTGATGGCTATGGCCGAACTGCGTTCCAGGGCAATCGAAACCCTGGCTTCAAGGCGGAGGAGGCTCAGGTGATGTTCATCACTCAGGGTATCGGAAAATACCCGCCGAATGGTTTTAATGATGGTTTCGCCATTTGTCCAAAACCCGCGAGCGATGACAATCTCGGCCGTCCTGACCGGTCGATCCTGATCCTGGGCCGGATCGAGTTCTATGGCATCCACATGAGCTTCGGTAGCCAACTCCAATTGATTCTCGTTCAGGTATATGTCGCCGAGACGACTCATGGTTTCATAGGTCGCCTGGCCCATGCGCCGAACGATTTCATAGTTTGCCGCGGCATCCAGGGGCTGATCCAAGGCGATGAAGGAGTTGGCCTGCAAAATGAGGAAGTCCGACTGGTCCTTGGTTTCTTCAGCCCGGGCGATCATTTCCTCGAAGAGGGAAATGGATTCCAAATGCTTTTCCTGTTTGAGCAAGGTGGAGGCCAGCCCCTTATACCAGTCCAAGGTATCGGGATCGGCCACGATAGCCTTCTTATAGGCGCTTTCGGATTCCAGGATTCTTTCCTGATTGAGGTAAATCATGCCCAGGAGGCCGAAGGTCCGGGCATCGTCCTCCCCCAGTTGAGTGGCTTTGTTGAAGGCTCCGGCCGCTTTTTCCCACGCATCTTTCTGCAAATGGCAATAGCCGATCAGTTTGTGCGCGGCTTGAAAGGTGGGCCATTTGAAGACGGCTCTGTTAAAATATCTCAAAGCCTGATCCAGATTGTCCACCCGGTAATAATGTAACCCCAGGGTAAAATCGAGGGCCGCGCTGGCATCCCGTCCGATGGAGGACTGGAGATAAGCCAGGGCCCTGGCATCCTGCTTTTTTCCAGTGAAGTCGTGATAGGTTTTTAGAATCACCTGTTCCTCCGACTTCACCGTGGGCAATTTGGCGCCTTGGGCCATCAAATCCCGGTAGTATTCGTCGAAATAACCCGGTTTTCGCCAGAACCGCATGTCGACTTTCCCGGAAACCTGGATACAAAAACCCAGCGCAGTGAGGCCGCACCAGGTCAGGCGAAATAGGGAATAACCGAAAGGATTCATTTAAATCAACGACGCAGGGAAAAGGAAAGAGGGAGGCGAACGCGGGTCTTCACTTTTCTGCCATCCTTTTCACCCGGTTCGAACTTCCATTGGCGAACGGCTTTGATGGCATTTTCATTAAATTCACGATTGGAGGATTTCGATACTCTGGGCCGTTTCACATTCCCGAATTCGTCCACGATAAAGATCAAATGGACTTCTCCCTGGACGCGGTTACGTTTCAGTTCGGGAGGGTATTGCGGGCTGATCTTGACCAACGGAATAGGCGGTTTATCGAGATCGGAAATTTCAAACACCATCTCATCGAAATTATCGGCAATATCAAATACCTGGACCGAAACACCGGACGAACTCATTCCACCGTCTCCCGCGGTAAGGGCCATGTTGATCTGGTCCAGGGTCAGTTGCTGTTCCTGCTTTTGCATTTCGATATCCTCCTCTTTCTCTTCCTCCTCTTCCGGCTTGGGAGGTTCGGGTGGAGGTGGAGGCGGGGGCTCGATTTGAATGCGGTTATTCTCCTCGTCCCTATTCATATCGTCCAGGGAGGAGAAGATCTGGGTGAGGGGGAGGGCAATGAAAAGGGCCAGGGTTATAACCCCGCCCAAAGGCAGGGAAAAGGAGAGGGAATTGCCCTGGTAATTCGAAGCGAAGACTTTTTTCATGGGGATATTGGATGTGGAAATTTGCCGACGGGGATGGTCACCGCATTTCGGAGGATATGCTGATTTTATTGGTACGGCCCAGTTTGGCTTCGCCGATAACCCGGATGACCACACCGGCGCTGGAATTTCTATCGACTTGCAAAATCACGGGCATGGGATCCCTGGCATTCAATCGGCGAACAATGGGTCGAACGCCTTCCACCCCGACTTCCTGGCCACCGTAAACCACCCGGTTGTTCCCGGTAATGGCGATCAAAATACTGTTCTTTTCCAAGGGAAGGAGGGTTTGAGTAATGGGCTTCTCGATGTCCACCCCCGGTTCTTCCACGAATACGGTGGTGACGATAAAGAAAATCAACAAGATGAAGACCATGTCGATCATGGGCGAAATGTTGATATCGCTCAGCTTTCCGCCTTCAGATAATGGTCTTCGTCCTTTCATACTCTAGGCACTATCCGGATGGAGTAGCCGGGGAGGCGCCACCGGGAGATTTCTGATTCTTTTGTAACACGAGACTCTCCAGTCTGACAAGAAAAGCCGCATATTGATTCCGTTTCTTTTGAATCATGGCCACGAGCAGGTAACCCGGGATGGCGATTACCAAACCGGTTTGAGTGGTAATCAACGCTTCTGAGATACCCTCGGCTACCAAGTCGATGGTTTTTCCGGAACCACTGGACAGGGCCTTGAAAGTGCTGAGCATTCCGATCACGGTTCCGAGTAATCCCAGCAGGGGCGCGACCGTTACCAGAATATTGAGAAACATCAACCGGGAGTCGACCACCGGAAGGGCGGCCGTGGAAACTTCCACAAAACGATTGCGCACCTCCTCGTTGGAATCAGCGCTTTCATCTCTGACATAAGAGATAATTTCGCCTACATGGCCCTCGCCTCTGGCGGGGTCGTCGATCCACTTCTCGTATTGGGCTTCCGGCACTTTGTCATGGTTGCCCCGTCGGAAAAAGAGCACCATTTCCATGGCAGTGAAATAAATGATAAAGGCGAGGAAAACGAGGGGAACCATGACCCAGCCCCCGCTAAGCCAAACCTCGACGAAAGTCTCTATATTAAGTGCTTGGGCAAATACGACCATACCGGCATCGAATCAGGTTCGTTGGGGCAATCCGTTAATAAAACCAACCGCGGTCCGCTCCATGCTCCCTAAAACGCTTTTGGACATGCGGGAGAGGAGGGCATGGATGATGAGGGTGGGAATAGCGATGATCAATCCAAATTCGGTGGTAATGAGCGCCTCCGAAATCCCCGAAGACAATTGCCGGGCGTCACCGGTGCCGAAAATGGTAATGAGTTTGAAGGTGTTGATCATGCCGGTCACCGTTCCCAACAGACCCAGCAGGGGAGCGGTAGCGGCAGTAACGGCGATAAAAGGCAAAAAACGTTCCAGCTTGGGTTGCGTTCCCAACATCTGCTCGTAGAGGATTTCCTCGATAAGATCTTCCTCGGCATCGATACTCTCCATGGCAGCGGTCAACATTCTGCCACTGGGCCCCTTAACCCCGCGGGCAAACCTGAGGGCATCTTCTTTGCGACCGTTTCTGAGGTGATTCAGAATGGTATCCAGATCCCCCGGGCCGGCCTTTTTCACGGACAGGAGTTCAATAACCTTGAATAGCGATATCAAAATCGCCACCAAGGCGAGGGTGAGAATGGGATACATCACCACCCCACCCCTTTCGATGTGTTCAAAAATCGTCTCCTGCAAGTTCAGGATGTCGAGGGCCTCATCGAGTTTTGAATCCAGAAACAAGATGCCGGAACCCGTTGTTGCGACGGCAGACATGGCTTCCTCGGGAGCGCCTTCCACGCGAACCTGAAGGGGCCGCAGGTCCAGAGGATTCACATCGACCAACCCCGCAGTTCCCCCGTGGGAAAACATTCCAATCGGACCGACAACGGCGAAATTGCCTTGAACCAGATCACCGCCTTCAACTTCGCACTCCCCTTCAAAGGTGTAGCCGGCCACCATTTTCTCCAGCCGGTCGAGGGAAGCTTGCAGAACGGCCACCTGAAACCCATAGCGTTCCTCCAAGGGGATTTCAGCATTGTCTTTGGCGTTGCGGGCTCGATCCACCACATCGGAGTAGAGTTGAATCTCACCCACGTGCAGGGCGTTGCCGAGAAATTCCTCGATATAATTCCCCAAGGCGGTGTGCAGGTAGTCGTTTTGCCGGGCCAGTTCCGAATCCCTTTGCTCCAACTCCGCCTTAATGCGATTTACTCCAGTGGCTTGCTCCACCACTTCATCGCGCTGATGGGTCAGCTCGATCTTGAGGTCCTCCAGTTGATTGATTTCCTGGGCCAGTGGAATCTTTTTCTCGGCAATGGCGTTGCGAAGCTGGGCCAGTTCGGCCAGGACGCGCTCCAGATCGCCCGCGGTGGTTCGGGCGGCCGCATCGTAGTTTTGGGCGCCGGCACAGACAACCGAAAGCAACAGAACCAGGGTGATAAACGTTTTCGTGAACAATATCTTTTTCAGGATCATAGGTAACAGTCGGTTAGTCAGCCTCCTTTATTTCCACCGGAACATTGACGAATTCGGCCGGATGCCGGTTATCGACGGCCAAAACGGCCAAGCCGACCGCTTCCGCTATTTCGGGCCGATCCTGCCACACCCATCCTTTTCCTATGACCGGATACCCAAATCCGGCGTTTACTTGATTCTCATCGACAAAATAGGCTTGGCCAAAGCCGAGGTACAGGGTCTTCACTTCGAAAATTTCGCCGTTTTCCTTCTCCCTCAGCTCGCTGCTGGGGGTTATCACTTTATTGAAATATTCGATATTATTGAGTAGGGAAATGATATTCTGGATGCGGTCTCCCAAGGATACATCCAACTGACGCCCGGAATCGGGATCGGGAATGCGCCGCAATTGGGTGGCAACCTTTTCCCGGAACACGGAAGGGAAAATGGTGGAGAGGGCAAGTATTCGCTTTTCAAACCCCGGCACCACCTGCCTGATTACTTCGATGGCCTGTTCCTGGGTCGCAATACTTTGGCTGAACTCATTTTGTTCGCTATCCGCAGTGGTCATTTCCATCATGGAATCGGCCACGGCCTTGCGAAGACCTTCAATTTCACTCTTCAGGAAGGTTATGTCGTCGTTCAGTGTTTTTTCTTCCGCTAGCCACTGGGTTCTTTCCTCGGCCAGAACCCGGCGCGCCTCCACCCACTTTTCCAGGGTCGATCGAGCCGCGGTCAAAACCTCGGCTCCCATCAGGGAGGAGGATCCACAGGCGGTTAAGGCCAATATCAGAAGTACCTTTCCTATCTTCATGTCAGGATTGATTTTTAATGGCATGTTGAAATTCATATGGGTTTAGTTCCGTACCGCCCGGTAGACGTTTCTGACCCCCACCAGGTAATCCTCCACGTGGTCCAGCGGTTGTACGTCCTGAGCTCGCTCCAAAGCGCGCACCGCTTCCCGGTACTGCTCCACGGCGACGAGCGCCTTGCCGTGATGATAGTAGGCTTTGGCTTCAAAATCGCGGAGGTTTTGGGCGCGCTCATAAAGGAATTCCGCCTTCTCGAAATTCCCGCCTTGCGCGTAATAGTCCGCCAACATGATCAGAACATCTCCATCCAGGGGGTTTTCCACCACCATCGATTCCAGAAGGGGCACGATGGACTCGGACATGTTGTTGGTAGCGGCCTGGATCTTCGCATTCAACTTGCGAACGACAAAGGCCATTTTGCTGTCCAGGCTGTTTCCGTAACTGCGATTGATTTCGGTCAACACCTCGGAAGCGGCATCGTAAAACCCCGCTTCGATCAGGTCGGCAGCCGCTTCGATGGGTTTCTCCACGTTCAAGCGACCGCGGGCCAAAATGGCTTCCTTATACACCCCCAGAGCAGCCTCTATGAAACCATTCTCCACGTAGATATCGCCCAAGGTGATCAGGTTCTCCGCCGAAATGGATCCCATGCGTCTGAGCACTTCGTAATTGGAAGCGACATGGAGTTTTTCCCCCAGCCCCAAATACGCCTCCGCCTGCAGTTCCCAATACTCGGTCTCCAAGGGATTCTTTTCGATCAGCGTTTCAAACAACCCGGTGGCGTCCTTGTATTTGCGCTGGAATAAAATGCTTTTGGCCAGCCCGAACTCCCAGGCCTCGTTTTGCACCTCGTAGATCAGGGCGGATCGATAGGAGGTCTCCGAGGCGATAAACTGCTCATTTTCAAAGAAAAGGTATCCGAGAATGCCGAATATATTCTTGTCCACGGCTCCAAGTTTGACCGCAGTTGTAAAATGCTCCCGCGCTTTGGCCTCGTTTCCGAGCTGGAAGTAGAGGAAGCCGAGGTTTTCGTGTGCTCTCAGAAAATCCTTGTGTTTCCTGATGGCCGCCTGGTAGTGCCGAACCGCCTCCGGCAAATTCCTCTCCTGATAGGCAAAATTGCCCAGGATCAAATGGAAGGTGGCGTTGGATCCCTCTTCCGCGGCCTTTGAGGCGAGAGAAGCCCGCGCCTCTTGCCGATTGGTCTGCATCAGGGTGGAAAATTCTTCCATGAAGGTCTTATCTGTAGGGGACAGGCGCGGTTCCACCGTAATGCGAGGGGAATAGGTCCCGATAAACCGTTCGACAAAATCGGGGTCAGACCAGAAATCCGTTTGCTGCCTCTGGGCTTCCGAACTCGTTGCCAGCGCGCATACAACGCTGAGAATCAAAAGGTCCTGTGGTAATGTTTTGAAGGGGCGTAACATGAGATTTGCCATTAATCTGCCTGTAAGGGAAAGGGGGGGAGAGGGCGAAAATGGGACATGGGGTTTCTAATTGGAGCCGGAGAGGCTGATAATACCTGCCCCACCGAGGCGGGCTTCATCCATTATTCTGACAACCAGCCCGGCATTGGCGGCATCCTCGGCTTCCACCAGAACCGGAGCATCCCTGTCCTTTTGCAAGACTTGGCCGACCCTGGGACGGACCGATTCAATGCTTATAGCTTCGATTGCTCCGGCCTCCTTGTAATAGATCTGGTTGTTCTTATCCACCAATATGGTTACCGATTCCTTATCCTCATCGCGTTCATCCCGGATATCCGTCGCCTCAGGCTTTTCCACTCTGAAACCTGATTCTTCGACGAAAACCGTGGTTACGATAAAGAAGATGAGCAGGATGAACACCATATCAATCATCGGGGAGATGTTGATATTGTTTTGATCATCATCCGCGCTGAGCGACTTTCTGTTTTTCATGAGAGGGAGGTGTAATCAGGTTTTTCCGGGTAGTCCGTTGATGAATCCAATGGCGGTTCGCTCCATGCTTCCGAGCACTCCTTTGGCCTTTCGGTGGAGGAGGGCGTGGCAAATCAAGGAAGGAATAGCCACAATCAATCCAAATTCGGTGGTAATCAATGCCTCGGAAATACCAGTGGAGAGGGATTTTGCATCACCGGTCCCAAAGATGGTGATCAATTTGAAGGTGGTAATCATTCCGGTAACCGTTCCCAAAAGCCCGAGCAAGGGCGCGGTTCCGGCGGTTACGGCAATAAAGGGGAGAAAGCGTTCCAGTTTCGGTTGGGTGGTAATCAATTGTTGGTAGAGAATTTCCTCCACCTGGTCCTTGTCCCGGTCAGCATTTTCCACCGCGGCGGTAAGCAACCGGCCCACCGGACCCCCAATTTTCTGAGCATATTCCAGAGCGCCCTTCCGGTCGCCCTCATTCAGGGTCTTGATAATATGGCTGAGGTCCTTGGGCCGGGCTCGGCGGACCCCGGAGATTTCTATGAATTTGAAAATGGCGATGAGTAGCGCGATACCGGCCAGTCCCAGAATGAAGTAAATTACCTTTCCCCCTTTTTGGATAACTTCCAGAACGGTGTCTTTGGCAGCTTCCACCTGAACGGCCGAACCCAGAGTGACATCGACGGGAATGGTTCCAGTCCCATCCTGGGAAAACTCTGATATCAGCAAATCGTATTCTTCTCCCAGGCTGATGGTGGCGGGTTGGGAGGAGCCAAACTCCCGCGTGGCGATACCGGAAGCGTTATGTTCGGGACTGGAAAAGAAATAAATCGGACCCAGGACGGAATAGGTGCCCTCCTCCAATAAACCTCCCGGCAGGACACCTCTTCCGGAAAACTGGTGTCCGCCAATAATATTTTCCAGGCGCGTGATGGCCGAATTTATGACCTGCAATTGGGTGTTGAATCGATCTGCCGCGGAAAGGTTGATATCCTCTATGGCAAGTTTGGCATCTTCGACCTGTTCAGCATGATGCTGTTGTTCGCTTACGTGAAGCCGGTTGTCGAAAGCGCGGATGTATTCTCCCATGAGGCTGGTCAGATAAGCGTTCTCGTCTTTGCGCGCCTCCACATCATTTTCCAGAGACCTCAGGTCCCGGTCCGTATTGTCGCGGCGGCGCAAAATACGACCCAGATCCGCTCTCAGTTCGAAGGCGCGGTCTTTCAGCCGGCGCTCCTCGGCTTCCAGGGGCTGACGTTGCCTGACAATTTGCTCTTCCAGGGCCTCCAACTGATCGCCGGCCCGTTCGAGATCGGATCTGGCGCTGGAGGCAATCTGTTCAAAGGATTGGGCGCTGGAGGATATGGCGGCAAAAAACCCCAGCAGGGCAGTGAAGATGCTTTTCATGGCAAAATTGTTAGACCTTTCCAAAGGGGTGTTAGATTTCCACTGGCAAAACGACGAACTCCGCGGGAATTTCATTTTTGTAAACCCTGATCATCCTGCTGATGGGATCGATCAAGGTCGGATCATCTTCCCAGGTCCAGCCGGACTCCTTGGTTACAGTGCCGTATCCGGCTACACCTTTGTCCTGGTTTACGTAGTAAGCTTTGGCCAAACCGATATAAAATACCTCGACCGATATGTTTTGACCCTCGATTTCACGCACTTCGGTCAGGACCTGAATCCCATTGTTGAACACTTCAATCTGGTTGAGCAACCCCACAATGTTCTGCATCCGTTCTCCCAAACTGGCCTTGATCCTGTTTTCCGGAATATTCCGGTCCGGTATGCGTTTGGTCAGGCGATTCAGATTCTCCCTGGTATCCCGGGGAAGCGCGTTAACCAGAACCAACACACGTTGCTCCAAATTGCGAATGGTTCCAGCCACCACGGCCGAAGCCTCCTTTAATTCTTCGATCTCCCCATTGAGGCGAATCCGGTCCCTTTCCGCTTGGGTAGACTGGTCTTCGGTGGCTTTGATCCGCTCCTGCAAAAGGGAAATTTCCAACTTTGCCAGCTCAATGGCATCCAGGAAAGATTGCTTTCTTACCAACCAGGAGGCCCGCTTATCGGCAATATCCTGGCGGGCCGATACGAGTTCCTGAAATACTTTGCGGGTTTCCTCGAGCTGTGACTGCCCCCAACTGAGCGGAACCGGACATAGGGACAGGGTTAGTAAAGTAAATATTATCCTGATCATGAGAAGAGTCAAAAGGCTCCAAGCTAAGGAAAAACCAAATCCGTGTATAGACTTTTTTAAAATTTAGAGGGCGGAGGAGGGTTAATCCTTTTTTCTACCCGTTTTGACAAGGAAATAATTGAAACAAAATTGAAACAGACCCTGGACCCAACGGAAGGAAAAGGAGGTTCGGCTCAACCCTTTTCCCCTTGACCAAAGCTGGCTTGAGCCCGACCAATTATCCCCATGAAGGGACCCATCCAGACCGCAATTCTGGTGCCCGCGCGACTGGCCAGCGCGCGATTCCCGGAAAAACTTCTCCACCCCATAAAAGGCAAAAGCCTCATCCTTCACGTGGCGGAACGCATCCGTGATCAAGGGCCCGAATACCCGCTGGTTTTTGCCGTGGACGACCCTCGCCTGGCCCGCGAAATCGAATCGGGGGGATTTGAATACCTCATGACTTCGAAGGACCACCCCAGCGGCACCGACCGGTTGGCGGAAGCCAATCGCACCTTGAAGGCCGATTACGTCATTAACATCCAAGGTGATGAACCCCTGGTGAGCCGGGACCAGATAACGATGTTGGGAAACCTGGTCGAGGGAGGGGCGGACATGGCGACCTTGGCGACCGTAATTAGGAAAAGGGAGGACTTTGCCGATCCAAACCAGGTCAAAGTAGTCCTGGATCAATCCGGTCATGCCCTCTACTTCTCCAGGTCGTCCATCCCTTATTTCAGCGCCGCGGGGGGAAATCCCGACTCGAACGACTTGGTCCAAGGTCTCTGCTACCGCCACTTGGGCATGTATGCCTACAAAGCAACCTTTCTGGAGAAGCTTTCCAACCTCCCCCCTACCCGATTGGAGCAACTGGAACGGTTGGAGCAATTGCGGGCTTTGGAGAACGGACACAAAATAGCGGTGGGCATTACTTCCGATCCATCCATTGGCATCGATACGCCGGCCGATGCGGCCCGCTTTGAACGTCAACTCCCCTGAACGGCATATTTCGCCACCATTTGGTAAAAATCATCAAATAGCGGGTCGGAATCATGGGGTCCGGGCGACGCTTCCGGGTGATACTGCACCGAAAACACGGGCAATTCCTTGTGCCTGAGGCCCTCCACCGTTTCATCGTTCAAATTGATCTCGGTCACAACCGCGCCCCGGTTTTCCAATTCGGCCCGAGTGGAGGCAAAACCGTGGTTCTGGGAGGTAATCGAGACTTTGCCCGTCTCCAGATTCTTGACCGGTTGGTTGCCGCCCCGGTGGCCGAACTTCAACTTGAAGGTTCGCGCGCCCAACGCGTGGGTAATCATTTGATGACCCAGGCAGATTCCAAAAGTGGGCAATTGTTGGATCATTCGCGATACGGTCCGATGCACATAGTCGACGGCGGCAGGATCGCCCGGTCCATTGGATAAAAACACTCCGTCAGGCCGGCGCTCCAGCACCGCTTCAGCCGGAGTACTTGCCGGCACCACCTCGACCTCAAACCCATGATGACGCAGTTTGCGGAAAATATTGTATTTGGCCCCCAAGTCGAAGGCCACCACCCGATAGAGAGGCCGGTCCAGATGGGGAGGCTGCAATCGGGTGCCCTTTACGGTGAAGGGGACAGTGTCCTTCCCGGATTCGTCCCATTGGAACGATTCCTTGCAGGAAACCTCCTTCACGTAATCAACTCCGACCAGGCCGGGCCAACTCCTGGCTTTTTCAATCGCTTCATCGTCACCGATATCTTGGGTTGAAAGGCAGGCTTTGAGCGCACCGTGAACGCGCAACCTCTTGGTGATCGTTCGCGTATCCACCCCGGTCAACCCTGGAATGCCCTGCCGGGCCAAATAGCTGGCCAAATCCTCCCGGCTCCTCCAATTGCTAGTGGCGGGACTCAGGTCCCTTACCACAAATCCCAGAACTTTGGCCCCATCCGATTCCTCATCCTCGGGATTGATACCGTAATTCCCGATCTGGGGCGCCGTCATGGTGACGATCTGGCCAAAATAGGATGGATCGGTCAGGATTTCCTGGTAACCGGTCATACTGGTATTGAAGACGCCCTCTCCGGAAACGGTCCCCGTGGCCCCGAAGGCCGTCCCGCGAAAAACGCTTCCGTCCTCGAACGCTAAAACTCCAGAACCTGAGACCGACATTAGCGGAATAGCAAAAGAGCCGGAGCAAGGCCTGCAATCTAATTCTCACCGCCACCTGCCTCGTGACGGAATCCATACCGTATGGGAAGGGGGGAGAGATGGGAATGATGGAATGGTGGTTTTAAGCTGTAGGAGTGGCTTTATGCCGCGATTGTGGTGAGGCTGTTCGATGGGATCGCGGCGTAAAGCTACTCCTACAAGTGAAAGCAGACGAATATGTCTGCGCATCCCTTTGCATCTCTTGTGCTTTTTGTGGCTATTTTTTCTATCCGTGCATATCCGGGCCCATCCGTGGTTAAAATGCGGAGATTGGGGGAGAGAGGCGAGAGATCACGATCAAGATTGGAGGGATGGGGGAAGCGCCCAAGGGCGCGAATTATGAATGGAAAGGCATGAAGGCACAGGGGAACAAAGGCACAGAGGGGAAAAGGAATGAACCACGGATTACAGGGATAGCCGAAACAATTGGTTTCGATTTGCCTTTTCCATCCTCATTGGCAGCCTCTCCCAAAACCAACAAAACTCGAATTCATGGCCTCAAAGAAAAACGCTCCCTATTGGTTTCAGGGTCAGGGAATCTGGTCCGACCTGCCGGAAGACTATTGGAATAACTGGGGATGGCAATTGCGGAATCGCATCACCACCCTGCAACAATTGGAGTCCCATATGACCCTCACCGAACAGGAGAGGAAGGGATGCCAATTCGCCAATCAAAAACTCGCTCTGGCCATCACGCCCTACTTTTTCAACCTCATCGACCGGGAAGACGAGGAATGCCCCATACGCAAGCAGGTGATTCCCCGGGGCGACGAAATGACGGTGGCCCCCTGGGAGTCCGCGGATCCCCTGGGGGAAGACAGCCACCTGGTTGTGCCGGGTCTGGTCCACCGCTATCCCGACAGGGTGCTCTTCCTGGTTACCGACCGCTGCGCCGCCTACTGCCGCTATTGCACCCGCAGCAGAATGGTCAGCAATAGCCAGGGATACGATTTCCATCCCAAGATCGAGGAAGCTTTCGATTACCTGGAATCCAACAAGAATATTCGCGACGTCCTGATCAGCGGCGGCGATCCCCTCCTGCTCTCCGATAACAAGATCGAACGCCTCCTGGGACGGCTTCAACAAATTGAGCACATTCAATTTATCCGGATCGGATCGAGAATTCCCGTTTTTCTTCCCCAGAGAATTACTCCGGCGCTTTGCCAGATTCTAATCAAGCATGAACCTGTATGGATGAGCATACACGTCAATCATCCGCGCGAATGCACCTGGGAGTTGAAAGAGGCATGCGGCAGGCTGGCCAGGGCCGGTGTCCCCCTGGGAAACCAATCGGTTTTACTGAAAGGGGTAAACGATCATGTCGAGACCATGAAAGACCTGGTCCATCGGCTCCTGCAAATGCGGGTCAGGCCTTACTACCTCTACCAACTCGACAGCATTACCGGAAGCAGCCACTTCAAGGTCGATATTGAAAAGGGAATTGAAATAATTCGGGGTCTCCAGGGCCACACTTCCGGTTACGCGATTCCACAGTACGTGATCGACGCGCCAAAGGGTGGTGGAAAAATTCCCATCAACCCCAATTACGTGGAGCGCGTCTCAAAAGATGAAATCGTCCTGAAGAATTTTGAAGGAAAATTATTCCGTTATGCCACCGGAACCTCCCCGGATTGCCAGCAACCCGACTCCTTTCCAGCCGAGTTGTTTGCATGATGGGTCCCTCGTCCGCAGGGCAGTATGGAGGGGAAAGGGAGTGGTGGAATGATGGAGTGAAGGAGTGATGGGGAGAATTGGGAATGGAACATGGATCCCGCTTCGCCCAGGGGCTACGGCAGGACAAGTTGCACAGGATGAACAGGATGGGAAACCGCCCAAAGGCGCGGGGAGAAGGGTGGAGTGATGGATTGGGGGAAGGGAGGCGCGCCAATTAGGAATTAGGAATTAGGGGAATGAGATCGTGATCAGGATCACGATCACGATCAAGATAACGGGAATGATTAAGGGGGTGTAAAGGGTAACCGGAACTTGGCAGGGGATTGACCAGAGCAATCTTTAGTGGATATTTTGCATTTGGAATGCAAAATATGGAGTCATGAATTCACTTTATATCCATCGCTCTCTGGAATCGGTCCTCATAAAGGCGACATCCGAGTTTCCCGCCGTGATCTTGACCGGACCGCGGCAATCAGGCAAGACGACTCTGCTGAAATATCTTTTCCAAAAGCGTTTCAGTTATATATCTTTGGAGTTGCCGGATGTTCGCGCGGCCGCAGCGGAGGACCCGCGCGGATTCCTGAAGCATTACCCCCCGCCAGCCATTTTCGATGAGGTGCAGTACGCTCCCGAGCTGCTTCCCTATATCAAGGAAATAATCGATCAGGACCGAGGCAGAAACGGACAATACCTGTTGACCGGCTCGCAGAATCTGTTGCTGGCGGAGAAGGTGACCGAGTCTTTGGCCGGACGCGCCGCCATCCTGCGCCTGTTACCGCTTTCGAAGCGTGAGGCGGAGGGACGGCCAGGTATCGATCTCGCTTGGGAAGGCAACTGCCGGGCCTCATCGCCAACCTCATTTTCTTTTGATAAACTGTGGAGGAACTTCCTTCGAGGCGGCTACCCGGAGCTTGCAACCCAACCCAACCGGGACATCTCCCTATGGCATGCGAGTTACATCCAGACCTACCTGGAACGTGATGTACGGACGCTTCGGCAGGTCGGCGACCTTACTCAGTATCAGAATTTCCTTCGTTTGCTGGCAGCCCGAAGTTCTCAGCTTTTCAACCTGACAGAAGTCGCCCGGACCCTCGGGGTTGCGGTCAATACGGTTAAAGCCTGGCTTTCCGTGCTTGAGGCCACCTATCAGGTAATTGTGCTGCGCCCTTACTTCGCCAACGTCGGGAAACGACTGGTAAAGACCCCGAAAGTGTATTTCACCGATACTGGCACACTTTGCTACCTGGCGGGTCTCAAGGACCCCGAACATGCTGCATCCGGTCCCATGGGTGGCGCTATTATGGAAACAGCTGTGCTCTCGGAAATTCTCAGGACATTGACACATCGGGGGATGGACCCGCAAATCTACTTTTGGCGGACCACGGCGGGAACGGAGGTCGATTTTGTGGTCGAGACCTCGGGTGGGTTGGTCCCCATCGAGGTCAAGCTGTCCGCCACACCGCGACCAGCCATGGCTGCAGCCATCAAGACATTTCAAGGTGACATGGGAAGCAAATCAATGGCCGGATACGTGGTGCATCCCGGTGATATAGGCCTGCCCCTGGGTCCCAGCGTTACCGCACTGCCTTTCGCCAACCTTTGAGGTTTGGCCCCCTTCGGATCCTCAAAAAGGAAATTGTTGAAAAAGGGTGGAATCGAAGCCAGCTTGGTAATTCAACCAAGGTATCGAGGAAGAAAGCCTTGGATCTCATCGCCTACCTGCCCCAATGACATCCACTAACCTGGAATTTTTTCCTGCTATCGAGGTCCAGGAAAAGGACCAAACCACCCATGATTTCGTATCGTGGATTGAAAATTTCAATGCGTTTGGCACATCGACCCGGACCTACCGCATCCACGTGGGAAAACAACCGGTCCCCGTCTACGTCAACGAATTCTGGACTTCAAAGCAACGGGCGGCACACAGCCTGCACGAAGTTTCCTATCGGGCCTGCTTCAAGCCGCAGTTGCCCAGGTTTTTCATAGACCGGTTGACCACTGAAGGAGATACTGTCCTGGACCCTTTCATGGGTCGAGGCACCACTCTGATCGAGTCGGTTCTAAGCAATCGTTTTGCCGCAGGTTGCGACGTAAATCCCCTCAGCAGGATAATTTGCGGACCGAGATTAAACCCGCCCGGCATGTCCCTGATTGCTGCCCGGCTGAACAAGTTGAATTGGGACTTCGATGGTGAGGTCCCCGAGGAATTAAAAGTCTTCTACCATGAGGAAACGCTCCGGAACCTGTGCGCTCTTCGCAGTTATTTTCAAGAGAAGGGAAACGGGGCGGATACCACCGACAATTGGATTCGGATGGTCGCCACCAATCGCCTGACAGGCCATTCAAAGGGTTTCTTTTCCGTTTATACTCTCCCTCCCAATCAAGCCGTATCGGCAGAAAGGCAGCGAGAAATCAACGCCAAGCGGGGCCAGGTTCCCGACTATCGAAACGTCGAGGAACTCATCTTGAAAAAGAGCAAGTCACTATTGAGGGACATATCGCTTGGGGATTTTGGACGATTTTCAACTTACGGCAGAAAGAGCAAAATCGTCATTGGATCTGCCCCGGAAGTGAAGGGAATCGGGCAGGGGTCCGTTTCACTGGTGGTAACGTCTCCCCCTTTTCTGGATGTGGTCGATTACGCCCGGGACAATTGGCTGAGGTGCTGGTTCAACCACATAGATCCCGGCGCTATTCCAATCTGGATTTTGAGGAATATCGAGGCCTGGAGCAACGCCATGACACAGGCATTCAGGCGGATGTTCGTCTTACTGAAAAAGGGGGGATACGTCGCCTTCGAAGTGGGAGAAGTGCGCAATGGAAAAGTCAAACTCGAGGACCACGTAATCCCAGCGGCGGAGCGGGCGGGATTGATCCCGATATTGGTGCTCATAAATGATCAGGCCTTTACCAAAACCTCAAATTGCTGGGGGGTATCCAATCTGAAGAAAGGAACCAACACCAACCGCATCGTCCTCCTGAAAAAACCTTGAAGAAGGGGGGGAGCGCCCAAGGGCGCGAATGGGGGGAGATGGAGTGGTGGAGTGGTGGAGTGAGGGAATGATGGAGTGATGGAGTGATGGAGTGGTGGAGTGAGGGAATGATGGAATTGAATAGAGATTCTGAGATTCTGAGTTGCTGAGATGCTGAGAGGGGAAAGTGTGTTGTTGCGCCTTTTGCGTTCTTTTGTGGCTATTTTTCCTATTTCCGGGTGGCGGGTGGAAGTCACTGTAGGAGCGGCTTTTAGCCGCGATTGGGGTGAGGCTGTTTCGTGGGATCGCGGAAGTGAACATGGATAGACAGGATGGACAGGATTTGGGAATCAGGAGAGGATTAACCACAGAGGGCGCAGAGAAGGAGAGAGGTGAGGCGCCTTGGGCGCTTCCCCCTCTGTGGTTGACTCAGCGGTATCAAAGCAGGTAGTTCACGGCGAGGAAGACCAGGTATATCCCGAGCAGCGATGCCCCCACCCATCGTTGCAAGCTGTCCTTTCCCAGAAATATCCCGATCCTGAACACCACCAGCACCAGCAGCATAACGGGGAAGTGAACGCTGAAAAAATCGGTGGGCACCGAAAGACCGCCGCGCGTAACGGCAGCGGCGCTACCCGCCACGAACAGCACGTTGAGAATATCCGCCCCGATCACATTGCCGATGGCCAAACCACCCTGACCTCTGCGGATCGAGGTCAACACGGTAGCCAATTCCGGAAGCGAAGTTCCAAAAGCCACCAGCGAGGCCGCGATGACACTTTGGGGAACGCGAAGTCGATGAGCCAGTTCCTCCGCACAGGAGATCAATATTTTGGAGGAGAGAAAGATCAGTCCAACGGCAAGAGCCATCAGGAGGAGATCTTTGAACAGCACACCCAAAATTTCCTTGGATCCACCTTCCGGTTTCTGCGCCTCTGCCGCCGCAATACCGAACCGATAACTCCAATAGAAATAAACCACCAACAAAACCACCAGGATCACTCCGGCCCACTGGGGCAGGTTTCCACCCCGGGCAAAAACGGAATTCAGGTGCGAATAGGGCAGGCAGAATAAAACCAATAAAAGACCGGCGCCGACTTGTATCCACCCTTGCCGGTTTACAATTCTGTGGTCCAGGGGCAAGGGGGCGACGAGAGCTCCCAGTCCCAAAATGAGCCCGGTGTCACAAATAATCGATCCCACAGCGTTCCCCAGGGCCAAACCGGGGTTGCCGTTCAGCGCGGCCAGGACCGATACGGAGGCCTCCGGCAAGGTCGTACCCAAACTGACGATGGTCGCTCCGATCAGCATGCTGGGAATCCCGAGGGACTGCGATATTTCAACCGCCTTGCCCACGAAAAGGTCCGCTGCCCTGGCCAAAACAAAAACGAGTCCTGCCAAAACGATGAACAGGACAATGGTCGACTGACCTCCGATGAACTCCTCGATCGCGCTCTCCATGAAAAGCCCAGAAACCTACAGTTTTCCGGACCTTTGCAAAGGGAAAAACCACAGAGGGAGGGAAGCGCCTAAGGGCGCGAATGGGGAATGGGGGGAGAGAGGCATAGAGGCACAAAGGATAAGAGATGCTAAGATGCTTAGTTGCTGAGGCAGGTGTTTCCAAAGTGAAACATGGATACACAGGATGTACAGGATGAGGAATTAGGGTGAGAGATCACAATTGGATAGGATTCGGAAGGGACTAACCACAGAATCCTCAGAGAACAAAGAGATTTGGAAATAAGAATAGTTTGTTTTTGCGGCTATTTTCCCATTCTTCCCTCTTCTCCCCCTCACTTTCACACCGTAGCCCGCCACGCGGCGAAGGCGGATGCGTCCTTCTCCCAGCGCCTTTCCCTCCCTCCTCATTCCTAATTCGCGCCCTTGGGCGCTTTCCCCTCTCAGCATCTCAGCACCTCAGAATCTCAGAATCTATATTCCACTCCACCATTCCATCATTCCATCATTCCATCTCTCCCCCTCCCCCCATTCCTAATTCCTCATTGGCGCCCTCGGGCGCCTCCAAGGGGAGTCAGGAGATCCGGATCATCGTTGCGGACGCTGTTCACCCTGGCGCTGACCACGCGTTGCTCGAAGGGTCCTGCATGGGAACTGCGCACCAGGTCGAGCAGTCGGGGCGTCGGAGACGCCGGGTCGAGCCAGTCATCAAATTGGTTCGGATCGAGGATGGCCGGTTGTCGATGGTGTATGTGGACCAGTTCGGCCGAGGCTTTAGTGGTAATTATGGTGAACGATTCCAGAACTTCCCCACCCTTCTCCCAGCGCTCCCACAGTGCGGCAAAAGACAGAGGTGATCGGTCCGCAAGTCCGAGGAAATAGGGCTGCTTGACCCCCCCGGCACGCTTCCACTCGAACCAACCATCCGCCGGCACCAGGCACCGATGGGAGCGGAAGGCAGCGCGGAACGAAGGTTTTTGGTGAACGGTCTCCGACCTTGCATTGATGATGCGAGAGGCGCTTCCGAGGTCCTTGGCCCAATAGGGAACCAATCCCCACCTCAGCAGGCCCACCACGCGGTTCCCCTTCTCATCGAGCCGGCAGGCCGCGAAGTCCTGTCCCGGGGCGCCGTTGTAGCGGGGCTGGACCTTGGGAGGAGGTTCAGGTTCCTTGGAGCGATAGAGATCGTGAATCTCACGCCAGGTCAGTCTTTGTGTAAAACGGCCGCACATGTGTCACTTGGTTAGTTGACCTTGAAAAAATCAAATTTGATCCGCATGGCTGGAGGGTCCTCCGGATTACCTCTCTCCAAGATCGCCAACGCTAACTTCAGGCCAGTCCGCGTGCCTGCCTGTGCGTCACCGCCCGCAGACAGGGAATGCCCCTCCTCCGTTCTTCCCACTTTGCGCCTTTGCATCTTTCCCCCCATCCGTGGTTCAAATAAAACAACGCTTCGCTTAATGCCTTCCTGCTTCGCCAAGGGCTACGGCGGGACAAGACGGCAACAGGAAATAGGAAAAATAGCCACAAAAGAACGCAAAAGGCGCAAAAACACACTTTCCCCTCTCTGCATCTCAGCAACTCAGAATCTCAGAATCTCTATTCAATTCCATCACTCCACCACTCCACCACTTGGCGTGCTTGGCGAAAGTCAAATAATTTTGGAGCTTTCAGGGTCGACCCGTTAGCCGAAGATCTTCTTATCGGCCGAAAATCGCCCTGGACCGGCCGCAAGGAAGACCATGCAAAGGCATAAGTAAATGGCGGCAAGCTCGTAGGAACCGCCACCGGTTGAGACGAAGGGATCCCCCCGAAGGATGGCGTGCATGTACACGGCCACCAACATGGTGGAGGCGATACCCAAAGAGGACAGGGGCACCAGCAAACCCAGGATCAAGCAGAGGCCACCACCGAATTCGGAGAGGGCGGCCAAGGCTTGCAAAGGGCCGGGAGCGAAAGCGTCCGGCCCCATCCAACCAAAGGGGTTCTGGATCTTGGGCCAGCCATGGTAGACGAAAGCCAGACCGGCCACCACCCTCATCACGAGGAGCGCGACGTCGGTACACCGGTTGTGGTTGTTGACGGTAAACCATTTTTTTAACTTCATGGGCAACTGCTTTGGAATGGGTTGACTGATTGGGGATTCGTCGTTCCGACGTATCCCAGAACGGATAGAAGGTTGTGCAAATGCCCTGCCCTCTAGCAAGTGGTTTCTCCAGGAAATCAAATGCGCGAGTGACCCTATGAAACAGCGTCATAAGAGAGACTGGAAGATCTCCGTTTCCAGGAATGTCATTCCTCAATCACCCTAGAAGTGGTACTTGAGGTTCAAGCTGACTCCGATGATTCTGATATCGTCAGTCTTGATCCTGTATGTCACCGGCTCACTTCCATCCAACCGCAAGTTGGACGGGTGACTTCGCAATTGATCGTAACTCCCTCCGTCGCTAAAGCCGTCCCAAGGGACCCAACGGCCCTTGATTCCCAGTGACAACGCATCGGTGAGGGCGTAGTCAATCCCGAATAGCACCTGGTAGCCAAAGAGGGTATCGCTCAACTCGGTCTGCTCACTGGTGGCTGTCCCAGCCAACCGGTTCTTGTATTCCGCAAGAGCCTCTCCGAAGAGATAGCCGTTGCCGGTGTTGATGTAATTCGGGTCGGAGAATCTCTTGTAGAGAGCTCCATAATCCATATCCGTGAAGCCGGCCCCGATCCCCAACCCGACATAGGGGGTGAAGCGGCTCTCATCGATAGGGAAGTCGAAATACAGGCTTCCGAACAGATTATGAGATGCGATGCTGCCTATACGTTCGAGCCCGCTCTCGGTTTCTCCCGTGGCTTTCTCGGTAGTCTGTTCCCCGACGCTGGTATCTTCGACCGTCTGATCGTATTCCGAGGAGCGGAAGAAATACTCCAACTCCAGCCGGAATCGACCTAACAGGCGGTCGGGGTAACGGTCTCTCAAGCGATATCCCACCGCCGCGCCGGCAAGAATTCCCTTGGCGCTATCGAACTGGTTCTTCCAACTGTCGCCAATCCCGGGACGATGGGGATTGTAACCCTCGGTGGTTGCGTAGTTTGGGTTGAAGTACTCATCGTAGCGGCTTGCCCGGTCGTTATCGCCCCCGATGGTATTCAGGGATGGGGCGAAATTTACACCTAAATCGCTGCTCAGGTAAAAGCCGTTGCCCGCCTGCGCCAACCCTGGTGCGAATAACGATATCGCGATGGAACAAATTGTGCCTGAAAAAATGCGCCTCATTTCCCCTTCCTGATAAAAATGTCTTTTGGTAAATTAAATCTGCGTTTAATTACGCCAAGCACATACATACTCACTTTTCTGCCTTTATGATTAGGAATTCGCCTTGCAGCACCACTAACATCACACTTTGAACTCCTGACCGGGGTAGTATGCTCGATCGTGCTTTGGGCAAACCTCATCATTGCGAAGGCCACTATCGGCTCCTGGCAGAATGCGGATTAACTGCTATGGGATGTGTCTTTTCGTTCAATGATTCCAGACGGTTGTCAGCCCACCGGAATCTCATTGGCAATGGCTCAATTTTTTTGGGGGGTCAGGTCATTTTCATGTCGTTCCATGGTTGAGTGGGCTACGTGATTGAGGAATCCCTTGACCTCAGGATGTCGAAATCGGGATTGCAAGTAAAACATCGAAAGGAATGCATCATGACAGATCAAGGACGACGCCCGGTAAATGGTTCCAGGATGATAAAGGTAACAAGTCCATGGGCCGTCTTATCTCCTTTCATGCGATGGCCTTACTTTCAATTTTGGCAGTCGCACAAGTCGCTGCCTGTTTTATACATCCTGATGCGAAGATCGTATTGGACGAATGGAAAATGTATCCCTATCCGGAATAGCAGAAGGAGAAAGGGTGGCTGGAAAATTCGCAGAAAGAGCCAAAGCTCCATAGCTGCTTCCGATAACATATGGTTTAAATTACAGCGACGAGTGATATTCCTGATGCCAATATCAATAAGCTCAAAACAGTATCTGACAATACATCGACGAATCTACTCCCTGTAAGTCACCGTATTGTTGCAAATACCCCTGACCATCGCCGGCATCCGGTAAGCAGCACCTGGGTTCATTTCATGGTTTCGCCAGGGAAGTGTGGTAGGAAGTTTCAACCATTTGACTTTATTGAATGCGCCATGGATACAGGCATACGTCACTAAATCCATCCAGGCGTCTTCAGGGGAGGAAAAAGACGATAGAGATCTTGCACACGCATCAGGCCGGCAGAATGCGTCCTCACTGGTCGAGTCTCGATTTTCGGCGATCTAGGCGATCTCGGAAACCGAGCCAGAGGCAGTCGACGAGCACCGGCGCAACAAATTCAATCGAGTCCGTTCTCACAGCCACCTCGGATTCCCTTCCCCGAACATGGTGGCCCGATACTGCCAAAAAGCTGAACAAAGAGCCTTTGGTTGCGGTCGTGCTGCGCCTTCCCTGCACCGGGGACTATTTCCGGAACCATCCCTACAACCGCCATTAAGCTTCCCCCAGGGGATTACCAGCCCCCCAAGGAATACGATACGCTCGACTCTCCTCTCACAATATAGGTAATATAGGTGTTTACCTGCACTGGACCAAAATTCGGTTAAAAAGAGAAGAAAGATGATCAGTAAAGCGAATAAGAATGGCCTACCGAGCAATCCGATTATGGAGCCAACGCACCCCGCTAGACCCACCCTCCAAGACATAGCGGACCATCTTGGACTATCCGCGGCCACCGTATCGCTCGCCATGCGCGGGCACGAAAGGATATCGGAGAAGACACGCATGCGCGTGCAAGAAGCGCTGTCGCAGTTCGGGTATGTCTATCAACGCAGTGGCGCGATCTTGCGAACTGCAAAGACCCATACCGTCGGCGTGATTGTCAACAACGTATCCGATCCTTTCTTCAGCACCTTGTTGGGGCCGTTGGAAAAGACGCTGACTGAAACCGGTCGCATCAGCTTCCTCTGCCACGCCAATGAATCGCCCCTTCAGCAAGCCGCCTTCATGCGCAAAATGTCGGAGTATAACGCTGACGGAATGATTATCAGTCCGGCAATCGGCTCTATGCCCGAACAGTTTAAACCGGCGACAGTAGAGCTCCCTCCCATCGTGTTTGTGTCGCGGACGATTCCGGAACTCGGATTCGATCACGTGGTCAGTGACGACTACCAATCTTCGCGTCTTGCCATGCACCGCCTTCTGAGCCTTGGGCACCGCAAGATCGCATTTGTTGGCGGCGTTCCCGGCATCAGTTGCTTTCGCGAAATGCTGAGGGGCTACAAGGACGCGCTCGATGAGGCTTCTATTGCATTCGATGAAAGGCTGGTTCGACCTTCCGTGCCCAATCGCAGTGAGGGATTCGATGCGGCCCGTTGGATTTCCGGCCTTGTGCCCAGACCAACGGCCGCGGTCGCCTACAACGACCTGGTCGGACTTGGACTGTTATCCGGGCTGCCTCAAGAAGGCCTTTTCCCGGGTAAGAATTTTGCCCTCATCTGTCATGATGACCTGGAGGAATCCAGTTTTGCAACCCCTCCGCTCAGCGCGACGGTAGTGTCCCGTCATGAGATGGGCAAGCGTGCTGTCGCGGCTTTGATTCGACGCATTGAAAACCCGAGCGCTTCACCTCAACACATTGTCCTGAAGTCCAAGCTCAACATCAGGGGAACATGTAAGGTTGTGGTGTGAGCACAAAGCCCCCATGAGGATGCCTCACCCATTGCTGAATAGTCAGGCGGAAGAGGGTTGAACCGAAAACCCCATTATAGTCCGACCCTCTTTCGCTTCCTTTCGTCTACTGATCGATATGATTCCCTTTAGGTAACTACTCAGGTCTACGTAGCCTGGATTAAAGGAGGCCAAACTGGATAGAACTGCAAAGCAGTTCCACTCCAAAGCCCAGTGTCGCACAGCGCACACTGGGTTGGAATGGACAAAAAACAACGAACCCCAACGGGGTTCCACAAATAATCTCAAAAAATCCGTAGCGAGCGAACGTAGGTCATGCGCTGTTGCGGGTTCCCTGAGCGCAGTAGAAAAACATCCATGCGGACGATTGTTTAAGACACCTGAGTAGTTACCCCTTTAGTTATAATTCCCGAAAATTAAATAATTAATCGATTAACTGAAAATATTAAATCGATTAACTGAATTTTGATGCTTAATCGGTTAACTTAATACTTTTCAGCTTCGACGCTTTAGTTAATGGATTAACCTGACTTTTTATCGGGTTGGCGGCAAATTAGGGCTTGATATTCGGACCGCTCGGCTCTCCTCTCACCATTCAGGTGTTTTAACTACACCAGCGGGTGAGACGTGTGGAGTGGCGCCCCCCTGCCACTCTCCACTCGCCCAGGCCTGTGGATTTAGGGGCTTCCCTGGGGGAAGGTTGTCGACTTGACATCGAAAACCTATGTAGTGAGTTGGTTAAAAACCGGGGAAGCCCTTATTTTTCAAAATGTGAATTTTAGTCACAATTCCCCAAAATTTTTTAATTAATCGATTAACTGAATTTTGATGTTTAATCGGTTAACTAAAATTTTTTTTACCGCCGATGCTTTAGTTAATGGATTAACCTGACACTTTATAGTGTTGGCGGCAAATTAGGGCTTGATATTCGGACCATTCGGCTCTCACAAATTGGGTGTATTCCTACATTGAGCCAATATTTGCTTTATTTTGATTACGGCCAAAAAAAGATGAATGATGACAAGTAAAGCGAAGAAGCAAATGGCCTACCGAGCAAACCGACCATGGAGCCAAAGCATTCCGCTAGACCCACCCTCCAAGACGTAGCGGACCATCTTGGACTATCCGTTGCCACCGTATCGCTCGCCATGCGCGGGCACGGAAGGATATCGGAGAAGACTCGTATACGCGTGGAAGAAGCGCTGTCGCAGTTCGGGTATGTCTATCAACGCAGTGGCGCGATCTTGCGAACTGCAAAGACCCATACCGTCGGCGTGATTCTCAACAACGTATCAGACCCTTTTTTCAGCAGGTTGTTGGCATCGCTGGACAAGGCTCTGACTGAAACCGGTCGCATCAGCTTCCTCTGCCACGCCAATGAATCGCCCACCCATCAAGCTGCCTTCATGCGCAAAATGTCGGAATATAACGCTGACGGAATGATTATCTGTCCGGCCATTGGCTCTACGCCCGAACAGTTTAAACCCGCAACGGTAAAGCTCCCTCCCATCGTGTTTGTGTCGCGGACGATCCCGGAACTCGGATTCGATCACGTGCTCAGTGACGACTACCAATCTTCGCGTCTTACCATGAATCGCATTCTGGGCCTTGGCCACCGCAAGATCGCATTTGTTGGCGGCGTTCCCGGCATCAGTTGCTTTCGCGAAATGCTGAGGGGCTACAAGGACGCGCTCGATGAGGCTTCTATTGCATTTGATGAAAGGTTGGTTCGACCTTGCGTGCCCAATCGCAAGGAGGGATTCAATGCGGTCCGTTGGATTTCCGGCCTTGTGCCCAGACCAACGGCCGCGGTCGCCTACAACAACCTGATTGCCCTCGGATTGTTTTCCGGGCTGCCTCGAGAAGGCCTTTTCCCGGGCAAAAACTTTGCCCTCATCGGTAGTGATGACGTAGAGGATCTCCGTTTCGTAACCCCTCCGGTTAGCGCGACGGTGGTGTCCCGTGATGATATGGGCAAGCGTGCTGTAGCGGCTCTGGTTCGACGCATCGAAAACCCGAGCGCTCCGCCTCAACACATTGTCCTGAAGACCAAGCTCGACATCAGGGGCACATGCAAGGTCGCAGTATGAGCATAAAGCTTCATGGAGATATGAACTTACTACGGTGTTTCTGTCAGCAAACAGAACAAGTTCCCGAGGGGTTCCTTCACTTTCCTCTCGGGCAGACGAAAAAAGTCCTGGGGGCCGGGAGAGGCCCGGACAGATAAACACAGACGTCCGCAATTTCCCGGTAACCCCAGGCGCTAATTTATGAAAGAAAAAAAGACAGGTTATAAAATCACTCAAATGGACCACTCTTTTTTACGGGTCAAGGCCCTGCCTTGGAAGCGGGGTTGTTGCAGTGCTTATGGGAGGTGCAAGATTTTTATAGGCTCATAGTCCGGAGCGGGGCTTCCACCATATTGGTGAATCATGGTTACGGTTTCACTAAGTTGAATGGATGGAGGGAAGTCCCGCTCCACATTTTTCCCGATTCCCCTACCGCATGAGGCTTTCTTCTGATTTTAAAAGAAAGAGGCAGATTTGGCCGTGGCAAAGTGGAAGCAATGGCCGGTTCGTCTCGATCTCCTTCGGGGTTAATAAGGTTAACGGACCGGCCGGTGAATTTTTCCGCCCGGTCCGAATCCCTTTTCTTGCAACCGGAACGGTCCTGGCGCTTCTTACCGCCTGCTTCCCGGGTGGAGATCCGGGTTCCGGCTGCAAAGGGTGGGATGAGGTAGCTTTCTGGAAAAGCGCCACTGTGAAGGCGGTGTCCCGTTGCCTCGAAGCCGGTTCCGATCCCAGCGTGCGGCAAGGCGCCGATGGCTGGACGCCCTTGCATTTGGCCGCCGCCTATAACAGGAACCCCGCCATCATCGCCGCCCTGGTGGCGGAAGGCGCCGATCCCAACGTTAGGGGAATTTCCGCCGAAACCCCTTTGCATAAGGCGGCCGCACACACCCCAACCCCCGCCGTCATCGCCACCCTGGTGGTGGAAGGCGCCGATCCCAACGCCAAAGATATTTACGGCGAAACACCGCTGCATGAGGCGGCGGCAAATAACAAGAACGCCGCTGTTATTGTTGCCCTGGTAGAGGCCGGGGGCGATCCCAAGGCAAAGGAAAATTCAGGAGAGACCCCTTTGCATAAAGCGGCCAGAAACAATAACCCCGCCGTGGTCAATGCCCTGTTGAAAGCCGGCGCCTACATCAACGAACCGGACCAGTTTGGCGAAACACCGCTGCATGAGGCGGCCGCATACACCAAAACTTCGGCCGTCATCAACGCGCTATTGAAAGCCGGGGCTGATCCCAGCGCAAAAACCAGGGAAGACAGGACGCCCTGGGATCATGCGGAGCATAACGAAGCCATCAGGAATACCGCCGCCTATTGGCGGCTGAAAGACCGGCGAGAATGAGAAGGTAGGCTTTCATACTGTCTGGCCATAACCAAACACCAGGTGGAAAGGTTGGAAAACATCAACGCCAGTATCTAGGGCGGGCGAACGACTCAACCTCAAGATTTCCCTAGGAATTGATGGGAAAAAAGCCGCTTTTCGCTTTTACCAAATGGGAGAGCGTTGTACTTTGGCGGGCAAAACAAGGTTTCCACATCCTCACCCAAAGGCCGTCATGCCTAAAATTTGCATCATTCTTCTTCTATTTTCCGCCGCCACGGTTTATGCCAACGAATATCACCGTGCCGCGGTGGACCGCGCTCCTCAAAAAATCCCCGATCGGATTGTCCTCAACTGGTCGGGAGATCCCGCCACCACGGCCTCGGTGACATGGCGCACCGATGCGAGCATTACAAAAGCCGAAGGTCAGATTGCAGAAGCCGACGCCTCACCCAACTTTATCACATGGGCCAGAGGGGAAAAGGCGCGCACCGAAAAATGGAAACGCAATGGGAATGAGGCGCATTTCCATTCGGTCACTTTCACCGGTCTCAAACCGGAAACCCTCTATGCCTATCGGGTGGGCAGCGGCGATATCTGGAGTTCCTGGTATCAGTTTCGCACGGCCTCAGCCAATCCGGACGATTTCACCTTTATTTACCTCGGCGATTCCCAAAATAATCTGCTCGCCCTGTGGTCCCGCACTATCCGGACCGCGGTTTTGGACGCGCCCCATGCCGATTTCCTCCTCTACGCGGGGGACCTCGTCAATCATGCCAACATGGATAGCGAGTGGCACGAATGGTTTGAGGCCGGCGGGTGGATCCATGCAAAGATCCCCAGCATTCCTTCACCGGGGAACCACGAGTACGAGAACGATCCGGATGCGAACGAACGCAGCCTCTCCACTCTATGGCGTCCGCATTTCACCCTGCCCGAAAATGGCCCCGAAGGCTTGGCCGAAACCACCTATTTCACAGACTATCAAGGCGCTCGCATCATATCGCTCAATTCCTGTGAACGCCATCAGGAACAGGCAGCCTGGTTGGAAAAAACACTCCAGGACAACCCCAATAAATGGACCATTATCACCTTCCACCATCCGGTCTTTTCGGCCTCGGAAGGCCGCGACAATGCAGACCAACGCAAAGCGTGGAAACCGCTTTTCGACAAATACGCGGTGGATCTGGTGCTGCAGGGTCACGACCATACCTATGCCAGGGGAAACAACATCGGCAGCGGTGTGAGCGTGCGGGATACGACCATGGGCACGGTCTACGTAGTATCGGTGAGCGGCCCCAAGCAATACAGACTCAGAAAAGACCGCTGGATGACGCGCGGAGGGGAAAATACCCAGCTCTATCAAGTTATCACGGTCTCGGGGGATACCCTGCACTACCGCGCCATGACGGCTGTGGGCGAACTCTACGATGCTTTCGATCTGGTAAAACAGATGGGCAAACCCAACAAACTTATCGATCGCGCCCCTCAATCCCCCGAACGCCATTGGAAAAATACCCTGAAAAAGAAGGACGAGAATGCCACGGTGTTTTAGGCTGGGAAAGGGGTCATCCGCGAATGGCGCTTAGAAATGTGAGCTAAACTTCAACACCATCGCCCTGTGAAACCACTTCTCCCCCTGTTCTTGGCGCTATGCCTGCAATCGACTCTTTCGGGTCAGGGGAACAAAGGTCCCGTTCTTCCCGAAGGTGTTTTGGTGGAAAGAGATATTGTCTACGAGCGGGTGGGCGAGCGGGAACTTCCCTTGGATTTGTACCGGCCTGCCGGCGCCCGGGAACCTTTACCCTTGGTCATATGGGTTCACGGAGGAGGTTGGCGCAAAGGGAGCAAGGAGGGGATCAGAAATTGCGTGGGTGTCCTGAACCACGGTTATGCCCTGGCTTCGGTCGAATACCGTCTCAGCGGGGAGGCGATATTCCCCGCCGCCATTGAGGATTGCAAAGCCGCGATAAGTTTTCTCCGGCTCAATGCGCCACGTTATGGCCTCGATCCGGAGCGGTTCGGGGCCTGGGGATCCTCGGCCGGGGGACATCTCGTGGCACTACTCGGCGTAACCAACGACGTGGATGATTTCAATACCCACCCGATTGTGGGAAAGGTCTCTCCCGCCGTTCAGGCCGTCTGCAATTGGTTTGGGCCAACCGACTTTCTCCGCATGAACGATGTCCCGGGAAGAATTGATCACGATGCCCCGGACTCGCCCGAATCGCTCTTCCTCGGAGGACCCATCCAGGAAAACAGAGACTTGGCCCGGAAAGCCAATCCGATCACCTACGTTTCTCCTTCGGACCCCCCCATGCTCATAATGCATGGGGATAAGGATGCCGCCGTTATCTTTAATCAGAGTGAACTGTTGGCGGCTGCCTTGGAGAAGGCGGGAGTTCCCCACCGGTTGCACAAGGTGGTCAATGGCGGCCACGGATTTGGGGGAGCGGACGAAAGTAGAGAAGCCCTGTTTGAGCGCGTGCTCAACTTTTTCAACGAGGAACTGAAATAGGATCCCCGGATAATCCGGCCACTCAGCGGGGAAAATCAAGGCTGGCGGACCTACAAGGTCGCCAAGCTCAGAGTGAATTCCTTTAACCGAAAACACACAATTCCCTATTTGTAACTATCTGTGATTCATATAAAACAACGCTTCGCTTGATGCCTGCGGCAGCAGGATGGAACTGCGCTACAACAGGAAGAAAAATAAAATCAAAAAAATCCTGCTCCGTGTAAAGGACCCTGTTCTGCTGTAGTCTTTAGACGAAGCAGATCAAGCGACCATGGGGAGAGTTGTTAAACAATCTCAACCATCATCCGGGACCATCCGCCTAATCCGTGGTCAATTCCTCATCCAGGTCTCCGCGTTCTGGGCGCTCATTGCCAGAGTCCATTTCTCTGTCCCCAAACCATTTCGTTTGACGAGGTTTTTCAGGACCGCCTAAGTCAGCGGCATTGAGGGCAGGACCCTTTTTTTGATTTCCTCTTCCGGAGTCCGATCAAAACTAGCGTCATGATGCTTCCAAACATGGTGAAGGTCTCCATTTAATCTTATCCGTTTCAGCTTTTCATATCCCATGTTTCGCAACACCTCCGCCAGAGATTGGTCGGAATAATAATTGTGTCCTCTAATCGTTAAGGCCTCTTTCAATGCCCTGCTAGACAACAAATCCTTCTGCAACGGCCCGGAACCGTGGCTTAAAATCTCCTCGATAAATATTTGCAACTCCGGTTTTTCCACTACTTCCGGTTCTCTTCCAAAACTGGTTTCTGGCACTGGCGCTTCAGGATCAAAATCGTCTGAAATTTTGTACTGGGAGAGAAAATGCCGAAAAGCTCCGGGCATTTGCCGGATTGCCGCCCAAATCTGGTCAAAATACGCTGCGGGAAGGACATGGTCGCGCTGTTCCCGCGATCGTATGGATGATTCAATGCAATAATAACGCCCGTCTCCTTGAGAGATAAACTCGGCATCCGAGCGATCCGAAAAAATCATGTAATTCGTCACATTTTTCACTCCGCTTATGCTCCCCTCGGATTTACGCCTTACGCTGATCAGGTCACCAGCGATCGGCTCCTTCATTTTATACGCAACTTTACGCTTGGCTATTTTTGAAGAGGGTAAATCAAAGTCATCCAGAAACACCAATTGATTGCCTGTCTTCCACGAACCCCCATTGGATAGAGGATTAATATTTTGAATCAAAACATTACCGTGTCCTAAAACCCACTTCATCATTTCCGCCAACCAGTTCTTCCCTATACCTTGAAATCCTTGAAAATATATGGCATGGCGTATTTTCTTTCCGGGATGTTGCACGTTAAAAGCCAAGAAGTCGAGCAAGTGGCGGCGGGCTTTGTCGCTGTCGATTATGCGTTCGAGATGGGTGGTCAGAATTTTACCGGCTACCTCCGAATACATTTCATCCATACCCGGCCTGTTATCATTATAGGTGTTCAAGTAGCGGACTCCCTCCACATCAACTATGGATTGATCTGGCTGATCCGGCGCATATGTACGGCCGTAGCATACCGGTATGCGCATGTAATTTAAGACAAACTTCGTTGGGGTTCGAATCTGCGACAGAAGGACTTTATTACCCTTCAAGTTGGTAACCCACCATTTGCCGCCTGCTACTAAGTAGAGCCTGTCCCAGATTCCGGGATTTTGAAAACGAGGAGGATTTGCAGTCGACAGTGACGAGGTCTATCTGGTGGGTCAGGCTCCCAGAAAGGGTTTTCCGGGCCTAAATTCACTCAACTGCGCCCGATTCGAGCCTTGCTGCGTCTTTCAACCTCACCTGGATCCAAAATATTGAGCTTAATGCCGGATTTCGGGCATGCGGCGGCCTTACCTCTACTGGAAGGTTCAACTTTGATCAGCGTGTGGGGCGCCCCGAAGGCTCAGGCCGCCTTGGCTTGAGCTGCAAGTTGCTCCAATCTCACTTTTCGACTGATCCAGGCCAAGTTGTGGGCGAGCACGCTCCACCCTACTGCGAGCCTGCGGTGTTTTAAGTCTTTGGCGCGCCAGACTCGTCCGCATCCGTGGTTCTTAACAATGGCTATGCGCGCTTCGGTGCCGCCGCGGCGGGTTTGCCAGCGGCAAAAATCAGGCTCCTTGAGGCGGGCTTTCAACTTGGAGGGACTTTTCGGACATATGTGGCTGCTCAGCCCTGCCTTCTTTAATGCCTTACGTGTAGCTGCCCCATCGAAACCCCGGTCGGCCACCGCCCATTTCAGGCCTTGTTGCCTTTTGAGGGAGTGTTGGCGTTGTACGCTTTCGATTAATTTATCTCCCTCCCAAGGAGCCGTTTTGCCGTAGAGCATATAATCAATGACCATGCCGCCGGGACTCTCGGCCATAAACAGTTCGTTGCCGAACTCGGTCTGCGCGCCCGCCTTGCCCCGCACGATCACAGCGATATCTGTTTCGTAGACACTGAGGATCTTCTTGTCGTTTTTGACCAGACGTCCGCCGATAATGCGTTGGTGGGCTTGCTCAATTACTTGGGGCAGCAAATCGAGTTGCCCATCGATACGCCTGATGACTTGATCGGCAAGAGCGCGGCTAAAACGGGTTTGTGCGAAGCGGGCGTCCAACAAGTTGCGGTGTTTCAGGGCGTGCCCGCCGACCCGTTTGAGGAATCGTTTCATCTTGCGCAGGATCTTCTTGCGAGCCTTCGCCCCTCCCTTCTTGCGGCGGGTTTGCGTCATCTCAATACACAGCTTGTTCATGCGGCCCATCAGGACATCCGGGGATTTAGGCATCCGATTCAACAGGCCTTCATCGCGGATCAGTTTCACCGCTTTGAGCAAGGTGCGCGTCACGTCACCCAAAAGCGCCCAATCGATCGGAAAGTGAATGTTTGCCTCCAGACAGGTCGAATCGACCAGGCAAACCGAAAGATCCTCCGCCTGCTCCACTCCCAGTTGGATGCAATTGCTCTGATCGCCCGCGAGCTCAACCAGCCGGGTGTTGAACGCGCGCAACTGTTCATCGCTGAAAAGCTGCGAGGCGCGGTGTAGCGTACTCTTCGAGGTCCACTTCACGCCAAACAAACTGCGGATTGCGCAAAAATCGCTCAAAAGATCACTAGAGGCCAACGTTATCGAAAAAGCTCTAAAGCTTGGAACACCCAGCAAGTGACGTAGCAGTTCCACTCGTAGCGAGAAAACCGCAAACTTCGCTTGTTTATGGCACAAAACCCCCGAGGCGTTCGGCGGCAACTGCGACAACCCGAAGTGGATCGCCATTTTTTCCAACCCACCTCGGGTCAGATTATCATCGATTTGGCGCAAATCTTCGACCAGACGGTCATAATCACGATTTTGCAAAACCGGCGTTAAAGCTGGACGAAGCAAACTTTGAAAGGCTACCGTATCAGCAGAATTGGTTTCTTTTAATTCGTTCATACCAAATTATAGAGACGCTATTTAGGGCGAATCGAGGTTTTTCACCTCTTTTCGCCCGACTTTTTTTATCCTAACACTTTGTCCCACAATGGGTTCCCCCCCTGGGACAGGCTCTATTTAACAACGTTCCTTTCAGTCACTTGATCCGGCTGCGCCGGAACAGGATCGCTTCGCGAACAGGAGTTTTAATCAAAATCAGGAATTGGGAATTGTGTGTTTTTGTGCCTTATGTGGTTATTTATTCTATCCGTGGCCATCCGTGAAATCCGTGGTTCAAATACGTCCTTGAGTTCAAAAAACAACTCGCAATGCCTGATCATTGCGCTCAGCTTGGGAAATATGCGATAATGGTCGCGGAGGTTCGTGAATTTCTTGGGAGACTAAAGGTTGGTGTTGAGTGGCAAGAGTATGGTTTTAAAATTTCGTCGTGAAGGTCCGGGAGATGTTAAGGCAATTGCACAAGGACGGATGGTACGAGGTCAGACGACGCGGAAGCCACCGAGTGATGCGGCACTCCACCAAGCGTGGTATAGTCGTGGTCGCTGGAAATCCCAACGCAGATATTAAGGCAGGCACGCTGAACCAAGTGCTCAAACAGGCCGGTTTGAAAGAGAACTACAAGGAGAGTGAAGATGGTGCAGAATGAGTATCTAGTCATTGTAGAGAACTATGGGTCCCGGGCATATGGGGCATATGTGCCGGAACTTCCGGGCATCGGCGTAGCGGGGGAAACGGAGGATGAGGTACGTGATCTGATCGCCGACGCGATCAGGCTGTATCTCGACGAGCTTGAGCAGGATGAGGATCTGGCTTCGGATTCGGTAGTGGTGGACCACTACACGGTTACGGTTTAATCACGGAACCCCCTGGCCTCTTCGCGACTATCTTTCAGAACATGCCGTAGCCTTGAGCGAAGGCGGAAGGCATCAAGCGAAGCGTTGTTTCATTTTTTTCAAACAAGGATCCTCTGGTCACTTGATCCACCTTCGCCAAGGGGCTACGGCGTGACAGGTCCGGTTGCGCCGGAACAGGATTCGTTACAGCAAGAAGGATTTCCTTAACCTTATTTATTCGTGTTAATCCATGTAATCCGTGGCTAAAATACGGCCTCTTTATTTATTTAAATGACCACCGACCTCACCGAACGCGGCCTCGAACGCCTCATCTGCCAAGCTTTGGCCGGCGATCCGTGCGATCCCCCCTCGGACCGGACCGTGGGCGAACCACCCGCAACCTACGGTGCCGTTGGCTGGTCCCCCGGCAACCACCACGACTACAATCGCGAGTGCTGCGTCGACCTCGTCCAACTCCAGACTTTCCTTCACGCCACTCAACCCAACTCCGCTACAGCCCTTCGTCTGGACGAGGACTGCCCTACCCGCCGCAAGATCCTTTCCCGGCTTCAGGGCGAAATCAACAAGCGCGGCACTATCGATGTCCTCCGCCACGGCATCAAGCACGGCCCTCACGACCTCGATTTATTCTATGGCACCCCATCGACCGAGAACGTAAAAGCCAAACAACGCTTCGAGCTGAACCGTTTCACTGCAACGCGTCAGCTCCGCTACAGCCGGGACGAGAGCCAGCGAGCACTGGACATCGGACTCTTTATCAACGGTCTCCCCGTTTTCACCTTCGAACTGAAGAACCGGTTGACCAAGCAGTCTTACAAGGACGCCATTTGGCAGTACAAGCGGGACCGCGACCCGCGCGAGCCCCTCTTCAAGTTTGGTCGCTGCGTGGCGCATTTCGCCGTCGACGAAAACGAGGTCCATTTCTGCACCCATCTAAAGGGGAAGGCGTCTTGGTTCCTGCCCTTCAACCGTGGCTGGAACGATGGCACCGGCAATCCTCCCAACCCGGACGGACTCCGCTCGGACTACCTCTGGCGCGAGGTCCTTACAAGGGCCAGCGTGTCCAACATCCTGGAGAACTACGCCCAAGTGTTGGAGTCCAAGGACGCGAAGACGGGGAGAAAGAAAAGGGTCCAGATCTGGCCGCGCTACCACCAACTCGATGTGGTTAGACAACTGCTGGCCGACGCGGGCGAGCACGGGGCGGGCAGGCGCTACTTGATCCAGCACTCGGCCGGCAGCGGCAAGAGCTTTTCCATCGCCTGGCTGGCGCATCAGATGATCCCGCTGGAAAAGGACGGCAAGCCCGTCTTCGATTCCATCATCGTCGTCACCGACCGCCGCATCCTGGACAAGCAGATCCGCGACACGATCCGGAAGTACGCTCAGGTAAGCTCGACCGTGGGACACGCCGAGCGTTCGGGCGACCTGCGCCGGTTCATCGAACAGGGCAAGAAGATCATCATTTCCACCATCCAGAAGTTTCCCTTCATCCTGGACGAGATAGGCAACGAGCAGCGCGCGCGCACTTTTGCCATCATCATCGACGAGGCACATTCCAGCCAGGGCGGTAAGACCAGCGCGGCCATGGCCAGCGCACTGGGAAAGGCGGGCAAAGTGGAGGAGGAGGAGGAGACTTACGAGGACCAGATCAACCGCCTCATGGAGTCGCGCAAGCTGCTCCCCAACGCGAGCTATTATGCCTTCACCGCCACCCCCAAGAACAAGACTCTGGAGATTTTCGGCGATCCTGACCCGCAGAGCGACGGCACCGTCAGCCACCGCGCCTTCCACAACTACAGCATGAAGCAGGCCATCCAGGAGGGATTCATCCTGGACGTGCTCAAGCACTACACCCCGGTCAAGAGCTACTACAAGCTCGCCAAGACGGTGGAGGGCGACCCGGAGTTCGACGTCCGGAAGGCCTCGCAAGAAGCTCCGGCGCTACGTCGAGGGACACGAGCACGCCATCCGGCTCAAGGCCGAGATCATGGTCGACCACTTCCACGAGCAGGTCGTGGCCCAGCACATGATCGACGGCAAGGCGAGGGCCATGGTGGTCACCAATGGGATCGAGCGCACCATCCAGTATTTCCACGCCATACGCGACTATCTGGAGGAACGCAAGAGCCCCTACCAAGCCATCGTCGCGTTCTCGGGCGAACACGAATACGGTGGGAAAAAGGTGAGCGAGGCCACTTTGAACGGCTTCCCTCCGGCCAGGATCGCCGAGACCTTCCGGAAGGACCCCTACCGCTTCCTCGTCTGCGCGGACAAGTTCCAGACCGGCTACGACGAACCCCTCCTTCACACCATGTACGTGGACAAGACATTATCCGGAATCAAGGCGGTCCAGACCCTTTCGCGGCTCAACCGGTCGCATCCCAAGAAGCACGACGTGTTCGTGTTGGATTTCCTGAACGACACGGCCACCATCACGGACGCCTTCTCGAACTACTACCGCACCACCATCCTGGCGGACGAGACCGACCCGAACAAACTCCATGATCTCCAGGGCGACCTCGATGGCGTCCAGGTTTATTCTACCGACCAGGTCAAGGAATTCGTGAAACGGTATCTGGACGGTGTGGAACGGGACCAACTCGAACCCATTCTCGACCTGTGCGCGGCGGTGTACACCAACGAGTTGGACGAAGATCAGCAGGTCGCCTTCAAGAGCAGGGCCAAAGGATTCGTGCGAACCTACGGCTTCCTGTCCTCCATTCTCCCTTACAACAACCCCGGATGGGAGGAACGCTCGATTTTCCTGAACTTCCTCATCCCGAAGCTGCCGGCACCCGAGGAAGAAGACCTGTCCAAGGGCATCCTCGAAACGATCGATATGGACAGCTACCGGGTGGAGAAGCGTGCCATGCAGAAGATAATCCTGCCGGATGAGGACGCGGAAATCGATCCGGTCCCCGGGGTTGGCGGAAGTGGAAAGGGCGAGGTCGAAATCGACCGTCTGTCCGTGATCATTGCCGAGTTCAACGATCTGTTCGGGGGGACTCAGTGGGAGGATCTAGACCGTGTGAACCACATGATCACTGAGACAATTCCGTTAGGAGTGGCGGAGGATACCGCCTTCCGGAACGCACGGAAGAACTCGGACCGCGAGAACGCCCGGATCGAGCACGACAGAGCGCTCCAGCGAGTCATGATGAGCATCATGAAAGATGACACGGAGTTGTTCAAAAAGTACGTGGACAATCCGGACTTCAAGCGGTGGCTGGGGGATAGAGTGTTTGAATTGGCGTATGAGGAAGCGGGATGAGAGTAGGGCAGACAGCAACGGGAACATCAACTGACCACCAAGTCAGGGTTGTAACATGTCCACAAACCCATGGATTCCGATGGGGAGAGCATCGGCTACAAATGGAGATGGGAAAAGCCCAAACGGGAAGGTTCGTCGGCCCATGACAGACCAGCATAAGGAATTCTGGATCGATCTTCTTAGATTAGGCGAGGATGCCGATCAGCGTGCGAGACTATGGAATGGATACCTTGGCGAGCACCTACCGGACCGAGTATTGGAGCCAATTTCCTCCACTGGTTGCCCGAAGCTGATCGTAGAACCTCCACCCTGTGGCTGGCCTTGCCTGACAACCGAAGAAAGACAAGCGATAAAGGAGTTAGTTGAGAAGCATGGAGGGCACCCGGACTTCGAACAATCTTCCTATATGGATTTCATAGGCCATGTGTTCAGGCGCAAAGTAGACTTTTCAGGCCACATACTGATCAATTGTAGATTCGACGCGGCGCAGTTCCTGAAGGACTTCGTCCTTGACAAGAACACTCGTATATACGGGGAGTCAAGGTTCCGAAATACCGTTTTTTATGCGCAAGTGCATAGCAATGGTGCTCGCTTTTCTGCCCCGGTTTATTTCAGCTGCGCCAAGTTCAATACAGAAGCCAAATTCCTTGGGGTGGAGTTTGCTGGCGGTGCATCTTTTGCGGATGCTGTTTTTCAAGGGAACGTCATGTTCGACGATTCGCGCTTTGAATTGTCTTACTTCTCCGGTTCTGAAATGCCCAGGGTCTTGACCTCCTTTGTTGGTGCCAAGTTCAAGTGTGAAGCATCTTTTCGAAATGTACGGTTTGGCACGGGGAATCGCAGCAAGATGAGTGGGCCAGAGCGAAGTGCAGATTTCACTAGCGCTGAGTTTATGCAAGCTACGAACTTCTATCGTGCCACATTTGTTGGTCCCCCAGCGTTCTTCGAAACCAAGCTGCACGAAGATACCGATTTCGGACAAGTTGAATGGCCAGAGCCACGACGCCCTCCTTTCCAAGATACAGGCTACGCCGTCAGGGCATGGGAAAAACTTGAGCTGATGATGAACAAACTCGAAAAGCCATTCGACCGTGCTCGCTTCTTTCGATTCAAGATGCGAGCACGGCGCCGCACACAAAAGGTCGTTCTGAGGATTTTGAACTGGCTGTTCGACAAGTCGACACACTTCGGATGGAGTGTGGAACGTGCTTTCCTATGTTGGTTCGGTCATTGGTTTGGCTTCAGTCTTGTGCTATATTTAAGTACTGAGCCAGAGGTTAGGGATGTCGATTCTCTCGGGTCCTTCGTTGCGGCACTGGGAACCAGTTTTTCAAATGCACACGCATTTCTAGGTCTCGCCGGGGAAAACGGGTATCTTGAAGGTTGTCGGACGTTCATGGATCAGAATGCGGTAGGCATACTAACTCCTCTGGTTGGAACGGTAGAGACTATTGTTGGACCCGTGTTGTTGTTCCTTCTCCTGCTCGCCATTCGTAACCGTTTCCGGCTTGGGTAAAAGTTCTTACCCGCAATCTATGGAGGGCCTGTGTCAAATTACCCTCACCTAGTTAGCACTTCATTAGGACGAGTAGTCACCACGCTTGACCCCCGAATTGTTTACACCGCTAGCCCGCATGTCTCACAAATTTCTGAGTTTCTGCTCTGAGGCGAACCATCAGCGGGGCCCAGACCAACTCGGCGAGTTCCAGCTAAAATTTTTCTCTCAGATTGGCCAAATCGATGCTGCTCAAAGCTGATTTCGCATCCCTTTTTTGTCAGCGGAAAAAAACCTCCATGGCCCCCTCTCATTGGGGGCTGGATCCAACCGCCCGCACTGCACAAGAGAGTTATTTTAGGTGAACCCAGCAGCCTGTAAGTTGGCGTGGGCCTTGGCAAAGTCCTGCCAATAGGGGTAAGAGCTAGCCAACTCAAAATGGATGCGCCGGCAACTGATGCGCACACGCGCCGCGATCTTGAACAGCTTCAAGCGTATCTGGCCAATCGTGGCACGGGCCCACTGGGTGCCTTTGAGCACCTCGGCCTGCAGCCTGGAGAGTATCAGGTGGGCAAAACTCGAAAACCACAAACGCAACTGGTTGGAAGCTTTGAAGTGCGTGCTGGTGCGATCGGCAAACAGGTCCAGTTGTTGCTCCTTGATGCGGTTCTCCATGTCCCCTCGGGCACAGTAAAACTGTTCGTAGAGCCGCCTCGGGGCAAAGCGATGGGGAGCATCTCCGACGAAGCCCTCCGCCGGCAAGTTGGTCACCACAAAACGCGGATTTTTCCCTTTGGCCAACATCTCAGCTTTGCCCACCACTCGCCGAAATCTACTCCAGCTTTTTGTCGTGCGGTAGCCAAACTCCATAAACTGCCGATACGGCAAAGCGCTTTGCCCGGCTTCAATTTCCTGGCGCATCTTCTCGAAGGTATTCTTCATCAGCTCTTTAATCGTCGGGTTCTTGGCCAACCCAAAGCAATAATACAGCTTCTCTTTCTCACAACAGTTCATGATCGCATCGCGGGCAAATCCACTGTCTCCACGCACAATTATACGCGCCTTTTTGCCAAAACGCCGCCGGATCACCGGCACGATCTTAGCCAGCGCCTCTTCCGTGCCATCGCTGCCGTCGCGTTTGCAGTCTCTCAACTGCGCCCACAATGGAATGTTGTCGCAAAAACAGTAGAGCGGCATGTAGCAGTAGCTTTTATAGTAGCCATGAAAATAAGCTCCCTCCTGTTGCCCATGCAACGGATCATCGGTGGCATCGAAGTCCAACACGATCTCCTTGCTTTTGGGAGGGATCGCCTCGAGCCCTTCGCTTATGAGCAAGGATTCAATCCTATCGGCTTGGGCCAAAATCTTAATGTAACGTCCATCGCCTCCACAGGCCCCCAACTCCAAGCGATTAAGGGTGGCATGCGCGGCCAGAGCTTTGCCGCGGTCCGCTTCACGGATGCGTTTCTCACCGGTGATATCAGTCTTGCCCGCCAACAAGGCATGCACCGGATCCAGGCGCAGGCGGTCGTGGTCATTGATATCCTCATAACCCAGGGCAATCCCGTTGATGCGCTGGGACAACAACTCCTCCAGGCGGTGTTCGACAAACCCTTGATTACGCATATCCACAAAGCAATGGGACAACTTTCTGATGATGCGGTGGCGCAGTTCCACTTCACGTAGAAAGAGCCCTCCACCCTCACTACTGAGGTAACCCCCGGTGAAATCCACCGTCACTTTTCGGCTTTTTAAGCCTTGAAATTGGAAAACCCCTTGCCTACAGTGTGTCATTGTCCTGGTTGTTGTTTTTGTTTTAGTAAGTTTCCTTTTTTGTGAGTTTTTCGGGTTAGGCTATGGAGACCTGAGTTGTTACGAGAAAACTTCTAATTCATAACCACAATAAACTTCTCCAAAAAATTTTGTAGAAGTAAGTTTTGACACAAAAAAATTCAACTACGCAGAGGATATGGACCGTTTGAACCCCGGTGAAGTCGAAGCCTACGAAGACAACGGATTTGTCGTGCCCGAATATCGTTTATCCGGGGACCGGGTCCAAGAATTGAAAGATGCACTCGATCGGGTAATGGAGGCCAATCCACACGTTCGTCCCGAAAAACTGATCGGTATCCACATTCGGGACAGCCAGGCCGAAGGGGTGACAGGCGATTCGGCGTTTCTCAACATTGCTCGCGACGAGAAGATCCTCGATATGGTGGAACAACTGATTGGACCCGACATCATACTATGGGGATGTCAAGCCTTCTGCAAGCCAGCGAAAGACGGCAGGGAAGTTTCCTGGCACCAGGATGGGCATTATTGGCCCATATCGCCGCTGGCGACCTGTACGGTCTGGATCGCGATGGACGATAGTGTGGTTGAAAACGGATGCCTTCGGGTCATTCCCGGCTCCCACCGCAATAAAGAACTGTATCCCCACTTGAAGGAAGATCGGAAGGATATGGTTTTGGAACAAAGGCTCCGGAATGAATATTTGGATGAATCATCAGCCGTAGACGTAGAGTTGGAGGCGGGGCAAATGTCGTTGCACGACGTTTACCTTATTCACGGTTCGAATCCGAACCGGTCGAATCGGCGCAGAGGGGGACTGGCCATCCGCTACATGCCGGGCTCTTCCTATTTAGATAGAGGCCCGCCACCAAAGAAGCCTCCCACCGGTCCTCACGTCGATCTATCCACCCGACCCTTTTGGCTGCTTAGAGGACGGGATCTCACGGGAAAAAACGATTTAACCATCGGCCATTCACGGTGAATTTGAATCCTTTACGGGCCGTTGAACCCCCCTAACCCGCATATCTCACTACCGAGCGAAAGCGACATCACCCAATCTTCTAATGCGCTCCGGAATACCGGCACTGGTGCGGACTTCGTTGGATTCGCCTGCCCGTGCTTCGCACAGATGCAGGCGACTTTGCGGGGTGCCGACTCAGCATCACCCGCGAATCTGCTCGGCGTGACCAACGACGTGGATGATTTCAATACCCACCCGATTGCCGGAAAGGCCTCTGCCGCCATTCAGGCCGTCTGCAATTGGTATGGCCCAACGGACTTTCTCCGCATGAACGATGTCCTGGGAAGGATCGATCACGATGCCTCCGACTCGCCTGAATCGCTATTCCTCGGAGGACCCATCGAAGAAAACAGGGACTCGGCCCGGAAAGCCAATCCGATCACTTACGTTTCTCCCTCGGATCCCCCCATGCTCATAATGCACGGGGATAAGGATACCGCCGTCATTTATAATCAGAGTGAGCTGTTAGCGGCTGCCTTGGAGAAAGCAGGAGTTCCCCACCGGTTGCACATGGTGGTCAATGGCGGCCACGGATTTAGGGGAGCGGACGAAAGTAGAGAGGCCCTGTTTGAGCGCGTGCTCACCTTTTTCAACGAGGAACTGAAATAGCGGCGAAGAGCTGTGATCCCACGAAGCAGGCTCGCAGCAATCGCGGCGTAAAGCCGCTCCTACAGCTTAAAATCTCTCAAATGATCTTTATTCCTATTGCGCCCCATACAGGGTTCAAAGAAGAACAGTGGTGCCCAAGGGGGGACTCGAACCCCCACGCCGTTAAGCACATGAACCTGAATCATGCGTGTCTACCAATTTCACCACCTGGGCATTCACAAGAAGCCGGCAATTGCACATTTCAATCGAACATTTGCCAAGTCCAAAATGGCGCGCTGGGGCGCGCCAATTAGGAATTAGGGGGAGAGGGGGAGATGGAGTGAGGGAATGGTGGAATGGTGGTTTTTTGCTGTAGGAGCGGCTTTATGCCGCGATTGGGGTGAGGCTGTTTCGTGGGATCGCGGCGTAAAGCCGCTCCTACGACTGAAAGCAGACATAGTTGTCTGCGCACCCCTTTGCGTTGCTTCGCGGGCTTTGCGAGAGTCCCTCCCTCTCCAATCTTGATCCTGATCGTGATCTCTCACCCCCATTCCCAAATCCTGTCCATCCTGTTTATCCATGTTCACTTCCCCAATTCCTTTGTGCCCCTGTGGTCAGTTCATGCTGAGGGCGCGGCGAATCCAGCCAAGAGAATTTTACTGGATAAGAAATGGGCCTGCCTTCATCTTCGAAGCCATGAAAAGGAGCGGTTTTTTCGCAGGATTAACCCCTTTTATCCTCCTGGGCCTGACAGCCGGATGCGGACCCAAACTGAAGGAGGTGGAAAGAGCTCAAAGGGAGGGTATACTGTTGCGGGGAAATGGGACCGAGCCCGAAACACTCGACCCCCACGTTGCCACCGGGGTGCCGGAAAACCATATCATCTCCTGTTTGATCGAAGGTCTGATAGCCTATCATCCCAGTGACGACACCGCCATCGAATTCGGCATGGCTGAACGGTTTGAGACCAATGCGGCCGGGGACGTTTACACCTTTCACCTGCGCGAGGCCAAGTGGACCAATGGGGATGCCGTAACCGCGTGGGATTTCGATTACAGCTATCGCCGGATGCTGACTCCGGAATTGGGGGCGGAATATGTCAGCATGCTATTCGTCATCAAAAATGCCCAACGTTATTTCGAGTCGCGGGTCACACCCAAACCGGGAGAACAACCGCTGCCATGGAAAGAGGTCGGCCTGAAGGTCCTGGACGATAAAACCCTGGAAATTTTTCTCACTGCCCCCATGCCCCATTTTCCCCTCATGCTCAAACACTACTCCTGGTACCCGGTTAATCCCCGAACGATTGAAGCCCACGGGGGCATGACCCATCGGGATGGAAGATGGTTTGCCGTGGGCAATTTTGTGGGCAATGGCGCTTTCCGCCTGAAATCGTGGAGGACCAACCAGATCCTGGAAGTGGAAAAAAATCCGGACTACTGGGATGCGGACCGAGTCAAGCTGAACGGCATTCGCTTCTTTCCGGTGGAAAGCGTGGACACGGAAAGGCGAATGTTTGAGGCGGGACAACTCCACCTCACCGAAAATGTGCCCCTTCATGAAATCCCCATCTACCGGGAAGAGTCGCCCCACCTGATACGAACGAATCCCTATCTGGGCACTTATTTTTACCGGATAAATCTAACCCGGGAAGGGCCGTTGCAGGATGTTCGGGTGCGCCGGGCCCTGGCCCTGTCCATCGACCGGGCTTCCCTGGTCGACAACGTGCTGAAGGGGGGTCAGACTCCGGCCCTCTATTTCGTGCCCCGCGGAATTCCCGGATATACCCCAATGGATTTTCTCGGTTATGATCCGGCCGAAGCCCGGCGTCTCATGGCGGAGGCGGGTTACCCGGCAGGGAGGGATTTTCCCATTTTGGAGATCCTCTACAACACCCGGGAGGAGCACAAAACCATTGCCGAAACCATCCAGCAAATGTGGAAGCAAACCCTCGGCATCGACATGAGACTGCACAACCAGGAATGGAAGGTCTACCTGGATGCTCAATCCAATCTCGAATACGATATAGCCAGGGCCGGGTGGATCGGCGACTTCGTGGATCCCTACACCTTTCTGGAAATGTTTACCACGGGGAATGGAAACAATGATACCGGATGGTCAAATGATCGCTACGATGGGTTGATCGCTCGCTCCATCCGGACCGGCCAGACCCCAATACGTTTCAGCCTGCTGAAGGAGGCCGAATCCATCCTCATGGAAGAACTCCCCATCATTCCGATCTATATCTATACCAGGACCATCCTCCTGCATCCCGCCGTGAAAAACTGGAATCCCAAGCTGCTGGACAACCGCAATATGAAATACATCTACCTGGAGGAGGGGCCACCCCAGCCGCGAGCGTCAAAATTGTATTGAGAAAGCGGCCCGCCGGGGTCATTTCTTGTAATCGTGCATGTCAATGCAGGATTTAAGAATTGACACCTTCCCACCGCAAAGGGGTCAGGCATTTTTTTTCAACATGGGGACATGTCAAAAATCAACGACTGACCCCGACAGGCATCTGACCCTCTTCTTTGACTTCGGGCGTATGTTCCCGGCCACAGATGTTTAGATTTATCCTCATTCGGCTCCTTCAACTCGTCCCGGTATTGTTGGTTATCATCACCTTGACCTTCGTCCTGGTCAGGAGCGTGCCGGGCGGACCCTTCAGCGCCGAACGCAAGGTATCGGCACACGTCCTGGAAAAACTGAACGAACACTACGGCCTGAACGACCCGCTCCATATCCAGTATTTCAACTATCTGAAGAACATCTGTCCCAAAAAGTTGAACCTGTCCGCTTTGGCGGATTTCGATCTCAAGGAAGGCCTGGGCATCGACCTGGGGCCTTCTTTCCGCTACGAAGGGCGAACCGTCAACGAACTCATAGCCGAATCGTTTCCCGTTTCCTTCGAACTGGGGGCTTACGCCCTGTTTTTGGCCCTGCTCATCGGGATTCCGGCGGGGACCCTGGCGGCGCTGAAAAAAAATACCCTCCTGGATTACATTCCCATGTCTTCCGCCATGATGGGTATCTGCCTGCCGTCTTTTGTCCTGGGTCCGTTATTCGCCCTGGTATTTGGCCTGTGGCTGGACTGGTTTCCCGTTTCGGGATGGCAGTCGCCGGGTGGATTTTCCTGGGCCGATGACCTGCCCTACAAAATCCTGCCAGCCATGACCCTGGGAATTTTCTACGCCGCCGGTCTGGCCCGGTTGACCCGCGGGGGCATGCTCGAAGTACTGAACCAGGACTACATTCGCACGGCGCGGGCCAAGGGCCTGAGCAGTTTTGTGGTGACCGTCAAACACGCCCTGCGCGCGGGATTACTGCCCGTCATTTCATATTTCGGCCCCGTGGTGGCGGGCGTGCTTTCCGGGTCCTTTATCATCGAAATGATTTTCCAGATCCCGGGCCTCGGTCGGCACTTCATCAACGCGGCCAATAATCGCGATTACACCCTGGTCCTGGGAACGGTTCTCTTCTACGCCACCCTGATCATTCTGCTCAATCTCATCGTGGATATCATCCTGGTCCTGATGAATCCCAAACTGAAATTCGAAAATTGAGCGCCACCTCCACCAACCGGGAAGAAGCCGTCTTCCAAGGGGAGAGTTTTTCGCTCTGGGAAGACGCCTGGCGGCGGCTGACCCAAAACAAGCTGGCCCTGGGAGGCCTGGTATTTTTTGTCATCCTTGCCGGCCTCTGCTTTTCATCCCCCATCATAGCCAGGTTGACGGGTCTGAGTTACCAGGAACAGGACTTGGCGCTGGGCGCCACCCCCCCTTCCCTTGCCCACTGGTTTGGCACCGACGACCTCGGGCGAGACCAATTGATCCGTTGCCTCTATGGCGGCATGGTGTCGATCGGGGTGGGGTTCGCCGCTACCTGCGTCTCCATCGTGATAGGGGTGGCCTACGGATCGATTGCCGGATACGCGGGGAGAAAGACGGATGCGGCCATGATGCGGATCGTCGATATTCTCTATTCGCTCCCTTTTATCATCTTCGTCATCCTGCTGACCGTCTACTTTGGCCGAAACATCTTCCTGCTCTTTGTGGCCATCGGTTGCGTGGAATGGCTGACGCTTTCCCGAATCGTCAGGGGCCAAGTGCTGCACCTGAAAGTTCAACAGTTCGTAGAGGTGGCCAAAACCCTGGGATCGAAAGAAAAAGACATCATATTAAAGCATCTCTTTCCCAATGTTCTCGGACCGGTCATCATCTATTCCACCCTGACCGTTCCAGGCGTCATGCTGCTCGAGTCGGCCCTCAGTTTTCTCGGTTTGGGGGTCCAACCCCCCATGAGCAGTTGGGGATCCCTGATCAAGGAAGGGGCCGAAAAAATGGAGGTCTACCCCTGGTTGCTCATTCTTCCGGCCCTTTTTTTTTCCACCACCCTCTTTTCCCTGAACTTTCTCGGGGACGGCCTGCGCGACGCCCTCGACCCCAAGGACAGCCCCAAGTGAGGCGCGCTGGGGCGCGCCAATCAGGAATGAGGGGAGAGGGGGAAGGGAATGATGGAGTATTGGAGTGATGGAGTGATGGAGTGATGGGGAGAATTGGGAAGGGAATGATGGAGTATTGGAGTGATGGAGTGATGGGGAGAATTGGGAATGGAACATGGATAAACAGGATGGACAGGATTTGGGAATGTGAGTGAGAGATCAAGATCAAGATTGGAGAGGTAGGGACTCTCGCAAAGCCCGCGAAGGACGCAAAGGGATGCGCAGACATACTTGTCTGCTTTCAAACGTAGGAGCGGCTCCTACAGTGATCCTCAACCCGCCAACCATCACTCCATCACTCCATCACTCCATCATTCCATCACTCCATCATTCCATCATTCCACCATTCCACCATTCCATCATTCCATCTTTTATTCGGCAATCAGGGTCACTTCCACATCTGAATATTCAATCCTGAAGCGGGATCCGTCTCCGGCTACGATCCTGTTATCGGCATGGTTGAAAGCGCCGGTAACGGCGTGAGCGGTGACGATGGTAAACCGGCTTCCAGGGGTCGGCCGAAAGTGGTCGCCCACGTCGACTTCCAGAGCGCCGGCCAAGGTGGCTTCACCCTCGACCACGAGTCGGCCATATCCTTTTTCGTTCAATTCCACCCGCAGGGTAGAATGGTCTACCTGATGATAATCGGCTTGCACCTGGAGTTTTCCCGGGCCGGTCTTCCCGGGCGCCGCAACCACTCCGGCATTGTAAACCTTGGCCTGGACGATCCCGCTACCGATAAGGGCTCCCCCGGGCGCAATATCGACCCAGCGCAGGGAAGTCACCTTTCCACCGTCGAGGACGAGGACGGATTTGTCGGAGAGGCGAATTTCGTTGCGCCCGGTCAGGTTTATCCCCCGGCCGAGACGCAGGGTCTGGGTATGGGTTTTGCCCCGGATCTCCAAACCGAGGAATTCCAGATCGGAGTTGGCCCTGGCCTGCGCCGGGGAAGAACCGGAGTTCTCCATCAGGGCCGTCCAGGAAACTTGGGGGGCGCCGTCGTCTTTCAAGTAAGTGATTCCGTCATTGGCGTATATGTAATCGGACCAGTTCGACGCATCGGAAACAATGTCTCCATCCTGGCCCACCCAATGGTGGCAGGTATTGGCAAATCCCTTCGGTTCGGCCACGCGCTCCCCCAGCAAGAGGGATTCGAGTTCCTCAACCAGGCCGGGCTTGGCCGACGCCAGGTCATTTGATTCGCCGGGATCCTTTCCCAGATGGTACAATTCGAGTCCGGTTTTTGCGCGAATCAGCTTCCATTCCCCGCGAATGATGGACTGCCCGTTTCCGGCCTCGTGAATGAGAAATCGGCGCAGCCGCTGATGGCCCGAGCCGAGCAAGGCGGGGGCCAGGGAAACACCGTCGATTCCCAAAGGAGCCGGAACCCCGGCAAGTTCGGCGAAGGTCGGAAGCAGGTCGGTGACATCGATCACCTGATCGGTGTTGGTCCCGGGTTTCAAATCGCTGTCGGCAGCGAAATTCGCCGGCAGGCGCAGGAGGGTGGGCACGCGGATGCCTCCCTCCTGAATCTTTCCCTTTTCACCCTTCAGTCCCCCGTTGGCGGCGAATTCTTCGCGGGCGGGGTGTTGAGGACCGCCATTGTCGGACTGAAAAATGACGAGGGTATCGTCGGCCACCGAATCGGCCGGGTCGCCATCGCCATTGGGATCCTCCAGCGCGGCGAGAATATTGCCCAAATGACCGTCGATACGGGTGATCATGGCGGCCCAATACCTGGCCTGGTCGGAAAGAGAATCCCAGAAGGGCAATGCGCGGTAGTCCCGGTCCCATCCGGGCAGTTGGGCAATTTCGGCAAAGGGGGCGTGAGGAACCTGGACGGCAAGCAATCCGAAAAACGGTTGGGCCGTGGCCAGGTAGTCGAGGGCTTGTTGGCGCACGAATTCCAGGGCGGAGAAAGCATAAACGTCATCGCAGTAAGCCGTGTCGGGATAACGGGGATGGTTTTGCCAGGCAGGTTCTTCCGGATAAGCGTTTTGCCCCCTCCACCGGGCCATTGAATTGGGAACGAGTTCCATCCCGCCTTTGACGCCGGGAGCCGCCGGGGCACGCCAGAGAGTGGGCTGGAAAAAGGTATGAGCGCGGACATGGTGCAACTCCGCCACCACGTTTTGGTATCCGTGCGATGTGGGCAGGGTTTGGATGTTTACGATTTCGGGATCGGTTTGACTTCTGGAGCCACCGAACCCCCACTTGCCCCAGTAGCCCGTAACGTAACCGGCCGCCGAGAGCACGTCGCCCATGAGAAGTTCGTCCGAACGCATGGCCTTTTTGGCATTATCGGGATCGTTTCGGTCGGCAAAAGTGTGGCCTTGATGAAATCCGGATTGTTGGGATGAGCGAGCCGGCGAACAAACCGTGCAGCCATAGGAACGCCTGAAATTCACACCCTCCGCGGCCAATTGATCGAGATGGGGAGTGATGAGGTGAGGCAGCCCCGCGGCTTTGCGCTCGGCCTGGCCGTTCGGCCCTATGGCCCCCCAACCCATGTCGTCCACGTAAACGTAGAGAATGTTGGGCCTGGCTTCCCCGGGGGCGCTGAAGGCCAAGGCCAGAAATAGGAGCGAAAGTGCGATGCGGAGCATGGGGGAAATAACCGGATAGTGGGAAAGATGTAAGAAGGCATTACCACATTTATCAACCCGCAAAACAGGTTTGTCGATTTCTGGCGCGCATGTCTCAAACGCGGAGGAAGGGGTCAAACCTGGAATTTCGAATGGCTTCAAAATTGCCAGGAATGACCCCGACGGGCGTGCCAGGAAATTTCGCAGACACCGCACTAGCCCTAAGAGAGAATTTTTTCCCTTTGAAAAAGTGTGAATTTCAGCCTTTCATCTCCCCATGAAAAAAGGATTCCCGTTACTTTCCATTCTTCTGCTTCCCGCCATCCAGGCCGCTGGCCAACCGGCGGGGGATGCGACCGAAATTCCCGACCAGAGGTCCTTGCAGCCCGTTCCGGTGGAATCTGGGGACGGTTTCGAACGGGCCTATTTTGCCAGCGGATGCTTCTGGTGCGTGGAGGCCATTTTCGAGAGCGTGGGCGGGGTCGAGGAAGCCATTTCAGGATACAGTGGCGGCCATACCGAAAATCCCACCTACGAATCGAGCAACACCGGCAAAACGGGTCACGCCGAGGCGGTCGAGGTCATTTTCGACTCTGAAGTTGTCCATTTCAGCCAACTGGTGGATGTGTATTTTGGTTCCCAAAACATCACTCAGGTCAACGGTCAGGGTCCGGACCGGGGATCGCAATACCGCTCCATCGTTTTTTATCAAAACGAGGAGGAGAAGAAGATTATCCAGGAAAAGATAGCCGCCCTGAACGAGAAACTTTGGTTGAGAAAAGTAGCGGCCGAGGTATACCCCTTCCGCAAATTCTGGGTGGCCGAGGACTATCACCAGGATTTCGAAAGGAACAATCCCAACCATCCCTACATCCGGGCCGTTTCCATTCCGCGCTTGAAACGGTTCCAAGCCAAATTTCCCGAACTGTTGAAAGGAGCAGGGGGAAGGGAGTGATGGAGTGGTGGAGTGGTGGTTTTTTACTATAGGAGGGGGTTTATCCCCCGATTGGGGTGAGGCTGTATCGTGGGATCGCGGCGTAAAGCCGCTCCTACGTTTTCTTTGCGTCCTTCGCGGGCTTGGCGAGAGTCAATTCCCCTCTCCCTCCCTCACTTTGTGCCTCTGTGCCTTTCTCCCTCCTCATTGGCGCGCCCCAGCGCGCCTTTCAGGTCCCGGAAATAGTCGGCATCCTGGGTATGGCATCGAGGAGCTTTCGCGTGTAGGGATCCTGTGGATTTGCGTAAATCTCCTCCGCCGTCGCTTTCTCAACCAGCTTTCCCCGGTTCATGACCAGCACGAAATCGCTGATGTGTTCGATCACGGCCAAATCGTGCGCGATAAACAGGAAGGTGAGACGATACTCGCGCTGCACGTCCTGCAGGAGGTTGATGATTTGAGCTTGAACGGACACGTCCAGGGCGCTGACCGCTTCATCACAAATGATAAACTCGGGCTCTACGGAAAGGGCCCGGGCTATACCGATCCGCTGTCGTTGGCCGCCACTGAACTGATGGGGATACCGGTTCATGTGATCGGGCGACAACCCGACCTCAGTCAGCAGTTGGGCAATTTTGTCCCGCCGCTCTCTCTTGGTCTGCTCCGGGAAATGAATTTCCAGCGGCTCGCCGATAATACCGGCCACCGTCATGCGGGGATTGAGGGAATTGAACGGATCCTGAAATATCATTTGGATCCTTTTCCGGTAGGGGAAGAAGGCGCGGTCGTCCAGCGACGATATGCTTTCATTGCGATAGTAAACCCTCCCCTCGGTCGGGTCGACCAAGCGAACAATCGTTTTGCCTATGGTGCTTTTTCCACTTCCACTTTCGCCGACCAACCCGACCGTGGTCCCGGCTTCAATCTCGAATGATACCCCATCGACGGCGCGCACATAGTCCGATACCCGCCGGAAAATACCCTGCTCGATCGGGAAATAAACCTTGAGATTCCTGACTTCGAGGAGAGCGCTCACAAGGCGGAATAATCAATAGTGAGCAAACGCTCCTGCTTTGCCCCAAGTTTCGGAATGCAGGCAATCAAGGCCTTGGTATAGGGATGTTGCGGATGGGACAATACGTCCTCGGTCGAACCCGATTCCACGATATCTCCCCGATACATCACGATAAGCTGGTCGGCAAATCCATCCACGATGCCGAAGTTGTGGGTTATGAGAATGATGGACATCTCGAGCTGCTCCTTGAGGCGTTGCATCAGGTCCAGAATTTGAGCCTGGATGGTCACGTCGAGCGCGGTAGTCGGCTCATCCGCAACCAATATCCTGGGATGGCAACTCAAAGCCATGGCAATCATGGCGCGTTGCTGCATGCCTCCGCTCATTTGGTGAGGGTAATCCCGGAAACGGGTTTCCGGGATTTGAATTCCCACCAGGTCCAGGGCTTCGATCACTTCCGCCCTGACGTCCGACACCTCCGGCCGGTGGAGCTTAATGGCCTCGGCAATCTGGTGACCCACTGTGAAAAACGGGTTCAGGGATGCGGATGGTTCCTGAAATATGTAGGCGATCTGCTTCCCTCGCACCCGCCTCAACTCCTTTTCGGAAACCGTCATCAGATCCCGGCCCCGAAAATGGATCTCACCCGATAGGGAACAGGCCGGTGGTGGCGGAAGCAATCGAGACAAGGCCAACGCCGTTACGCTTTTGCCACTGCCGCTCTCACCCACAATGGCCAGGGTCTCCCCTCTCCCGAGAGAAAAATGGGTGCCCTTTACGGCAGGGTTTACCGAATCCCGCGAGCGAAAGGTTATGCGCAGGTCTTTGACCTCGAGCAGAGGGTTTTCAGGCATGGCAAAGCATTAGGGGATCGGGACGGAATAGAAAAGAAAAAGAAGGGCCAATACCGGAATGGCGCCTGGTTAAGCGTGTTTGTAGAGGAATATGGTATGAACACCAGTCGGGGTCATGCCGTAGAAAAGTGATGCCTTTTGGAAAAAAAGGGTCAGGCCTTGAAAACTGTATTCCGTTGTACTTCATACACTTTTGCAAGGCAACTGACCCTGTAAGGCATAACTTTTCAATACGGCCGACCCCGATGGACCCCTTCCTATTCCTTATTCTGGCTGGTCAAGGTCTCGATAAATTTTTTCATGGCCGGGGTCAACACCCTGCCCTTGCGATGAATGATGGCCAGGGGTCGCGTGTAGGTGCCACCATTCAATCCAACCTGGACAACAGTGCCCTGCCTGATTTCCTGCTGCACGGTGGCCTTGGGCACAATGGCTATCCCGGCATTGATTTCGACGGCGCGTTTCACCGTTTCGATATTGTCGAACTCCATGATCGGTTCGGGATTCAGGTTTTGGTCGCGGAGGATCTGGTCGGTAGCCCTTCGGGTCGGTATGTCCGATTCGAAGCCAATTAGTTTGTCATCCTTCAAGTCGCTTATGGAGACGCGGGCAAATTGGGCCAGTCTGTGCTTGGGATGACAGATCAAAACCAGATCATCCTCACAGAAGGGAATCACTTCCAGTTGCCGCGTTCGGTTGGGAAAGGCCACCAAGCCCAAATCCACCGCATTGTGCAATATGTCATCATAAACCAGATTGGACCTCCGATACTCAACCCGCACATTGACGGATGGATACTTCTTCAAAAAGCGCTTTATATAGGGAGGCAGTTCGTGCAAACCGATGGAATAAATGGTGGCAATGTGAATATTCCCACTGATGACCTTCCTCATTTCCAGCAACTCGCAGTTCAACTTTTCATAGCGGTGCAGAATCTCCTTGGCGGAATCGTACAGTTTTTGGCCCTCCCGGGTCAGGCGAAATTTCTTTTGACTTCGATCGACAATCAAAACCTTGAAGTGTCTTTCCATCGTCCTGAGCTGTTGACTGACGGCCGATTGGGTAATCGAATTCATCCGGGCGGCCTTGGAAAAACTCCGGGTCTCCACCAAATTGGAGAATACCCTGAAATTTGCTATATTCACAACCCACAATATAATTAAATCTAATCGGTTTATCAACAAATTTTTAGAAATTCTTATGGGTTCCCATCATCGATCATTCCGCCAAAACCTCGCCTTCCTGAGGGACCGCATCGGGTCGGCCTGCGAAAAATGCGGTCGAAGTCCCGATTCCATCAACCTCATGGCGGTAACGAAGGGGTTTCCCCTGGAGGTTGCGGCAACCGCGGTTGGGGCCGGTTTGACCACCCTGGGGGAAAACCGCGTCCAGGAAGGGGTGGCAAAAATCGAGGCGGCAAATTTTCCGGCCAAATGGGAACTGATCGGTCACCTGCAATCCAACAAGGCCCAACTAGCGGTAAAATGCTTCCATCGCATCCAAAGCGTGGATTCTGTAAAGCTGGCCCTACGACTCAACCGCATGGCCCGCGCCACCGAAAAAAAGCTCCCCGTTCTCCTGCAGGTCAACACGGGAAAGGACCCGGGAAAATTCGGGTTCCGAACCGAAGAAACGGAAGCGGTTCTCCATCAGTTGCTCGGGCAGGACGGCCTGGTTATCCAAGGCCTGATGACCATTGCCCCGGCGCCACCGAATTTGGAGTCGGCCCGGCAGTCTTTTGAGACATTGCGGGGACTGCGGGACCGATTGGAGGAACGACTGGCCCTTCATTTGCCCGAATTGTCCATGGGTATGACCTTCGACCTCGAACCGGCTATTGCCGCCGGGAGTACCTGCCTGCGGGTGGGCACCGGCCTGTTCGGCCCCCGCCCCAAGTGAAAATTTTGGATTTTTCGTTGCTGTAGGCGGATAAAACCGCAACCATGCCCGTGTGCCATTTGACACTTCCAAAGCCAAACGGCTAAAAGCCATTGAAGAACTGCTGGACGATCCGACCCCTTCCGTTCGCAAAGCCATTCTGGTGGAGTTGAGCAATTGGGGAGAGGAAGGCAGGCGGTTCATCCTGAATTGTTGCAGGTCGGGAAATCTGATGGTGCGGCGTCACGCTCACGAAGTGTTGGCCGTCCTGGATAAGGATTCGCCGGTCAATATGTTCCACCAGTTCATCCATTCTCTCAATTATGAATTGGAGTCGGGGTATATCCTGCTGAGCCGCATCGATAACGGCAATCTGGATGTATCGGAGTACATCCAAAAGCTCGACGAAATGGCGACCCGTTGCCAATCGCTCATTTACTCTCCCATGAGCCCGCGGGAAAAATGTCGCGTCCTCAACCGCGTCATTTTCCATGAATACGGGTTCACCGGGAATCGGGCTGATTTCAATAACCCGAAGAATACTTTTTTGCATTCCCTCTTCAAAACGCGCAAAGGTCTGCCCATCAGCCTGTCAATATTGTACCTTCTGGTGGCAAGGAGGCTGGATATGCCCCTCGATCCGGTGGGCATTCCGGGCCGGTTCATGGTTGGTTGCTTCGTGGAGGATAAACCCTTTTTCATCGATGTTTTCGACAACGGAATCTTCAGAAGCCTCGAGGACGTGGTTTACTTCATCGAGAGAAACAATATGAGTGTTACCTTGGGTCTGTTGGGCCCTTGCCCTGTTGGAGAGGTGCTCTGTCGTTGTTGCCGCAACCTGTCCAAACAATTCGCCTTGTTAAACGAACCCGCCAAAGCGGAGCTATACGGGTCGTTTGCCCACGCGTTTGAAGCCCACTTTGAAAAGGAATCTACCTGAGAGGGACGTTCTGCGGCTGGGGGATCTGGCAAATTGGCGGTTCGAAGGTACGCCTCTGGCCGTTTTGGGACACCCCGTCAAGCACTCCGTCAGTCCTGAAATGCACAACGCCGCCTTACGGGAGTTGGCGGATCGGAATCCGGCCTTCAAAGATTGGCATTATTTCAAATTCGATATCGAACCCGAGCGCCTGCGGGAAGCGTTGGACCTCTTTTATAAACACAACTTCAAGGGCCTGAACCTCACCGTACCGCATAAGATCCTCGCCGCGAAATGGATTGAAGCGGCCGAACCCGAGGTTCGCCTGAGCGGGGCCTGCAACACCTTGCTTTGGACCGAAAACGGATATCGGGGTTATAACACCGACCTCTACGGCATGACCCGGGCCATCGAGGAAAGCTTTGCCCTGAAACTGCGGGGAAGGCAGACGCTGCTGATCGGCGCGGGGGGAGCGGCCCGGGCCGCAGCCGTGGCATGCCTGACCCAAAAGGTCGGCGCCCTCCACCTGACCAACCGCACCAGGGAAAAACTGGATTTGCTGGTGGAGGAACTGGCTGGGATCAGGGGCGATATTCCCATAAACATTCACCCGCTGACCGGAGCATTCTCCATTGCTTCACCCAACCTGATCGTGATCAACGCCACCTCCCTGGGCCTGAAGGAAAGCGATCCGGCCCCGGCGGTATTAACGGGCCTTCATCCCGCCACCAAAGTTTTGGATATGATTTATAATCCTTCCAAAACCGCACTGCTCAAACAGGCGGAGTCCTTGGGCATGAGGACCGCCAACGGATTGCCCATGCTCGTATTTCAGGGCGAGCGATCCTTTAAAATCTGGACAAAAAATTCCCCGGCCGTCGAAACCATGTTCCGAGCCGCAGTCGATGGGTTAGCCGAATAGTTGTCGTGGAAACACTTTTTGAGGAAGTCGAGGCAGCTCTGCCCTGGTTCTTTCCGGTTCTGGCCTTCGGCATCGGCGCCTGCATGGGCAGCTTTATCAACGTGTGCATCTACCGCATACCCGCGGGGCAATCAATATTGCGTCCCTCCTCGCGCTGTAGGGCCTGCGGTCAACCCATCCCACCGTATTTGAACCTTCCCGTCCTGGCCTGGATTTTCCTGCGGGGCAAAGCCAGGTGCTGCGGCGCGCCCATCAGCATCCGCTACCCGTCCATCGAATTCCTCACCGCGGCTCTTTTCCTGGCTTCCTGGCTGGGATTGCCGTCCCTGTTGGCCCTGATCGGTTGGCTCTGGATCATTATTGCCCTCTGCGTCGCCTTTATCGATTTGGACCACATGGTCATTCCCGATCGTTTTTCCATCGGAGGCCTCCTGGCCGGATTGGTCCTTTCAGTCATCTTTCCCGCCTTGCACGGCATCGAATCCCCTTTCGCATTGCTGGGAAGCATACGAGGATTCTTCAACGCCCTCATCGGGGCGTTGATCGGATCCTCCATCATTCTATGGATCATGATTCTGGGGGAACTCGTGCTGAGGAAGGAAGCCTTGGGGTTTGGCGATGTCAAACTGATGGGGGCAATCGGAGCCTTCTGCGGTTGGCAAGGATCTGTCTTTTCCCTTTTTGCCGGCGCCATTCTTGGAACCGTTGCCTTGGTCCTTTTCCAATTCATCTATGCCGTCATTCCCTTGAAACGGCAGGGCGGCGTTCCCGAAAGATTCCTCGGAAAAAAGGTGCCCTTCGGGCCCTTCCTGGCCGGGGCCAGCCTGCTCTACTATCTTTTCCTGAGTCCCTTGGTGGATGCGTACTTTAACTCATTGGCCTGGGTGGCAAAGGGTTGAGGGTTGAAAGTGGAGAGGTGGAATGGTGGAGAGGTGGAATGGTGGGGAGATGGAGTGATGGGGAGAGGAGATAACCACGGATTTCACGGATGGGCACGGATCCCACTCCACCACTCCATCATTCCATCACTCCATCATTCCCTTCCCCCTGCGCCCTGGGGCGCTTCCCCCATTCCTAATTCCTAATTCTTAATTCTTAATTGGCGCCCTTGGGCGCCTTCCATGTCCACCTGCAGGCCGACATCGGCTCCCACCGACCGGCTGATCAAGGCCAAGGCAAGGTAATGATCACGAAAGTTAATCCCGGACTTGATCAAACCAACCTTTTTGGACCCCGAGCGGACTGTTGCCCCGTAGGGGAGTTTCCGATCGCCTTTCACCCGCACCAAGTGACGCTTCACTTGCCCCATCGAGTGCAACCGTGACATCACTTCCTGGCCCAGATAACAGCCCTTGGAAAAACTGACGGCGCCATCTTCCAACCTTCCCTCCTGAGGCAGTTCACCGGATCCGATGTCCTTCGGAATAGCCGGTATTCGATGGAGAATCCGGATGGCCTCGAGGTCTTCCTCCCCGAGTTGATAACCTTTGAACTTTCCCTGCCCCAGTTGACCGAGAAATTCCTGGATAGAGGCCCGTTTCCCGACCACGTCAAATCCTTCACCACGATGGCGGCGGCCGGGAAAAATAAATAAATCCCCATCCACACCCCTGATCCTTCCACCTGAGTCCCCTTTTTCTGCAAAGGCTTCAAACCAATCCGCATCTCCATCAAATAAAAAGCTGATGGCCGCAACCTGTTCCGTTTCCTGCCTCAACTCCACGTCGTCCGCCACGATAAAAGCGCCCAACTTGTCCCCGATGACTTGCCCCGGCGTGGCATAACTCATGAGGCGAAATTCATCCTCTCCCACTCGGAGGACAAAACTATCGCCTTGAACCTTCCCCTTGTGGTTCAACCACAAACCGTAGACAACCTGGCCGACCTCCATGCCGTTCAAATCGTTGCTGAATTGGCTTTGCAGGAAGGAATGGGCATCTTCTCCGGTAACCCGAATCCAAGCTGCGGGCCTGTAGGGATGGTATCCATTCAATCTGAGCAACTCCTGCATGCGCTATTAGCAAAAAACTGATTTGTTGCCTGGCAAGTGCAAGTTAGGAAAATTGAGCAATTTTTGGCTCGAACTCCGCCCCGTTGGCGTATGTAACCATCATTTTCCCCTTAAGCGGTTCCACCCCATGCAAAAGCCCACCCAAGTCAGCGACATCAACGTGGTTAGCACCGTCACGCTTCCGACCCCAACCGAACTGCGGAACGAGGTGCAAAAATCCGAATCCCAGGCCCAATTCGTTTGGAATTCCCGCCAGGAAATTCACCGCATCATTTTCGGAGACGACAACCGCCTGCTCGTCGTGGTGGGTCCCTGCTCCATCCACGATGTAAAGGCCGGGCTAGAATACGCGGAAAATTTGAAAGAACTTTCTGAAAAATTGTCCGATCGGCTCTGCATCGTCATGCGGGCTTACTTCGAGAAGCCTCGCACCTCCCTGGGATGGAAAGGCCTCATTATGGATCCCTACCTGGACAAATCCTGCGATATTACGCATGGATTGCGCCTGGCCCGCACTTTTCTCAAGGACCTGATCGATCTCGGCCTTCCCACCGCTACCGAAATGCTCGATCCCATAACCCCTCAATACATAGCGGACCTCGTCAGTTGGTCGGCTGTCGGGGCGCGGACGACCGAATCCCAGACCCACCGTCAGATGGCCTCAGGCCTTTCCATGCCGCTCGGATTTAAAAACAGTACGGACGGTTCCGTTCAGGGCGCTATCAACGCCATCAAGGCGGCCAGCATTACCCAAACCTTTCTCGGAATCAACCATATCGGCAATGCCTCGGCCGTAACCACCAAGGGCAATCCCAACTGTCACCTGGTAATCCGCGGCGGCTCCTCCGGTCCAAACTACCATCCTCATCAAATTACCCGATTTGAAGAACTCTTGCAGGAAAACGGTCTTATCCAGGCCATCATGGTCGATTGTTCCCACGCGAACAGCGGCAAGAACCACAACCGCCAGACCGAAGTGCTCGACTCCGTGGTGAAACAGGTTCAGGACGGGCGAAAATCAATTATCGGGGTGATGCTGGAAAGTAATCTAGGCCCCGGCCGCCAGGAAATTTCCCAGGGAAAATCCGATCTGCTATTCGGAGTATCCGTCACCGATTCCTGCATCGATTGGGATACTACGGAAAAGGCCCTCCATAACCTCCACGCAGGAATTCAATGCCGGTTTGACTAGGGCCAAGCCCCCTTGAAAACAGATCTTCCCACCCTTAACCCGCATGTCTCACAAAATTCGTAGCGAGCGAACGAAGATCGAGTGCTGGTGTGGGCTTTGCGCCGATGAGCGGATGAAGCTGGGTCGACACCCTGCAAAGTCGCGAATCCAGCGAAGTCCGCACCAGTGCCGATATTTCGGAGCGCAGTAGAAAATTTGTGAGACATGCGGATTAACCTCAAGCAAGAGTAATCCTTCCAAATCATGAAAGAGACCATCCGCGTCGCCGTCACGGGAGCAGCCGGACAAATCGGCTACTCCCTTCTATTCCGAATCGCCTCGGGTTCCATGTTCGGCCCCGACCAACCCGTCGCCCTCAACCTGATTGAAATCCCCCCCGCCGAAAGCGCCCTCAAAGGGGTCATCATGGAACTGAACGATTGCGCTTTCCCCCTCTTGACCGATATTCAACCCTCCCTGGATCCCTCGGAGGGTTTCAAGGGGGCCAATTGGTGCCTGTTGGTGGGCAGTGTGCCGCGCACGGCGGACATGGAAAGGAGCGATCTCCTCGGCATCAATGGCAAGATATTTACCGGACAGGGCCGAGCCATCCAGAACCACGCCGCCCCCGACGTACGCGTCCTTGTGGTCGGAAATCCCTGCAACACCAATTGCCTCATCGCGATGAACAACGCCCGGGACGTGCCGGCAAATCGCTGGTTTGCCATGACCCGCCTGGACGAGAACCGGGCCAAAACACAATTGGCCCATAAAGCGGGAGTGGAAGTTGCCGCCGTAACCAATATGACCATCTGGGGCAACCACTCCTCCACCCAGTACCCCGATTTCCATAACGCAAAAATCAAGGGCCGAAATGCCGATGCCGTCATCGGGGACGAGGCTTGGTTGAAAAACACTTTTATCCCCACCGTCCAACAACGGGGAACCGCCATCATCAAGGCTCGGGGAGCCTCTTCCGCCGCTTCCGCCGCCAATGCCGTGGTCGACACGGTCCGCTCGCTCAACCATCCGACCCCCCAAGGGGACTGGAACAGCGTCAGCGTATGTTCCGACGGCAGCTATGGGGTCGACGCTGGTCTGATTGCATCCTTCCCCATTCGCAGCGACGGATCAAATTGGGAAATCGTTCAGAAAGTGCCGCTCAACCCCTTCGGCAAGGGGAAATTGAAGGCCACTACCGATGAACTGCGGGAAGAACGCGAAGCAGTGGGGGACATGCTTTAACCCGCATTTCTCACAAAATTCGTAGCGAGCGAACGAAGATCGGGTGCTGGTGTGGGCTTCGCGCCGATGAGCCTGCCTGTGCGCTGCACGCCGACAGGCGGGTGAAGCTGGGTCGACACCCTGCGAAGTCGCGAATCCAACGAAGTCCGCACCAGTGCCGGTATTTCGGAGCGCAGTAGAAGATTTGTTAGATATTCGGGTTAAACCCTCAGCTTCCCCCGCCCTGGCCACCTCCGCGGTTTTGACCGCCCTGCGGCCGTTTTTGCCTCATGGCGGCCTTGTAGTTGATAAATTGCTCCTCATCGAGGATTTCCTTCACCTTCCTGTCGGTGGCACGATACATATTCCACAAAGTCTGTCCCAACTTCCTCCGCTCTTGCATTTTCCGTTCCGCCAGCGCCTGTTGAATCATTCCCCGGCCAATCTGGTTTTGCACCTCATAATTGATCATCAACTTGAGGAAGGCTTCCTGCTGGTCGGCCCGAAGTGCCACTTTTTCGGCCATTTCGGACACATTTTTCTGGATTAATTCATTGATGCGTTGGCGCCTCTGTTCCTCAGTTAGTTGCTGCCTGTTCCCGGGACCGCCACCTTGCCTGGCCCGCTCATTGCCGCCTTGCCGACCCCTCGGTTGCTGCCTTTCCTCCTCCTGCGAAGGCTGGTTTTCCTGTGCTGTCAGGATCATGGAAGTGGGGGAAAGGCCAATTATCAGGGCTAAGGCCAAGGGGAAGGTTTTGCAAATTTTCATAACGACTTGGTTTGAAGTGGAAAATGATAAAAACATATTCCCGCACCCTCCGCAAATCCAAAATGCCATCGTCCCCCTTTGTGCCTTTGTGCCTCCTCATTCCTAAAGGAGGGCGGACATTCCTGTCCGCCGTTGCCCTCATAAAGCGGGTTGCATGCCTGTGCGTCACCGCACGCAGACAGGGAAAACCCGCTCTCCGTTAGCTTCTTCCCGGTTTCTCCCTCTCAGTAACTCGGCATCTCAGAAACTTAGCATCTCAGAAACAATGTAGGAGCGGCTTTATGCCGCGATCCCACGAAACAGCCTCACCCCAATCGCGGCGTAAAGCCGCTCCTACAGTGACTTCCACCCGCCAACAGAAAATAGGAAAAATAGCCACAAAAGAACGCAAAAGGTACAAAGGGAAAGAGAATGGGGAATGGAACATGGATCCCGCTTCGCCCAGGGGCTACGGCAGGACAAGTTGCACAGGATGAACAGGATTGGAAAGCGCCCTTGGGCGCCTCTCCCCTCTGTGCATCTCGGCAACTCAGAATCTCAGAATCTCTATTCAATTCCACCTCTCCATCACTCCCCATTCCTAATTCCTAATTCGCGCCCTTGGGCGCTTCCGTGTCATCCGTGGTCAATTCTCCACCATTCCATCTCTCCACCATTCCCTTTCTCCCTCTCAGCATCTCGGCAACTCAGAATCTCAGAATCTCTATTCAATTCCACCTCTCCATCATTCCACCTCTCCATCACTCCATCTCTCCACCACTCCACCATTCCACCATTCCCTTCCCCCTCCCCCCATTCCTAATTCCTAATTCGCGCGCTTTGGCGCGCATTTGGCTCGGTTTTATTCTTGACTTAGCTAAACTTAGCTAAATATTGAGGGCATGATTATCGTCAACACCCACGAAGCCAAGTCGAAGCTTTCCTATTTGCTCGCCGCGGTCGAGAAGGGGGAACGGGTAAGGATTTGCCGCAACGGGCGGTCGGTGGCGGATCTGGTCCCGGCCCGGCAGCACCCAAGTGATCCCCTGCGGAAAAACCCGGAGTTGAGTGGGATCGTCCTCTATTTTGATCCGGTTGAACCGCTCCAGGATGATGAGTGGCCGGAGTCTGTCAGGTAAATTTCTTTCTTATGATCCTTCTGGACACCTGCACTCTGCTTTGGATGGTTGGGAATGAGGATCGCATTTCCACCAGAGCCGCCGGTCTTATTGGCCAAAATGCGGACCGGCTCTACTATTCGGCAATGTCTGGTTTCGAGATTGGGGTAAAGTATGCCACGGGAAGACTGCAGTTGCCCCTGGCTCCGTTCGATTGGCTGCAGCGGGCCATGCAGCATCATGGTATCACGGAGATACCGGTTACGATGGAACTGGCCTTGAAGGCCTGCCTCCTTCCGCCGATTCACCGCGACCCGTGTGATCGCATCATAATCGCCACCGCACAGGTGATGAGGTGCAGCATCGCCACACCCGATCCACTGATAAGATCTTATCCGGGGGTGAAGTGCGAGTGGTGAGGGGGCTGGTATATTTTCGCACGACCGGACCCCGTTCCCTTCCCATTATTGCAATGCAACGGCGTGTCCTCTTGAGGAAGCTCGCGGAGTCAACCGAATCAACCAACTAGCTTTTACGCCAAATCCTCATCCCTCCAATCTTGATCCTGATCGTAATCTCTCCCTCTCTCCAACATTCCCCCATTCCATCACTCCATTCCCCCATCAATCCAACATTCCACCAGCTAGCTGTTACGCCAACGGCGTTAAACTCCGGAGCCCAGCGTCGCGTAGCGCACGCTGGGGTAACGATCGGCCATTTGATTGAACCCCAACGGGGTTCCACAAATTTTTTCAAAATGCGTTGAAATTGATTCATTGTGGAACCCCGTTGGGGATCGTTTTTTTGTCAATTCCAACCCAGTGTGCGCTGCGCGACACTGGGCTTTGGAGTGGAACTGCTGTGCAGTTCATTCTAGCCGCGATCCCACGAAACAGCCTCCCCCCAATCGCGGCATAAAGCCGCTCCTACAGCTTAAAACCACCATTCTTGAGCCATTTTTTCGATCACGATCAGGATCACGATCAAGATTGAGACCCATCCGTGCCCATCTGTGTAATCCGTGGTTTCTCCCTCTCCCCCTCTGTGGTTAACCTTCTCTCCTCAGCATCTCGGCAACTCAGAATCTCAGCATCTCTTCTCATCCGTGCTCATCCGTGTAATCCGTGGTTTCTCTTTCCGAATCTCAGCACCTCAGAATCTCAATTCAACTCCATCTCTCCAATTCTCCCCATCACTCCATTATTCCTTTTCCCCTCTCCCCCCATTCCTAATTCCTAATTCCTAATTCCTAATTCGCGCCCTTGGGCGCCTCCCCCGTCCCGAAGAGTGAGGAGCCAGGAGGTGAGGTCGGCGAGCTGTTCATTGCCGAAGACGGCGTAGGCCGCCGGCATAACCGATTGATCGAGCTTCTGGCGGTTCCTGATTTGCCCCTTCTCCACCGAAAAAACCCTGCCTTCCACATCGACCAGCCTTACCAGGGCGTCGCTTTCCTGGACCACTGCCCCAGATAAATTCCTGCCATCCGCTGTCTCCAGAATATGCAATGCGTAACCCTCCGTGATGGAAGCGCTTGGTTCGAGGATGGCCTGCATGGTATCTTCCGCACTCAAACGAAGACCCACCCCGGACAGGTCGGGGGCAAATTCCTCGCCTTGCCCGGCCACACGATGGCAGATAGCGCAACCAAATCCTCTATCGGGGTTGAAGAATAAATCGCGCCCCTGTTCCGGATTCGCGCTGGGGAGAGCCGCCAGGATTCCCTCCAAGGTGGCTGGTTGAGGAAGAGGCGCCTCAATTGTAAATTTCAATTTTTGTATCAGGTTTACCAGCAGGGTATAAAGTCGCGGGTTGGGTTGCGAACATAGCCGGCGGACGGCCTCCTCGATAGGCCCGGGATCGGCAAACTGCTCCGGTTCAATCCGGGAAAGAAAAATCAAAACGTTGGTTCGCATCAGCCTCTCCGGGGATTGGTTGAGAATACGGGCCAGCAGAGCCTCACTGCGGGGAGGGGGGCTCCATCCGGGAGGAAGGGCAATTTCTGCGAGGACTTCCGCGACAGTGGCTACCCGTTTGTCCGAAGGACCCACCTTGAGGAGTTTGGACAGAAGCCAGGTGGCGGAATCTCCGGGATCACCACTGGACTGGGCCTTTTCTTCCACCTCAGCCAGTTCAGCGCGCAGTTCTTCTTCATCTGAATCGAGTCCCGGTACAGCCCGGTCCTGCATTTGATGCCAACCCTCTACTGCGGCTCGACGAAGCGGTTCCGAACCGCCAAAAGCATCCCAAAATAATTCGCGGACGTCTATGGACAAGGCCAATGCTGGTAGAACGATTGCCCGATCCCCGTCGTCATCCAAGGATTCATAAAAGGATTGCACCTTCTCCAATCCGTCATCGCGGTGGGAGAAGGAGGTACGGGAGATCATTTTGAGGTAGAGCCGGCGTAGAGCGGGGCGATCAGCCCCGGCCTGGGCCCGTTCAATTAACACCTCCGGAGGAATCGTTTGCTCCAACTCCACCCTCGTCGTGGTATCGGGCATTTTCTCCGGGGGAAGCGGATTCATGGCAAAGGTGAGGGCCCAACTTTGCACTTCCTCGTCGGGATCGCTTTTTGCCAAGTCCAGGACCTCATCCAAGCTGATGGCGAAGTCTTCCTGCAAGCTGAGCAACGCTGCCAGCCTGACACGCGGTCGCGGGTCGTTGAGCAGGTCTTTGCGTTCGGAAATCGGTAATAGATCGCGCAAAGTCTGCCATCCCGCATAAAATACGACGCGGTCGGCCTCCTTCCCCAGCCGGTCAACCAACTCCGGGGCAAATATCCTGTCCCGGGCCTGCTGAATTGCCTGGATGGTTTCAAATCGAATGCGCGGGTGGGAATGGTGGATCCCCTCCCCTGCCTCCCGAGGCAAAGACCCGCCACTGAGCAGAAGGTATCGAGCCCGATGACCGAGGATGCGTAGGGCCTGCCAACGGAGGTTTAAGGAATTTTGCGTCTGCCCACTGGCGAGGCCTTCAAAAAACGTGTCAATTGCGGGGTCTTTTTCCTGCATACGCCCTAGCGCCCACGCCGTCCAGGTCTCCTGGCCCTTGCTCAACTGTCCGGATTGGAGGGTGGCAATCAAAGGCTCCCTCACGCTGGCGCCGCGCCGCACGAGTTCATCCTGGGCGTTCACCCGCCAAACGGGAATGTTTTCGGGGCCGAGATCAGCCAAAAGTTCGTTCACCGTCCATTTTGAATGGGGTCGAACGCGTTTCTCGCCGGGCGTCCAATTCACATTCTGCGGTGCATGAGTGATACGGAATATCCAGCTTCCTTCTACTCCGGTCTCGTAATCATAGTCACCGCCCCAACCGCAGATATGGAGGGATCCGTCCGGAGCGAACTCGAGATCGGTGGGGCGGTATAACAGTTTGTCTCCGCCACGCTTGGCAAAGGGTTCCAGAATCCCTCCCTGGGGCTGCATCAGGGCGCCATCCCAGCCCGGCCGGTAGATATGGGTGCCATTCAACCAGTCATTGATGAAAAAAACGTTCCGGTATTCCTGAGGGAAATGGGGGTGAGCGTAATAGATTATGCCCGTGCCGGATCCGGGGAACATGGGACCACTGACGGGAACGGTGGGAAGGTTTCCCTCTCCCGACCAGTGGCTGCTGTAGCGATGTCCCCAGCCGAAATGTGCTCTAAAAAACGGCATTACGAGACGGTCGCCCTGGGTTTGGTCATTGTCGGTGCCCAACCAATTGAAGCCATCGTCCAGGGCAATGTCCCAGGGATTTCTCAGTCCCCTCGAGACGATTTCCAGGTTTTCGCCCATGGGATCGCACCGGAGGACTCCGCCTTCCCTACCCCAATCGTCTCTCCAGTTATGATAACTTTTTCGATAGGTGTCTTTGGTGAAGACCCTCGGCGGATAAATGTCCGGAACCCCGGGCGGATGCCGCACGTCCCAGAGTTCCCGAAAGGCCCGGGGGGCGGCGTAACCAAATTTCTCCGGCTGATTGTGGCCCTTGGAGTTCCCTTTGGACATGTAGAGTTTTCCATCCGGCGCGAAGTTCAATCCGTGAAGCGCGTGCTCCCGGTTTCCCAGGTCGGTGTAAATGATCACGTATTCGTCGGCCTCATCGTCTCCATCCAAGTCGCGCACGAGGGTCAGCTCGGGGGCATTTGCCACGTAAAGGTCGTCGCCTTTCCAGGCCAATCCTTGAATACTGTTAAACCCTTTGGCAAAGACCTTGGATTCATCCGCAACCCCGTCCCGGTCGGAATCGATGAGCAAATGGACGCTGTCGGTGGGCGAATCCTCCTGGTGTTCCGGATATTGGGGCCCCTGCCCGAGGAACAGCCTGCCGCGCGCGTCGAAGCTCATCGAGGTTGGCTTGTAAATCAGGGGTTCTCCCGCAAAGATGGAAATTTGGAAGCCGTCCGGCACCCGGGGGAGCCCGGATTGCGGCACGTCCAAGCGAGCATTACTCGGTTCCAAGGCGGATAGTATGTCGAGAAAATCTCCATAGGCCTTTGCCGGGTCGAATGAAGCCGCGTCGTCCTCCAAATGGACGAGGACTCCATACCGCAGCCGGAATGGTTCTCCGGCCCTGACCAGCACGTTTTCACGTTGCTTTCCGCGCCCGTTCAGTTCGCTTTCGCCCAGCGGATTTGCCACCAGAAGACCGGTATCCACCGCATGCCACCAGGGCCTGCGAAAATTGTCCGGATCATTCATCACCAACATACCCCCATGCTTGCCCGCTACCGGACCGCTGTAATCACACCAGTCGGACTGCCTGGTGCGAATTTCCTCCAGATTGACGCTGCCGATGCTGTTTAAAATGCGACCGCCTTTTTGGGAAGCCTTTGCCATGGGAGTGGCTACCCGCAAGGCCAGACCCATTTCCTCCTGATCGCCGAGCCAGAAGTCGCCCGAGTCCCGACGCAAGGCGATCTCACATAAGATCAGTATACCCTGGGGACGCTGGAGAATCACGTAGTGGGAAATCTGCTCGCAAAAGGTCTCATCGCTGTCATTCACCAATAGCCGGTTGCGCACCGCGAAGAAACCGCGGTCTTCGCCACCGATGGGTTCCCCGATAAAATCGCCGCCGATGATCCTCGCCTTCATGCGCCAGTAATCGTTCCCGCCCACGTCGCCGAATCCCCACCACAAGCCCGGATGATAGGTCTGATGATCATCGAAGTCCCCCGGCCCCGGCGGATGATTGCGCGTGATCTGAACCTCGCTACCGGCCGCGTGAATCTCCTTGAAATACGGCCGCGTGGTGGCGGGATCGTCCCAGACGTAATAGGCGAAAAGCTGGCCGTCCACATTGATTTGAAGATGGCTGTCTTCTTTTTGGAAGGATACCTCGCCGGCAGCCGACTGGATCAGCAGCCCCATAAAAAACAATGTGACCAGATGGATATAATTCAGGGTAAAACGATGATTCCCGGGGATCTTCAATTTTAGCTTATGCATTGACTGATCACCGTATCGACAGAACAACCAGAGGGTCAAAAGTTTAGGCCGCATGTCTCACAAAATTCGTGAAGATCGGCTGAAGACAGAGCGCCGGCGTCGGGGTCACTTAGCTAACCACAGAGGGGAGAGGCGCCCTTGGGCGCTTTCCCCTCCTGTCCATCCTGTCTATCCATGTTCACTTCTCCATTTTCACCAAACAGTTTCACCCCAATCGGGGGATAAACCCCCTCCTACAGCTTAAAACCACAACTCTTCAGCCATTTTTTCGATCACGATGACGATCAAGATTGAGGGCCAACCTGTCTTGCGCTGTGCCGTGCGGAGCCTCTTGACCTGCGTAGCGTTGCGAAGCACGGTTCTGGCGAAGCGGGATCCGTGCCCATCCATCACTCCACCCTTGAGGGGGAGTCGGCAAGACAAGGGCGCCAGCCCGCAGTCGCGCCGGTGGGGGGGCGAGCGTCAGCTCTTCATCCGTGGTTTCTCCCTCTCAGTATCTCAGCAACTCAGCATCTCTATTCAATTCCTAATTGACGCCCTTGGGCGCCTCCCCCCTCTGTTATCTCCTCAGGTCAGGGAATCAGAGGTAAGATTTCAGCCAAGTCCATAAATCCGCCAAAGGCGGCCTGATGAGAGCCCCCAGAATAACGGCCATCAATGTCCCGAACACCAGTGTCTTCCATGTTAGCCAGCGACCCTTTCTCTTTGCCCATTCGATTTTCGGGCTCAAAAAAAACTCATCCTCAAATTTGAGGCAGTTGTGATACACCGGCATCCAGGCTTCAAATGCGGGAACTTTATAATCTGAATAATCGCTCCTCATTTTACCCTCAAGTCTTCGAGCCTTTATTCCACCTTTCTTTATCTCACTGATCAACCGGTTCATCTTTTGCATGAACTGCCCGTTGTCGATAAGCGTCACATCCACCCTACTCAGCTCCTTGTGTTTGCGAAGCGTTTCGCGAAGGCGTATTTTGAAGGAATCAAGGCAGCACCGTTTCAAGTGGCCATAAGCCTTTTTGCACGCCTCCTCCTCTGTTTCTCCTTCGTAGACATAAGGCCTGGATACGTGATCCAAGGCGGCATTCAGCTCGAAGAGCATTTCCGTTGGAAGCTCGTTTTCGGACTGAACATGGCTATAATATTTTTTGACCTCGCGGTTATAGAAACCAAACAGGTCCTTAAATGTCTGGGGGACATTTTCCATAAAGTAAAATTTCTTGAAAGGGAATGGGCTATTTGAGGAGACTATCAACTTCCTCGTCAATTAAGCGCGACTCCTTCAAGTTCCTGCTATTGACGTTTCCTCTCCCGATCCAAGGAAACTCGCTCTTTATCCTCAAGGATTTCCCTTTCAGTTTCTCAACCCGGGCCCGTTTCACATCGAGCGGCTCCTTGCGAATTTCTGAAATGGTCTGGCCTGTTTTATTTTCGATGCGTTTGGTGATGCGTTCTTCGTGATAATGCGGTGATCCAGTAGATATTCTAGGCATAACGACCTCCTGAATTGGTGGTGTTGGTAATCATCACGGGGTCTCCTTCCAGTTGATTCATTGGTAGAGATTAAAATAGGCGGTAATAAGATGGTGACAATGCCATGATGGCTGTGGCACGAGAACGGTGTCAAACGTCAATCCCGCCCGGAACCTTGTCAAACGATATGGTTTGAAACCAAAGAAATTGACTCTCGCAAAGCCCGCGAAGGACGCGAAGGGGGGGAGTGATGGATGGGCACGGTTTGGGCGAAGCGGGATCCATGTTCACTTCCCCCCTCCGTGCCGCCCGTCGGGGTCATTCCCCTCCTACAGTGACCTCCACCCGCCAACCGGAAATAGGAAAAATCGGCACAATAACTCACTTTCCCCTCTCTGCATCTCAGCAACTCAGAATCTCAGAAACTCTCCCCCCTCCCTCCACCACTCCACCACTCCATCTCTCCATCTCTCCCCATTCCTAATTCCTAATTCCTAATTGGCGCCTCTGGGCGCCTTCCCCCATCCGTGCCCATCCGTGAAATCCGTGGTTTCTCCCTCTCCTTCTCTGTGCCTTCCCTGTCACGCCGTAGACCTTCCCCGGAGGCGGATGCGCCCTCTGTGGTTAATCTTCTCCCTCTCAGTATCTCAGCAACTCAGCATCTCAGCAACTCAGAATCTCTCCCCATTCCTAATTCCTAATTGGCGCCTACCCCCTCCGTTATCTCCTCAGATCAAGGTGAACAAAGCGTGCCCGGCCGCCTTTTTATCAAGTGTTATGGTGGTATCGCACCTGCGCTTCTCGTTCAAATGACCTATGAGATAGTCGGAAAAATCGGCTTTGCCTCTCTCAAACTCCTTGGTGGCGGCACGAACCGCATCGTGCTCCTCCAACTTGATCTGGGCGGTCAAGAGGAGTTGGTTGAGAAGCCGTGCGATGTCGGACTTGGCATATTCATAGCCGCCCGATAAAACCCAGACCACTTCGCACAATACAATATTGGAAATCCAGGCCGGATCTTCGGAGCTGCAATTCTCCTCGAGGAAGGCATTTACGCGTTTCCATTGTTTCTCGTCGTCCCGCGTGACAAAGCGAACCAGAATATTGCTATCGAGGCCGATCACTGTTGCCTGGATACTCCTTTTCGAATGGCTGCATCCATTTCGGCCAGACTCAATCTCCGCTTTGTCGGGGGAAGCACATCCGCCAACGTTGAGAGATCATTCTTAACGGGCCTCCCCAGTATCTCGCCATCGGGCGTCACCTCAATATCCAGCTTATCCCCGGTCCCGATTTTGAGTTCCTTCCGAACCGAGGCGGGCAAGGTAATTTGCCCTTTACTGGTTATCGTCGCAATCATGTCCTTACTTTTCTGTTTCTCCTTACATTATGGTAAGGATTAGTTTTGTCAATCTCCGAAAAAACGGCTACAAAGCGGGCCCACTTCCCGGCCAAACAACGTCCTTGTGGAGTTCCAAGCTGTTCTGAAGCATCGACTTGGCTTGGTTGATAGCCGAGGGCAAATCGCGGCCGGCGGCCAATCCGGCGGCAATTCCGGATGCCAGGGAGCAACCGGTCCCACGGGTGTTGGGCGTGGCAACGCGCTGGCCGGGGAACTCCTGTTCTCCATCGCGTGAATACAGCGTATCACTTACTGAATCTCCCTCGCGATGCCCACCCTTGACCAAAACGGCCCCGCAACCGGCTTCGAGCAACTGTTGGGCGGCGTCCCGTTCCTCGGGTCCGGACAAAATGCCATCCCGGCTCGTCAGCTCTGCCAACTCGGTCAGATTGGGAGTAAGCAGATCACATAGTGGCAATAGTCCATTTTTCAGTTCTTGGATACCATCCTTATCCAAGAGAGGCCGACCGCTGGTGGATCGCAGCGCCGGGTCTACCACCAGGGGAATTTCCGGATACCGGGAAACCGTTTCGGTCAGCGCCTTTACAATACCCCCGCTTCCCAGCATCCCCGTCTTGATGGCCTGCACCGGATAGGCTTTGAGTAGCCCGATCAGATGCCTGCGCACCAACTCGGGATGGCTGACGTCTAGCGATTGCACGCCGGCCGGGGTCTGCAGTGTGATGGCGGTGACCACGTTGAGGGGAAATCCACCACAACCCATTATAGCGCGATTGTCCGCTTGTAATCCGGCTCCCCCGGATGCATCTGATCCGGACACGGTAAGAACAAATGCGGGATGGTCAGCCAAGGTTGTGAACCGTGTCTCTAATAGGTGCGAAGTGAGGTATCAAACTCCCGGGCCCATTGGTTGATTCCCCCTTTCAGGCTGAAGACGCGTGAGAAAGCGTAATGATCGGCCAAAAAATCCCGGGCTTTCAAACTGCGGAATCCGCTCCGGCAATAAACTACTGTAGGTGTCCTGGGGTCGAGACCGGCTTGGCATGGGTCCACCTTTCGGCTCGTCAAATCTCCCAGGGAAATATGCGCCGAATCGATTTTGCAAATTGCGCGTTCCCAGCCATGCCGTACATCCAGCACCTGAACGGGTGAACCCCCTTGGAGGAGAGACTTGAATGCGCCCGTTCCGATTTCCACGCCATCCGGCAGATCCGGGACGACCGGGCAGGCAAATTCGATTTCGCGAAGTTCGGTTATGGGGGGAAGATCGGGGTCGCGGCTGATTCTGATGATCTGCTGCTTCATGCTCAGGGCATCCCACATCAACACCTTTCCCGACAGCGGTTCACCAACACCGGTAATGACCTTAATGGCTTCACAGGCCTGGGCCGTTCCGATGATTCCGGGAAGGACACCCAATACCCCTATCTCCGAACAACTTGGCGCATCTTCGGGATCGGGCGGTTGGGCAAATAGACAGCGATAAGTCGGCCCGCCTTGGAAATTAAACACACTAACCTGACCCTGAAAGGTATAAATGGCCCCATAAATCAATGGCTTTCCAGCCAGTACACAGGCATCGTTCACCAAGTAACGGGTAGGGAAATTGTCGGAACCATCCACGACCACGTCGTAACGGCGCAAAATTTCCAGGGCACTGTCCTCACCGAATCGCACCGGCATGGCCTCGACCTCGATACAGGAATTCATGCCCCTCAATTTTTCCGCGGCGACCTCGGCTTTGAGCTTTCCCACGTCTTCCTCCGCAAACAGGATCTGCCGCTGCAGGTTCGTAAGGTCTACCCGGTCGAAATCGACGATCCCGAGCCTACCCACTCCGGCCGCGGCCAGGTACTGCAGGGCGGGGCATCCCAGTCCACCCGCTCCAATCACCAGGACGCGGCTTTCCTTCAACTTCAACTGGGCCTTTTCCCCAAATTGGGGCAGGGTCAGGTGTCGCTGGTAGCGCGCAATCTCTTCCGGTGTCAAAGCGCTCATGCCTCAATCAAACTGGCCTTGGCCGGGAATCCATCATAGGTGGCATCCCAGTCTTTCCAGACGGGTTCGTAACCCTCCCGGCGCAGCATCTCCGCGACCCGGGCCGGACTGCGCTCATCGGAGATTTCAAACTGTTCCAGGGACTGGGGCTCCACTAGGTAACCGCCCGGATTGGTCTTCGACCCGGCGCTCATGATCGTTATTCCCAGCTTGAAGGCATGGTCGCGAAACATTTCACTCTCGCGGGTGGAAAGGGAAAGTTCCAGTTCCTGGTTGTACAAGCGATAGGCGCAGATGACCTGCACGAGATCGCGATCCGTCATGACCGACCTGGGACGTAGATCGCCCGCATGGGGGCGAATGCGGGGAAAGGATATACTGTAGCGCGTTTTCCAGTACTGCTTCTCCAGGTAATTCAAATGCAGAGCCACAAAAAGGTGTCCGTTCTCCAATCCTCCAAACCGTAAAGCGCGCCCAACCCGATTTTTTTCACTCCGGCGCGGCCCAATCGGTCGGGTGTTTCCAACCGGTAGTCGAAATTTCGTTTCATCCCACTGAGATGATAATCCCGGTAGGCTTCCCGGTGGTAGGTTTCCTGATAGACCAGGACGGAACTGAGTCCATACGGGATGAGCGCCTCGTAGGCATCCTGGTCGAGGGGCTGCACCTCGATGGATATGCTGGAAAAATACCTGCGGGCCAATTTCAACGCGCCGATCAGGTATTCCACCCCGACCCGGCGGTTGGCCTCACCGGTTACCAGCAATACGTGGTCGATCCCCATTTCCCTTCAGCGCCTGGTACTCCATGGCAATCTCGGATTCGGTAAGAATTTTTCGGGGTATGCGATTCAGAGCGCTGAAGCCGCAATAGGTGCAAACGTTGCTGCACACGTTGGAGAGATAGAGGGGGGCATAGAGTTGCTGGATGCGTCCGAACCGCTCCACCGTCATGCGATGGCTCCGCTGCGCCATTTGTTCCAGACGGGACGCGGCGGCCGGGGATATCAGGGCCTTGAAATCCTCCGGATCCAACCGTCCATCCGGCTTGGCCAGGGCCAAATCCACATCTCTCCCGGATTTCCGCCGGATACTTGCAGAGACCTGATCCCAGTCGAATCGGCTGAACGGTTCCAGAAAACTCACGTCAATTCTCCCTCAAAAATGCGGTTAATGGAGAGGATGCCACAGCCTCCCCCGATTGGATTCCCCGGCCCGCTTCATAGGCCAGGCGCCCGGCCTCCACGGCCAGCTTGAAGGCCTCCCCCATGGCTACCGGGTCTTCCGCCGTGGCAATGGCGGTATTGACCAGAACCGCATCGGCGCCCATTTCCAGCGCTTCGGCCGCGTGGGAGGGAACGCCCAAACCGGCGTCTACGACCACGGGCACATTACTCTGTTCCATAATGATTTCGAGGAACCGTTTCGCCTCCAGTCCCTGGTTGCTGCCTATCGGAGCCCCCAAGGGCATGACGGCGGCGGCTCCGGCCTCTTCCAACTGTTTGCATACGACGGGGTCGGCGTGGATGTAGGGCAATACCACAAACCCGCGTTTCACCAACTCCTCGGTTGCTTTCAACGTTTCCATGGGATCCGGCATCAGGTACTTGGGGTCGGGATGGATTTCCAATTTCAGCCAATGCGTTTGCAGGGCTTCCCGGGCCAACTCGGCGGCAAATATCGCCTCCTTGGCGTCCCGCACTCCCGAAGTGTTGGGCAGGATGTCATACCGGTCGCGATCTATGCAATCCATAATCGGATCTTCACTTCCATCGAAGGTCACACGGCGCATGGCCATGGTCACCAACTGCGTGCCGCTCGCGGCCAGGCTCTGCGACATTTTGGCGCCCGATGCATACTTGCCTGTTCCCAAAAACAAGCGCGAGGCAAAGGTCCGGTTGGCCAGGGTCAGGGGTTCTGTTTTCATGATTCTGAAATAGGGCTGCGGGAGGTCGGTCCACTCGATTCTACCGGCCAGGCCTTCAAGTAGGCTTTCAGGTTGGCGGCGAGAGTGTGGCCGTTCACCAGACCCGAGGATACCGCAACCCCGTCTGCGCCGAGATCGGCGATGCCCGGCAGGTCGGCGGGCGTCACGCCGCCAATGACGACCTTGGGGAGATCATAGAGGAAATGTAATATCTCTTCCAGTTCCGGCCTCTCCAGAACGGGAGCCAGGTTTTCCTTCGTTTTTGTCTGCCGGAAGGGCCCCACTCCGGCGTAGTCCAGGGAGCGGCTGGCCAAGGCGTCGCGCGCATCCGCCAGCGAATTTACCGTGCCGCCTATGACCATTTCCGGTCCGGCCATGGAACGCGCTTCAGCCCAGGGAATATCGGTTTTGCCCAGGTGCACTCCTCCGGCTCCCGTTTCGAGGGCGACTTGGAATTGATCGTTGATGATCAACAATACATCGTGATCCCGGCATACGGGCAATATTTTGCGGGCGGTCCTTTCCACCAGATGCGGGGCCGCGCTTTTCATCCGCAACTGAATCCATTTGGCCCCGGCTTCACAGAGCTGGGTAACCTGCTCCGCATGGGACAGATCCATGCCATCCAAGGTAATGCACTGCATAAAAAACGAATTCATGGCAGAACGGGCAGGCTGATCGCTTCTTTTGCTTCCCTGAACCTCCGAATGGGATGATGGGACGACCATATGGAGCCCAGAAGGGCAACGCCATCGAATCCCATCAGGGCACAATCGGGGATGTTGCCCGGTTCAACCCCGCCCAACGCGTATACTTTGGCAGGAGACAAATCCTTGCAGCGGCGAATGGCGGCCTCCAGCTCTGTTCGCTCCCACTGCGGCCCGTAATTGGCCTTGGTTATGGATCGGTAGACCGGGCTCAAAAACACGTAGTCCCAAGTGGTGAGATCCCCATCGAGATCATCCAGCCGGTGGATGGACCGGCTCAGGGTGGTGGGAAAAGGAACGCTTTCGCGCAACGGCGGGATCGATTTCAGTTGCTCCTCCCGGTCTTTGCAATGCCACCCTCCCAGATGGTATTTTTCAACCGCTCCATGGCATTGATGCACGACCACCTTCGGCCGCCAGTCCGGGGGAATATTTTCCAGATACGCTTCGATATGGGCATCTCTCCAGCCCGGTTTGCGCAGGTGATACCGCCGCAATCCGGCGGCAAATAACCGGCTTAACCATTGGCGTTCGCCCGGATACGCATTCTCAGGTGATAGGACGATTATATCCAACTCACTAACCTCCCTGGGTCGCTTCAATCACCATTACCCCGTCCCCGTCGGCCAGTTGGCATTCATGCCAGATGCGCCTGGGGACCACCTCCTGATTGACCGCAACAGCAACCCCATTCCTGTTTACGAGTTTGAGATGGTCCAGCAACTCGAAAAGGGAAACCGGTTCAAGCAATGTCTTAACTTTATCGTTAACCGTAATCGTCATGACCCGTCAGGTTTTACTCAGGTAGACCTCCCCGCCGCGATTCATGAATTCCTCGGACTTTTCCTTCATGCCGGCTTCCAAGGCCTCGATTTCCGACATCCCCCTCCCCGCGGCATAGCGGCGGATGTCCTCCGTAATCTTCATGGAACAGAAATTGGGCCCGCACATGGAACAGAAATGGGCCGTCTTGGCTCCCTCCTGCGGCAGGGTTTCATCGTGGAAGGACCGGGCTTTCTCAGGATCGAGAGAGAGGTTGAACTGGTCTTCCCAACGAAACTCGAACCGCGCTTTGGACAAGGCGTTGTCGCGATACTGAGAGGCGGGATGGCCCTTGGCCAAGTCGGCCGCGTGGGCGGCAATCTTATAGGTAATGACCCCTTCGCGCACGTCGTCCTTGTTGGGAAGGCCCAAATGCTCCTTCGGGGTCACGTAGCACAACATGGCGGTTCCGTACCAACCGATCATGGCCGCGCCGATGCCGCTTGTGATATGGTCGTAACCGGGCGCTACGTCCGTGGTTAGAGGCCCCAGGGTATAAAAGGGCGCCTCGTCGCACCATTCCAGTTGCTTGGCCATATTTTCCTGGATCATGTGCATGGGCACGTGACCCGGGCCTTCGTTCATGACCTGAACCCCGAATTCCCAGGCCCGCCTCGTCAGCTCACCCTGAGTTCTCAATTCGGCGAATTGGGCCTCGTCATTTGCATCCGCGATGGAACCGGGTCGCAAACCATCCCCGATGGAAAAGGAAACGTCGTAGGCTGCCATGATTTCACACAGATCGTCCCAATGGGTGTAAAGGAAATTTTCCCGGTGATGGGCCAGGCACCACTTGGCCATGATGGACCCTCCGCGGCTCACGATGCCGGTCATGCGATGGGCCGTGAGCGGGATGTAGGGTAAGAGCACCCCGGCGTGGATGGTAAAATAATCCACTCCCTGTTCCGCTTGCTCGATAAGGGTATCGGCAAATACTTCCCAGGTCAGATCTTCCGCCTTGCCGTTGACCTTTTCCAGAGCCTGGTAAATGGGAACCGTTCCCACCGGCACTGGGCAATTGCGCAATATCCACTCGCGGGTCTGGTGGATGTTTTTTCCGGTGGAGAGATCCATCAGGGTATCCCCACCCCATTTAACGGACCAGCGCATTTTTTCCACCTCCTCGTCTATGGAGGAAGCCACGGCGGAATTTCCGATGTTGGTGTTGATTTTGACCAGAAAGTTGCGCCCTATGATCATGGGCTCCAGCTCGGGGTGATTTATGTTTGCCGGTATGATGGCCCGGCCGCGCGCCACCTCCTCCCGCACGAATTCGGGGGTAATTTCCTCTGGAATGGAAGCACCCCAGGACTGCCCGGGATGTTGGATATTGAGACTGTTGGGTTGGGCCGAGGGCGACATCTCCAGATCTTCCCGGTGTGCCTGAAGCTTCATGTTCTCCCGAACCGCAATAAACTCCATTTCGGGGGTAATTTCCCCCCGCCGGGCATAGTGAAGCTGGGTAACGCCGTGACCGGGTTTGGCCCGGTAAACCGTTCTGGGCCTGTTCTCAAATTCGATGAAGCGACGGGTTCCCTTTCTGCGCGAGGCCGCCTCTCTGTGTTTGCTGGACAGGTAGCCGTCATCTTCCGGCTGGGGGTCCCGGCCCGGATAGGCCTCCACGTCGTCGCGTTCGAGAATCCACCCCTCCCGCAAATGGGGCAGGCCCCGGGTGCAGTCCCCATGGAATTGGGGGTCCCCCCACGCCCCGGAGGTGTCGTAAACCCGGACGGGGTCATTGCTTTGCAACGATCCATCGGGCAGCCGCGTAGGCTGCAAAGTAATCTCACGCATGGGCACCCGCACGTCCGGGCGGGAGCCCTGCAGGTAAATTCTTCGGGAATTGGGAAATAAGGAATGGTTGGGGGAAACCTCCTGGGCGCTCTTTTTTGACATTCGATTAAGGGTAGCGACGCCCTCAAAACCTCCCTCGGGCTTTCCGTTCACGGAGCCACTCATGCTGCAAGGAATTTCCTACGGCGGTGTTAAACGCGTCAGGTTCGAAGGATTTTCGGACGGAACGTGCCCGATTCTCAGCTTCTCGCCGGAAGCTCTCCCACATGCTATTTGCCCAAAACTTGTCCTAAACCCGGGGCAGCGCAATCAAAAACAAAATTGATTTCCGTCTTATTGAAGCGGGCGAGGCGGGGGATTTCCACCCCGGTCAATCGGGTTCGGTCTCTAGCTCAATCAATGGACCCCATCCCCACTTGACCTTTCCAAGGCTGAAACCTATTTGGTCTTTTCAACGTTATCCGTAACAACCCCCCATTTGAGATAGAAACGAATAATGCCGCATAAAATGACCTTTTTCCTGCGATTTCTTGCTCCACTGGCCATTTTGACCCTTTCGGCCAATGGGCTCCCCGCCGCCAATCGAATCCTCATCAAGGCCGTCGCCTCCGAGGAGTTTACCAAGGCTCGCGCCCTGGATGAAAACAAGAAGATTCAAACCTATCAATTTATTCTGGGCCGCTATTTCCCTGGCAACGTCAAGGATCCGAGCATGGAAAAAGTCACTTTGGACGACATCGTGGAAAATCTGGCTGTGCACATGCAGAAACAGAACTTCTACCCGCACCGCGATCCCAAAGAGGGAGATTTGCTCATCGTCATCCATTACGGGGCAACAGATTACGATCCCTCCTTTGAAGAGATGTTTGCAATCGATTCCTTGGAGGATCTGGGTTACACGGAGGAGATCGCCGCCGCAGGGAACGGAGGGACTGCCCTTGATTTTTCAACCATCGATGCCATCAACAATTTCAGCTTCAACCTCAATTCAGCCGATGCCATGGCCGGAGGGAACGAGCGATCCACCTTTTTCAAGGCACAGTTGCTCGGCTTGGAAGAAGCCTTCAGCCACCGGACTTCTCCACAGGATGCCTACGATTTGAAATACATGCTCAACGAAGAACGTTATTTTATCATCCTGATGGCTTACGATTATCCGCTCTACAAAGAGGGCGAACTCAAATTACACTGGTCCACCCGCTACAGCATCAGGACTATCGGCCAATCCTTTGAACAGGCCATTCAGGACATGAACTACGTGGCGGCTGATTTCTTCGGGAAAAACCTCCAGGGCATCAACAGTAAGCGCGTCACCGACAAGTCCCGCGTGGATATCGGGGAGATCGAAGTTCTGGGTAGAGAGACCGATGAAGAGGAAGCGCCCAATGGCGCGGGGGGAAGGGAGTGATGGGATGGTGGAATGTTGGAATGATGGAGGGAGGGGGAGGACTCTCGCAAAGAGCGCCAAGCAACGCAAAGGAGGGGAGAAGGCGCGCTGGGGCGCGCCAATTAGGAATTAGGAATGAGGGGAGAGGGAGTGATGGAGTGGTGGTTTTCAAACGTAGGAGCGGCTTTACGCCGCGATCCCATGAGACAGCCTCACCCCAATCGGGGGATAAACCCCCTCCTACAGCTTAAAACCACAACTCTTCAGCCATTTTTTCGATCACGATCACGATTGAGATTGAGAGCCAACCGAGTTCATCCGTGTCATCCGTGGTCAATTCTCCACCACTCCATCACTCCATCACTCCACCACTCCCTTCCCTCTCCCCCCATTCCTCATTCCTAATTCCTAATTGGCGCCTTTAGCGCCTTCCCCCCACTTGGCCCAGCGGTCGCGTTCGTGCCTTTTGCGCGATGGGTCGAGAAAAGTTCCGGGCCGTTCCGGCTGGTGGGCAACCTCGGCATAGGCTTTCAATTGGGCCAGCACCTCCGGACGGGTTGCGGCCAATGAGGTGGATTCCTCGATATCGGCAGCCAGATCATACAGTTCCCAGGCTTTGTCCTCACCCGGTTGGACGGCCTTCCAATCCCCAAAACGCACCGCCCTCTGTCCTCGGTATTCCCAATAGAACATTTCCTGACTCTGTTTACGGTCCGATTCCCCGAGGAGTTCGGGCAGTATTGAACTCCCATCCGTATCGGCCGGGATTTCCGCTCCGGTAAGTTCAGCCAAAGTGGCCAGAATATCCACCTGGGAAAAGACAAATTCACTCACTTGGCCGGCCTTTATCTTGCCGGGCCAACGAACCAGAAAGGGGATTTTGAGACCCCCTTCGTAGAGAAATCGCTTGCCCCCGCGAAAGGCCACCCCGGTATGCGGATTAACATTGGGCCCAAAAAATCCGCGCGGATTTTCCGGGCTTTTAAAACGGTCTTCCCCTCCATTGTCCCCGGTAAAGAAGACAATGGTATTGTCCTCCAGACCGAGTTCCCTGAGCAGGGCCAGAATGGTCCCCACGTCGTTATCCAACATCGTCACCATGGCCGCGTAATTTTTTATGTCCTGGTCGATGGCGGGATCTTGCACCCAGCTCTCGCCCCGGTAACGCAGCCAAGCAGCATCGTCAGCCGGAATATCGTACATCCCGTGGGGCGGAGTGATGGGAAAATAGGCGAAGAACGGGCCATCCTTGTTTTCGCGGATAAACGTCAACCCCGCCTCCACGATGTGGTAATGGGAGTAGGAGCGCCCACTCCGGCCACCGGTGTTTCCTTCCAGGGGTACCTCCTCGCTATTGCGAATGATGTAGGGGGGATAAAAACTGTGGGCGTGGACCTGATCGTAATATCCGACAAAGACGTCGAAACCGTGTTTCTCCGGAACCCCGGTGGAATCTCTGCCCCCGGCTCCCCACTTCCCGAATCCCCCCGTGGCATAGCCTGGACCCTGCAAGAGGGCGGCAACCGTTGTCTCATCGGCCCTCAGTGGAGTGCCGCCATCATTTTTTCGGACCGAGGCATGGCCGGCGTGTTTGCCGGTCATCAAGCTGCAGCGTAAGGGAGCGCAAACGGGCGAGGCGGCCAATGCATTGGTAAAACGCAGCCCTTCACGGGCCATGCGGTCGATATGGGGCGTTTTGATGTAGGGATTTCCCATGTGCCCCAACTCGAAATAGGCCAGTTCATCGGCCATGATGTACACGATATTGGGAGGGGAGGCGGCGGCGTAGCCAAAGGGAATCAAGAGGCAAAGCGAAAGGGTGATGCGGAGGGCCATGGCATGGGAATTGTCCACTCCTCCAGGACCGGGAGGCAACGCAAATTTCCAGCCAACCCGTTCAACAGCTTTCTTTATTGTCTAACCAGCCCGCATAGCATTCATTTAACACCCGCCTTATGAAACACCTCTTCTCCATTCTGTGGCTTCCCCTTGCCTTGTCCGCCGGGTTTGTGGGGTGCGCTAAAAGCGATACCATAACCCTTCGCGGCGCTTCGCAATTTGATGAAAATCACGTCTTCACCCGCACCCTGAGGAAATTCGAGGAGCTTGTAAAAACCCATTACGGCAAACCCGTCGAATTCGAGATCTACCTCAACAGTGAACTGGGCCTGGAAAAGGACTATTTCGCCTATATGAGCCAAGGATTATCGGTCGACTTTGCCATTGTATCCCCTTCCCACATGTCCACCTTTTCCCAATCGGCACCGCTCATGGACATGCCCTTCCTCTTCCGTGATCTCGATCATTGGAAAAAGGTGCTCGAAGGCGATGCCCTCCAGCCCATTGCCGAGGAAATAGAGCGCAAGGCCGATGTCCGGTTGATCGGCTACGCCGGGGGCGGCACCCGCCACCTCATCGTCAATAAGCCGGTTACCAACATGGAGGAGCTGAAAGGCCTGAGCATTCGCATCATGGGCGCGCCCATCCAAACGCGCATCTTCCAGGCTATCACCACCGCCCCAACCGTCATTTCCTACAGCGAAATTTACAATGCCATCCAGACCGGAGTGATCGAGGCGGCCGAAAACGAAGCCACCGGAATCCAGCATATGAAATTCTATGAGGTGGGCCCTGAGATTTCCCTCACCCAACACGCCATTACCATCCGCCCGCTCTGCTTCAGTGGAAAAACCTTCCGTCGCCTTCCCCAGGACCTGCAGTCGGCCATCCTCCGGGCGGGCCGGGAAGCCGGCGCCTTTGGCCGGAAGTTGGAGTCCTCCGAAGACGCGGAGATACTGGCCGCCATGGAAGCGGAAGGTAAGCTCAGAACCCACGTATTTTCCGAAAGGGAGATCTTGCTGCAACGGGCCGACCCGGTCAAGCGGGCCTATGCCGCCGAGATTGGGGCAACCGAGGTCCTGCAGAGGATAAACCAAGTGCGGTAGAAGAGCCCGCATCTCCCCGCGCAAGGCCATGAAACCCTTTCTGGATGGCTATTACCGTTTCTTGAAGCGAATCCTGACCCTGTTGATGGGCCTCATCGTCTTTCCCGTTACCCTGCAAATCCTCTCCCGCTATACCGGGGTCATTCCGCGATACATCTGGACCGAAGAAGTGGCCCGCTTCTGTTTTGTCTGGATTATCATGATCGGGGCCATGATCGCGGTAAGGGATGGATCACACTTCGACGTCGACCTGTTTCCCCGGGCCGGATCCAAGATGCGCCAAGCCGTCAGGAACCTGATCGTCAACCTCGGAATGGGCCTCATGGCCCTTTTCTTTGCCGTCTATGGTTTTCAATTTGCCCGGTTCGGGTTTATTCAAAACTCGGAAATGAGCGGGATCAACATGGCCACCATCTACGTGTCCTTCCCCTTGGCCGGTTTGACCTGGTTGCTGTTTCTGGCGGAAAAGATACATCGGGATTTCCGGTGGATGAAATCCCCCGAGCAGAAAGTCCCGAAATGAGTGCGGGGGAGGTCGCACTCATCCTGTTCGGCATCTTCGGAGTCCTGATTCTGCTCCGCGTCCCCGTGTCCTTTGCCCTGGGGCTGGCCTGCCTTCCGGTGTTCATGCTCGATGAACGCCTGACCCCCATCCTGCTGCTCACCGAGATGTGGAAATCCTACAACGCCTTCATACTGCTGGCCGTGCCTTTCTTTCTACTGGCGGCCAATCTGATGAATGCGGCCGGTATAACCGAAAGGCTGGTCCAACTTGCGCGAGCATCGGTGGGGCATCTACCGGGGGGGCTGGGTCATATCAACATCGTGGTGAGCATGCTCTTTGCCGGCATTTCCGGTTCATCCACGGCGGATGCGGCCGGAATAGGATCGCTCATGATCCCCGCCATGAAAAAGCAGGGCTACGATTCCAGTTTCGCCGTCGCCATAACCGCCTGCTCCTCCGTAATGGGCGTCATCATTCCTCCCAGCATCCTCATGATCGTCTGGGGCGGGCTGATGTCGGTCTCGATTGGCGGCCTTTTCCTGGCCGGAGTCATCCCGGGCATTCTGATTGCCCTGTTCATGATGATCACGGTCCTGATTTACGCCAAAGCGCGTCATTATCCCATCTATCAAAGGGCCTCATTGAAGGAACTGTTCCACGCTTTCGGCAATGCCTTTCTCGCCCTGGTCACCCCGACAATTATCGTGGGCGGAATCGTGGGAGGCTTCTTCACCCCCACCGAGGCTTCCGTCATCGCCGTCATTTATTCCGCGCTCCTGGGGAGCTTGATCTACCGGAAAATCGGCGCCAAGGATTTTCCCAAGGTCCTCTACGACTCGGCCCGCTTGGCCGCCATCTCGCTTTTTTGCATTGGGACGGCCTCGGCCTTTGGTTGGCTGCTGGCCTATTATCGCGTGCCGCAATCCCTGGTGAATGCCTTGTCCGGGTTCGGTAACGACCCCATCCTGACCGGTTTTCTCATCGCCATTTCCTTTCTGGTCCTCGGCATGTTTATCGATGCCATCCCCGCCATCATCATCCTGGGAACCATTCTCCTTCCTCTGGCCGATCAAGTGGGCATGCATCCCATTCATTTCGCCATCATAGGGGTCATTTCCCTGGCTTTCGGGCTGGTCACCCCACCCTATGGACTATGTTTGCTCATTTCCGCCACCCTGGGAAAAATCAAGGTGGTGGAGGCCCTCAGGGATGTGGGAATAATCTTGCTGGCCATGCTGGTACTCTTAATTCTCGTCATCCTTTTCCCCGAAGTGGTCTTATTTTTGCCACGTTGGTTGACCCCTGAGTTTCTTTAATTAATCGCCGAAAATGCATGCGAATACCCGTTTTCTTTTCTCCATCCTCCTGATAATGGCTTGGCCGGGATTACTCCTGGCCAAGCCATTCCTCCCCTCCATTTTCGGGGATCACATGGTCCTGCAGCAAAACCTGGCCAATCCGGTATGGGGATGGGCCGATCCCGGGGAAAGCATCGGAGTATCCATAGCCGGTCAGAATCACCAGACGAAGGCGGACGGTGAGGGTGCATGGAGAGTGGCGCTGGCCCCAATTCCCGCCGGGGGACCCTACACCTTGACCATCCTGGGAAAGCAGGAGGTCTCATTTTCAGACGTCCTGGTCGGGGAAGTCTGGATCTGCTCCGGCCAGTCCAACATGGCTTGGACCGTGACGCGATCAGACGATGCGGAGCTGGAAATTCAATCGGCCAAATTCCCCCAAGTGCGCATAATTTCCGTTCCCCATGTGGGAACCCAACAACCCCAAAATGATTTTGAAGGGCATTGGGAACGGATAACCCCCGAATCCATCGCCGAATTTTCCGCCGTGGGTTACTTTTTTGGCCGGCGATTGCATCAAGCCCTGGAAGTCCCCATCGGGCTCATCGATAACGCCTGGGGAGGCTCGGCCGCGGAGGCCTGGATCCGACGCGACGTATTGCAATCGGATGGCCGGTTCGATGAACTCATGGCCAATTGGGAGGCAATCGAGGCCACCTACGATCCCGAAGCGGGTCAGGCTGAATTCCAGGCGGCCCTCCGGGCTTGGAACCAAGGCGGGCGCCAGGGTCCGAGACCATACTCCCTCACGGGCAACCAACGACCGGCCAATATCTTCAACGGAGTTCTCCATCCCACCATCGGATACGGAATCCGCGGCGCCATCTGGTACCAGGGAGAGTCCAACGCGTCCCGCGCCCACCAGTACCGCGACCTGTTCCCCCTCATGATCCAACATTGGCGCGACCTCTGGAACCAGGGCGATTTCCCCTTTTACTACGTCCAGTTGGCCGACTTCAGGGACGAAAAACCTGAACCAGAAGTCAGCGACTGGGCCGAACTGCGCGAAGCCCAAACCATGGTCATGGACAAATTGGATAAGGTCGGCCAAGCCGTCATTATCGATATCGGAGAAGGTCGCGACATTCACCCGCGCAACAAACAAATGGTGGCCAACCGTCTGGCCCGTTGGGCCCTGGCCAACGACTACGGAATCGATATTCACCACTGGAGCCCGACCTATCAATCGATGGAAAGGAAGGGGAACACCATCACTCTCACGTTCGACCACGTGGGACAGGGGCTTTATTCTTTCGACACCGCGGAACCCCAAGGATTTGCCATCGCGGGGGAAGACCGACATTTCGCTTGGGCCCAGGCCAAAATAGTGGACGAAAATACCGTCGAGGTCTGGAATGACGAAATCTCCCATCCCGTAGCGGTCCGCTACGCCTGGGCCGACAATCCCGTCTGCAACCTTTTCAGTCGCGATGGACTCCCCGCCACTCCCTTTCGTACCGACGACTGGCCCGGAATCACCGTCGGAAAACACTATAGATAAGGCATAAACCAACCGAATTGGGAAAAAATCCACCCTCAACCCCCTATGAAAATCGAACCCGTTTCACGCCGTCATTTCATGAAAACAACCGGGGCAGCCGGCTTGGCCTCCTTGCTCGCCAGCGTCCCGAACGTGCACGGTAAATCCGCTTCAGACAAAATCCGCGTCGGCGTCATCGGATTGGGAGGCCGTGGTTGCAGGGCCGGTATCACTGACTGCGCAACGGCCGATTCCAACATCGAACTCGTCGCCATGGGGGATCTATTCAAAGACCACCTCGATGCGGCCAAGAACACCATCAAGGCCAGCTTTGCCCGGAGGGATTTACCCTTTGACAAGATTTACAAGGTCGGAAAGGACACCATGTTCTACGGATTCGATGCCTACAAGAAGGTCATCGCCTGCGATGTGGACCTCATCATCCTGGCCACTCCTCCCGTTTTCCGTCCCGCCCATTTCAAAGCGGCCGTTGAAGCGGGCAAACACGTTTTCGTGGAAAAACCGGTCGCGGTGGATCCCGTGGGGGTAAAGGACTTCATGGAAACTTCCCGTCTGGCCGAAGCAAAGGGCCTGACCGTGGTTGCAGGCACCCAAATGCGGCGCGCCCGGCACCTCATGGCTCTGACGGAAAGGGTGCGGAACGGGGCCTTGGGAGACCCCATGAGCGGTCAGTCGACCCGTTTGGGCGGAGCCCTCTCCAACTGGCGCGAAAGCGAAGCTGTTCGCCGACCGGAATGGTCCGACATGGAATGGCAACTGAGACGCTGGTTGTTCACCACCTGGTCCTCGGGGGATTTTATCGTCGAACAACACATCCATAACCTGGACATCGTAAATTGGATAATGGGATCCCACCCCGTTCAGGTGATCGGCACGGGAGGACGACAATCCCGAATCGGTGAGGCTTATCCCAACGTCTGGGATAACATCTCAGTGGAATACCAGTATCCCAATGGCGCTCGCATAACTCACCTGGGAGCGCAAATGGACGGCATCAGTCCCCGAAACGACTTCCTCCTCTTTGGAACAGAAGGTCGATTGAACTCCAGCTATATCAACGCCTCCATCGAAGGGAAAAACCCCTTCCAGTACAATGGACCCACCCCGAATCCGGCTGTAGAGCAGTACCGCGACACCCTGAATTCCATCCGCTCCGGCACTGCCATAAACGAAGGCATACGCGTCGCCCAAAGTACCATGACCGCCGTTATCGGCCGCATGGCCGCCTATACGGGCCGCGCCCTGAAATGGGACTGGGCCATGAACGCTTCCAAACTCGATTTAACCCCGAAGCATTGGGAATTCGGGGATTATCCCTTGGCCGAAGTCGCCGTTCCCGGCGTAACAAAGCTGGTATAGCTCCCCTCAGCATGAATTAACCACAGAGGACACAGAGAGCACAGAGAAGGGAGAGGAGAATTAAAAAACATGGATGGACAGGATTAGGGAATCGAATAGAGATTCTGAGATTCTGAGTTGTCGAGATGCTGAGAGGGGAAAGTGTGTTTTTGCGCCTTTTGCGTTCTTTTGTGGCTATTTTTCCTATTTCCTGTTGGCGAGTTGAGGATCATTGTAGGAGCGGCTTTACGCCGCGATCCCACGAAACAGCCTCACCACAATCGGGGGATAAACCCCCTCCTACAGCTTAAAACCATTACTCTTCAGCCATTTATTCGATCACGATCAAGATTGAGAACCATCCGTGCCCATCCGTGAAATCCGTGGTTTCTCCCTCCCCATTCCTAATTCCTAATTCCTAATTGGCGCCCTCGGGCGCATTCTCCCTCTCAGCACCTCAGCATCTCTATTCAACTCCACCATTCCATCACTCCAATACTCCTCCACTCCCTCACTCCATCTCTCCATCTCTCCACTCCATCTCTCCCCCTAATCCCTCAAGGGCAAACGATAGAGGGCAGCCTCCAGATGGTTCCTGACCAGGAGATAGGGGCCTATCAGGGCAGGCGGATTCCAGCTCTTTCCCTCGATGGCCTGAAAGCGTCCAAGCACCATGGGTTTCTCCGGTACCGGTTTAATCAACAGAACTTCTCCGTATTCCGCCGTCAGGAGTAACAAATCCTCCACCAAAAGGTTCTGACCGTGGCCATAGCGGCCATTTTTCCAGGTTCGACGACCCGTTTCGACGTCGATACAGGTCAACCTGCCGTCGTCCAGGCCATATAGGTATCCATCTTTCAGCACATAGTTGTTGAACTTGGCTTTGAGGTGCAGGGACCTCCAAATCCGATCCGCCTGCTGCCTCCCATCCGGCCGGTTCGCAATCTGCACCATCTCGGCTCCCTTGCCATATCCGCTGGATATTACCATGCGGTCCCCCGGCACCGGCACCGGTATGGCCACGTGGGGCGTTCCATCCGTATCCCAGGGATACTCCCATAAAATGGACCCGTCGCTCACATCGTGGGCGGCCATTCCGGAGTAGTTGAAAATCAGGACCTGCTTCTTACCGGCAATCTCATACAAAACCGGGGAACTCCATTGAGCCGCGTCACTTCCGCCACCCCAGGCAAATTCCCCGTCCAGTTTGTGGTAGGCCACCAGAGAACGGCCTCCGGACCCACCGACACTCAGGATAACCAGATTCTGGTAAATCAGAGGCGATCCCGCCATTCCCCAATCCGGCAGTGGAGCCCCATGTCTGTCCAACACATTGTGCCCCCACAGTTTTTCTCCCGTTTCCAAACTCAGGCAGAAAAAGTCTCCCATGGCTCCAAGCGCGTAGACGCGATCCTCCTCGATGGTCGGAGTGGCGCGTGGACCGATACCGCCCAGTGCATTGTCATAACGGGCCGGGTAGCGATAATCCCATGTGCGTTCGCCGGTCAGGAATTCATAGCAAACGACCAATTCATCTGCGCCATCCTGCTCCTGGGTAACGGCGCGGTTTCCGGAAACGGCAAACCCCGACCAGGCCTCCCCCATAGGTCGTCGCCAAACCAACTCGGGGGGATGGGTTTCCCAATCGGGTTCCAGTCGAACCCCGGGGACGGTCGTATTCCGGTTGGGTCCGAGGAATTGCGGGAAACTGCCGGCAACGGTTTTATGGCCAATGTCGGCTCCGGCCGTAACCGAAACTTCCTGCTTCGACCAGCGCCATTTCAGAATGGGCCCCAGATCGCCCGAAACCCCCTCGAACCGGAGCTGACTGACAAGGAGAACCGCAACCAGGGCAAGTCCGCCAAATACGCTTAACCGAACCCGCCAGGGCAATCCCGATAGTGCAAGCAGCCAGATGACGGAGAGTATCCCGCAACCGGCCAATATGGCAATCGAGCCCATAACCAGTCCCTGCCGGTTGGAATCACCGTTAAATAAAATGATGAGGAAGCCCACCAGCCCCATCAGCCAAAAAATGACCAAGGGCCACCAACGCGGGGAATATCTGCCGGACCTGTTCATTGCCGATTGTGGAAGCCAAGGCATGTTCAACCGTGAAACCAAGTCAAAGTATTAAGGCGCCAAGGGCGCCAATTAGGAATGGGGAATGGGGAATGGGGGAAGGGGAGATGGAGTGGTGGAATGATGGAGTGGTGGCTTTAAGCTGTAGGAGCGGCTTTATGCCGCGATTGGGGTGAGGCTGTTGCGTGGGATCGCGGCGTAAAGTCGCTCCTACAACTGGAAGCAGACAAATTGGTCTGCGCACCCCTTTGCGTCCTTCGCGGGCTTTGCGAGACCCTCTCCAATCCTGGTCGTGATCTCTCTCCCCAATTCCTAATTCCTCATTCCTAATTCCTAATTGGCGCCCCTGGGCGCCTACCCTTCTCCCTCTCAGAATCTCAGCAACTCAGAAACTCAGCATCTCTCCCCATCCGTGTTCATCCATGAAATCCGTGGTTTCTCCATCACTCCCCCACTCCATCACTCCTTTCTCCCTCCTAATTGAAAATTGTCTTGAAGGTTTAACGAATGCTGCGTTAGGAAAGTAGGAGCAAACTTGTGAATATAATCCACAATCTTTTCCCCCTCAGAATGGGTAGTCGCCATTCCATGATTCGGAATGGGGTGTCCCTGCTCCTGCTAACGGAGCTTTTTCTGACCCAGTTGGCCATGTCCAGCCCGCAGTTGCACCATTGGCTGCATGGAGTCGGCCCGGCGGCAAATTCCGAGATGGGCGGTTGTGGATCTCACGAGGATGCCGATGCTTCCCAGCAGGCCGAACACGTTTGTGCCATTACCCTGGTGGCAGCGGGTATCCTGATTGAGGAAGGAGCCCTTGAAATCCGTCCTTCCAATGAGTTAAGGGAACCGCTCCCTCCTGTCGCACCCAAGTTGGCAAGGGAATCGGCCATGGCCCGGCATTTTGCCAGAGGGCCTCCGCATCTGTTCAGTTAAGTCGTTATTCACCGGACCTGAAACCCGAATGATCCCCGTATCCCTGCGGGAGCATTCCGGACCGACGGGCCACGAAAGCTTAAACTGAACCTGTGCAGGTCAGCCCCCTGCCCAAATACGATGCGCATCAGAAAAAATTCAGCCTTATTATATGTTTGCCTAACCATTTCCCCGGCCCTCTCCGCCCAGGACGACGAGAGCGAGCAGGAAATCATAGATCTCGAACTCGTCAATATCACCGCCAGCCTCTTCGCCCTGAAACAGATGGACCTGGTATTGCCGGCCGATAGCCTGACCGGTGATAACCTCAGGCGCGCCGGTGAATCTTCCCTCGGAGCCACCCTGGATGGACTGCCCGGTCTACACAATTCCTCCTATGCCCCGGGCGCGGGGCGACCCATCATCCGCGGTTTCGACGGGGATAGGGTTCGCATCCTGCAAAACGGCACCGACGTTTTCGATGCTTCCTTTACCAGTCCGGACCATGGAGTCGCAGTCGAACCGATCCTGACCGAACGAGTGGACGTTATTCGAGGACCGGCCTCTCTGCTTTACGGAAATGCCGCCATCGGCGGGATCGTCAATGTGATCGACAAAACCATTCCCCGCAATCGCGTGACAGAGTTGATTGGAGAGGTCGAATTCCGATACGGAACCGTAGCGGGGGAGAAAACGGGTGGATTTTCCGTACAGTCAGGCCAGGACAACTTCACCTGGAGTGTAAACTATGTAAAACGCGAGGCCGGGGATTACGAAATTCCCGGATTTGCGGAATCCGAATACATGCGGGAACAAGAGGAAGACGAAGATCATCATGAGGGTGAAGAGGAGGAAGAAGGCGAAGATCACGAAGAAGAGGAAGACGAAGACCATGAAGGAGAAGAAGAAGAGGCATCGGGTGTTCTGCTGAACAGCGCTGTTGAAACCGAGAATGCGGCCGTGGGATTTGGGTGGTTCACCGAAAACGCAAGTTACGGGTTTGCCCTCAACCAATACGATTCCTTCTACGGAGTGCCCGGTCATGCGGAGGGCCATGGACACGGAGAGGAAGGGGAGGAAGAGGACCATGAAGGAGAAGAAGAAGAGGAGGAAGAAGGCGAAGATCACGAAGAAGAGGAAGAAGAGCACGGGGAGTCCGTGGTCATCGACCTGGGAAATACCAGATTTAGTTTTCGCGCCGAATGGTTGGCGCCCAACGACCTCTTTGAATCGTCCCAATTGAACATTGCCTATGCCGATTACAGCCACAGTGAACTCGAAGGTTCGCCAGGTGATTGGGAAACCGGAACAGTGTTTGAACGAAGCGGGATCGACTTCCGTTTAACCGGTGTGCACCGCCCCATCGGCGACTTGACCGGAGCATTGGGGGTTCATATCAAGGACGAGTCCTTTTTTTCAGAGGGCGAAGAAGCTTATATTCCCGGAAATGAATTGAGCAATTCCGCCTTGTTTGCGGTGGAACGTTACAACATGGACTGGGGAGCGGCCGAGTTTGGGGGACGGATCGAAAGCCAATCCCTCTCTCCTGACAGCCCCGATTTGGGTGGAGTGGATGGCACAACCTTCAACCTGTCTGGCGGGTGGGTCGTCAATCTGCAGGAAAACAGCACCATAGCTGTTAATCTGGCATACAACGAGCGCGCCCCCAACGCGGCCGAGCGTTATGCATTCGGGGCTCACGTGGGAACGCAATCCTTCGAAATCGGCAATCCCGATCTGGGAATCGAACAATCCAACAGCATCAACGGCTCCTGGCGCAAAGCGGCCGGGGCGGTCGTAGGGGAAGTCTCCCTCTTTTTCTCCGAGTTCAATGACTTCATAACGCTGGAACACCTGGATCATGAAGTGTTCGAGGAACTGTACCCGGGGGAAGATACGGGTGGTCTGGAAATTCTGCAGGTGGAGGCGGTAGATGCTCAATTCTACGGTTTCGAAGTGGACCTCCGCTTCAACCTGATCGATGAAGCAGAGGACAACCTGTATTTTAACCTGACCTACGATCAGATCCGCGCCACCAACCAAACTGAAAACTCCAACCTTCCGCGCATACCTCCCCGGCGAATTGGAGGACGTTTAGTCTATGAATCAGGACCCTGGGTCATAGGATTGGGCGCCATGCATACCACTGCGGCCAAACACCTCGCTCCCGAAGAAACCCCTACAGAGGGTTATACCGTGGTAAACGCGGACATCACCCATCGGATTGAAAGCGGCAATGTCGCTTACGATCTGTTCCTCTATGGCCGAAACCTGACCGACGAGGAAGTTCGCCCCCACACCTCCTTCACAAAAGATCGGGTCCCCATGCCGGGTTTCGGATTATCAACCGGCCTGAGAATTCATTTCTAACATGGCCCTTTCCTGACCACGGATCCCGCTTCGCCCAAACCGTGCTTCGCAACGCTACGCAGGTCAAGAGGCTACGGCAGGACAGCATCAAGCGAAGCGTGTTTTATTAAATATCCGTGCTTATCCGTGCCTGTCTGCGTGCGACGCACAGGCAGGTAATCCGTGGTTATTCCCTCTCCTGATTTCCCAAATCCTGTCCATCCTGTTTATCCATGTTCACTTCCCCGATCCCACGCAACAGCCTCACCCCAATCGGGGCATAAAGCCGCTCCTACAATGATCCTCAACCCGCCAACCGGAAATAGGAAAAATTGCCACAAAAGAACGCAAAAAACGCAAAGGGGGTAAGGCTCCCAGAGGCGCCTATTAGGAATGGGGGAAGGGGAGATGGAATGGTGGAGTATTGGAATGATGGTTTTTAGACGTAGGAGGGGGTTTATGCCCCGATTGTGGTGAGGCTGTTGCGTGGGATCGCGGCGTAAAGCCGCTCCTACAACTGGAAGCAGACAAATTGGTCTGCGCACCCCTTTGCGTCCTTCGCAGGCTTTGCGAGACCCTCTCCAATCCAAATCCTGTGCAACTTGTCCTGCCGTAGCCCCTGGGCGAAGCGGGATCCATGTTCACTTCCCAATTCTCCCTTCCTCTCCTTCTCTGTGCTCTCTGCGCCCTCTGTGGTTAATCTTCTCCCTAGAATCCTTTCACCCGGAACAGGCTGGATACACTTTCGCAGTTGTGGGTGCGCATGATGGCCTCGGCCAACAAAGGGGCAACACTGACCACCGTGATGGGAACGCCGAATTTCCCGGGATCGATGGGGGTGGTGTTGGTGGTAATGATTTCATCCAAAGGACCGTTCTTGAGGCGGTCGTAGGCAAAACGGCCGAAAACCCCATGACTGACGCAGGCCCGAACCTTGGTGGCGCCGTGGTCCAGGCAGATTTGGGCGGCCGCCGTCAGGGTGCCGGCGGTCTCGGTTAAATCATCCACAATCAAAACTTCCTTGCCTGCGACCTCTCCCACCACCGTGGTAGCCTCTACTGTGGTGGGGTCAATCCGCTTTTTGGCAACCATACCAAAAGTACAACCGAGGATCCCGGCATAGGCCGCGGCCATCTTCATGCTCCCCGCATCAGGGGAGATGACGACCGTGTTTTTGGTATCGGTTTGCTTGGAGAGGTATTCGAAAAATACGGGCGAAGCATACAAATGATCTACCGGGATATCAAAAAACCCGACGATTTGCTGGGCGTGCAGATCCATCGTAAGAATACGGTTGGCCCCGGAAGCAACCAGCAGGTTGGCCACCAGCTTCGAGGATATGGGAACCCGGGGCTGGTCCTTGCGGTCCTGCCGGGCATAACCGTAGAAGGGGATGACGGCGGTGATCCGACTGGCCGATGCCCGGCGCGCCGCGTCGATAAATATAAGCAACTCCATGAGGTGCTGGTTGGGCGGATAGCAAATCGACTGTATGACGAAAACATCGCGACCGCGAATGTTTTCGTTTACCTTGGCAAAAGTCTCCCCATTGGGAAATTGGGTTACTTCGGCCTTTCCAAGGGGAATATCGAGATAGTCACAGATTTCCCGTGCGAGTGGTATGTTGGAATTACAGGAAAAGACTTTGAGTTGCTGGGCAGGAATCAGAGCTTCCTCTTCGGTCATGGATCGGATGTCAGGTTTTTTTCGATAGCGGCGACCCGACGAAAAAGGTCGGGCAGCCTGGCGCGCAGGACGTTGAATTTTTGCGCCTGAAAATATGGCATGGCGGGATCTCCATAGACAAAACTTTTTGCCGGTAAATTTTGATATACTATGGTTGACCCGCCAATTCGGGAATGATCTCCCACCTTCAGGTGGCCGGAAACCCCTGCCCTTCCCCCAAGGAAAACGTAGTCCCCCAGGGTGGAACTGCCCGCGATACCCACCTGCGCGGCGAGAAAGCAACCCTTGCCAATGCGCACATTATGGGCGATTTGCACCAGATTGTCGATTTTGGTTCCGGCGCCAATGCGCGTTTCACTGAACCGGGCCCGGTCAATGGTGGTGTTGCTGCCGATATCGACATGGTCTTCCAGCGCCACGATTCCAATCTGGGGGGAACGCAGGTGTTCTCCCTCCACCGTTTCGTATCCGAAACCATCCGATCCCACCACGCAGCCGGGGTGCAAAACGCAATTGCGACCAATTCGACTGTGGTCCATGACCATGGCGCGGGCTTTCAGTTCGGTTTCTTCTCCCACTTGCGCATGGTGGCCAATAAAGGCCTGAGGGCCAATGACACAACCCGACCCCAGTTTGACGCCCTCTTCCACAACGGCCATGGGCCCGATGTGGACGTCTTTCGGCACTTCGGCTGACGGATGCACATTGGCGGTGGAATGAATGCCGGGCTCAGGTGACGGAGATAACCGGCGCTCGAGGTAGGCGCATACCTTATCCAGGGCAAAGGAGGGTTGAGGATGGAGGAGGACGGCCTGGTCTTTGCCGGGTTCGCCGGCAAAATCGTCCGGAACGATGATTACCGATGCCTTGGAAGTTGTCACCTCCCGGCCATACTTCCGGTTGGCCAAAAAAGACAGATCGCCATCCTCGGCTTCCCCCAAGGAGGATATCCCTTTTACAACCGCGTTTGTCCCACCCCGGACCTCCAAAGGTTTCACCAAGTCAGAGATCTTCTCCAAATTCAGATTGAAGCGGCGCATCTATGCTCTAAACCCTGCTTCGCAAAAACACCGGGTTCAAACCGAAAATGAGAAGAGATTCTGAGATGCTGAGATTCTGAGTTACCGAGATACTAAGAGGGGAAGATTAACCACAGAGGCCACAGAGAGCACAGAGAGGGGTTAACCACGGATCCCGCTTCGCCCAAACCGTGCTTCGCAACGCTACGCAGGTCAAGAGGCTACGGCAGGACAGGTTACATGGATGGGTACGGATTAGGAGGAATGTTTAACCACAAAAAGCTCAAGAGACCCAAAGGGGTGCGCAGACAAATTTGTCTGCTTTCAGCTGTAGGAGCGGCTTTACGCCGCGATTGCGGTGAGGCCATTTGGAAGATCGGAGGATAAACCCCCTCCTACAGCGGTCCCACGAAACAATCGCGGCGTAAAGCCGCTCCTACAACTTAAAACCACCATTCCATCATTCCATCACTCCCTCTCCCCATTCCTAATTGGCGCGCCCCAGCGCCTCAGGGGACTAATCGGCCGGGGTGACCTCTGCCGGTATGGGCGCATCCGCATTGAGGATGGCCAATACGTCTTTGGTGGCATCCCAGGTGGGATTGGCAAAAAGAACCGAAGGCAAACTCACCATGATGGCCGGAGAAGTGTCCAAGACCAGGTCGGCTTCCTTCAGATTGGCCAATTCCAGAACAACCGTTTTGATTTCCTCCAGCATGAACTGACGCTGGGTGTTTTGCTGGGTGGTCAACTGGTTCTGGGTAGATTGCTGAAACATCCGAACGTCCTGCTGCATTTGGCGAATCTTTTCCATCTGCAGGTGGGCATCGTTCTCCGCCTTTCGGTGCGCTTCCTCCGAAAGAACGGGGTTTTGTGCCTCTTCCAACAAGGCTTTGTAGGTTTCAATTTCGGCCTCCAGGGAAGCGTTCATTTCATCCAACTGCCCCTTGGCAGTTTCCATGCGGGCTTTCAGTTTCTCCTCCGCTTCGTTTGTCTTATAGTAATTGACGTAGAGAATCCCTACGTCGACGGTCATGATGTTGAGTTCCGCCCAAGCGGCAGGAAGGAAAAAGACCTGGGCGGCCAGAAAGATGGAAGTAGCGGCAAATCTCCTCATGCTAGTTGAATGGCGCACAAGCGCCTCAGAAGCGAGTTCCAAAATTGAAGTTGAATTGCCCACCTTCATCGTTTGTGTAAATGGTTTCTCCGAATTGATCTTTGATATCGGTCGAATTGATCGGTATGGCATAATCGAGCCGAAGGGGAGTTCCCATTACCGTAATAGTGAGGCCGACCCCGATATTGTCGCTCCACCAGTCCAGTCCTTTGTCATAATCGGCAGTTCCCCTTCCCACAAAACCGCCGTCGTAGAAGGCGGCCAGGCGCACCTGTTCCGAGATACTGTAAAAATACTCCAAAGTGATCATGCCGTAAGTCTGGCCGCCCTTGGGTTCTTGGGAACCTTCAAACCGAAGCCGGGGATTGCCATTGGCATCGAGAAAAACTGCCCCGGTCGCGTCCGTCAAAGGTGTTCCCATGTCCACCGGGCCGACTCTGCGGTAATCATAACCACGGATCGTGTTGGGACCTCCCAGGAAAAACTGCTCCGTGAAGGGGGTTATCTGGGTATCATCGTAACCAAAGGAGATGCCGGTGCGCACGTCGATATTCAAACCCTGCCCCAGCTCGAAAATGGGTATCCAGGTGGCTCCCAGAAATTCCACTTTGACGAAATCCTGTGTGCCGCCGAGGACCCCGCCCCCCACCGTATTGATCAACATCAGGCGGGTTCCCTTATTGGTAAACAGGATTTTGTCCCGCGTATCTCTGGCCAGGGCCAGGGCCACACGCGAAATCTCGCTCTGAATTTCGTTCCTGTCTGGGACGACCTCTTCCTCGTTGAAGAAGGGCAGGAATCCGGGGGGGATCTGCTGAAAAAAATCGAGGGTCACGTCCTCCAGGCTGTAGGACAGGCGCCCTTCGATGAGTTCGATCAAACGCTTGCGCAGGAATACCTCGAATCCTATCCGGGATTCATTGTACAACGTACTGAAATATTCCGAACTTTGTTTGAATACCTGGAACCCAAACCCCAATTGGTAAAAATAATTGTCCAGAAAATAGGGTTCTTCCCAGTAAAGGACCGCCTGGTCGGATAAGGATCCCACCTCCAATCGCAGACGGAGCTTTTGACCATCGCCCTGGAAAAATGACCTCCAATTGAAAATATCAAAATTGCCCTGGGTGACTTCGATGAATCCCACGGCCCGTTGAATGGAGGAATACCCGGCTCCGAAGGTGAAGTTGCCCGTGCGGCCTTCTTCCACCGTCACTTTCAGGTTGCGCCGCTGCGGAATATTGGTGGGCTCGTCCGTCGCCTCCACCGTCTCGAACCAGCGCGTGTTTTCAAGGCGTTGCTTGCTCACCTTCATGCGCAACAGGTCAAACGGCATTCCGGGAGCAAGGGAGAGTTCCCTCAGAATGATTACACTCTTCGATTTGGTGTTCCCTTCAATTTTGATGGACTCGACCCGGAACCGCTCCCCTTCGCTGACCACATACTCGATATCGATATCTCCCGTGTCGATATTGGGGATCCGCTTGATTTCCACCCGCGCGTCGAGATAACCCACTGAACCGTAAAAGTCGCTCAACGACTCCCGGTCCTCATCCAATTCTTCCGGCAAATAAGTGCTGCCTTTCTTCAGCTCCAGCGCCGCCAGCAGCAACTCGGAAGGAAACAGCTCGTTGCCCGATATGCTGACGTTTCCGATATTGTACTGACGGCCTTCTATGACCGGAATATACATGTCGAGTTTCCCGTCCCGGCTATAATCAAACTGGATTTCGTCCTCTAGAATTTCCACGTCCAGGTATCCCTCGTTGCGGTAAAAATCGCGAACTTTCAAGAGATCCTCCTGGAACTCATCGTCGTCCAGCTTGCCCGAACCCGTCAGCCAGGATATCCAGTTCCAGGGCCTGGTCTCCATCTCCTTGACCAGTTTTCTATTTTTGAAGGCGGTGTTTCCCTGAAAATAAATCTTGCTGACCCTCACCTTGGGGCCCTCTTCGATCCTGAAGGTGATTTCCCCAAAACCCGTCTCCAGGTCGCGATCGATTTCGTAATCCAACCGCACCTGGGTAAACCCCTTCTTCTGGTAATAGGCGTAAAGGGTTTGGGTATCCTCCTTGACCAATCGTTCGTTCAGGGCGGCATTGACCTTCGAGGCAATTTCCTTCTCCAGGCGTTTATCTTTTATGCGGGAATTTCCGTCGAAGAATATGGCCAGGACCCGATACTTCGCTTTGACCCGAAAAATCAGATCGATCAGGTTTTCCCTCACTTCAAGACGCTTTACATCGATATACTCGAATAAATTGGTGTTGTAGAGGCCGCGAACCGAGTCGTCCACCATGGCCTCGGAATAAGGCACCCCGGGACTTACCTGAATATTGGCGCGAACCACTTCCTCGTTAACATTCTGGACCCCGATAAACTCGATTTCCACGTCCCCGACCACCACTCCCTCCTGGGTTGCCTGGGCGCTCAGGTTTTGGACTGAAAAATGGGGACAGGCTAAAATTAGAATCAGAGCCAGTTTAGTAATCTGACCCGTGACGGCGTGGGGCTGCATAATTTTCAAATCGGGTACATTCCCTGCGGAACGTTAATTTCAACTCTCCTACCGGCCCGTTACGTTGTTTGGCAATGATTAAATCGGCTACATTCCGAATGGTCGAGTGATCGTCTTCGGAATCCCTCGGTTTACTCAAAAGTAACACCACGTCGGCGTCCTGTTCGATGGATCCGGACTCCCTCAAATCGGATAGGCGGGGTTTGCGTTTCTCTTTTTCCATCTCGCGGTTCAACTGACTAAGGACAAGGACGGGCACTTCAAGTTCCTTGGCCAGTCCCTTAATCCCGCGAGAGATTTCCGAGATCTGCTGTTCCCGCTGAACGGCCGTGTTGGCGCCACTCAAAAGTTGCAAATAATCGATGATGATAAATCCAACGGGGAGGCCGGTCCTGCTTTTGATGCGGGAAGCGATGCGGCGGGCTTTCCCCCGCAGTTCCATTATGGTCAGATTACTCGAATCATCGATAATGATGGGCGCCTTCTTCAACTCGACTGCGGCGGTGCCCAGAGCCTGCTTGTCCTCGGCGGAACAAAATCCCTCCTGCAACCGGTTCATGGCCACGCGGGAGCGGGCACAAAGCATGCGCATGCCCAAATCCTGATGCCCCATTTCGAGACTGAAAATTACGGTCGGAACACCCTCCCCCCCCTTGGGCAAAGCGACCGCCTCAGCTATATTGAGCGCCAGACTGGTTTTTCCCATGGAGGGACGGGAGGCCAACACGATCATGTTGTTCTTTTGCAAACCGAAGGTCAACTTGTCCAGATCGCGATATCCGGTGGCCAATCCTCGCAAGGCCCCCTTTCCTTCGAGAAAGGAATGCACCATGGCCACCGCCGCGTCCACCGTTTGACTGATGTCGCGGGAAGCGTCCTCGGATCGGTCCATGCCGATATCGAATATTTCCGATTCCACGTCCTGCAAAAACTCCTCCAGGTTTTCCTGCTCCTCGAAACAGCGCTCCACGGTGCGGGTAGAGGTGCGGATCAGCCGCCTGAGCAGGTATTTGGTCCGGACTATATCGAGAAAATAACTTGCATGGGCCGTCGTTTCGATCCGGTCGGTAATACGGTTGATTCCCGGCAGGCCACCCACCGTCTCGAGCTCATCGCGGTTGGACAACTCCTCGCCCAATAAAATTTCATCCACGGCCGACTTCTTGGTATAGAGGGAAAGCAGAGCTTCAAAAAGGATCTGGTGCCGGGATACGTGGAAGGCCTCGGCCGGCAGACTTTTCTCCATGCATAACGGCATGACCAGATCGCCATCCAATATACAGGAGGCGAGCAATCCCTCCTCCGCCTCCACATTGTGGGGCATGGTCCGGCCAATTAATCCGCCTCTGGAAACCGTATCCTCTGGATAGTCCCTGCGGGAGGAGCCCCTCACGGGGGAAGTTTTGGTTGAACCAAGGGAAGTGGCCATGGATCAGCTCTTTCTGGCTGGGTTACCCGATCGGTTCGGCCTGATCGTGGGCCGGAACTACTTCAAATTCAAAATCCAATCCCACCTCCGGGTGGAGTTTGATGCGGGTCACGTGCTTGCCCATCGTCTTGATTGGATTATAGAGCTGGATCTTATCCCGGTCGATTTCCACACCCTCAGCGGCGATGTGATCGTATAAATCCCGAGCCGTAACCGCTCCGAACATTTTACCTTGCTGGCCGATTTTCGCCTGGATGGCGATGTGGACGTCTTCCAACTTTGCCTTCAGGGCGAAGGCGGTATCGAGTTCATTGGTTTCCCGGAGAGCACGGGCCCTTTTCAAGGCCTCGATCCGCTTGCGGTTAGCCGCGGTCAGGGGGATAGCCAACTTTTGAGGTATGAGGTAGTTGCGGGCGTAACCCGCCCTCACTTTTGCCTCGTCTCCTTCAGCGCCCAGGCCTTCGACCTGGTCGATCAACAATACATTTGCGGTAGCCATCGGTAGAATGAGATCAAGTTAAAAGGGGACGTCGTCTTCCTCCATTTCATCCCTCTGCTGTGGCGGCCTGCTTGCCGGGGAGGCAGGCGCTCTGCTGGGACGTGGCGGAGGGCTGCTACGCTCGACGTGCGAACCGTGCCCCCCCGATTCGGCGCTATCCTCGCGGCCACCCATGAACTGGAATCTCTCCAGGACCACGAAGAGCTTGCTCCGCTTCTCCCCCTGCTGGGTTTCCCAACTATCCAGCTTGAGACGGCCTTCGACCAGAATGGGACGGCCTTTGATCATGTACTTGGAAATAATCTCGGCTTGGCGCCCGAAGGCATCCACGTCGACAAAGGCAACCTCCTCTCTACGCTCGCCATCCTGCGAATGGTACACGCGGTTGGTGGCAAGGGACATCTTACAGATACTCAATCCATTGGTGGTGACCCGGAGTTCGGGATCGCGGGTCAGATTACCCAGGAGAATTACTTTATTGAAAGAAGGCATGGTTGGTCGGGGTTCAATTTTTAGGATACTTTAGGATACGATTGCACCATAATACGGTAGACGGTTTTGTCCAAACGGAATTTTTCGACGACCCTGTCGGCAAAGAATGTGGGGGCCTTTATCATGAGCAGGAAATAGTGGCCCGAGGGGAAGTTCGCATCGGTTACCCGGGCAAAGTCGCGGCGGCCCAGGTCCACGGTTTCCTCGATTTCCACGTCCATGGTTTCCAGCGTGGTCTTTACATCCTCGATGAGTTCCTGCGCAGGTTTTTCCTGATCGCGGGTGTCGATGATTATGGTAGTGTTATAAGATCTTTTTGTCAGGGTCATTACGGTTTTCACGTCGATTAAACTGGTTCATGGCAGATTCCGGACCCAAGTCCATCAAAACCGCCAATGCCTGGAGATAATGCTCCATTTTTTTTTGAATCAAATTTGCCTCTTCCCGCGTCAATTTGCCCAGAACAAAATCGGCCAAACCGATTTCGGGTGGGTACTTGGCCCCGATTCCAACGCGGAATCGGACGAATCCGTTTCCCAGACGCCGGATCACGTCCCGAACACCGTTGTGACCTCCGGGGCCGCCCTCGCGATTGATCTTAAGCCGCCCGAGTTCCAAATGGATATCGTCGTAGATCACGATGACCGATTCCGCCTCGACCTTGTAGTAGCGAACGGCCGCGTGCAAAGCCCCCCCACTGGCATTGACAAAGGTTTGTGGCTTTACCAGGCGCCAGGAAGACCCGCTCCGTTGCAGAGAGGACACCTCGGAAAGGAGGCGCTTCTCCAATTTCCAGACGAGGTTGTGCCGGCTGGCCAACGCATCGATCACGCGGAACCCCACGTTGTGGCGGGTTTCCGCATAGGGTATCCCGGGATTGCCCAGACCGGCGAGAACCGAGACAGACATTTTCAAAGAACGGTTATAAAATTATACTTGATCAACCCAGGTCCCGGTCGGTTCCGGGGGAGCCAACGGCAAAACTTGCCGCCCCTTCCATGCCCGCCTCGGGTTCCCCTTCCAATCCTTCCGGAAGTCCTTCAACGACTTCGGGTTCTTCCTCCCGCGTTTGGCCGACCACGCTCATCACGACGGTCTCCGGATGCATGGTGTATTCGATACCTTCGACCTCGGGCAAATCTCTCACACGGATACTGTTGCCGATGTGTAATTCCGTCACATCGACGTCGATGTAGTCGGGCAGGAATTGGGGCAGGCACCGCACCTCGACGTCGTGCAAGTGGAAATCCAATGTGCCTCCTTCATTTTTTACCCCCGAGGCTTCGCCCGCCGCGTGAATGGCCGCCCGTGTGGTAACTGCATGATCCTCCGATACCTCGAAAAAATCCACGTGAATAAACGTATCCTTGAGGGGATCCCGCTGCACCTCCTGGATCAGCGCCATAACCTTATTGTCGCCTTCCTCTATGGTCACCAGCGGGGTCAAATCCGCCAATTCCTGCCAGAGCTTGGCAAAAGACTTCGTGTCCAGTGTGACCGGTCGGGATTCCCCTCCGGCATAAATGACCCCCGGGGTGGATCCGGAAGACCGCAATCGACGATTGGCTCCTCGACCAAAGGCTTCACGGGGGCTTACGGCAATAGATTGTCTGGACATAGTAGGTCAAAGATTGGGTGCTGAACAGGACCGGATCGGGATAAAGGAAAAAGAGAGGGAGCGTAGCGCTTGCCAATTGGAAATCAATCAAAAGATCACAAAAATTATTCCACCGGGGAGTAGCCACCGGGGAGAAGGGAATGGTGGAGTGATGGGGAGAATTGACCACGGATTTCACGGATAAGCACGGATAAAGGCGCCCGAGGGCGCCAATTAGGAATTAGGAATTAGGAATTGGGAGAGGGGGAAGTGTGTTTTTGCGTTTTTTGCGTTCTATTGTGGCTAATTATCCTATTTCCTTTTGGAGCGCAGCTCCATCCGGATGCCTTTCCCCTCTCCTTACCTCAGCAACTCAGCAACTCAGAATCTCTATTCAATTCCACCACTCCATCACTCCACCACTCCATCTCTCCATTATTCCTTTTCCCCTCTCCATCCCCTTCCTCCGCGAGTGCCGCCGTAGAAAATTTGTCAGTTACGCTGGCTAGGGATTGACATTTGGTTTCAAACAATGATTGTGAGCCGTTCTTTCCCATGGTGCCCGGTAGCTCAGCGGTAGAGCAGGTGGCTGTTAACCACTTTGTCGCTGGTTCGATCCCAGCCCGGGCAGCCATCCCCCTCCAATCGTGATCGTGATCTTGATCATGATCCCTCCCCTCCTCTCCGCGACCTTGGGAATGGAACATGGATGCACAGGATGAACAGGATTATGGAATAGACTCTCGCAAAGCCCGCGAAGGACGCAAAAGGGGTGCGCAGACATATTCGTCTGGTTCCAGTTGTAGGAGCGGCTTTACGCCGCGATTGCTGTGAGGTGGATGATGGTTGAGAATTATTAACAACGTTCCTTTCAGTCACTTGATCCCGCTTCGCCCAGGGGCTACGGCAGGACAAGTTGCACAGGATGGACAGGATGGGAAAGCGCCCCTGGGCGCATTCTCCCCTCTTTCCCTCCCTTCCTTTGTGCCTTTGTGCACCCCTTTGCGTCCTTCGCGGGCTTTGCGAGACCCTCTCCAATCCTGGTCGTGATCTCCCTCCCCCATTCCTAATTCCTAATTCCTAATTCCTAATTGGCGCGCCCCAGCAAGCCTTCCCCCTCTCTGTGCCCTCTGTGCCCTCTGTGGTTAATCTTCTCCCTCTCAGTATCTCGGCAACTCAGAATCTCAGCATCTCTTCTCATCCGTGCCCATCCATCACTCCACCCTTGAGGGGGAGTCGGCAAGACAAGGGCGCCAGACCGCAGTCGCGCCGGTGGGGGGCGGGCGTCAGCCCTTCATCCGTGGTCAATTTCCCCACCACTCCATCGCTTCCTCATTCCCTTTCCCCCTGCGCCCCAGCGCGCCTCCTTCCCATCCTGTTTATCCTGTGCATCCATGTTCAATTCTTTCTCCCTCCCCCATTCCTAATTCCTAATTGGCGCCCCTGGGCGCCTACCCTCCCCAAAAAATCCATTCTGCACAAATTGAAAGTAGCACTTGCAAATTGTGCAGAATCCCGGTGGATTCATTCCCATGATCGAGCGCGACATCACGACCTGTCTGGTCGGACTCTTTCGGCAGTACCCATTTGTCACGGTAACCGGACCCCGCCAATCCGGCAAGACGACGCTCTGCCGTGCCGCCTTTCCCCACCTGAATTACGTCAACCTGGAAGCGCCTGACCACCGGGAGTTTGCCGAATCGGATCCTCGAAGATTTCTCTCACAGCTCAATGGCGGCGGCATCATCGATGAGATCCAGCATGTTCCCGAGCTGCTGTCTTATCTACAGGTTCTGGCCGACGAGAGGGGGCACAACAGCCAATTTGTCCTGACGGGCAGCGAGAACTTCAGGCTCTCGGAAGCAATCAGCCAATCGCTGTCCGGGCGGACGGCCCTGCTCCGCCTACTGCCATTTTCATTGGCAGAACTCGAGCTGACGGGCGCCAGCATGGCCGTAGATGACATGCTCTACTCGGGATTCTACCCCCGAATCCATGATCGAAAACTCGATCCGCGGCAGGCGCTGGGAGACTATTTCGAGACCTACGTCGAACGCGACGTGCGCCGGCTGGGGGAGATCCGTAATCTTTCCAGCTTCCGACGATTTGTCCGCTTGTGCGCCGGGCGAACCGGTCAGTTGATCAACCTCAGCTCCTTGGGGGCGGACGCCGGGGTATCTCACACGACGGCGCGAGAGTGGCTCTCCGTGTTGGAAACGAGTTACATCCTTTTCCAATTGCCACCCTTTCACGCCAATATTCGGAAGCGACTGATCAAAGCCCCCAAGCTCTACTTTTATGACGTAGGGCTGGCCAGTTATCTCATCGGGATCGAACACGCCGGCCAGATGGCTACCCATCCTTTACGCGGATCCCTCTTCGAGAACATGGTGGTGTCAGAAACCCTCAAATACAGATTCAACCGGGGGAACCGATCCAACTTGTCCTTTTTCCGAGATTCAAGAGGTCTGGAATGCGACCTTTTTTACGAAACAGGTCGTGGCATTGGCGCCATGGAAATAAAGGCCGGCTCTACCATCACTTCCGCATATTTCGACTCCTTACATCGCGTGGCGAAGCTTCTCCCCCAAATCTCGACCAAGGTAGTCGTATACGGAGGCGCGACCAGCCAACCGCGAAGCGCCGGCGACGTGGTGCGGTTGAGCGACCTCAATAAAACCCTGCGGGGTTTATGAGGTCGCCAGAGGAGCCATCCAACCACAAGGAACTATTATAACCTTTTTCAGGGTCGACTAATTTAACTTTTCCGCCTGCCTGCAAGAACTTTGCAGCGCAGTTGCAAACCCATTGCAGTTTCAATCCCCTTCAAGGGGAGATGGATTCATTCCTCATTCGCGCCCTTGGCGCACTCCCCTCCCTCCTTCCTTGTCCTCTGTGGTTAATCCTCTTCTCTCAGTATCTCAGCATCTCAGCAACTCAGAATCTATTCCCTACCCTTTTCCCTCTTGAGGTTCGATGCCTCTTACCTAGGGTTTTCATAGTCCATTTGGGCGTGCAATTTACTTAATGTATTTAGATTTTTCATTCAAGGTATGGGAAATTCCTAAAGCTCATGGCTGACCACACGTATTTCTCGAGCCTGATTTGGCAGATCGCTGACCTATTGCGCGGACCTTACCGTCCACCGCAATACGAACGTGTGATGCTACCGATGACCGTGCTGCGACGCTTCGACTGCGTGCTCGCTCCGACGAAACACAATGTCCTAAATGAATACAAGAGGCTCCAAGGGTTCGTAGGCAAGATCGATGGCGAGGCGTTGGACATGCGGTTGAACAGAGTTGCCCGGGAGCGGTTCCACAACCATTCCGAACTCGATTTCGAGAGGCTCAAGGGTGATCCGGACAACATCGACAAACATCTCCTCAGCTACATCCAAGGCTTCTCGGGGAATGTACGCAGGATCTTCGAGTTCTTCGAGTTCGAGAGCGAAGTCGGGCGCATGCACGAGGCGAACATCCTCTACCTCGTAGTATCGAAGTTCTGTGATGTCGACCTGCACCCAATTGAGGTGGGGAACGAGCAGATGGGGCTCGTTTTTGAGAATCTCATTCGCCGTTTCAACGAATTGGCCAACGAGACCGCGGGTGACCATTTCACCCCGCGCGAGGTCATCCGGCTGATGGTGAATATCCTGTTAATCGAGGACGACGACCTGCTCGCTACGCCAGTCACAGTCCGCAAACTGCTTGATCCCGCCTGCGGCACCGGTGGGATGCTGGCGGAGGCGCAAAACTTCCTACGTGGTCACCATTCCGACGCGCGCCTGTTCGTATACGGACAGGACTATAACCCGCGCGCCTTCGCTACCGCTGCCTCCGATATGCTGATGAAGGACGTGGATCACAATGGAACTAACGACAACATTCGGTTCGGCGACTCCCTTGTCGATGACAAGTTTTCCGGCAAGAGGTTCGACTACTTTCTGACCAATCCCCCATTCGGCGTGGACTGGAAGAAGCAGCGACGGGAAATTAAGCAGGAGCACGACTCGCGAGGATTTGGCGGACGCTTTGGCCCCGGCCTTCCCCGCGTGAACGATGGCTCTCTACTCTTCCTAATGCACATGTGGGACAAGCGGGAACCCGTGCGCCCCGCGGAACACAAGCATGGCTCTCGACTCGCGATCGTCTTCAGTGGATCGCCACTCTTTACCGGTGGTGCTGGATCGGGTGAGAGCAACATCCGCAAGTGGATCATTGAAAACGACTGGTTGGAAGCCATCATCGCTCTCCCCGAACAGATGTTCTACAACACGGGCATCGGCACATACATCTGGATCGTCACCAATCGAAAGTCGCAAAGCCGACAAGGGAGGATTCAGCTCTTGGATGCACGCGACATCTGGACCGCAGGCGGGAGCGAGGAGAGCAAACGCAGCCTCGGGGACAAGCGCCGGCACTTCACCAAGAGCCAGATCGACGCTATCGTGAAACTCTTCGGCCAGCAGTTGGACAGTGAGAAATCCAAGGTATTCGATAACATCGACTTCGGCTACACGCGCGTGACTGTGGAGCGTCCGTTGCGCCTACGCTACCAGATGACCCAGGATGACAAAGCCCGATTCTTGGATGCCTGTCCGCACCTGCTTGACGATGTGGAGGCCATCGACAAGACGCTGGGGCGGGAGCCCACCAAAGACTGGAATACCATTTTGAGCCACATTACCAGCTTAATTCGCTCTCGCAAGTCCCGATGGACAGCCCGCGAAATGAAGCTCTTTCGCAGTGTTTTTACTCGGAAGGATCCCAACGCCGAACCTGTCGCCCGAGGTCGACGGGTCGCCGTATATGAACCGGATCCTGCCCTGCGGGACTTCGAGCACGTGCCGCTCAACGGCGATATCGACGCCTACTTCGAGCGCGAAGTGTATCCCCATGTTCCTGATGCTTGGGTGGATCGCTCCAAGGACAGGGTCGGGCACGAAATCAACTTCAACCGCCACTTCTACAAGTATACGCCACCACGACCGCTGGAGGTGATCGACGCAGAGTTGAAGCAGGCGGAGGAAAGGATCATGCGGTTGCTGCGGGAGGTGACCGAATGAGCCTTCTCGCCTGGGCTGAGAACCTCCCTGCGGATTGGAACGTGAAGCCCCTTCGCTCTGTCTCCAATTATGTGGTCAGCAATGTCGATAAGATTTCACGCGACAACGAGATACCCGTTCGTCTCTGTAACTACAAGGATGTCTACAACAGGGAATTCATCACCCTGGACCACGACTTCATGCGGGCCACCGCATCTGACGCTGAGATTGCCAAGTTCGGAATTGCGGTTGGAGACGTGATCATTACTAAGGACTCTGAATCGTGGGATGATATCGGCGTGCCCGCTCTCGTGACGGAGACATCGGGCGATCTTGTGTGCGGATACCACCTTGCCCTGCTTCGACCGTTCCAACACTCGATCCATGGACCTTTTCTGTTGCGTTGTTTCCAGGCGAAAACCATACGCGTTCAGCTTGAATTGGCGGCGAGGGGGGTGACACGATTTGGGATACCAAAGACAGCGATAGGAACCATGAGACTGCCGGTTCCACCGCTTACTCAGCAGCTCGCTATCGCCGACTACCTTGATCGGGAGACTGCGCGGATCGATGCACTGGTGGCGGAGCAGGAACACGTACTCGAGCTGTTGGCCGAGAAGCGCCGGGTGCTCATCGACCGCGCCGTTACTCGAGGCCTCGACGCCCGAGCCCCTCTTCGCGACGCCGGTATCCCCTGGCTCGGTGAGATACCTGCACATTGGACGCAGCGTCCCCTCAAGCGCGCCTTGGTAGGGATGGACTATGGAGTCTCAATGTCAGTGGACACCGAGGGCGCAGTCGCAGTACTTCGTATGGGGAACCTGCGGGATGGTCAGCTGGATTACACTCGCTTGGGATTTGTTAAGGAAGTTGACGAGGCACTGATCCTTCAGCCAGGCGACCTCCTATTCAATCGTACAAATAGCCTCGACCAGATCGGCAAGGTCGCGCTTTTCCGTGGAAGGGATGCATATCCCGTCTCGTTCGCATCTTATCTGGTTCGGCTCCGTTGTGGCCCGCCGATTCTCCCTGACTTCCTTAATTACCTGCTCAATTCATCGTTCCCTCGAGCATGGGGGCGAGCTGAAGCACTACCCTCCATCGGACAGGTGAACCTTAACCCGAATCGGTTCGGCTATCTCCCCATCGCCTTGCCACCGCTAGACGAGCAGCGAGATATCGTCCGTTACATCTCTTGCGCCGTATCTGGATTGCAGACCGTCCGGATCGCAACGGAGCAAACGATCACCCTTCTCAGGGAGCGCCGCGCCGCTGTCATCGCCGCAGCCGTCACGGGACAGATACCTTTGGGGAGCGCGGTATGAAGATTCTGAAATTAACAGTAGCCAATTTTCGAGGGTTCTCGGACGATAACACGTTTAGGATGTCCGAGCGATTCACGGTCATTGCTGGCGTAAACGGTCGCGGCAAGACATCTCTCCTAGACGGCCTAGCGCTTCTGCTCTCTAGATTTTTTCGCTCGCTCGATCTCAGTGCAGGCCGTCCACGTGCGGTTTTGGCAACCGACGTATTCGATGGCAAAGAGGAAGCGTCACTCTCGATGAATGTCCGTTGCGGCGGACTCCCCTTGCGTTTCTCGATTGAATTTCAGTCTGTGTCGAGCCGGGTGCGCGCCCAGAAACTTCCAAAAGACACCAAGGCTCTGATCGATGACACTTACGGTCACCGAGATCGAAAGAGCGATCGTGTGCCTGTTGCCATCTACTACACGACAGACCGAGCCGGAATGGGCCGCCCCCAAACGCTGCCCGCTCAACTGCCAACGGGCCGCCAGCTTGCATACAGCGGCGCGCTAACAAGCCGCTTGGTCGACTACCGGGATTTCATGGCTCGTTATCGCGTCTGGTGCGCCCAAGAAAGAAGCCGTGAAATCGGTGCAGTCAAAAGAGCGCTTGGCGTTTTCCTTGAGGGCTTCTCGAATTTGCAGGTCGAAACCCAGCCCTTGCGATTGACCGTTCGTAAGGGCGACAGTCGTCTCTCCATCAACCAACTCTCGGATGGAGAGCGATCTTTCATCGCGATTCTTGGCGACATGATCCGCCGACTTGCTCTCGCGAATCCAGACCTTGACGATCCCCTGCAAGGGCACGGCGTGGTTCTTATCGATGAACTCGAACTTCACCTACACCCGACGTGGCAGCGTCAGATCGTGGGAAACCTTCGGGAGACCTTCCCTAACATAGAGCCTGTCCCAGGGGGGGAACCCATTGTGGGACAAAGTGTTAGGATAAAAAAGTCGGGCGAAAAGAGGTGAAAAACCTCGATTCGCCCTAAATAGCGTCTCTATAATTTGGTATGAACGAATTAAAAGAAACCAATTCTGCTGATACGGTAGCCTTTCAAAGTTTGCTTCGTCCAGCTTTAACGCCGGTTTTGCAAAATCGTGATTATGACCGTCTGGTCGAAGATTTGCGCCAAATCGATGATAATCTGACCCGAGGTGGGTTGGAAAAAATGGCGATCCACTTCGGGTTGTCGCAGTTGCCGCCGAACGCCTCGGGGGTTTTGTGCCATAAACAAGCGAAGTTTGCGGTTTTCTCGCTACGAGTGGAACTGCTACGTCACTTGCTGGGTGTTCCAAGCTTTAGAGCTTTTTCGATAACGTTGGCCTCTAGTGATCTTTTGAGCGATTTTTGCGCAATCCGCAGTTTGTTTGGCGTGAAGTGGACCTCGAAGAGTACGCTACACCGCGCCTCGCAGCTTTTCAGCGATGAACAGTTGCGCGCGTTCAACACCCGGCTGGTTGAGCTCGCGGGCGATCAGAGCAATTGCATCCAACTGGGAGTGGAGCAGGCGGAGAATCTTTCGGTTTGCCTGGTCGATTCGACCTGTCTGGAGGCAAACATTCACTTTCCGATCGATTGGGCGCTTTTGGGTGACGTGACGCGCACCTTGCTCAAAGCGGTGAAACTGATCCGCGATGAAGGCCTGTTGAATCGGATGCCTAAATCCCCGGATGTCCTGATGGGCCGCATGAACAAGCTGTGTATTGAGATGACGCAAACCCGCCGCAAGAAGGGAGGGGCGAAGGCTCGCAAGAAGATCCTGCGCAAGATGAAACGATTCCTCAAACGGGTCGGCGGGCACGCCCTGAAACACCGCAACTTGCTGGACGCCCGCTTCGCACAAACCCGTTTTAGCCGCGCTCTTGCCGATCAAGTCATCAGGCGTATCGATGGGCAACTCGATTTGCTGCCCCAAGTAATTGAGCAAGCCCACCAACGCATTATCGGCGGACGTCTGGTCAAAAACGACAAGAAGATCCTCAGTGTCTACGAAACAGATATCGCTGTGATCGTGCGGGGCAAGGCGGGCGCGCAGACCGAGTTCGGCAACGAACTGTTTATGGCCGAGAGTCCCGGCGGCATGGTCATTGATTATATGCTCTACGGCAAAACGGCTCCTTGGGAGGGAGATAAATTAATCGAAAGCGTACAACGCCAACACTCCCTCAAAAGGCAACAAGGCCTGAAATGGGCGGTGGCCGACCGGGGTTTCGATGGGGCAGCTACACGTAAGGCATTAAAGAAGGCAGGGCTGAGCAGCCACATATGTCCGAAAAGTCCCTCCAAGTTGAAAGCCCGCCTCAAGGAGCCTGATTTTTGCCGCTGGCAAACCCGCCGCGGCGGCACCGAAGCGCGCATAGCCATTGTTAAGAACCACGGATGCGGACGAGTCTGGCGCGCCAAAGGCTTAAAACACCGCAGGGTCGCAGTAGGGTGGAGCGTGCTCGCCCACAACTTGGCCTGGATCAGTCGAAAAGTGAGATTGGAGCAACTTGCAGCTCAAGCCAAGGCGGCCTGAGCTTTCGGGGCGCCCCACACGCTGATCAAAGTTGAACCTTCCAGTAGAGGTAAGGCCGCCGCATGCCCGAAATCCGGCATTAAGCTCAATATTTTGGATCCAGGTGAGGTTGAAAGACGCAGCAAGGCTCGAATCGGGCGCAGTTGAGTGAATTTAGGCCCGGAAAACCCTTTCTGGGAGCCTGACCCACCAGATAGACCTCGTCACTGTCGACTGCAAATCCTCCTCGTTTTCAAAATCCCGGAATCTGGGACAGGCTCTAACATACAGTTCATAGGGACGACACACTCGCCTTTCGTGATCCAATCTCTGAGACCTGGCGAACTGATCAACCTCGATCCGGACGAATTCTGTGAGTACGCAGACAAGAGCATCGAAGATATTGCCGAAGATGTGATGGGCGTCCATCTTCCGCAGAAGAGCATCCGATACCAACAGATGATGAATGCAGCCGAAGCGTATTTTCGTTTGCTCCGAACACCATCCGCGCTCCCAGGGACGGTTGTTGCTGCGGAGAACCGACTCAACATTCTCAGTGAACCGTTCAGCGATGATCCGGCGTTTCAGGCTCTATTGAAGATTGAGCGCGAGACAGCGGCCACGTTCCCTCGTGACCTTAACATTCTAGATGAATCGCTCAGCGGTGATCAAGTGTTTCGGGATCCTCACAAAACCGAACATGACATAGAAGACGGAGGGGGTGGAGATGCGGCCAGTTGATAAAGGCCCTGTGCCCCGGACCTATGAGCACTATCAAGAAGCCGGCCCCGATCTTCGCAACCGCCTCGGCGATTATTGTAGCTACTGCGAGCGACAGATTGAGACCAATCTGGCCGTCGAACACGTGCAGCCAAAAGAGCGGTGCCCCTCGCTTCGAAACTTGTGGACCAACTTCCTCCTTGCCTGTTGCAACTGCAATTCGAGTAAAGGTCAAAAACATGTGGCTCTTCGCGAATACTTTTGGCCGGACCGGGACAACACACTTCGTGCGTTCAAATATGTGGATGGCGGTATGGTGTTACCACATCACTCCCTCGCCAGCTATGATCAAAACCGAGCCAGAGACACGATCGCATTGACCGGCCTTGACAAGTTTCCTGGTAACCATGGTCGGGAACCAACCGCGTCGGATCGGCGCTGGTTACGCCGGAAACAGATTTGGCAGTTGGCGAAGGACAGCCGTGCCCGGTTGATGAGCGAGAACACTGTCGCAGTGCGTGAACTAATCGTTGAGAATGCCATAGCTCGTGGCATGTTCTCCATCTGGTGGTCAGCTTTCAATGGCGATGTTGACATGCGCCGCAGACTACGGATGGCATTCACAGGCACTCACGCAGCTTCGTTCGACGACAAGGAGAACCCGATTCCCCGGGTCGGAGGGCAGTTGTAGTCATGCGCACCCGCCGTCGTTCCGAGTCAGCCTTCGAAACCGTTATTGAGGCGCATCTGCTCAAACATGGATTCATTTCAGTTGCGGCCAAAGGATTCGACCGCGAGCTTGCGATCTTCCCGGAGACGGTTCTCGCCTTCATTCGTAAGACCCAACCGCGGGAGTGGTCCAGACTTGAAGCTTTGCTCGGTGACCGGACCGAGGAGCAGATCATAGGCGATCTTTGTAAGTGGATGGACATCAATGGTTCGCTAGCGACGTTGCGACACGGATTCAAATGTTATGGCCGCACCCTTCGTCCTGCGTACTTCAAGGCGGCGCACGGGCTGAATCCCGAGCTTGAGAGTCAGTACATGGCTAACCGTCTGGGGCTAACTCGCCAGCTTCACTACTCGCTACGCTCGGAGAACTCCGTCGATGTCACGATCAGTGTGAACGGTATTCCCGTGGCCACGGCGGAACTGAAGAACCCATTTACGGGCCAACAGGTGGAAGATGCGTGCCGACAGTACAGGAAGGATCGTGACCCTCGCGAGCCGATCTTCGAGTTCAAGCGCCGCACACTGGTCCACTTCGCTGTTGATACTGAGTCGGTCCTTATGACCACGCGCTTGGCTGGTCTGGCGACACGGTTTCTTCCCTTCAACAAAGGTTTCGACGGAGGATCCGGGAACCCTCCTGACCCTTCGGGAAGGACCTACCGCACAGCGTATCTGTGGGAAGAAGTGCTGGAACGTGACAGCCTGCTAGACCTCCTCGCCCGCTTTATTCATTTGCAGGTCGACGAGAAGCGTGATGACCGGGGTCGTAAGGTCAAGACCGAGACCATGATCTTTCCCCGCTATCATCAGCTTGATGCGGTTCGCACTCTGGTCGCCGCCGCCCGCAGAGAGGGCGTAGGGACAAATTACCTCGTCGAACATTCTGCAGGAAGCGGCAAGAGCAACACGATCGGTTGGCTGACACACAGGCTCGCGTCCCTGCACGATTCCGAGAATGCGCGCGTCTTCGACAGCGTCGTCGTCGTCACGGACCGAATCATTCTTGATCAACAGCTCCAGGACACGATCTACCAATTCGAGCACAGGCGCGGCGTGGTACAACGCATCGACAAGAGCTCACGGCAGCTTGCGGAGGCGCTTCAGAATGCAGTTCCGGTGATTATTACGACCCTCCAGAAGTTCCCCTTCGTCGCGCGCAGGTTGCTCGAGATGGCCGAGGAACGCGGCACGGTCGCCACGGACACACTCCCCACCCGGCGTTGCGCTGTCATTATCGATGAGGCGCACAGCTCGCAAGGAGGCGAAACAGCTACTGATTTAAAGGAAGTTCTGGGTGGTGTGGAGCTTCGGGAACGAGCCAGGAAGCGCGCGGCTGAGGAAGGCCGCGAAGACATGGAGGGGCTCTTCCGCAGCATGGCCAAGCGTGGAAAACAGCCGAATCTGAGCTTCTTCGCCTTCACAGCTACGCCCAAGCACAAGACGTTTGCCGTGTTCGGTCAAGACGGGCGACCAGCGCACCGTTACACCATGCGGCAAGCGATCGAAGAGGAGTTCATCCTTGATGTGCTGAAACACTACACTACCTACGGAACCTATTTCAAGTTACTCAAAGCCTGCGAAGACGATCCCAACGTCGAGCGCAAGAAAGCCGCGCAGGCACTGGCACGGTTTTTAAAGCTGCATCCGCACAATATTGCCCAGAAAACCGAGGTCATGGTCGAGCACTTTCAAGCGGTCACGCGGCATAAGATCGGTGGCCGTGCCAAGGCGATGGTGGTAACCGGATCTCGCTTGGAAGCAGTGCGCTACAAACAAAGTTTCGACCGCTACATTCACGAGAAGAACTATGCCATCAAATCACTTGTGGCCTTCTCAGGCACGGTGGTGGACGACAAGTTTCTAGGCACGACCTACACCGAACCGGGCATGAACGACGGCATCTCTGAGAAGGAACTGCCGGAGCGTTTTGCGACACAGGAGTACCAAGTTCTCCTCGTCGCGGACAAGTACCAGACCGGTTTCGATCAACCGCTCCTGCACACGATGTACGTGGATAAGCGACTCGCCGGGATTAGGGCCGTGCAGACGCTATCCCGGTTGAATCGTACCCATCCGCTCAAAGAAGACTCGTTCGTCCTCGATTTCGTGAACGACCGGGAGGAGATTCGCGAAGCATTCAAGACATACTACGAGGGTGCCGAGATGGGCGAGGAGGTCGATCCCGCCCGCATGTACGCCATCAAGAGCGGGTTGGACGCTTCAGGAGTCTACTTCGATGAGGAGGTCGAGCGCTTCAGCGCCGTTTATTTCATCCCAAAAAAGCGGCAGAGTGCGTTGGATCACCGAACGATGAACGCCGCTTTGGATCCAGCAGTGTCACGCTTCACGGTCCGCCGGGGCGAAAACGAGGAAGAGGCTGAAAACTGGCGTGGGAAGGTGCATGCGTTCTTGAACCTATACGGTTTCTTGAGTCAGGTGATTCCGTACCAGGACTCAGATCTTGAGAAGTTGTACGTGTTCCTCCGCCATCTCGCGGCGAAATTGCCCCGCCGCTCGAGTGGCCCGGCATACCAGTTCGATGACGAAGTTCGGCTCGAGTATTACCGTCTTCAGAAGATCAGCGAGGATTCTATTTCGCTTCAGGGCGGGGAGGTTCGACCTCTCGATGGCCCTGTGGAGGTCGGGAGCGGCATGGTGCGACCGCAGTCCGTGCAGTTTTCCCAACTGATCGACATCCTGAACGAGCGCTTAGGTACGGACTTCAACCCAGCCGATCAGCTTTTCTTCGACCAGATTGTGGAGGCAGCGATGACCGACGACAGTCTGCGACAGGCAGCCGCCGTCAACCCGGGCGACAAGTTCGAGCTTGTCTTCAAGAGCATACTGAAGAACCTGTTCGTCGAACGCATGGATCAAAATGAGGAGATCTTCGTCCGGTTCATGAACGACGGTTCCTTCCAGAAGATCGTGACGGCCTGGATGGCTTCGGACGCGTATCGGCGGCTCAGGAGCAGGGAACCCCAATCCCAAGAAGTACCTGTGGGATCCGACGGTTTTCCCATTCCGGTTCTTAACTTTGTCGACCCAAAGCCAGAGAAACGCTACGTAACCTGCGTGCCATTCGTACCACTCAAGGCTGCTGCGGGTGCCTTCAGCGACCCGCAGCAAATCGACGACGGTGGCTTTGAGTGGGTGGACGTGCAGACCGCTCGCCACCTTCGCCCAGGAATGTTTGTCGCTCAGGTGGTCGGTAAGTCAATGGAGCCGGTCATCCCCGACGGCGCATATTGCCTCTTTTCGACACCAGTCGCAGGCACGCGCCAAGGAAAGACTGTCCTTGTGCAAATGCGTAACGCCACCGACCCAGAAACTGGACGACGCTACACCGTCAAGCGCTATAAGAGCGAAAAGACGGTGGAGGGCGACACATGGTACCACGTCAATATCACTCTCGAACCTGTCAACCCGGACTTCAAGCCGATTGAGATCATCAACGCTGAGGAAGGAGAACTTCATGTGATCGCGGAAATGGTCGAGGTGCTGGAAGGCTAAGGCATGATTCCGGAACAGCTCGAGCCGCACGCTTGAAGATGGTCTGTGAAGAGTATGTCCTCCTTAAGGCCTGGAAGAAGACCGCAGCCTACATCCGCTACCACAATTGGGTTTCAGATACGCTTGCCCTCGACCGCGCTGCCGTAAATCTGCCAGCGTTTCTCCGCGAATACGCTCATTGGAAAAAAACGGGGCGCGACTGTGAATCGTGCCATAATGCACCTCCTACATGGGGTAGGTTTGACATGAAAAACACCGCTCAACCGTCCAACAAAATCAAGCAGAATTTCTGGTTAGGGTGACGGTTAATCCAAAGCAGTCTTAGATTATACGCAGCTTCATCAAGCGATAGGTCATCGCTAGGGTGCTCACTTTGAACTTGTTTGCAAGCTTCCCCAGACTATCGTCCTCGGTTAGATCAAAGGGTTTTTTCTGATAGGCGGCCTCGACCCATGCAGCGGGCATGAGAAGGGCTGCTGCAAACGCATTGGCATCCATCTCTTCTTTTTTGGTGCCGGAACCAGATTCGAGGTCTCGGAAATTCACGCGATACCCTTTGTCAATATAAGTATCTCCTTTGTGGAGATGGAAATGGGCAATTTCGTGTGCGATGCTAAAGCGCCTCCGATTGATGGAGTGCGTCTTATTAACACCAATTACAGCTCGGTCTCTATTTCGGACGAGTACGGCCGAGCAGTCCTCGCCGAGATCTGCCAACTCAATTTTGATGTTTAGCTCTTCAGCGACTCGATTCACGGGAACTGGAGGGGTATTTACTCCTGCTCTTGTGAGTAGCCATCTGGCTTTTTTTCTCAATCTCTATGGTCGTTGGCACTTATTTTCTCTCGGCTACTATTAATGAAAGAGAGGACTTGGCTTTGGCTTACCCCCGCCGCCTTCCTTCATCCGTCCCGTGACTACGTATCTTCCGGCCTCCTCGCTCACACGAAATTCGTCGGGTGAAGGTAACAACGAATTTACCTCGACTTCAAGTGCGGTGGCGAGAGACCAGAGAGTATGAAGCGTCGGACGCTGATTTCCGCTCTCAATGTTGGCAATCGAGCCTCGTGCTAGACCACAACGCTGCGCCAGTTGGGTCTGCGTAAGATTGGCTTCACTTCGCTTACGTGCAAGATTCTGCCCTACGAGTTCGTATAGCCTCTCGGAGTCAGGTCGCTTTCGCATTAAATAGATACATAAGGTTTCGACATCGAAATGACAAGCCATAAGGGAGGCATAAGAGGGGAGCGTTGCCCAGGAAGTTTTTAATGCAAAGCAAAAATTTTATTTTTTGCCTTTTATTAGCTTGCATTGTGATGGAAAATCTGCTTCTTTATGCCTTCACAGAGAAAAAATTTCATGGAGGAGATCCATATCAGTCCAAGGTTCAAAGAAAAAGGAATTAGAAGTGCAGCACAAACGCGAGAATTATCACGATCACTTCGAGGGCAGTGGACATGGTGACAAGAATCAAGACCACGGCCTCGACAAAGAAATAACGATTATCGTCAACGGCCGGGACGGGAATGAGACCAATCGAACATGAAGATTGAGGACCAACTGCAACATCGACGCCTCCTGTGCATTGACGGTGGAGGGATACTGGGAACGTTTCCGGCTGCATTTTTGGCCGGGCTTGAACAACATCTGCAACGCCCGATTGGATCATATTTCGATCTGATCGCCGGTACATCAACTGGCGGCATCATCGCCATCGGTCTAGCGATGGGTCTGCGTGCCTCCACGCTTCTCGATCTCTATGAGAAGCGTGGACCGGAAATATTCGGGCACGGAAAAGGACCGGTAGCCGATTTTGCCCTCGACAAGCTACGTTTCGCGCGGCGGCTTGTCGTAAACAAGCATGATGCCCAACCATTACGTGCAGTACTTAACGATGTGCTGGACACTAGGAGGATCGGGGATGCAAAGACCCGGTTACTTATTCCGGCATGGAATCCGGTGGCTCGCTCTGTCTACATTTACAAGACCGCCCATCACGCCCGTCTTCGCAACGATTACAAATGCCTAGCCGTTGATGCGGCAATGGCGACGGCTGCCGCACCAACATACTTCCGCCACCACGTAACGGAGAATGCAGTCGGCCTGACCGATGGTGGCACTTGGGCGAACAACCCCACAGCGCTTGCAGGTCGTCGAAGCAATCACAATGCTGGGTTGGCCGGGCAACTCTCTTCAAGTCCTTAGCCTCGGTTGCTTGGAGGAAACTTATTCCATCCGCAAATGGGCAGGTGTCGGGACGCTTGGTTCAAAGGTCATCAAGCTCTTCATGGACGGGCAGTCACATAGCGCGATGGGCATCGCGAAACTGCTTACCGGTCATGAGCATGAACGGACGGCGATTTACCGGGTCAACCATACAGTTCCGTACAAAGCTTTCAAAATGGACGACACACGGGTAATCCAAGACCTCAAGGGTCTCGGTCACTCATTTGCTCGCGATCGCCAGCCTGTTCTCGATCCCGTGTTTTTCCATGCACAGACGAAGGCGTTCACCCCAATCTACGCACTCAAAGAAGAAAATGGTGCGACATTACGAGAAAGGATATTAGCATGACTACTGATATAAATAAGTACACGAAGTTTCTTGAACAAGTTGCCAGCGAGATCGATATCTCTCCTACAAAATATCATGATGCGGTAAATCGCTATCCCAGGCTGTCGGGCGCTGGCTGGACGATGGTGAATTTCCGCAATGTGTGGGTGAACTCGATATCTACCCGCAGGGGTCTTTCAGATTAGGCACCGTCGTCAGACCGGTCCGCAACGGTATTGAGTCATCCTATGATATTGATCTGGTGTGCCAAATACCCCTTTACAAAGAAAGAACCACCCCACAGTTAGTCAAGTTGATGGTTGGCAAGCGGCTCCATGAACACGCAACCTACCGGAAGCTGCTTGAGCCTGAAGGACGTCGATGCTGGACTCTCGAATACGCCGAGCAAGACGGTGTCGGTTTTCATCTCGATGTCCTACCTTCTATACCGGACCCACTCGGACCGCAAAGTACCGCGATTGCGATCACCCACAAGCAGGGGTCTAGTTATAGCTGGTCGGCAAGCGACCCGCGCGGATTCGGTACTTGGTTCGACGAAAAGAATTTCGAGGCGCACACACGCGTTTTCCGCGAACAAAAGCAGGATATCCAGCGGCGCGCGCCACTTGTCTATGCGAGCGTCGATGCCGTTCCGGACCATTTGGTCCGCACACCACTTCAGCGTTCGATCCAGATAATGAAGCGCCACAGGGACGTGTACTTCAATAATAACGCGCGCATAGAATACGCACCAATTTCGATCATTATCACGACGCTAGCCGCCCACCTCTACGGCAATGAGTTGGATGTTTACATGGCTCTTTCAGGAATTGTAAGCAAACTCAAGGCGCATGCCCTCCTCGTCGAAGGCAAAGCCATTGACTACTCGTTGGCGACCATGGGCATCATCCAGCGGCGCCTTGACGGTTCGTGGTATATGGGAAACCCGGTCAATCCAAATGAGAATTTCGCGGACCGCTGGCATGAGAACAATCATGCCCGGGCAAGGGCGTTTTTCGCCTGGGTGGAAGCCATACAGAATGACCTGCTGAAAATCCTGAAAGAAACAAATTCGCTGCGGCTCAATGAGCATCTGAGCCGGGTCTTAGGCACATCGGCTGTGTCGAAACACCTGGATATCCTCTTGCCCTCAGTTCCGGTCATCAACACTCCACCACATACCCAAATCACCAAGCCCGCGAAGCCTTGGGGTGCAGCATGACGGAAGACTTAGGGAAGCAGATCATCGAGCTGACCAGTGTTCACGAAGGGCTCACCAACGTAGTCGAACATAATGCAAAAACTCTCGTATCCGGCGCACTGCCGTTCGAGGCGTCAGCTGACGGGCTAGAAACGATTACAGAGTCGTTTGGGATCGAATTGAATATTCCAAATGAATTTCCCGAATTATTGCCGCAGGTAAAGGAGACGGACGGTCGAATCGATGCTAACTATGAGCACCGCTTCACCAATGGCACACTATGTCTCGCGGTACCGATTGAGCAGCGCCGGATTTTTTTTGAACAGCCAACGCTGCTCGGCTTCGTCAACCGTCTTGTTATTCCATATCTCTACGGTTACTGTTTCTGGAAGAAGCATGGCTATCACCCATTCGGGGAGTCGGCACACGGATTTGAAGGCATCTTACGTTATTACATCGATGCGCTTGGTCTTCGTGATGATCTTGCTGCTTTAGCGGTCATTAGCTTCCTCTTGGAACACGGGTATCGTGGGCACCATGGTTGTCCCTGTGGGAGTGGGTTAATAGTCAGCGAGTGCCATGGTCCTACATTGCGAGTTCTTCATGAACACCATACGGCGGAGACCGTCCGGGACGATTTTCTGGCGATCTTCAACCTCTGTTATGCAAAGTACCAAGAAGGAAAGCTCTCATTTCCACAACCCCTTCAGAGGCAACTTACCCGACTCCTGGCCAAGCAAAAGTGCTAACAGAGCTACGTGCTGTCTCCTTTCCCGCTCATAAACTAGACGCGTGATCAGGGTTGTTCCACAATGCTTGGTATGAACTGGAGACATCAGTAACAGTCAAGCTGGGCATAATGCCTTGGAAAATTGTAGACCCAAGAACTGAGTAAATTTTTCTTTCCAAGGGGAAAGCCAATAGATGCCACATCTGGGCTCCTGACAGTTTGAGGGCCAAATTGCCCAATCACTGGAACCCAAAACTCTGTTATTTAAGCTTGATTTAAGTAAGGGCACAAAAAAGCTATGAACAGATTGCCTTACTAAAAAAAGATGGACATTTGGATGAGCGAACAAGACGCTCCTATCTGATCTCAGTAGTCTACAAGTAAAATGGGTAAAAAAGAGAGACCACCAGTAATTTCCGAAACTGCATTTGATTGTCCACATTGCGGAGCATACACGACTCAGTATTGGTATGGCACATACGCCAAAGGTCTTGAAAAGAAAAATCAGACTCCCTTCATACCCAAGGAAAGCGATAAAAAGCAATGGATCGAAAACAAAGAGGTATCTCAAAACCATAAGGAACCTATCATCGAGTTTTTAGACCGGCTGATATTAGGATTCCCCTTTCTGGAAAAACTTAAATCAAGTCGGTATGTATATTACTCAGTTAACAATCTGAATATTAGTGAGTGCTACAATTGTCAGAAAATCGCAATATGGGTTCATGATTATTTAGTATTTCCATCGTATTCTACCGTCGTTACTGCAAATCCGGACATGCCCGATGGCATCAAAAGAGATTTTGAGGAGGCTCGGTTAATACTTGACAATTCTCCACGAGGAGCAGCCGCCTTACTTCGGCTATGCATTCAAAAGCTTTGCATTAATTTAGGCGAGAAGGGGAAAAATATTGATGAGGACATAGCAAGTTTGGTGTCGAAGGGATTAGATCCTCTTGTTCAGCAATCCCTAGATATTGTGCGGGTAATTGGCAATGAGTCGGTTCACCCCGGGGTCATTGACCTTAGCGATAACAAGGAGGACACGATTCAGTTATTTGGGCTTCTTAATGCCATTTGCGATCAGATGATTAGTCATCCCAAAAATGTTAAGAGTCTTTACAAAAAACTACCTGAATCGAAAAGAAAAGCGATCGATAGTCGGAATGCGAAGGCGAAAAACAATAGGACAAAACAAAGCCCTTAAGAAAACCGGCCAAGCATTGTTTGTGAGATCGTCATTCTTCCAATAAAATGGGGAGGAAAAGGGAACAAGCTGAGGTAGACCCAGAGGCGTTATTGAAAACCGCCAGCTACCGGAAAACCTATACCCTTTTCTCCTCCAGTTATGGGGTTCGTGCCACACAGGCGATCAGTCGAGCGTGTTCCTCTTTGGTCAGCCCTTCCCCCGTTTTGATGCTCTCGGCTTGCCTGTAGTCCAGTTCCCAGCTTTTGTTGGCTATCAGATCAGTCCCAGTCCCGGAGTGACTTGGCCCCAAAAGATTGCTAATTTGCTAAGATTTAGGATTTGATAGAGCTTGAATATTGGTAATATTGTAAGGGTTATCATCATGGATGAAAGGCAAAGGGCGGATCTAAGGAATGCTTTACAGGAGTTGCATAGGTATCGGTTATCGAATTCCCAGTTATTCGACAGGTCGATTCTTTGGTTATCAAGCGCAGGTTTAGGATTTTCATTTGCATTCCTAAGAGATTTCACTTCACAGGATAATGTGTCTGCTGCATGTCTTCTAAATCTTTCTTGGTGGGCATTTGGGCTCGCCATTGCTGCAACCCTGGTTTCAATTCCTTTTAGCCAGTGCGGTTTGGAAAAGCAAAGTATATGGGTGCGGAGCGAGTTAGAGGGTGGCTCGACACAAAATTGCGAAGTCTCAGAGTTACCATTTCTTATGAACAAGTCATTAGGTTATATTTCTGCTGGACTTTACATCCTTGGGATAATACTTACGATCATTTTCATTCAATATAATGCATGAGAGTTTTTATGAATGCCAAGAGAAGACAGTCCAAAACCTTTGAAAACGAGAGGAGCCCCAGGAGTGGTTTTTCCAAAAAATCCCAAAAATAAACCCACTTCCGGCTCTGACTCGGAGTCCAGTGTTAAATCAACGAAAACGGTGAAATCTACTTCCGACTGACCTCGACCACCTTTTCCTTCCTGTTCAAGAAGGCACAAAAGGCGGGCAAAAGGGGTCAAACGTAGAAAATAGAATTATCCCGGCCACTGCCATCGTGATTCGGCTGGGATGGCCCATGTTGAGCCTTTTGCCAGCCATGTGTTTTTACAGCTTGTTCTCTTTCAGATTAATCGTGCCACCTTCCTTTTCCAGGAACCAAAAAAAGGAGATGGACCTTGTTGTTTAGTGTTTTGGGTTGTTGAAGGTAACCTGCCTGTCTGTCCGCTGCAAACAGGTTGCAGTCGGGTGACAATTCGACTTTTTGGTGCAAACTTGATCCCAACTAAATTACTAATCCTGGCTGGCTATGGCTACTCCCCCTCCCGCATAGGAAAGGTCCGAATTTAAAATTCTAAATCTGAAAGTATCGAATCTAAGTGCTGTGTTGAACTATGAACAAGCCGCAGTTGAAGAAAACTTGGGACAGAGACGCAACTCGGCTGAGCGGGTCTTTGTCTTTATCCGCCATGAATTCCCATATCAATTCATTGAGAGATAATTCTTGGGTTCGGCCCACCGTTGGGTGCTGAACCTCATCTCTGAATACCTGTTCCAAATCACTGTGAAGTTCTCCTTCGAAGTGGGTGTAGATTATGTCCAACATCTGGGTTTCCATCTTTGGGAGGAGTTCTTGAAGAGACCTCTCAGCACGATTCCACTGCTGATCCATCCTCCCTTTCACATCATCCCAACTTAGGATTTCCACTTTATGCGGAGCCCGTGATAGCAGATAACCGAAACCTTGATTTGCGTTCTTAAACGAAATATGATGGTTTTCATCTTTTCCCAATCGACCTATAGCTGTTGGTGAGATCATCACGGATTTCGTGAGTATCGAGCGACTTATGTATGCTAAATTGAAATCCCGTTCCTCAAAAAAGGCCGGTGCGACATAGTACACTGCTTTTCCAGTCTCTTCTAAGTCGAAAAGAAGCTCATGCTGACGGAACCTTTTCTGAGGTCGGATATGCATTCTAAAGAAGGGAGTCGTGAAGAGTCTCCGTTTGGTCTCATACGCAGTACTTCTAACCATGTAGTCAGTAAGTTTGAACTGTAGAAAGAGCGGAAAACCAGGTATGTCTAACTTCACATCGTAACCGCCCGTGGTGCCTTCGCTTCTAAGGGTCGGAAAAGATGGTGCCGCTTTTAGGGGGCCTTGAGAACGTACGATGCCCTCAGTCACAGCATAACCATAGGAGAATTCGGAAATTTCTGGTTTCATACATCCATCTAGCTAGATCTTTCTTTTTTTAAGTGATTTGTACCCTATTTGCCTGTCCTATCTCTCGCTTATCTGCTTACCGGCTTGCCGTTCTCATCGCGAGTAGTGGCCATATGACCAAGTGTTCCAGCACTCTGCTGATCTGCAGCACGTATCGAGAGCTCGACTGCTTCGGCGCGTTTTACAGCCAATGCAGCAGCGATAGCGTCATGTGAATAGCCATCTGCCCAAAGTGCGCCTGCGCACACCATCCGTTGACGTTCGTTCATATTTTCACCTCCCTTCCATGGAGTCTTTGATTGCGATAAGCCTGATTACCAAATTGAATGTCTGTTGAAAATTGGACATTTCAAATTTGTCTGTTTTAGTCAAGCCTGGGGTGAAGGAAAAAGAAAAAGGGTCAGCCCTTGATATTTGGTATAAATGAGGGAAGGAGGAGTCCTTCGGCAAGAAAACAACGTCAGGCCTTGACTCCTGATGGGGCCAACCAAGTCCGATGATCCGGGTCTCAAGCTGCCAGTCCCTTCAGGGGCATTGCCTTGCTAAAATAATGCACAATCGGCGTCATTTGTGGCCCTTTCTGCTCCCTGAAGGAGATCCTCAAACGGCGGTTCTATTTCCCCCGAATTAGCTTCTAAAATACACTTCCAAAATCAAAACCATAACCTAACATGAAAAACGCTTTGCGGTTCGTGTCCGCAAAATCGGGGTTAGACCAATGTATGGCTGAAGGAATCGCGCACCTGCAAAGGAAAGCAAGAGAGGAGCAAAATGCCTGAGAAAGTAACCAGCGAAGACTTGAAACTTCTCGGGCAACTGGGGGTAGATACCAAGCCAAAAAAGAAGGCGGCCCATACCGCTCGGGAGCAGCGAATCATTGCTGGCTACGAAGAAATTGAGCGGTTTGTGGAGAAACACGGCAGATTACCTGCTCACGGGGAACACCGCGATATTTTCGAGCGCTTGTATGCTGTTCGATTGGATCAACTGAGGCGGTCGGCGGAATGCCGGACTTTATTGCAGGATATCGACAAGAAACGATTGCTGGATATCCAGGAGGACTATGAGGACTCGGCAGTAGAAGAAGTTGAACTTGGCGATGTTGAACTCCTCCAGGCCCTCGGCGTCGACAAGGAAACGAACGGGGATATAACCCAATTAAAATTTGTGCGGTCCAGCGAGGAGAAGCTTGCCGCAGAAGAAGTTGCCCGAAGGACACCTTGCCCAGACTTCGGAATCTTTAAGCCACTCTTCCAGCAGGTTCAGCAAGATTTGGAAACCGGCTTTCGCAAGACCCTCAAATTCCAGGACAACGCAGAGATCAACAAAGGGGAACTGTTCATCCTTGAAGGACAAAAGGTCTACGTTGCCGAGTGGGGTGAGAAATTCATCAACCACTATGATCGTCCGGACCGAAGGCTGCGAGTCATTTATGACAATGGGATGGAAAGCAACTTGCTCATGCGATCGCTTCAACGAGCTTTGAATAAGGACGAAGCGAGCCGCAGAATTACCGATCCAAATCTAGGACCACTTTTTTCGGACCAGGAATCGGAGAACGACCAGGAAGTAGGCCATATCTACGTGCTGAGGAGCAAATCCGAAAACCCGTTCATTATTGAAAATCGCACCGTCATCCACAAAATTGAGGTTACGCGCGGATCAGTGAAACGGCGAATAGCCAATGCCGCGAAAGACCCCACCTATCTTCTAACCGAAGTGGAGGTCGTTGAAACCTACAAGCTGGCAAACATTGACCCGGTCAAGCTGGAGAAATTGCTTCACAGGTTTTTTTCCAAAGCGCGACTCGATTTAAAACTCAAAGACCGCTTTGGCCAAGGCGTCGAGCCCCGGGAATGGTTCATAGTGCCTCTTCAGGAAATCCAGAAAGCGATTCGTTTACTTAAACAAGGCACGATTGGTGACTACCACTACGAACCGACAAAGGGGCGCATCTTGAAGAATTAATCGATCAATAAGAATCAACTATGAGCGACCTAAAGCTATTCAGGTGTCTCTAGCATGGAAGTGAGCAACATAGTTGTCATAATCCTACTGGTTATTTGCGGACTGGTGACCCTTGTCATGATCTTCACAGACAAGCGATCCATACGAAAGCGGAAAGAGAGATTGTCTGCCATCGTTGGTAAGGTTGAGCCAATCAGGGAAGAGCGAGTGGCAATCAGGCCAACCGCCAGAGAACGGGGCCGGAAAAAGGGTCCTTGATGTTTGGTATAAATGAAGGGAAAGGGGAGTCCTTGGGGGAAACAAACGACGGCGGGCTTGACTCTTGATGGCGCCAGCCAATTCCGGTGAGGTGAGTACGGCGTTAGATGATCAGGTTTGAGCTGCCTCGAATCTGTCAAAACGCCATTCCAGGAATGCAGGATCCGGTCTTGCCAGGGGCTCCTGAGGTACCCGCAAGGTACCCCCGTCAAGCCCTTGGAAGCTTGCCAGGAATGGTCCATCTTCAGCGTCAATGACCCTGCGGGAAACATGGATCCTCAAGCCTGGGTCTACACCGATCAGGTAGGCATCAAATGCGGCATGGTGGAGCGTTGACATGCAGATTCCGTTGGAGACGGTTGCAGGTCCGCCATCTTCGTCCGATTTGATATGAGCACCTACCAGGAGCCTCGACAACGGCAAATTGCTGAAAGCGCAGCGGTAACCGTAGACTGATCTGATTTGGCTGCTGAACCAGGCTTGGTGATTGCGGTGTTTGGTCATCCGCAGTGAGTAGGATCGCTCCCGGATATCAGAGCCAGTCAGTGCCCGCTCCTCCTTTACGAAACTGACGTCCTTGCTCTCGGGTTCCGCTACGGAAAGTAGAACACGGCCTTGGTCCTCCCTGAAATATTCTATCCAAACCGGCCAGATTGCTTCGTAGCGAGCAGGCTCCAGGGCGCGGAAGTAGATCAGTGGAGCCCGTCGTACATAAGCACGTCTCAGCGATTTATTGGTGGGATGACCGGGGTCTCGAACCAGGTCGTAGGGAAGTAACCCCGTCTCAGTATCAAAGTCGGCGCTCTGGTCCCGGTACCAGGAGGGCCGCCCGGCGCGTGGCAGCACGGTCCTGATACTCAGCGCGGCGGACATTTGGCGCGGCTTGAATATCCCAAGGGCCCTGCTAGCAAGGTGGATCTGCTCGCCCTCATATAAGAACCCATGGGAAATTTCGGCCCAAGGTATCCGTCCCCCAGTAGAGACTGCCAGACGCTCCACAACTGAAAACGCTCGCAACCGGATAGCCCAATCAGGGTCGTGGTTTCTCTGCATACGGTTAGTCATCCGTGCGGTTGGAGGCATCTAATCCACCAATTCCCAGATTTGTCGAGACCAAACGGGACAAGCCGTTCTTCGCCTACTACCTGATGGTCCTACCTCACTCCCCATTCGATCCTCTTAGGGGTGAAGCAATCAATTAAAGGTTAACGGTCGATATCACCAGAAAATACTCTCTTATCAGATCTTGATTTAATTAGAGGCACCACACCGATTCGCCTTAATTTAATTGGTCATTAAAATGAGCGTTGCTTCGAAATATAATTGCGTCAAACCGGTCAGCAAATTGACATTTTCTGCCATGTGATCCCCTTTCTCTGAGGTTTGTTGGATAGCTTGGAGAATGTCTGCCAATAGGGTGCTTAATTCGTTTTTTGAACTAATTAAGCTATCTTGGTGAGTTTGCCCAAAAGAATCCATCAAATCTTTCGCATCAGGAAGGTCTGAAAACCCTCGTCTAAGATATATTAGCAGATTTCTGATTCTCGTTGGGTCATCGAAAGACCCTTGATTATCTTGGAGATCCTCAACAATGACATTGCAAACATTGGCAAGCGCTTTACCTATGCGTTTAGTCATCAGGGGATTTTTATCCAAATGCTTTTGATTCAGTTCTTTGAATTCGTCACCATCCAAGATTGATGCCACTTCCCTAGGATCAGATAAAAACCAACCTTGTCGAGCCATGCACTCGAATGCGACATGATGTTCCTTTTTATCTGGTAAAGGACCAATTGCGCCAGGACTTATAAACGCAGTATGACAAATTATTTCCCCTTTTCGGTAATGCGATGCAAATTTATTGTCATTGTAGAAGCGCGGCGCAGCATAGAAGACGGTTTCACCCTGACTTTCCAGCTTCGACAAAAGGGGTTGCTGCTGCGACCTGCCTGCGGGCATAAGGTTCATACGGAGAAACGGAAGTCGGAGTGGTAATTGAAACTTTAACAGCTCCTTTGCCCTACGGGTTTTCATTCCGTCGCATACCTTGAATTGTAGGAATAATGGGTAGCCGGGGCAGTCCAACTTAAGGTCGTAACCGGATTTACCTTCCTCTACTTGAGTTGGGAAAATGGGTCGAACAAGATGTTGTCGGCCACCAACCAACGCTTCTGTAAGCGCGTAACCGTACGAGAATTCAGAGAAATTAGGTCGCATATATTGTCTTGAATGATGGGCGAAGGAACAAAGGAATCAATCCTTGATGGTTAGTTTGGATGGAAGAGGCTGAAGGGATCAAACACAAAACATTAACATCAGCTTCCATTCCTTTGCCTTGGCTCCCGGGCAATTGAGTGGTGCGGACCCATTCCCGGAAGTGTTTAAAAGCCGGTAACCGGCTTGCCTGTCCACTGCAGGCAACAATCCGACTTTGAGGGAAGTGAAAATATTGATGGACGAAGAATTGAGAAAGGGCATCATAAGGGGATTAAAAATCTTTATTGTCGGAATGGCGGGCCTGGTACATATATTGGCAACCGCTTATTCAGGGAATTGACCACAGCACATGCCGACGCAATCACTGCAATGATTCCAATTGCTTGAAGGAATATTGCCCATGCCAGGGCAGTTGTTAGATTGTCGATTGGACGCTTTAGAGACTCAATCGCCCCTACAATTCCAGGGGTTGCCTCTGTTACCTCAATTGATGCCCATTCCCGCCATAGGTTCATTTCTTCGACTAATAATCTATTAGCATCTTCACGCCATAAGGCGGCTTCTTGAGTAGCAAGAGTATGGGCTAATTCATGTAGTTTATCCATTTCGCCCGACGCCCAGTTCCTCATTTCAAGCATTTCTTTTTCAGTTAATTCTAGGAATTCATCTTCTGTTTGGTCATCCCATAATGTTATGAAACCAAGAGCACACAATGGCAGCCCGAAGATTAAAACCTGTGTCAAAATTAATCTTTTCATTTCATTAAGGTAAACCCCTTTAAATTTAATTTAAGAAAAAGGGGTATGCCCTAATGCTCTTTATCCCTGGGCGGAAAGGGATCTTTTCCAGGCTTTATCGTATCCTTGGATCGAAATTTACCATCACGCCCCTTGGTTGTCAGTTCTCCTCCACCCTGGTTTTTGAGCATGTGCCTTGCGGCCTGTTCTGCTTTTCTCTGGGTTCTGTGGGAGCTGGACGCCCGGCTGGCATCGTTGCGTTTATTTTTCCATTTTCCGTCCAATCCCCTGAATATGGTTCGGTCCTGAGGTTTACTCATCGTTCTTTCCTTTCTATGGCTAAAGGTTAATTATGGTTAAGCTGTTTTAAAATTCTCCTAGACCCTGGGCATAATTCTTGCCGCCGTCTTAATATCAAGCGTCTTCACACCAAGGGCGTTTAACGTCTGGCGCATGCTATTAAATACAGGCCTTTCTCCTTTCAGATCAGAAAGACTCAAAAGAGCAGTAAACGGAACGTCATTTTCGGGAACCCCTTCCCCGTCTCTGGCTAAATACTCAATAACCAATCGCCAGTTTGTTGAACCGCCAATGCCTCGCGGAATCCTCCTTTCATAGACCTTCACCGGGCTCCATTTTAGCGCATATTCAATCTGTTCCCGCTCATAAGGGCGCCCACTTGGCATTTCTGGTAAAAAGATAGGTTTCAATTTACCGTCAAATTTTCCATCGCCCTTTTCCTGCCTTAGGAAGCCGCTGATATTGATGCGCACAAACTCCGACCCAAACTGGTAATTAAATGGTGGCGTGCTCACAACCGTAAGTTTCGCATTACCAAAACACTTTCCATCTCTCACAAGGCAATCCGGCCACGTAAAATTAAAACTCATCTTTTGGCCCGGATATACCCGGTTAGCAAATACGAGTGTAATGGCATGATCAGCCCCTTCCAAAATCTCTTCCGAAGATCCCGGAACGCCAAAACCAACCATATGTTTTGTAACCCCTTTTAACCTTTTATCTTTTAGGATATCTGGTACCTGGGCATGATGCACCGCAAGCGCTATCAAGGTTTCGCGCGATACATCTCCTTCAATTTGTTGATCCAAGCTTGCAAGGGTTTTGGCAACATGTGGAACGGCAAAACTGGTTCCGCAATCATCTACAAGATCGCCCTGTTCATTGAGCGAATATAACCCACAGCCATTACTTCCGCATGTTGTACCCGAACCTCCGATATGGGCCAGATCCGGTTTTACCCCAACCCTTATACCAGGCCCGCGGCAGCTGTAACATGAAGGTGCATAGGCTATCGAATTGCTAAGGCCCGGAGGATTAACAGCCGCAACACTTAAATTTCGGCAACTCTCGGCGGGCATTCTTATCCGGTCATTGCTTGCAGTTGCCAATATCGAAAGCGCTTTAATTGGATCATCCGGCCACTCATCACGCATATCGTAAGACTTGGTATTGCCTGATGAGATAATGAAAATTACATCATTATCTATTGCAATTCTATCCAGAATTTGCGCTGCTGGAGAGTAGGTATCCGTAGAAACATGCTCTTCCAAATTAAGGCTGAAATTGAAAACTCTGACCCCCGTTCGCTCCTTTAATTCCTGCACCGCATACTCTAGCTCCTCAAAAAACTGAAGTGCATTGCTTGGATAGTAATTCTGAAAAGTCCCGTTTTTGGGCAAAATATCCAGATCGATTACTTTACATCCATCGAGCTCGGTAAAGAGTTCATGCGCATTCATACTTGAGCCCGCAATCGCAAGACCGGCAATAAAAGTTCCATGAGCTTCATCCCGATCACCTTCAGCAAGAAAATCCCAACTCTCCTCTAGCCAATCCCCAATCACGGAAGATACTCCGCCATCAATGATGCCTATTTTCGGATAGGAACCATCTTCTGCCGGGAAAGGGAGTTCAAAATCAGGTGCGTTTTCACTGCCGACCTCAAGCGAGCTTCTTTTTATAATGGGCGGCAAGTTTACTTTTTTGACAAGCTGGTGTGCATCAAGAAATTTCAATAATTTTCCATGCCTCTCTCTATTTAGATTTACAGCTCTGGCCGCATCCACCTTTTTCATACTGGACCTGCCAGGCATAAGCCTCACTGAGGCAGGACTTTCACTTTCACTCAAGCGGACCCCAAAAATAGAAGCGTCAGTCAAGCGTATCGCTTCAAGTCCAAGGCCAAATTCCAATAATCCATCAACAAAACTCTTCAACAACTTAAACTTTTCCGGATGGTACCGATCCCATTCATGGCGCGAAGGCACCCCCTGAAAAAGCTGCACAATATATGCCCCGCGGGTCTGTGGATTGGAAAACCAAGCCAACCCTTCTTCTAGAGAAAATTTACGCTTATCTGAAGGACCGTAAGGAACAATTTCCTCAATGGCCCCTACCTCGCTTCTGTAGCTACTCGGAGTCGCAATTTGTTCGCCATCCCTCTCCTTCCAGCGCGTTTCCAAATGCGCTTTTCCGGCTTGCGTCTTTACCCACTCAACGCTTTGTGGTCTGATCTCAATAAAAAGTTCACCAAGATCACCAGCACCTATAACCGGCGCTTTATTCAGCGTAAAAAGGCTCTTGGTCGGCCTGTGGCTCTTCGCTAACGCAGATCGTTTTAAAATGAGTTTTGCGTAAGCGAACTTGGAATATGGGTTTTCTTCCCGCACTCTTTCAAGCCTATCAAGCTGCTCAATCAAACGCTCACGGTGCAAAGCAAATTTCTCATCTTTACCGGCATAAAAATCCTTATTGCCACCGAAAGGTTGACGCTCAACCGCCTCAATAAAATTATCGGTGTTAAGAACAATCTGAATAGGACTGTTAGGCATTTTCTTTCTCCTATTCCTGCTTCTTCAACTTAGCTAGACGCTTAGAAAGAGCCGAAGAACTTGTCCCAAGAACTGAGGCAACTTCCTTTTGTTTAAAATCGTATCGATCCCCGCATAACAGGGCCGAAATCAATGAATTATCACCGTGTACCAGGATGTTTCTCTTAGCCCGGTCAATCCGGCCTGAATTCAAAAGGGCAAACTGGGTGACCAAGCCTGTTAGCTTAGGGCCACTATTGCCATTAAGGATATGGGCCTTTTTCAGCCAATGAACCAGATTCTTCGCATCAGCGCCCGTTCCTCCTTCAATACTCCAAGCTAAGAATTTGATCTCCTCCGGTCTAAAATTCAAAGGCGCCATATACTTTTCAATTATCCGCATCATGACTTCCGGTCCCGGTCTTGGAATTTCTAGCTGCACATCAAATCGCCTCCAAACAGCAGGGTCCAACAACCCCTCATGATTGGTCACCCCTATGGTAAAGCCGATATCTTTGCGCCAATCCAGATTTTGCAATAATGTGCTTACAACCCGCTTGATTTCTCCCACTTCCTGAGGATCGTCCCTAAGCTTGGCAATCGCATCAAATTCATCGAGCAAGAGGATACACCGGTACTTATTCGCAAATGAAAACAAATTCCCAATATTGCGTGATGTAGTCCCTAAAAAGGAAGACATCAGCCCATCAAGCCGCGCAAGTATCACCGGCATGTTGAGCTGAGCTGCCATCCAAAGAGCCAAATGCGTTTTCCCCGTTCCAGGTGCACCGAAAATTAGACAGCTTCTCGACGGGGAGGCATTGATGGTCGAAAGCTTTTCAAAATGCATCCACTCTCCAAGAATCGACGAAACAGCCATGCGAACACCTTCCCCAAACAAAGGCGCTTCATTCGGAAGGTTGTCAGGGAAAATCACTTCCGCCAGAGGTGTCGCTGAACCCTTATCAACAGGAAGAGGCGTTCTTGGCGTCAATTCCTCACCGGAGGCCATAATACGTGAGCGCTCAATACGGCTTGGAGCCATTTCGCTTACCTTTTGGGCCGCGTTAAGTTGCAACGAAAGCTTTTTTGCCTCCTTCCCATATCCGTCTTTTTTAAGCGCATCACGCAACCGCTCGACCTGCCTAAGTATAGCCGGGGTTGGTTTAGCCAAAGATGCCCTGCAAAGAGCTTGAACGATGTGAAAGTTTTCCACTTTTCGATTTTCCTTTCTCGAAGCTATTTTTTCCAATATTTCTGGTATTTTTCCTAATTTAGCGTTATTATTTCTTTTTTCAAGCAAAAAATGTCCTTTTTTCACAAAAATTTTCCTATTTTGCGAAGCAAAATAAACGAGGTCAGGTCTGAACTTTTGAGGGCGTTCGATGATCTGGGTCTCAAACCGCCTGTTCCTTCAGGGGCGCTGATTTGCTGAAAAAGGCGGTTTAAAATTGACCCACCTGAGAGGGAAAATCGGGAGGGGGGAAGCGATGGTCGTAGCCCCCGGCTCCCATGTTCCAAGTAACTTAACGCGGCACAGGATTTACCGGCGGCATCAATCCCACCTATCCGCGGGAAAGCCTAAAGGGTCAGGTAGTATGAAAGGGAACAAGCTGAGATAGAGGAAGACGCGTTATTGAGGACCATCAACTACCGACCAATCGGTTCACTTTTTCTCTTCGCTTTGTGCCCTTTCTGATGCAGCCTCCTGTTTTCGGGATTTCCTTTGGAGCCCGTTAATTTTTTAACGAAATTACACCGTTTTCACTTTTGCAGGAGAACTAATGCCATCACCGAATAATCTCAGCCGTTTGGAAAGAGTTGAACTCCGGAACATCTGGGAATATGAAGCAAGGGACTTCACCCCTTGGTTAGCTGATGAGGAGAACCTCAATATTTTGGGAGATGCTCTGGGACTACAGCTCGAATTGATTGAAACCGAACAAACGGTGGGCAGCTACAGTGCGGACGTCGTTTGCAATGACGTTGACTACGACCGGAAAGTGTTAATCGAAAACCAGCTGGAAAAGACGGATCATTCCCACCTTGGCCAGATTTTCACCTATGCGGCTGGGTTCGAGGCGGTCACCATTGTTTGGATAGCCAAGCAATTTACCGAAGAGCACCGGGCGGCAGTGGACTGGCTGAACCATATCTCTGGCGATGAACTTCAATTTTTCGGTATCGAGATCCAGCTATGGAGGATAGGGAATTCCCCAGTAGCACCTCGATTCAATATCGTCGCAAAGCCAAACGATTGGGTCCGGGAGGTGAGAAAAGCAACTGGGGGTAATCGTAAACTTAGCGAGGGCCAAAAGCTCCAGCTCGAATTATGGACAAAACTCAAAGACTACCTGGAGAGCAATTCGGACATCCGCTCCAATCCTCCGGGCCCAAGATACTGGCTTATTCACCCTTACCCTCAGGTTTCAGGTTTGCACTTCGCAAGCCTGGCGACTTATCGGACCAAGGAATCCGATTCCAGCGGTCCGGAAGTGAGTGTCGAACTATACATGCAAGGGCAATCCGCCGAAAAACGTTTTAAGAGACTTCAAGAGCACCATGACGAGATTGAGCAAGCATTTGGAGAACCACTCATTTGGCATGAAGCAGAAAGCGGAAAAAAGGCTCGGAAAATTTTCACCTGTAGGACATGGGACTTCCGCGACAAGGATACTTGGCCTGATCTATTCAAATGGTATGAGAAGAACCTCCAAGCACTCAAAGCTGCCCTGGAGCCAATAATTTCCAAATTCTAAGGAGGGCCGGAAAAAGGGCAAGCCCTTGATATTTGGTATGGATGAAGGGAAGGGAGAGTCCTTGGGGAAGCAAACGACGTCAGGTCTTGATTCTGGATGGCATCAGCCAAATCTGGTGAGACGGGGAAGGCCTTCGATGATCAGGGTCTCAAACTGCCAGTCCCTTCAGGGGTGCTGATTAGCGAAAAGGGCGCCCAATCGGCATCCAATGGGCTTAAAGTCGGACTTTAATGTCGCGCCCAAACGTAATGCCCGCAACCTCGGCAGCCCCCTGAATGATTCTCATCTTACTTCTATTGCTGAGATTTATTCCGACTACCCAACCTCTAGGCAGGACATCATGAAATTTTATCATGTCTGGCCTATCCGGGTACAAGTCGGAAGCCCGCTGGGCTACATGACGGCGTTTCCGGCCCTGGAATGCCGGATGTTGAGAACAACGGTGGAGGAAGGTTGGGTCAGCTTTCGCTAGTTCGCTCAGTATGAAAACCATCGCCTCCTTGGCGGTGGCATATGAGAATTCCTTGCCGTGAAGGACACCGGAACCTTTGGGGACGGAACCGTGTGCAGCTTTTCTGGCCGGCTTCCGGGTCTTCTTTGTTGTACTTTTCTTGGTTTTCGTCCGGCCAGGGTTGGCGGAAACTTGTGCTTTCTTAAGCCTTTTGGGAGGGGATTGCGCTCCTGACGATTTTAACGGCTCCTCTGCAACCTGTCCGTCGAAGAAACTCAAGATATCGCTTTCGTCCGGCCTTATCCCCGCCTTGGACTCTACAGCATCTGTTAGCAAATCAACGAGTTGCTGGTCTCCTCTCTCGACGATCTCTTTCCACGCGGCAGGAATTGCCTGCCGTGCGGCCGCCCGCCTGTTCTTGTTGCGATATTCCTTACGTGCGGTGTCGAGCGCTTCACCTGAAGCGACTCTTTCCTGCTCAAGGTAACGCCGTAAGATTTCGCCTGACTCCTGTTTCGTTCGCTCGAACAAATCCAGTTTGAAAACACGCCGATCTTCATAGCTTCCTTGTTCAGCCGGCAGATAGAAACTCCATGTTTGACCGTCGGTCAGAGTCACGAATTGAGCACCGGTATGGAAGGCGTATTCAAGAGCCTGCTTTACTCCGTCCTCAGCCTTTCCTGGCTGTTTTACCTCCACGAAAGACTTCGGTTTAGCAGAGGGAGCACAGAGCGCGAAATCGACCCTGCCCTCGCCGGTCGAATATTCCGGCCAGACGATTTTTGTGTCATAAACGTCCCAGCCGAGATCACTAAGGACGCGAAGGACGATCCCTTGAGAGATGGATTGTTCGTTTGGGAATCGTCCTTCCCTTAACTTTTGAACAATATCCGCTATAGTGCGCTCAATTTGCATAATGGATTTCTTGCCCGCTCCTTATCTCGGTGATGCCTAAGGATTTGGGCCTTTCTTGTCAAGGGAAGGCAAAAAGGATCAGCCCTTGATGTTTGGTATGAATGAAGGGAAGGGGGGGAGGCGCCCAAGGGCGCGAATTAGGAATTAAGAATTAGGAATGAGGAATGAGGGAAGGGGAAGGGAATGGTGGAGTGATGGTTGGTGGGTGGAGGTCACTGTAGGAGGCGGTTTATGCCGCGATTGGGGTGAAGCTCTTTCATGGGATCGCGGCATAATGCCGCTCCTACAGCTGAAAACCATTACTCCAGCGCCTACCCATCCGTGCCCATCCGGGAAATCCGTGGTTTATTCCCTCTCGGGATGATCCAGGCACATAGGTTACACTTACCTTGGAGGAAGCAAACGACGTAAAGTCTGTATTCTTTATGGCACCAGCCAAGTTTGGTGAAACGGGGACGGCCTTCGATGATCCGGGTCTCAAACTGTCTGTTCTTTCAGAGGTGCTGATTTGCGACCAGGGTGCTCAAACCCAATTCCAACTGCTTTTCGGCCCTCTCCCCATACGCTTCGCAGTGGCTCGGCCGGGCCACTTTCCCGGTCCGCGAAATGGTACACTTTGAGCCCCGAAGCTTTTCTGCGAAACGCTTGTCCGTCCACCGGTGCACGCGCAGTTCCCGGGCGGTCCAACGCTGGGAGCGGCCTGTCTTTAATAGATGTTTTATCGCTTCTTATACTTCCACTTTCAGGTGATTTGACATCCCTCTGCATTACCCGAGGTTGCCCCTGAAGGTGGTACACTTTAACCGCTGGCTGACACTAACTTATCCGAGGTTGTCATATGTTCAGAAAATGGCTTAACTAAGCGTTATTCCCCACTGACCCTTTAGGCCTCTCCTAATTGAGCTACGGAAGACTCGCCTTGTGGCTGGGCTATCTCGGACTCGGATACGGGCTTGCGCTCTTCCCTCTGGCACAGGTTATGGGCACCGAAGGGGACATTGGTTCCCGGGTGGCTGCAGTACTTAAACCTCCTCCGAATTTGTGGACACCATCCCCTGAGCCTAACAAATTTTAACTTTTGGAAAGTTTTGAAAAGCAAATCAAAGGGGAAGGCAAAAACCATTGATCTCATTTTTTCGGTTGACGGCGGACTTAGGCGGCCCAGCATTGCGACCAAAATCAGGCATTTAGATGGATCTTATCAACGTCGTCCCCGATGCTGCTTGATGGCCCCTCATAGGGCTTGAAAGCCACGGAAAATTTTCTACGTATAGCTGGGAGGTTTCAGAAGAAGCATACAAAGGAATGGGCTGTTGTTTATGAAAATCTCGAACGGTATTGCCGCAGGCTGAATTGTGTTGGCCACCCAAGGTTGGTTCGGTTTGGATTTATCCATGATGAGCCGAAGGGAGTGAAGGCCATTGGCCAAGGTGATAGGAACCTCATGGAAACCCGATTATATATCTATCCAGATAACGATGAAAAGACTTTGCATCTCTTGACCGTAGGCACCAAAAAGACTCAGGTTGCTGACATCAAGTTCTGTAGCAATTTTGTTGCAAATCTCCGTAACCCCAAATAATAATATAGACATGGACACACTACCACATTCTTCCAAACGATACTCTAGGGTAATTGATCTTGTCAGAGACTTACATAAGGATTCTCCTGAATTTGTTAAAGAGGTTGAGGAGAGAATTGATGCAATGGATATAGGATATTCCCTTGCTTCGGCTAGGTCTCAAAACGGAGTTTCTGAATCTGAAATGGCTGAAAGGCTTGGTTGCGATGAGGCCAAAATATGGGCTATGGAATATGCTAGGAATGAATCGGTCAAAGTTGGCGATATGATTGATTATGCGAAGGCTTTGGATACAAATTTTTTTCTGAGGGTAGTTGGCAGTGACGATACAGTTGTAGATGAGATTGAGTTTTACGCATTTGAATTGCAATGCAGAGTAGCTGAACTCAATAAGTCCTTGGAATCGAGTGATAGGCCGTTTTTGGAAATTACTTCTATTGCCGTACAATCTATTGTTGAAATGATTAGAAGATTCGTTAAGAGTCGACATCAAGATGGAGAAGGGGTAGAAGAACCCGAGTCGGCGTTTCATGGCGAACAATTGGCCTTCACTGAATATCTGGACCCTCCTAGTAATTATCATAGGGCTGTTGTCAGATAGTATTCCTCTGCGAAATCAGCATTTCAGGTGCGAAAAAAGGGCCCTTGATGTTTGGTATGGATGAAGGGAAGGGGGGGAGGCGCGCCAATTAGGAATTAGGAATGAGGGAAGGGGAAGGGAATGATGGAGTGGTGGTTGGTGGGTGAAGGTCACTGTAGGAGGGGGTTTATGCCGCGATTGGGGTGAAGCTCTTTCATGGGATCGCGGCGTAAAGCCGCTCCTACGTTTGAAAGCATACGAAAATGTCTGCGCATCCCTTTGCGTCCTTCGCGGGCTTTGCGAGACCCTCTCCAATCCTGATCGTGATCTCTCACCCCAATCCTATTTCGCGCCATTGGCGCATGCCCCTCTCTCCCAATTCCTAATTCCTAATTCCTAATTCTTAATTGGCGCCCCTGGGCGCCTTCCCATCCGTGGAATCCGTGGTTTATTCCAGGAAAGGGCAAAAGGTCAGCCCGACCCCTTTAACCCATATGACGATTACGCCGCTGACAGCAATTTCCAATCAGCCAGTTAGTGGAGGTTTTGCCCTACTACTTTGGATTATTCGACGGCAAATATATGCCGCCACATAAACCTCGACAAAACTCCAAGGCACCGCCCAATACAACAGCCCTCCCGGCAAAATTCCGATGTTCCACATGGCAATCCAAAGCAATACGAAACCAGTTACCCAGCATATGATTGTGCTCTTGAGGACGTTGAACCTGGTGCATGACCAAGCTAGAACAGCGCAGAAGATGAACGTCCATATCCCCCAAACCAAACCGTTAACAGGTGCCGACGGAAAGGACAAACCGATCTCTTCAAATCCTTCGACCCACACATGCTTAATTATAAACTCGTTGCGGATAAACTCGGAAAGGTTCATCCAGGCACCCGCAGCAACAACCGCCAACCAAAATCTCATCATGAAAGCCCGTTATTTCTCCCTTCCTCTCGATTCTGCATACCTTATCGCGGCGTCAATAAGGCCCATGTACCGTCGCAGCCCTTCTTCCGATTCGAAATCAAACTGAATCCATTCCCGCATTTTGGGTCTTCCGTAAGGCTGAAAATCCGATATTCCTTCCTTAGTCCTTGCCTCGTTCGCCTTATTCTCGGGCACCTTCAACCCAATCTTCCCCTCGTATAAACAAGCAACCATGGATCGACCCACATAATACGCCGGATAGCCAAACATCTGACCAATGCGCACAATCTCATACTGAGAGAGAAAGTCGTCAAGTATGGGCTTTTTCGGTTCGTTCTTCATTTCTATCCTATGGGACGTTTCACACGACAATTTACGGTAAGAGGTTCGGGGTCAGGTCGCCTCGCTGCAATGCGGTTGCAGCCGGCTTGCATAGATATTGCAGAAGAGGGTTCATCCCGAAACCGAGTTGATATGAAAATGGCATTGGACCTTTCATAGGATTTCCGGCATTTGATCCCAGGTTCTGTCATCAAGCGTCCTGCCTGTCCTCTTTTTGAATACTCCACCCCATTGTTTAAAGAAGAACGGAACATTGCTGTTCAGGCACTTATCGCGAATATCGGCGCACCCAATCGGCCTCCATTGGCCTTGCTCCCGGTCCGGACTCACCACCGACGATTACCCAGTCAATCTCTCTGAGCCGTATTCCCGGCAATGGCCCCAGCAATGGTTCGAGAGACAGGAATTTTGTTTGGGCGCTGGTGCCCTTGAGCCAGGTCAACCGTTCAAGCCACATTTCGGATTCGATGCTGGTGCCAAGCCAGATATTGGGGGTCCAATTGAGCCTTTCATTTAACGACGCGACGCGCCCCGGTCTCTTGGTAAGCACCTGAAACGTGTGTCGGGAGGCTCGATTCATTGTTTCAAACACTGCTTCGATGAACGAGAACGGGACCGATTTGTGAAAGAGGTCGGACATGGAATTGACAAACACGAGGCGGGGCCGTTGCCAAGTCAGAGGATCCCCGAGAGTCGATTCGTGGACGGTGATCGAAAATCCATGTTTGTATTTTTGAACCCCCATCGCCTGAAGCCTTTTAGACATGCGTTCGGCATAGCAGAATTTACAGCCTTCGCTAATCTTGGTGCAGCCGGTAACCGGATTCCAAGTGACCTCCGTCCATTCGATTTTAGATTGGGTAGCCATTTCTGCTGAATGTGCTCCAAAATATGCTCTGCCATGCCGTGGTGTAGGCATCCAGGTAATTTTCCAGTATATCCAGTTTTTCAATAGTCCACGACCCGCCGTAACTTCCTCGGGGCACTGCAATACTGTCCTTCATTCCACCTCAGCCATTTGGGCCTGTCCAAAAATCCGCCTGAACTAAAATAGTGTAAATTTGTTCACTTATTGCCTTATGTTTGTCTGGTACTGCGGAATCGTCAACCAAATTTCCTTGGGAAGGCAAAAAGGGTCAGAAGCCCTTGATGTTTGGTATGGATGAAGGGGAAGGGGAAGGGGAAGAAGGCGCCCAAGGGCGCCAATTAGGAATGGGGAGAGGGGAAAGGGAGTGGTGGAGTGATGGAATTGAGTAGAGATTCTGAGATTCTGAGGTGCTGAGAGGGGAGGAGGCGCCCAGGGGTGCCAATTAGGAATTGGGGAAGGGGAAGGGAATGATGGAGTCGTGGAGTGATGGTTGGTGGGCGGAGGTCACTGTAGGAGAGGGTTTATCCCCCAATTAATATAAGGCTGGTGGGATCGTGGCGTAAAGCCGCTCCTACGACTGAAAGCAGACAAATATGTCTGCGCACCCCCTTTGCGTCCTTCGCGGGCTTTGCGAGAGTCAATTCCAAATCCTGTACATCCTGTGCATCCATGTTTAATTTATGCCTTGATTGCATTTTGCGGCAAATATCTCATCCGTGAAATCCGTGGTTTCTCCCTCTCCTTCTCTGTGTTCTCTGTGGTTAGTTCCTTCAGGGATGCTGATTTGCGATAATGGTGCACAATCGTCACCAATTGTGACTCTTTCCACTCCCCGGAGGGGATCCTCAAACGGCGGTTCTATTCCCCTCGAATTAGCCCCACTAGCCCCTCAAATAAATTTCCTCTGAAAGGGCCCTATTTGAGGTGGGCCTCCTCTCTGGGCTAAAATTAATAAATTGGTTTATTTTTTTGAATCTCAAAATACTCTTCAGCGGACATTGAACAACCAACCAATTTTTTTATTTCAGTAAGCGGGAGGCGAAGATCTTTTGTCAAATGAGTATGATGGCTGTTACTGCCATGTCGGATTCCAAATCTGTAAGGTCTTCTGTCAATTTTAAAAAAGGCCCATTTATGTCTTTTCCCATTTTTTATTTCAGCGCCTACTTTTCTGGCAATTTTTTCAGCATCTTTTTTATCGAACATAATTTTTATCACGAATGTAATAATGGAGAATAACCAAATCCTCCCAATATCCATGATCATCACGAAAGGTTTCAAAAAAATCCAGGATCGCATACGTCAACTCTTCTTGGGCGTTTTGTGGGTCAGTTCCTGTCATGGAAATGTTTGCCTCTTCAAATGTAGCTACAAAAGATTCATCCTCAAAGCTCTCAATCTCTATGGGAATGGAACGCCTAAGCGAATAACGATTTGAAAACTCCTCCGGTAATCTTTCAATGTGAGAAAATGGATCCCTATAAATTGAAATGCCTTTTGAACCTGTAAATCCTTCAAGCTTATAAGAAGCCGGAGAACTTGCGGTCATTTCAGTTGTAATATATCCGTTCATTTTTTATTTGCGTATTTCTGAATTAAGGGAGTTTAAAAGTGTTTTAGCAACGGGAATCGTCATAGACACCCTTGCAACGGTTTCTACCAAAAGACCTTTTCGTTGCAAATGTTCAATATGCTTTCTTTGCTTTTCTGGTTCTCCATGGGCCATCGTCGAGGAATGTCCAAGAGTTAAAATAATTTCCTCGAACGGCGTGCCTTCCACAAGAATTGTGTTAGCTGATTTAGGGGCAGGCTGTTCTTTGCCCCAAACAATGGGAATCTCATAATCCATTTTTTCTATGATTTAGCTTTAGATTTTCAGGAAATTTGGAAGTGCCGAGGAGGAAAAAATTTCCCCAGCGGGCGCGAAAGGGCGCCTTAACAGTGAAATTTGTCTCCTCTAAACTGAGAGGATTAATTGAATGCGTCAACCAGCTACTGACCAACCTGTTGCCTTTTTCTCCGATATGAAGGCAGAAAAGGGTCAGGCCTGGTCGCGGTAGAACCGCCGGTTACCCGGCGGCCCCCGCACAGATCCCTGCGGGCGGGACTACCGCACAAGGCTCCTGCCTCAGGTCGTAACGTTCAAACGATGTTCAGGATAGGGGTGCATGACCCGCAGTTTTGGCATCCTTACCGCTTGACGTATCCGTTCCAACGCACTTTGCAGCCTTTTCCGGCTCAGGGTCCGGTGACTGGTTTGCTGGCTCGGATTGCCTTTGGCCAACCCCCTTTTCTCCGCCGACTCCGCCGCCGGGCTTCTCTGCCCAACTTTGTTCGCCGGTTTCTTCGATACTATGGAGTTGTCCGACTTCTCAGGATCGTTCATCGCATGCTTGTTCCCTTGGGATTCCACGCGCGGACCCACCGCACGCCTCTGCGGCGGGCCGACACTGAGATCTCCCGGCTTCCGCGTGAGTAGTGTCGCCACATGCCCTGGTTCTTCGACCGCGCAGGAGCCATGCGCGCCTCGTCCTGGCGGCGTGCACGGTGTTGCCTTCCCTTTACCATTAGAAAGTCGGCCCCCCGAAGGATAACTTGATTTCGCGGCTCTATAGCCCGGCCTGTGGGTTCCCCTGTCAACGCTTCAAATGTGCCCTCACGAACACATTCACATGACTCGGGGTCAGTGTAACTGACTAGGTCTTCACTGTAAGACTCTTTCATTCTCTACTTCTCACCGGCTTGGCCGGCGCTATCAATGGCACTTAGTTAAGCGGGGTTATTGAGGGGGCCAGCCGGGATCAAGACGTGGAAAAGTGATGCCTTCTGCTCCTGGGGAAAAAGGGTCAGGCCTTGATGTTTGGTATGGATGAAGGGAAGGGGGGAGGCGCCCAAGGGCGCGAATTAGGAATTAGGGAAGGGGAAGGGAATGATGGAGTGGTGGAGTGGTGGAGTGATGGTTGGTGGGTGAAGGTCACTGTAGGAGGGGGTTTATGCCGCAATTGGGGTGAAGCTGTTGCGTGGGATCGCGGCGTAAAGCCGCTCCTACGTTTGAAAGCATACGAAAATGTCTGCGCATCCCTTTGCGTCCTTCGCGGGCTTTGCGAGACCCTCTCCATTCCTGATCGTGATCTTGATCGTGATCTCTCACCCCAATCCTATTTCGCGCCATTGGCGCCTTCCCATCCGTGTCCATCCGGGAAATCCGTGGTTATTCCCTCCCCTCCTTTGTGCCTTTCTTTGCGTTTTTTGCGTTCTTTTGTGGCTATTTTTCCTATTACTAGTTGGAGGGTCGCGCAGTTCACTGCAGGAGGGGGTTTTTGCCACGATTGGGGTGAAGCTGTTGCGTGGGACCGCGGCGTAAAGCCGCTCCTACAGCTTAAAGCCATTACTCTGGAACCTGCTCCAAAAGCCGGACCTCTCCCCTTCAGCCATTTTTTCGATCAGGATTACGATCACCGTCACGATCAAGATTGAGAGCCAACCGTGGTCAATTCTCTCCCCCACTCCATCTCTCCCCATTCCTAATTCCTAATTCCTAATTCGCGCCCTTGGGCGCTTCCCCCTCTCCAAGACACAGTACCGATAGAGCTTAAGCGTCTCGCGCCAGTCCTCGGGATAGGCGGCCACCGTGTCGGTCTGTCCGTATTCATCGGCCAGCCCCGCGAAAGAACCCGACTCGGCGACTCTGAGCGGCGTCTCGTTCTCGAACACGGCAAAGTCGGAGAAGCCCGTGGGGAAGGAGGCCCCCATCGCCCGCTCCAACCCCTCGAGGCGCCTGCGGTCCTCGGGGTCCACTGATTCACGGTCCTGCAGGTCGAGCGCGAAGTAGTCGAAGGCAATGCGGAACGAAGGCATCGAATCGGCGAGGCGATTGAGGAAGGGCACGATGCTCTCGGGAGGCAGGTACATGGTGTTGCCTTCCCAGACGATTAGCGTGGAAGCCGCCGGGTCGAAGCCGAGTTCGTTGAGGCCGGCGGGGACATCGGTGGAGAGGTAGTTGGCGGGAAGCGAGGGAGGCTGAGCGAGTCCACCCCGCTCCAGGACCCCGCGCTTGAATTCGAGGACGGCCTTCTGGTCGACCTCGAAGAAAGCGACGTCCTGATTACTGTACTGGTGAGCGCGCATGTCGAAGCCGCCGCCGAGCAGCACGACCTGACGGGCACCGGCCGCGATCCCGCGCTCGACGAAGCGGTTGAAGTAGCGGGTCCGGAATCGGACCATGGTGGTCGACGGCGGAAAGACGACGTCCAGTTGCCGCGCGGTGCCACGGGCGTGCTCGTTGGAGAACCATTTGGCGTACGGGGCGCTGAACAGGGGCTCCGGCTTTTCATCTTCCAAAGCGCGTATGGCCGCAATGACGAACGCGGTCGCCCCGATCTCGTTGATGTCGATCATCTCTCTCCCCTTTCGAATGCACAAGTAGCGGTTTCTTCCGTCTTGACAAGTCTGTTCGTACACGTTCGGCCAAGCCGTGGGCTCGACCTCCTGCGGGATTGCCCTAACCCGCCAGCCTTGACCCGGAAAGGCATAACTAAGCAGCATTCGGGTCAGGATAAATTATGGGTTGGAATTGACTCTCGCGAAGAGGAATTGGGGAAGTGAACATGGATAGACAGGATAGACAGGATGGGGGAAGGGAATGAGGGAATAATGGAATGAGGGGGGGAAGGGGGGGAAGCGCTGAAAGCCTTCAGCGAATTAGGAAATAGGAATTAGGAATTGAATAGAGATTCTGAGATTCTGAGATTCTGAGGTGCCGAGGTGCTGAGAGGGAGAGGATTAACCACAGATGAAGGGCTGACGCCCGCCCCCCACCGGCGCGACCGCGGTCTGGCGCCCTTGTCTTGCCGACTCCCCCTCAAGGGTAGAGTGATGGATTGGTATGGATTCCGCTTCGCCCAAAGGCTACGGCAGGACAGGTTGGCCCTCAATCTTGATTCTGATGTTGACTTTCATGAATGATTACAATTTAGTAATTAGTAGCAATTGTTTGCAAATAAAGGGAGAGAGCATACCCCTGCTGACATTAATCACACACCTGTTAGCAAGCATACAAAGAGAACGTAGCAGAAATGCGTTCCGAATTTGAGATATCGAAAAGAGCCAATCCTCCTAAATTCAATCTAACCCAAATTTTAAATGCAATCTGGCTGATCTGCAAAACGACGGAGGCGAGAACTAAGGGCGCTATCCCTTCGTATTGATTTTGCCGACGCAATTAGTCGATTCCCTGGCCTACAAACAAATAACCACCGATCCTACATGAATAGTACACATCAAACCAAGACGAAGGCTGCGCTAATAGCATGCGGCCTTCTCGGCGCTTCGTTCACAGGCTGGGCCCAAAACGACTCGGCAGAAAATCAAGAAATCTTCGAACTCTCGCCCTTCATCATTGATGCCTCGCTAGACGAAGGCTACTACGCCTCCCAGACAATGGCCGGCGGGCGACTCAACCAGTCCCTGAAAAACACTGGAGCGGCCATCCAGGTCGTCACTAAAGAGTTCATGGACGACATTGGAGCCACCGGTATCGAGGAACTACTCCAGTACACTACCAGCTCCGAAGTCGCTGGGATTCTCGGCAATTTCACTGGAGCTGGGATAGGGGCTACAGGCGAAACCAGTACAGGTGAAGCCAGACGCGATCCGGATGGCACGGCGCGAATCCGCGGACTGGCCGCTCCAGACCGTACGCGAAATTTTTTCGTCACCGACATTCCCCTGGACTCCTACAATACCGAACGCGTCGACATCAATCGCGGGGCCAATTCCTTCCTTTTCGGTCTGGGATCTCCAGCCGGATTGGTCAACAGTGGTTTGGCCCGGGCGCGTTTCCGCGATGACAATGAGATTAGCACTCGGATCGGATCTGGTGGGGATAATCCCTCTTATCGCGGCTCATTCGGCATCAATCGAGTTCTCATCGAGGATAAGCTAGCCATTCGCGTAAACGGTCTAGTGGATCGCACCCAATACCGACAGCGCCCAACTTACGAGAATGACGACCGCATCTACACCGCCTTCACGTTCCAGCCTTTCGGAAACTCCAATACCGTCATACGCGGTCACATGGAACTCGGAGAAATTATTGGCAATGCTCCCGACGTGCTCTTGCCGCAGGAAGGCCTATCGACCTTTCTGGATCGTCCCGCCCAATTCGATACCACCTATTTCGCTCGCAATCGCTGGAACCGCGAAGGCATTGAGCAGGATGATTTTGACGACCTATCTGAGGAGGAACAAGCGGCATACTTGGCATCAGGTTTTCCCATCCTCCTCGAGGATGATCCCAATACAGTGGATGATGAATCGAGAGGCTACGATGGCATCGGATGGAGCAATGGTGCTTGGGGTTTTGTCTGGGACGGGAGCAATGGCCGAAATCCCGGTTTCGCCTACACCGATCAGATTCGGGGTAATAGTATCGATCGCAGAACGGATAGAAAAAAGGACCAAGACGAAATCTTAAATTACTGGAGCGTACTCATAGGCAGAAACTCAGGATCGCCTCGAGGCATATATGCCGGAAACCTTAGCGACATAAAGGGTACGGGCTGGCTCGACCAAGGGTTCACCAATTTGGATACCTTTGATTTCAGCCGCAGCAACCTTGGCTGGGACAACGATTTCTATTCGCGCGATCTGTTCAATTACAACCTGGTACTCCAGCAGTCCATTTGGGAGGGGAAAGGAGGATTCGAAATCGCCTTCGACTACCAAGACCTTTACCGCGATAGCTATACGGCATTCAATGCAGGAAACGCAGTCGTCACCTTCGACACCAATCAGACACTCCTTCTTCCACAGGACCCCAATTACATCGAATCCGGCAATTACGACCCATTACCCAATCCGAATTTCGCACGACCGATGATTCTGACCAAAGCAGGGAGACGAGTGAATGACGAGCAACGGGAGGCCCTCCGTTTCACGGGATTCGTCAGACACGACTTCGCCGATAGTCTGAACAATGACAATCTGGCCAAGATCCTGGGCAATCACACCTTGACCATTCTCGGAGACGAAAACGTCTACAAAGAGCGACTGATCAATTACTCGGTCAACGCTTTCGGAGATCCGGATCCCGTTCTGTCTATCGGCGCGGCCGATGCCCAGTTTGTCGGAAACTCGGTTCGCCAAGTGCCCAACAATGTATATATTGGTCCTCCTCAACCTGGAGCGCTCGAGCCCGGCTGGTCCCTCAGCGACTTCACGCTCACTCCAGCGGATTACGACCTGCGCGGCCCAATCGGCCAAAGCTTCCCGAAACTATACTGGGACCTTGGACCCGACTACACCTATGAATCCGTCTTTGAGGATGAAAGGGCGGGCACCGGAAACGAGCAATTTCTGTGGGGAACCTTTACCCCTCTCGAAACACCCGACAAGAACGTGCGGCGATTACAAACGACCACGACCTCTTTGGCGGTCAATTCTCAGTCCGAGATTTTCAACAAACTCCTGATCGTCAATATGGGTTACCGCAAAGATACCGTTGAAACTTTTATCAACACGGAACCCATCCTCGTTGGCCGCGACGAAATTCCGGATGTAAGCCCAGAAAATTGGGACGTGTTCGATGGCAACTTCATAGAGAAAAAATCGAGTATCTTCGGTTACGGCGGAGTGCTTCGCTGGCCAAAGGATCTGATTCAGCTGCCTGAATCGATTGTCGACATCACCCTACATTACAACGACACCCAAAATTTCGTGCCGGAAACAACTCGCGTCAACCAATTTCGCGAGCCATTACCGTCGCCTACCGGAACGAGCATAGACTATGGCATCAGCTTTTACATGTTCGAAGACAGGTTCGTCGCTCGTATCAATTGGTTCGATGGAAGATTGTCGAATGCGACCGCAGGAGTGTCTGGCGTATTCAACAGCCTTCAGAGTCGCGGATTTCAGTATTGGGGACGCTTAAGCAGAAACATCCAAGAAGTCACGGGGCATACTGTGGCTGAAATTGCCGCCGATCCCTCGCTCCTCGTCGTCGATCCGGACTTTGCGGATCAGAATATCGTGATCGACCCGGACACAGGCCTCGACGACGAATTCGATCTGCCCTTCGATGAAGCAGTGCTCCGAAAATGGGGGAACCTGCAAACGGCGTGGGACGCTCTCGCTCCGCTGACTCCTATTGTGGAGGATCCTAGAATTATAGAGGCCTATAATCTGCGCTTTCAATCTAATGGTGACGTGGAATCGCAGAGCCCCGGTAATGTCGCCGATACACAAACCGTCCAGGCTAAGGGCATGGAAGCCGCGTTCATATTCAATCCGAGCAATAGCTGGCGCATCGCCTTCAATGCCGCTCAACAAAAGGTCGTTATAGACGATGTCGCTCCAAGACTGGGCAAACTGGTTGACGAGTTGTGGGCGCCTTATCTGGCAGAGTTTGGCGACCTCGACTGGGGCGATCCCACCGAGCCGCCCAGGGGAGACAATATCCGAGATCAAACCTATGACCGGCTTCTCGACTATTATGCCGTCAAAGGCGAAGAAGGAAAACCCACCTCCGAACAACGGGAATGGCGCTTCAATTTCGTCACCAACTATTTCTTCCAAGAAGGTAAGCTTCGTGGCTTCTCTGTCGGAGGCGCTACCCGCTGGCAGGACAAAGCCTCTGGCGGGTTTCCCATCAGGTGGGTTAAAAACGATGGCAGTGGTGAAGGTGTGCCTCTCGGTGAAAACTCTCATATCGAGCCCGATGTCTTGAATCCATTCTACACTGACACGGATCTCGCGATCGATCTCATCTTCGGCTATAGGAAGAAGATCTTCGGCAACGTTGACTGGAAAATGCAGGTCAACCTTCGGAATGTTCACAATTGGGATAACGCCGACGTGGACACCATTCGCTTCCAGCCGGACGGTTCTGTCGCACGAGTTCGCTTCGCGCCCCCAAGACAGATCTTCTTAACCAATACCTTCAGATTCTAGCCCGCATTTCTCACAAATCTTCTACTGCGCTCCGAAATATCGGCACTGGCGCGGACTTCGTTCGCTCGCGACGAATTTTGTGAGAAATGCGGGCTAGCCGGACGATCAATAAATTTAGAGCAAAGGCCCGGCAATTTTCGCTGGGCCTTTTTTTTGCCCGTTGCGAAGCTCAAAGGGTAGCCACACCCAGGCCCATTTTGGTCTGCTCATCTCAAGAGTGGGATTGCTTTTGTAGTTTGGTTCAAAAAAATCCGACTTGTGAAAATCAACAAACGGATCCCCGCCTTTCTCGTCTGCATACTGGTGAATTTGCTGGGGCATGCGGCACAGGAACCCCTTGAAATTCCACTTTGGCCGGAAGGATTACCCGGTGGTAAATCTGTGCAGCTAAAAGAGGTCTGGAAAGAACGAAGCATCGAAGATGGCGCAGACGTGAAGCTGGACCGATCCGTCAAAGATATCTCCACGCCCACCCTGAAGGTGTATTTCCCCTCCAAACCCAATAAACTGCGATCCTCTATAATCATACTTCCAGGTGGAGGCTTTGGGCATCTTGCCATCGACAAGGAAGGTCACGACATCGCACGCTGGCTCAGTTCACAAGGGATTACCGGTATCGTGGTCAAATACCGGGTCGTTCATGCTGAAAGCAACTTTCACGTCTACAATGCATCTGTGCCCGACTCATTGCGTGCCATTCGGCTAGTGCGCCAAAACGCCGACTCATGGGACCTGGATCCAAACAAAGTCGGCGTGATGGGATTTTCCGCGGGTGGCTATCTAACCGCGGCAGCGGGCACCTTGTATGATAAAGGGAAACCAAACACATCGAATCCTTTGGAGCGGTTGAGCTGCCGACCCGACTTCATCGCACCCATTTATCCACTGATCGAGCTCGACCAACATCTGGCGACGAACGAAGCATTTAAACAACGTATGTTCGGCTCCAAAGCCGACTCGGAACTTATCACTCGATTTTCACCCTTAAAACACGTCTCTTCATCGACTCCACCGACATTCCTCGTCCACGCACACGACGACAACCTTTCCTCACAGAACAGTGCCCAATTTTACCTCGTACTTTTGAAGGCCGGAGTCTCAGCAGAATTGCATGTGTATTCAGAAGGCGGGCACGGTTACGGGATTCGGCAACGTGGACTGCCTATATCCTCATGGCGAGAACGCTTCCTCGATTGGATGATCCTTCAGGGGTTCGCCAAATAAAAGACTGACTCAGCTCAACTCAGGCCATGGCCAAATGACCTCGACCACACTGGCCCTTTTTCAAAGCTTCATTGAGGGTCCGCTACTCATAGACCGCCAGAAGGATTATGTTTATTTGACGGGGACAGCCAGAAAAGGGAAGAGATTTTTCGGCAGCGGGCAGGAAAACCCGCTCTCCTGTATTTCCTTCCGCGCTTATCCGTGCCTGTCTGAGAGCGACGCACAGGCAGGTGAGCCGTGGTCAATTCCTAATTCCTCATTCCTAATTGGCGCCCTTGGGAGCCTCTTGACCTGCGTGCGTTGCGAAGCACGGTTTAGGCGAAGCATGGTAGCCTTCTGGCGAAGCGGGATCCGTGCCCATCCGTGAATTCCGTGGCCAATTTCCCATCCATTTCTCTGCATTCATCTGCGTAATCTGCGGTTTTTCCCTCCCCATTCCATCATTCTCTTTCCCCTCTCCCTCTCAGTACCTCGGCACCTCAGAATCTCAGAATCTCTATTCAATTCCTAATTGGCGCCCTTGGGCGCCACCTCCCTACCCTTCTTCCACCCAATTTTTGGACCGGCCAACCGCTTTCTGCCAACCTTTTACCCCTGCCTTTACGGCCTCGCTATCCCCTGCGGGATCAATCCGGGCATCGACCTGCCATTGTCGAGCGATTTGTTCCTTGCTTTCCCAGAAACCAGTGGCCAAACCACACAGATAGGCCGCACCCAGAGCGGTGGTTTCCGCTATCTTCGGGCGCACGACCGGAACATCGAGAAGATCGCTTTGAATTTGCATGAGCAATCCGTTGAGGGATGCGCCACCGTCTACCCTGAGTTCACTGAGGGATATACCCGAATCCATTTCCATCGCTTTCACCAGATCCATCGACTGATAGGCAATGCCCTCCAGGGCGGCGCGGGCCAAGTGGCCCGTAGAAGAACCACGGGTCAGTCCGATGATGGTCCCGCGGGCATAGGGGTCCCAGTGGGGCGAACCGAGTCCGGCAAAGGCGGGCACAAAGTAAACGCCCCCATTGTCGTCCACCGACCGGGCGAGTTCCTCAATTTCGGGAGCAGTCTCAATGATGCCGAGCTGGTCTCTCAACCATTGCACCACCGCTCCGCCGATAAATACACTCCCTTCCAAGGCGTAATCGACCACACCGTTCACCTCCCAGGCCACGGTAGTCAGCAGGTCGTTGCTGGATCGGACCATCTCGGCGCCGGTATTCATCAACATGAAACAGCCTGTGCCGTAGGTATTTTTGGCCATCCCGCTCTGGTGGCAGGCCTGACCAAACAAAGCCGCCTGTTGGTCCCCGGCAATTCCCGCGATGGGGATGCCGCCTCCGAAACAGTCGGTGGTGGTGTGCCCATAGACCTCGCTGCTGCCGCGCACTTCGGGCAGGAGGCTGGCGGGAAGATCGAGCAGAGCCAGCAATTCCTCATCCCACTGCAGGGTCTCGATATTGAAAACAAGGGTGCGGCTGGCGTTGCTCACGTCGGTAACGTGCGCCTTCCCCCCGGTCAAATTCCAGACCAGCCAACTGTCGATGGTGCCAAAGGCCAGATCCCCGGCCTTGGCCTTTTCGCGCGCGCCCTCGATGTTGTCCAGCATCCAGCGAATCTTCGACCCGGAAAAATAAGCGTCTATGACCAATCCGGATTTTCGCTGAATCAAATCGGCCTTCCCGGCCTCTTTCAATTCACGGCAAAAATCGGCCGTTCTTCGGTCCTGCCAAACGATGGCATTGCCGATCGGTTCTCCGGTCGCACGGTCCCAAACCACAGTGGTCTCCCTTTGGTTGGTAATGCCTATACCGGCAATATCGGAAGCAGTTGCCCCTATTTTTTGCAATGCCTCACGCGCAACAGCAAGCTGGGTGCGCCAAATTTCCCGGGGGTCGTGCTCCACCCAGCCGGGTTTGGGAAAGATCTGCTCAAACTCCTGTTGAGCCAGGGCTCTGATGGAGCCTTTTCGGTCAAATATGATGGCGCGCGAACTGGTCGTCCCCTGATCGAGAGCTAGAATAAATTTCATAATCCTGTACTGAATTTGAGGTGAAAATCGATTCGCAGGAGCCTTACCAGAGGATAACGTAAACGAGTGCGCCAAGGGAGCCGCCGAGAAGGGGACCCAAAACCGGTACCCAGGCATAGCCCCAATTCGAATCCCCCTTGCCCGCGATGGGTAGAATGGCATGCGCGATGCGCGGACCCAGGTCGCGAGCCGGATTGATGGCATAACCGGTCGTACCGCCCAGCGATATCCCAATACTGGTAATCAGCATACCCACGATCAACGGGTTCAAACCATCGGCAAATGAGTTTGCTCCTATGGCCAATATGCCAACCACCAGAATTCCGGTCCCGATAATTTCACTTATCAGGTTGGCCGGTGTGTGTTTCACCGCGGGTGAGGTGGAAAACACCCCCAATTTGGTTGCCGAATCCTTCGTCTCCTTCCAATGGGGCAAATATTGCAGGTAGACGAGCGTGGCCCCGATGATGGCGCCTATCATCTGGGCCACGATGTAAAGGGGGACATCCGCCCAGGCAAACTCCCCCGCAACGGCCAAGCCCACCGTTACGGCGGGATTGATGTGGGCGCCGCTAATCTGCCCCACGGCATAAATTGCAATCATCACGGCCAGACCCCATCCCACCGCTCCCATGAGCCATCCGCCCCGATGGGAAAAGGTCTGTGTCAAGGCGCCACCCGCATTTACTCCACAGCCAAGGACAATCAGGATCATGGTGCCGAGGATCTCTCCAAGAAAATTATCCATATTCCCGAAGCTTAGGAGCCGTTCCCATATCGGATCAAGTGGGAATGCCACTTAGTTAAGCGGGGTTATTGAGGGGGCCAGCCGGGGTCATGCCGTGGAAAAGTGATGCCTTCTACAAGAAAAGGGTCCTGACCCTGTAGGGCATAACTTTTCCACGACTTGACCCCTTACTTATCCGAGGTAGTCATATGTTCGGAAAATGGCTTAACCAGGCACCATTCGGATCAAGTGGAGATTTGAATTGTGGTAAAGTTGAAAGCCCGAACCCATGGATGCGCGGAGGTTCGCTCTCTTCGCATTTTGTGAGACATGCGGGATGGGGTCGTATATGAAAATTATGGTGTTGCCGACCCGCCGGTTATTCCAATGTTTACCCCAACCACTCAAAGCCGAAAGCTAATACGTCATAGAAACATTTCTTGCATGAAATTACCGCTGTTCTTCCTCTTCCCGGCTCTCGCCGCCCAATCCATAATTGCCTCCTCCGCTTTCCCCGGGGATCGCGGCAGCGACCTGTGCACCGTCACTCGCGAAGATATCTGGGAGCGTGAGCCCAAGGGATTCATGGACGAATTTGTCCGGGTGGACCGGGATAAAGTCATCGGATTTGCCCTCTATACCCAACAGGGCGGTGTCATGAAAATGACGGCCCAACTGTTTCCCTTGAAACCGGGTGAGGACCGGGAGGTGACCTTGGAACTGAAACGGGGCGACCGCTGGGAAAAAGCGGCCGCCGCAACCGTGCAGTACCCAGGCTGGTTTGCCCACATTCGGGTGGAGGACTGGGACGGCTCGCAAAACGTGCCCTACCGTCTTCGACACAGCGGAGGCGCGACATTCGAGGGCCTGATTCGCCAGGACCCGGTCCATAAGCAGGAAATCGTAGTCGCTTCACTCTCCTGTAATTCGCGACATGACAGGGGAGACCGCGATTCCATCGTGAATAACCTCAAACAACAGGACCCGGACCTGCTGTTTTTTGCCGGAGACCAAAGCTACGACCATCGGGAAAACACCTTTGCTTGGCTTATATTCGGTTGGCAGTTCAAGGAAATCATGAAGGACCGGCCCACCATAATTCTTCTGGACGACCACGACATTGGTCAGGGAAATGTGTGGGGAGAAGGGGGTATTGTGGCAGACAGCTCGGCGGGAAATTCCGGCGGTTACTACTGGCCCGCCGAATATGTGAAGATGGTGCACGACCAGGAAACCTGGCACCTTCCCGATGCTTTCGACCCGACCCCCATCGGCCAGGGCATTCAAGTCTACTATACCAACCTGAAAGTCGGGGGAGTCGATTTCGCCATTCTGGAAGACCGCAAATTCAAGAGTGGCCCCAAAGGGAAAATCCCCGCCATGGGCCCCAGACCCGATCACATCAACGACCCGGTTTACGATCCCGCCTCCATCGACCTGCCGGGTTTGGCGCTATTGGGCGATCGTCAACTCCATTTTCTCGACCAATGGGCCCAAAACTGGGAGGACGTCGAAATGAAAGCGGTCCTTTCCCAAACCGCCTTTGCCGGGGCCGTTCATCTCCATGGCAGCAGAGAGGGTCGGTTGCTGGCCGACCTCGACAGCAACGGCTGGCCCCAGACCGGACGCAATAAGGCCCTTAGCGCCATCCGGCGGGCCTGGGCATCCCACCTCTGCGGAGATCAACACCTGGCCACGGTGGTCCAACACGGAATAGAGAATTTCCGCGACGGCCCCTTTGGTTTTACCAATCCCGCCATCGTCAACACGATCTACGGACGCTGGTGGTGGCCGGAAAACGGAATGGCCGGCGGCGGCCAACCCATCGACAACGAGCTGGAATGGACGGGTGATTTCCTCGATGGCCTGCGCAACAAAATCACCATGCATACCTACGCCAACCCTTTCTTTATATCCATGGAAGATGCCCGGGAACTTGCGGCCCGGGAAGGAAATGAAAACCTGAGTGACGGATATGGCCTGGCGCGCTTTGACAAGCCCTCCCGAACCAGCACCTTCGAATGCTGGCCGCGTTTCGTCGACCTGAGCGAGGGAGACGCAGCCCAGTATTCCGGTTGGCCCATTACCATTCGGATGGAGGACAACGACGGCCGCGAAGTTTTCGGTTACCTCCCGGAACTGGTTTTTCAGGACCTGTTCAACCCGGTCGTCCAGGTGATGGAGGAGTCCACCGGGGATATTCTCTACACCGTGCGCATTAAGGGCGACCGTTTCCTGCCCAAGGTCTACGCCGAAGGGAAATACACCGTCAGGGCCGGGAAAGACCGCCCCGACCAATGGGAAAAATCCGGCCTTCTGCCCTCGTCCACTAAGATCGAGGTCGAGCTGTAGCGCCCCGTTGTCCACTCTCTTCCCACCTGTCGACCAGACGGGGTGAATTCAAAGTCCAAACACTCCCCTACATGACCAAAGCAAATCCAACCAAAGACTTCCGCATCATCCTATTCGTCATGATGTTGCTGGAGATTGCCATCTGGGGAGCTTGGCAGCCCAAAATCTTCGCCTACATGGGGATGCTGCAATTCAGTAGTTGGCAGATGAGCCTGGTCGGAGCCGTGTTCGGAATCGCTTCCCTTTTGGGAATTTTTTTCAGCAATCAATTTGCCGACCGCAACTTTTCCGCCGAACGCTTTCTCGCCTTCAGCCACGTCGTGGGAGGAACCGCCCTCATCGCCGCATCCTACGTCACCCATTTTTGGGGCTTTTTCGCTTTGTTTCTCATCTACGGCCTGCTCTACGTGCCCACTATTTCCGTGACCAATTCCTTGGCTTTTGCCCATTTGAAAAACCCGGCCAAGGACTTCGGGTTGGTCCGCATGGGCGGTACCGTGGGCTGGATTGTGGTCAGTTGGCCGTTTATTTTCCTGCTCAGCGCAGAGGCGGGACCGGATCAGGTCCGTTGGATTTTCATCGTGGGTGGGATCATCTCGTATATCTTGGCCGTATTCAGCCTGTTTTTACCCCACACCCCGGCCCGCAAGGACGTGGAAGGTCTGGACAAACTGGCCTGGATCAAGGCCGGGAAATTGCTGGGCCTGCCTTTCGTCCTCATTCTCTTTATTGTCACATTTATCGATTCGGTCATTCACAACGGTTATTTCGTCGTCTCCGACATCTTCCTCACCTCACGAGTGGGCATCTCGGCAAACCTGAGCATGGTTGTGATGAGCATCGGACAAGTGGCCGAGATCCTCACCATGATCGTATTGGGGATGGTGCTGGCAAGACTCGGCTGGAAGTGGACCATGATCGTGGGTATCCTGGGGCATGGATTGCGATTTGCCACGTTTGCCTTTCTACCGGATATGGCCTGGATGATCATCGGGGTGCAGATTCTTCACGGCATATGCTACGCCTTTTTCTTTGCCGCCGTTTATATTTTCGTGGATGCGGTGTTTCCCCACGACGTCCGCGCCAGCGCCCAGGGATTGTTTAATTTGCTCATCCTGGGCCTCGGCATGGTCGTGGCCAGTTTTACCTTTCCCCAATTGATGGACCATCTGAAACTCCCGGACGGCTCGGTGGATTGGCAGACCTTGTTCCTGGTCCCAACCGGCTTGGCCTTCCTGGCCATTCTCCTCATGGCCCTTTTCTTCAAGCCTCCCTCCTCGCGGCCAGAGGCGCGCCAAGGCGCGAATTAGGAGGGAGAGGAACTGACCACGGATGAAGGGCTGACGCCCGCCCCCCACCGGCGCGACTGCGGGCTGGCGCCCTTGACTTGCCGACTCCCCCTCAAGGGGGGAGTGATGGATGGGCACGGATGGCTCTCAATCCTGATCTTGATCCTGATCGAAAAAATGGCTGAAGAGAGTGATGGTTTTAAGCTGTAGGAGGGGGTTTATCCTCCGATCTTCCAAATGGCCTCACCGCAATCGCGGCGTAAAGCCGCTCCTACAATTACTCTTGCTCGCATTTCTCACAAAATTCGCGCCCTTAGCGAACTTCCCCATCCGTGAAATCCGTGGTTATTCTCCACCATTCCATCACTCCATTTCTCCCTAATTCCTAATTCCTAATTCGCGCCCTTGGGCGCTTTCTTATCCGTGCTTATCCGTGTAATCCGTGGTCAGGGAAGGGAATTTGGGGGAGAGATCAGGATCAAGATCACGATCAGGATCACGATTACAGGGAGGAGGGGAAGAGATCAGGATCATGTGGATGGGGGATTAACCGAGACTATACCTCGGGATACTCCCACTCGCCCCGGTAGTCGCGCCTGAGCAGGTCGTTGGCCTTCTCATCGTGAAGAACCCGTTCCTTGCGGCCATCCCAGGCGATGCCTCGACCCAGCTTGTAGGAAAGCATTCCGAGCAGGCTCAGATTGGTGGAGTAATGAACCTCCTCAATGTCACACACAGGTTTGCCCCCAGTCTTGATGCACTGGAGAAAATCCGCCCAAAGTTCCCTTATGTTCTGTGAATCCGGATCGTTTAATTGAGCCTTTTCCCGCAAAACCGGTTTGCTCTTGGCATGGGGATAAAACACCCAGCCATCTCTCCAGCCCATGTGAAAGGTGCCCTCGGTTCCGTAGAAGTAGCAACCCACATTCTCCCCCTTCTCGGCGTTGTTACCGGCAAAACGACGGTGCTCCCAGGTAGCAGTAAAATTTTCAAACTCATACGAGGCAACTTGATGATCGGGAGCGTCGCCGGTTTGTTCCCGCTCGTTGTATACCGGAGGCCCCGCTATGGGCCTTCCCCCCGTGGAAAAAACTTTCTTGGGATACTTTTCCCCCAGGATCCAGACGATCTGGTCGAGCCAGTGAATGCCCCAGTCCCCCAGGGTGCCGTTGGCGTAATCGAGATACATGCGAAATCCCTTGGGATGGATGGCTCGGAACGAGCTGCCCGGCAATACTTCACAATAATGACGCAAGGGCGCCGGACCGCACCACATGTCCCAGTCCAGCTCTTTGGGTGGATCGATGTTCCTCAGGGGTTTGTCGGGACCTCCGCCGTAGTGAACGAATGATCGGACCATTCCGACTTTCCCCAGTTTTCCCGATTGGATGAAATCGCGCCCCGACAGGTTGTGAGGGGAAATACGCCGGTGGGTTCCCACTTGCACTTTGCGATCGGCCGTGCGGGCCGCATTCACCATGGCCCTTCCTTCCCGGATGGTGTGGCCGATCGGTTTTTCCACGAAGACATGGGCGCCGGCTCTCACGGCCTCGATCATTATCAGGGGATGCCAATGGTCCGGGGTGGCAACGATCGCGATATCCACCGCTTCCTTGGCGAACAATTCCCGGTAATCGCGGTAGGTTTTCGGCTCATCTCCCGTCAGTTGGGTGACGCGCTCACGGGTCGGATGCAAATACCGGTCGTCCACGTCGCACAATGCGGTAATCCTGCATTTTCCGGAAGCCATGGCTTCACCCAGAATGTTGCCGCCCCACCAGCCCGTTCCGATCAAAGCGGTGCGGTATTTGGGCGCGCGAGATTGTGCGATTATGGTCGGAGCCGCCGCCAGGACACCCCCGGCCAATACGGCTTCCACAATAAATTCGCGACGCGTCCGTTTCATGCTGCTCCAGGGCTTTGAACCCCGCTATTCCCAATGCCTGGAAAGGATGGCTTCGATAGCTCCCCGGGGTCAAGCATGCAGGCCATCGACTCGATCACGATTCTTCGAGCAAAACCTCTACCACTCGGGAAAGCGAGGTCGCCGCCCGAGGATCAAGTCCATCGCAATAGTAGCGCACACTCCCCTCCCCATCGACGACCAGTATCAGGTTGCTGTGATAGATGTTGTTATTTTCCGGATCATCCCCATCCACCTCCCGGGTGAGGGGTTGGAGAAATTGCGATCGGACCACCTCCGTCATCACCTCCAGCTCGCCGGTCAACAAGGACCAGTTCGGGTCCGGACCGTATGCTTCGGAATAGGCCTTCAAACGTTCCGGGGTGTCGTTCTGGGGGTCGACGCTGAAGGAGAGGTAGGCCACGTCGCGACGAGGACCGAGTTTCAGACGAACCATATCCAATTGCCGGGTGAGAACCGGACACTCCGCCGGACAGGATGTAAACATGAAATTGGCCAACCAAACCTTCCCTTTCAAGGCCTCCGAGGAATACCGCTTTCCGTGCTGGTCGGTGAGGTCAAATTCGCCCACCTCCCAATAGTGGTCTATCTCGCGCCCCAACATCCTGCCACTGCTTTCCTGGCGGGAAATGAAAAAAGCGCCCGCAACCACCAGAACCGAAATCCCCAAAAGACTGAACAAAACTATCCGCATAATCTTTCTCCTAATCCGGTCGCTCCAAAACGCCAGCAAAATGCGCCCAAGGCGCCCAAGGGCGCCAATTAGGAATGAGGGAAGGGGAAGGGAATGATGGAGTGGTGGAGTGATGGTTGGCGGGTGGCGGTCACTGTAGGAGCGGATTTATGCCGTGATCCCATGAAAGTGCTTCGCAGCAATCGCGGCATAAAGCCGCTCCTACAGCTTAAAACCCATTACTCTGGAACCTTGCCCCAGAAGCCGGATCTCTCCCCCTTCAGCCTTTTTTCGATCACGATCACGATCACGATCAGGATCAGGATCAGGATCAAGATTGAGGGTCAACCGTGGAATCCGTGGTTTATTCTCCCTGCCTTCCCATTCCTAATTCCTAATTGGCGCGCCTCTCCCCCTCCCAATTCCTCTTTCCTTACTACTGCGGAATCGAAATAGTAAGAGGATGAAAACTGTTTCCCTTCACTCAACCATGGAACACCCGGCAAATTCCCATTGCGCCATCCATCCTCCCACAATCAGTCGCCGTCAGCTCCTGAAGTGGAGTGCGGGCAGCGCCGCGACGCTGATGGCCGGCCGAGTTCATGCCCAAAATGCCGATGCGTTGTCCCAGGCGGCCAAAATCGCCAGTGGCCCGATCCGCCAATCGGTCATGGGTTGGTGCTTTCGGGATCACATGGATGCCCTGACCCTGGGCCGCCATTGTAGGGACATCGGACTGGTGGCCATGGAAGGAATTTCGGCCGAACATTACCCCAAAATCAAGGGCCTGGGGTTGGAAATCTCCCTGGTATCGGGAGGCCATGGATTTCAATACGGACCCTGTAATCCGGAGTATCGCGATCGGGTCCTGACCGGGCTGCGGGAGGGAATCGACTTGGCCAAATCCGTGGCCTGCAAAAATGTCATAACTTTTACCGGCATGCGTTTCCCCGGCATGGACGAGGAAAAAGCGGCCCGGCGCTGCGTCGATACCTGGAAGGAAGTTGTCCCCCTGGCCGAGAAAAACGGCGTCACCCTGGTCCTCGAACACCTCAATTCCCGCGACGGCACCCACCCCATGAAGGGACATCCCGGTTACTTTGGCGACGATGTGGATTTCTGTATCGAACTCATCGACCGGGTCGGGTCGGAAAATTTCAAGCTACTATTCGACATTTACCACGTCTCGGTAATGAACGGGGACATCATCCGCCGTATTCACCAGTACAAAGATTACATTGCCCATTACCACACTGCCGGCAATCCGGGCCGGGGTGAACTCGACCATACCCAGGAAATCAACTACCGTCCCGTCCTGGAAACCATCCTTGAGACCGGCTACACCGGATACGTGGCCCATGAGTTTATCCCCACCTGGGAGGACCCCGTCGAAGGACTTCGTCACGCGGCGGAATTATCTTATTTTTCCTAGATCGAGGTTAGCTGGAATCAAGCCAATGGGTGGTGTGGAACTCGACCTGCCACCTCGCCAGCCGATGCGTGATCCCCCGCATTTGGGTTGAGTTGCCCGCAATGATACTCCTCGACACCAACGTTGTTCTTGACACCGGAATAACCACCTCAAACTGTTCTCAGTCTTTTCGGGATGTAGCTCAGTCTGGTAGAGTGCGCCGTTCGGGTCGGCGAGGTCGCTGGTTCAAGTCCAGTCATCCCGACCAACCACAAAGGCGCGCCAAAGCGCGCCAATTAGGAATTAGGAATTAGGAATGGGGGAGAGGAACCACGGATGAAGGGCTGACGCCCGCCCCCCACCGGCGCGATTGCGGGCTGGCGCCCTTGTCTTGCCGACTCCCCCTCAAGGGGGGAGTGATGGATGGGATCGGATGGGAAGGCGATGGAGCCGCGATCCCACGAACAGCCTCGCAGCAATCGCGGCGTAAAGCCGCTCCTACAGCTGAAAACCTTTACTCTGGAACCTGCCCCAGAAGCCGGACCTCTCTCCTTCAGTACGGTTCAATTCGCCTTCAATGAGTTACGGCGTGACAGGGAAGGCACAGAGGAAGAGAGAGGAAGGGAGAATTGGGAAGTGAACATGGATGCACAGGATGAGCAGGATTTTGGAATTGACTCTCGCAAAGCTCGCGAAGGACGCAAAGAGAGGGAGGAACCGCCTTTTTCACAAGGGCATAGGCGCGCCTATGCCCTTGGGCGCTTTCCCTCTGTGCTTTCTGTGGTTAATCCTCTCCCTTTTTTCTTCCAGGTCATTGGGGATGCGGACGAACCCAATTGTCATACTCCATGCCCATGCTATCGATGACCGATTGTAATTTCCGTCGAGCCGCAACGGCCTCCGGCCCTGCCTTTGCCGGATCGATCGGCAGGGTTTCCTCCGGGTCAGCCATCAGGTCGTAGAGGTTTCCACTCTGTTCGGACAGCTTCCAGCGTTTGTCGATGGCCCAACGCTGCAAGGTGAACCGTTCCTTGTTCACCCCCGGCAAGGGATCATGATGAAAAAACACCCAATCCCGGTGGGAACCGGCCTGCCCATTGATTTGAGGAAGAAGCGATTCCCCGTCAAATACCTCTCCCCGGGGGGGATCGATGCCACAGGCCTGGAAAATCGTGGGTAAAATGTCATTGCAATCCACAAGGTCATCCACCACGTGACCCGATGCCGCCGTTCCGGGCCACGCTACAATCAAGGGCACATGAGTGCCGCGAAGGTTGGTAGATCCCTTGCCTCCGGGAACTATGCTGCCATCCCGCATCTTTGAACGCGCGTGCAGGGGTGAACCGTTGTCGCTGTAAAAAATTATCAGCGTATCCTTGGCCAAACCCAATTCAATCACCTTGGCCTCGATGCGACCGACCATTTTATCCATGTATTCCACCATATCGTGAAAAAACCGCCCATCCTGCCGGTGGCGGTCCTCACTCCATTCCGGACTGTCGGGGGTGGGTTGAAAAGGGCCATGGGTCAATGCCATGGGGTAGTAGACGAAAAAGGGCTGGTCCCGGTGGCGTTCCATAAAATGGTTCAGGTAATCCACAAACAAATCGGGCCCGTATTTGCCCTCCGTATCCGTCAGGTATTCCCCGTTGTCATTTATGTGCGGATCGGGAAACCGGCTTCCCTTGTCCTCGGTGTGCTCGGAATGCCAAAGAAAATATTCATCGAAACCCGACTCCTCGGTCCGTTGTCCCAGGCCCCGCCATTCCGGCATGAAATCGGGCGGATTATAGCTCTGCAATTGCCATTTGCCCACTATGCAGGTGCGGTATCCAGCGTCGCTCATCCAATGGCCGAAGGTTTTTTCCTCGGGTTTCAGAATCCCAAAGGAATGCCAGTTGCGCCAATTGTATTTCCCCGTCATCAGGGACACCCGCGTCGGGGTACAGAGGGGAAGGGCATGTGCATTGGCAAAGCGCACCCCGGTCTTCGCCAGTCGATCCAAAACCGGGGTGTCGTAGGATACCCCTCCATAACAACCGAGCGTTTCGTAACCCAGGTCGTCGGCCATGATCAGGATGACATTGGGCCTGGTTCGGGTATTGGCCGCCACATCGGTTGGACTTCCGCCAAATCCCAAAAGCAAAACCAACAAGACGAAAAGGTGGCCGACAGTGCGGAGAGAAAATTTTCTATCCATCCTGCTCGGGAAGGAAAAAGAGAAGGTGTTGGCTGGGAAGCACACCTCGTGATTCTTGACAGGATTCATGTTATAAACGGTTTTTCGATGCGGTCAAATCTACCTCGAAAACAGGTAATTCCCAGGGAATTATTTTAATGCGGCCCGGAACCTCATAAATCTCCTCATCGCGAAGCAGGACGTGGAGAAGATTAACCACAGAGGGCGCAGAGAAGGGGAATGATAGAATGGTGGAGTGGTGGAATGGGGGGAAGCGCCCAAGGGCGCGAATTAGGAATTAGGAATTAGGAATGCTTCGATTTGGGTGTTGGCGGATGGATGGGATGTTCTCGGGAAAGCGGATGGGCACGGATCCCGCTTCGCCCAAACCGTGCTTCGCAACGCTACCATGCTTCGCCTAAAGGCTTCGCACGGCACAGCGCAGGTCAAGAGGCTGCGGCAGGACAGGTTGGCCCTCGATCTTCCAAACAGCCTCACCCCAATCGCGGCGTAAAGCCGCTCCTACAGAGACCTCCACCCGCCAACCCTCATTCCCCTTCCCCCATTCCTAATTCTTAATTCCTCATTCCTCATTGGCGCCCTTGGGCGCCTTTCTCCCTCCCTTTTTGTGGCGCTGGAGGAAGCGCCAGAGTTGGCGGGACAGTTTGGGGCCGAATCCCGGAACGGATTGAATGTCCTCAACGCTGGCCCGCTTGAGGCGGTCGAGGGAGCGGAAATGATCCATCAACAATCCCCGCCGCACGACTCCCAGTCCGGGAAGGTCCTGTAATATCGATTGGCGGATCTTCTTGGAACGCAATTGGGCGCTAAAGGAATTGGCGAATCGGTGGGCTTCGTCCCGGATCCGTTGCAGCAATTTCAAGGCGGGGGACTGCGGCATCAAATTCATGGGTGGCCTTCCATCGGCGAAGATAATGGTTTCTTTTTTCTTGGCCAGTCCAACGAGGGGTGGGGGCTCCAGACCGAGGGCGAAAAAGGCTTTGATGGCCGCTCCCACCTGTCCCGTGCCGCCATCGATAACCACCAGGTCGGGGAAGGTCTTATTCTCTTTCCTCAACCTGCGGTAGCGGCGGCCCACCACTTCTTCCATGGCCCTGAAGTCGTCATTTCCGATGAAGCTCCTTATTTTGAACCGGCGGTATTTGGAAGAATCGGGTTTGCCGTCCTTGAAGCAGACCATTGATGCCACCACAAAGGTTCCCGAGATATGGGAAATGTCGAAGCACTCCATGTGCCGGGGCAGGTCCGGTAGATCCAGAATTTTTCTCAACTGCTTCAGGCCGTGCCGGCTATCGGATACGAGGGTGGGAGCCCGTTTGAACCGGCGATCCCGCGCGATGGTATTTTCCAGGGCAGCCACCACGTCGCGCAATTCGGCGGCCCGCTCGAATTTCTGTTCTTTGGCCGCTTCGTGCATGGCATCCTTTAGTTCAACCAACCACTCCCGGGTTTTCCCTTCCAGAAAAGCGCAGGCCTTCCCCACCCGCTTCCTGAAGTCTTCCGCGGTCCCGTAGTTGGGGTGTCCGTAAATTTCCGCCCGCACATCGTCGTAGAGCCGATAGACGCCGTCCTCCTGTTTTTGGGGTGTGGTATCGTTGAGCAGTATCCCGAACTTCAGGCGCATTTCGGCCAAGGTCTTGCGGAGCATACCGGAGTAGGCAAACGGCCCGAAGTAGCGGGCGGTGTCATCGCGCTGATTCCGCACCATCTGGAATTTGGGAAACCTGGCCCGCTCATCCAGCCGGATCATGAGAAAGCGCTTGTCGTCCATGAAGGCGGAATTGTACTTGGGCTTCCACTGGCGGATGAGTTTGCTCTCCAGCAGGAGGGCTTCCGTTTCCGTTTTTACCTGGAGGATATCAAAGTCGCGGATCATGGAGACCAGGCTGCGGATTTTTGGATGTTTGATTTTCTTACGCGAGGGCTGGAAGTAGGTGGCGACCCGCTTCTTCAGATTTTTGGCCTTCCCCACGTAGATCACGCTCCCGAGTTGGTCCTTCATCAAATAGACGCCGGGCCGGTTGGGCAACTTGCGCACCTTTTCCTTTAACTTTGACTGTTCGGGTGGGGGCATGGGAGGCGCCCAAGGGCGCCAATTAGGAATTAGGAATTAGGGGGGATGGAATTAGGGGGGATGGAATGATGGAGTGATGGAGTGAGGGGGGGAGAGATCAGGATCAGGATTATATAGATGGGAAGGATTTGGGGATAGAGACATTGACTCTCGCAAAGATGTTATTGTGAAAATCTCTGCCATCCTGTTTGACAATGTTTTTGGCAGGGAGTAACAATCAGCTTGTCAAAATTTTGAGGCAAAATCAAAATTAATCTCTTGATATACAACTGATTAGGTAGTTTTCGGGGTCGACTATCCAGAAAACTCCATTTGTCACGGCGTCAACAAAGGCGTTACGGTCTGAATAAAGCCCTTGGCCCATGTCCCCACCCATCATCGATCTCATCACCATTGGAGATGAATTGCTCCTGGGCCTTACCCCGAACGGTCACCTGACCTACTTGGGTGAACAGTTGGCCCGCCGAGGCGCCGCCCCCAACCGGAACCTGGTCATCCGCGACGAAGCTGAGGAAATAAAGCGCAACTTCACCCTGGCCTGGAGAGAATCGGATGTGGTCATCACCACGGGAGGCCTGGGACCTACATCGGATGACCGCACCCGGGAAATTATCGCCGAAACGCTGGGGTTGCAGTTGCGCTACAGCCCTGAGGTAGAGGCTGACATTCGGGAAAAGTTCAAGGTCTTCGGGCGCAAAATGGGTCCCAACAACCGGAAACAGGCTTTCTATCCGGAGGGCTCGCAACTGATCATGAACACCCAGGGGACCGCGCCCGGCATCTGGCTGGAACACGAGGGCAGGCTCCTCATCATGCTGCCAGGTCCGCCCCTGGAACTCAAACCGATGTTCGAAAACCAGGTTTTGACGCGGTTGGCGGAAGGAGGCCATCTGCCAGATACCGGCTCCATGGTCGCCTTTCAAACTTCGGGCATAGGAGAGTCGGCCCTAGAACTGAAACTCAAGCCGATTCTGGACCCGCAGGAAGACATCAACGTGGCCTACTGCGCCCACTACGGCACGGTCAGCGTTCGACTTTCCTCCATAGCGGGCCGCACCCCGATGCAAGCGATCCAGGAATTGGCCGCCCGATGTGAAGCGGCCTTGGGTCACGATTTTCTGGCCTACGGCCGGCCTGGGTTGGTCGAAGTGGCGCTGGACCTGCTCCGCCAAAACAGACAAACCCTGGCCGTGGCCGAATCCTGCACCGGAGGCATGCTGGGGGCGGCCCTCACCGGTGTGGCCGGATCTTCCGATTGTTTTCTCGGAGGGTTGGTGACCTATTCCAACCGCTCCAAGCGGGACCTCCTCGGGGTCCCGCGTAGCGACTTGGCCCGGCACGGCGCGGTCAGCAAACCCGTGGCCATGGCCATGGCGAGGGGCGCGGCGGAAAAATTACAGGCCGACTGGGCCCTCTCCATCACAGGTATCGCCGGGCCCGGCGGCGGAACGGAGGAAAAACCGGTCGGCACCGTCTTTGCAGGTCTGTGGGGTCCCGGCCAATCCCTGGCCCACCGCTTAACGGTCCGGGGAAATCGCGGCATCGTGCGGGAGCGCAGCGTGAACACCGCGCTGGACATGCTGCGCCGCCGCGTTCTGAAAAATATGGCCAATCGCCCCTGACCCGAATTCCAAATCGGATTAGGGATGGGGAAGAGGGGAATGGAACATGGATGCACAGGATGAACAGGATGGGAAGGCGCCCAAGGGCGCCAATTAGGAATTAGCCCGAAAAACTCACAAAAAAGAGTTGTCCTAGGTTGTTGCAGATGTTAAGTTGTTGATTTTAAGAAAGTTACATAAACACCAACAACAACCAGGACAATGACACACTGTAGCCAAAAGGTTTTCCAATTTCAAGGCTTAAACAGCCGAAAAGTGACGGTGGATTTCAAAGGGGGCTATCTCAGTAGTGAGGGTGGAGCGCTCATTCTGCGTGAAATGGAACGGCGCCACCGCATCCTCAGAAAGTTGTCCCGTTGCTTTGTGGATTTGCGTAATCAAGGGTTTGTCGAACACCGTCCGGAGGAGTTGTTGGCCCAGCGCATCAACGGGATTATCCTGGGTTATGAGGATATCAATGACCACGACCGCCTGCGCCTGGACCCGGTGCATGCCTTGTTGGCGGGCAAGACTGATATCACCGGTGAGAAACGCATCCGTAAAGCGGACCGCGGCAAAGCTCTGGCCGCGCATGCCACCCTTAATCGCTTGGAGTTGGGAGCCTGCGGAGGCGATGGACGTTACTATAAAATTTTGGCCAATGCCGAGAGTATTGAAGCCTTGCTCATAAGCGAAGGGCTCAAGGCGATCCCTCCCCAAAGCAAGGAGATCGTGTTGGACTTCGATGCCACCGATGATCCGTTGCATGGCCAACAGGAGGGAGCCTATTTTCATGGCTACTATAAAAGCTACTGCTACATGCCGCTGTATTGTTTTTGCGACAACATTCCTTTGTGGGCGCAGTTGAGAGACTGCAAACGCGACGGCAGCGATGGCACCGAAGAGGCGCTGGCTAAGATCGTGCCGGAGGTCCGGCGGCGTTTTGGCAAAAAGATGCGCATAATTGTGCGTGCAGACAGTGGATTTGCCCGCGATGCGATCATGAACTTTTGTGAGAAAGAGAAGCTGTATTATTGCTTCGGATTGGCCAAGAACCCGACGATTAAAGAGCTGATGAAGAATACCTTCGAAGAGATGCTCCAGGAAATTGAAGCCGGGCAAAGCGCTTTGCCGTATCGGCAGTTTATCGAGTTTGGCTACCGCACGACAAAAAGCTGGAGTCGATTTCGGCGGGTGGTGGGCAAAGCTGAGATGTTGGCCAAAGGGAAAAATCCGCGTTTTGTGGTGACCAACTTGCCGGCGGAAGGTTTCGCCGGAGATGCTCCCGAGCGCTTTGCGGCGAGGCGCCTCTACGAGCAGTTTTACTGTGCCCGAGGGGACATGGAGAACCGCATCAAGGAGCAACAACTCGACCTGTTTGCCGATCGCACCAGCACGCACTTCAAAGCTTCCAACCAGTTGCGATTGTGGTTTTCGAGTTTTGCCCACCTGATACTCTCCAGGCTGCAGGCCGAGGTGCTCAAAGGCACCCAGTGGGCCCGCGCCACGATTGGCCAGATACGCTTGAAGCTGTTCAAGATCGCGGCGCGTGTGCGCATCAGTTGCCGGCGCATCCATTTTGAGTTGGCTAGCTCTTACCCCTATTGGCAGGACTTTGCCAAGGCCCACGCCAACTTACAGGCTGATGGGTTCACCTAAAATAACTCTCTTGTGCAGTGCTGGCGGTTGGATCTGATCCCCCAATGAGAGGGGCCATGGAGGATTTTTGCCGCTGACAAAAACGGGATGCGAAATGGGCTTTGAGCGGCATCGTTTTGGCCAATCTGAGAGAAAAATGAGAGAAAAATTTTAGCTGGAAGCCGCCGAGTTGTTCCGGGCCCCGCTGATGGGCGCCTCAGAGCAGAAACTCAGAAATTTGTGAGAAATGCGGGTTAGGAATGAGGAATGGGGAGAGATGGAGTGATGGAGTGGTGGAGTGGGGGAATGGTGAGGCTGAGAGATCATGATCAGGATCACGATCACGATTGAGGGCCAACCTGTCCTGCGCTGTGCCGTGCGAAGCCTTTAGGCGAAGCATGGTAGCTTTGGGAAGCACGGTTTAGGCGAGGCATGGTAGGCTTCTGGCGAAGCGGGTTCCGTGCCCATCCGTGAAATCCGTGGTTTTTCCCTCCCCATTCCTAATTGGCGCGCATTGGGCGCTTCCCCTCTGTGGTTAACCAAGCGGCATTCCGTCTTGACCCGAATGGCCTCCGACTTCCATTTTGTTTTATAGCCGTTTGCAGCAATCCCATTTCCTTTCCTATGGCCACGCCAAATTTTTCTTTCGTCTGTGGAGAGGACGATTTCTTGGTGGGGCGGCGAGCGCGGGAGATCTACCAGGAAATGAGCAAGGACGTGGAGGACCCCTCCTTCGGTTGTGAAATCGTGGTGGGATCGGCCGGTAATTTAGCCGAGGTGGAAAAGGCGGTCAACCAGTTCACCTCCGCCATCCAGTGCATCCCCCTTTTCGGGGACAGGAAGGTTGTCTGGTTCAAGGGCATCACTTTCCTGGCCGATTCGAGAACCGGACGCGCGCAAGGAACCCTGGACCAGGTCGAAAGCATGCGAAGGGTGCTGGAATCGCTCAATCCGGAGGCGGTCTCGGTTATTCTTTCCGCTTCCCCGGTGGACCGCCGCAGGTCCTTCCCCAGATGGTGTGCAAAAAATTCCGACTATCATTTGGCTGATTCCAAAAAACCGGCAGACCGGGAAGCCCATCTGCGCGACTTGATCAAACGGGAAAGTGAACGGTTCGGCATCGACATTCCTTTCTCACTGGTCAACATTCTCATGGGCAAATTGAGCGGCAACGCCCGCCTCGCATTGGAAGAAGTGCGCAAATTGGCCACCTATCTCGGGGACGAACCGGTGGAGGTCACCGAAGAACTGCTCAACCAACTGGTGCCCAATTTCGGGGAGGGGGATTTCTTCGAACCAGTGGAGGCCTTTTTTTCCTTGAAGCTCGAATGGGCCCTCGATGCCCTTCGCCGCTATTTTTTTAATACCAAAGATTCCCGACAACTTCTCACCCTCCTGCAAAACCGCAACCGGTTGATGATCCAACTCAAAGTCCTGCTCATGAGCGGCCAGATTCGCCAGGGTCCTCGCAGCATAGACAAGGCGAGCATGGATCGAGCCGCCGCTTTGCATGCCGAGGCCTACGCGGGCGAGATTGGAAAATCCTCTTTTAACGTCTTTTCCCAACACCCCTGGTATCTGAGTCGCCTGGCCGAACCCTTGGGGCGGCTCACTCTCAAGGAACTGGTGGATTTTCAAAAGGAATTTCTGCGAGGTTTCAGGGAAATCCTCGGTCGCCCCAACGAGCAATTGGAGGTCATGCGCGAAATGATGGTGCGGTGTTTAAGCCGTTGAAGCGCGCCAAGGGTATAGGCGCGCCAATTAGGAATTAGGAATTAGGGAGTGGTGGAGTGGTGGAATAATGGAATAATGGAGTGGTGGAGTGGTGGAATTGAATAGAGTTTCTGAAATTCTGAGGTGCCGAGGTGCTGCGAGGGAAAAGTGTGTTTTTGCGCCTTTTGCGTTCTTTTGTGGCTATTTTTCCAATTTCCGGTTGGCGGGTTGAGAATCATTGTAGGAGCGGCTTTACGCCGCGATTGCGGTGAGGCTGTTTCGTGGGGTCGCGGCGTAAAGCCGCTCCTACAGCTTAAAACGACCATTCTTCAGCCATTTTTTCGATCACGATCAGGATCACGATCAAGATCAAGATTGAGATTGAGACCCATCCGTGGTCAATTCTCTCCATCTCCCCCCCCCCACTCCATCTCTCCCCATTCCTAATTCCTAATTCCTAATTCGCGCCCTTGGGCGCTTCCCCCTCTCCATGATACCAAACACTTTAGCCGAGCGCTACGCCTCTGCCGCCATTTGCAAAATCTGGTCCAACCGGGGTCGGATTGTCCTGGAGCGCGAACTCTGGATTGCGGTGATGAAGGCCCAGAGAGACCTGGGATTGGATATCCCGCGGGAGGCGATCGACGATTACGAGGCGGTCAAGGAACAAGTCGACTTCGCGTCCATTCGGCGGCGAGAGTTCCAGCTCCTGCACGATGTGAAGAGTCGCATCGATGAATTCAACGCTTTGGCCGGGCACGAACACATCCATAAGGGAATGACCAGCCGGGACCTGACCGAAAACGTGGAGCAATTGCAGGTTTACAACTCGCTGTGCGTCCTCCGCACCAAGGTGGCGGCATCCCTCATCCGGTTGACTGACAAGGCGTTGGAGTTGAAAGACATCCTCATATCCGGTCGAACGCACAACGTGGCGGCTCAACCTACCACCTTGGGCAAGCGCCTGGCCATGTTTGCGGAAGAGCTGTCCCTCGGCCTGAAGGGACTGGAGTCGCTGGTCGACCAATACCCCGCCCGCGGTTTGAAGGGCGCGGTGGGCACCCAACTCGATAGCCTGACCCTCTTTGAGGGCGACGAAGACAAGGTTTTCGAACTGGAGCGGAGGGTCGTGGCCCACCTGGGAATGGAAAAAGTCTTCACCAATGTGGGACAGGTCTATCCGCGCAGTCTGGACTTTGAAACGGTGGCGACTTTTTTCCAGGTAAGTTCGGCGCTGAGCAACTTTGCCAAGCAGTTGCGGCTCATGGCGGGACACGAACTGATCAGCGAGGGGTTTGCCCAAGGACAGGTCGGCTCATCCGCCATGCCCCACAAGATGAACAGTAGAAGTTGTGAACGCATCAACGGCTTTCATACCCTGCTCAACGGCTACCTCAATATGACGGCCGGGCTGGCCGGGGATCAGTGGAACGAAGGGGATGTCTCCTGTTCCGTCGTCCGCCGCATGGCCTTGCCCAACGCCGTCTTCGCCTTGGATGGCCAATTGGAGACCTTCCTCACCGTAATCGACCAATTGGAGGCCTTTCCCGAAACCATACGTTTGGAAAATGAAAAATATTTTCCCTTCCTCGGCGCAACCACCATCCTGATGGAAGCGGTCAAAGCGGGGGCCGGGCGAGAGACCGCTCATGAGGCCATTAAAGAGCATGCCCTGGCTACGGTGCGCGACTTGAGGTCGGGCAGGAAAAGCAACAACGACCTGCTGAACCGTCTGGCCGCGGACGACCGCCTTCCCCTCAGTTCCGGAAAGCTCAAGGCCATTTTCCTGGACGAGGCCCGCCTTTGCGGGATGGCCCGCCATCAGGTAGACCGCTTGGCCAAATGCATCGAGGATGTCAAAGCCCGCTACCCGGAAGCGACCCACTACCGGCCGAGCAAGATTCTCTAACCCGATCGGCCGGTTGTTGGGACCGGTCCCCCGGATTGAAACGGGACAACTGCTCCCTTTTTTTTCCTTGGCCCTTCTAAATGGTTGCCAAGCTCAAACAGGGAAATCTAATTTCCCTCTTAATCTCTTTGAAATACCCTATGTCTGAACTAGTGGGAAATTGTCTGGTGGCCCAATCCGGTGGCCCAACCTCCGTCATAAACTCGAGCGTCGCAGGGGCTGTCAACGAAGCTCTCAACCACGAATGCATCGAGGAAATTTACGGCGGGCTCAATGGGGTTCTGGGAATCCTCAATGAAGACCTGATCGATTTGGCCTGGGAATCCCAACAGGCCATTCGAGGGTTGCGGCACACCCCGGGGTCGGCCTTGGGCACCTGCCGCTACAAATTGAAGAAGACCAACGAATTTAAGCGCGTCCTGCAGGTTTTCCAGGCCCACAACATCCGCTTCTTTTTCTACGCCGGGGGAAATGATTCACAGGGAACGGCGGCGAAGATCTCTGCCCTGGCCCGGGAAAACGACTACGAAATGCGCGTCATCGGCATACCCAAAACCATCGACAACGACATCGTCTCGACCGACCACTGCCCTGGTTACGGAAGCGTTATCAAGCATGTTTCCACCGTGGTTCGGGAAATGGCTTGTGACCACGAGTCGATGGGGCAGGGAGATCTGGTGTCCATTCTGGAGGTAATGGGGCGCAACGCCGGCTGGATTGCGGCGGGAGCATCTTTGGCCAAGCGCCGCGACAAACCCAATGATCCTCCCCACCTCATTTATTTGCCGGAAGTAGCCTTCAGCACCGAAAAATTCCTGGCCGATGTGCGACGCGTCTTATCCCGGGATCGTTATTGCATGATCGTGGTGGGGGAAGGACTGGTCGATGAGGCGGGCAATTATGTGCATACAAGTTCTTCCTCGAGCGACGTCTTCGGCCACGCCCAGTTGGGGGGAGCCGGGGAATATTTGCGCGAACTCGTCGAATCCCTCTTGCGATTGAAAGCCCGCACGGCCAAGCTGGGTATCAGCCAAAGGGCCGCCGCCACCCATGCTTCCCAAATCGACAGTGACGAGGCCTACTTGGCGGGTCAGGCCGCCGTTCACGCCGCCATCACCGGGATAACCGACAAAATGATCACCCTGGTGCGGGGCGAATCGGAACATTATGTTTGTAATACCGGATTGGCCAATCTAAGCGAAGTGGCCGATGCCGTAAAACCCCTGCCGGTGGACTGGATCAATGAAGACGGCACCAGCATGAGCTACCAATTTGTAAAGTATGCCCTTCCCCTGATTCAGGGCGATGTCGAGGTTCCCGAGGAAAATGGATTGCCCGAATTCGTCCGATTGGGGAAAACCCGTATTTTCCGCCTCCTCGAACCGTATCAGCCCGATTAATGGGGGGAGAGGAAGCGCCCAAGGGCGCGAATGAGGAATTAGGAATTAAGAATTAGGAATGCTTCGATTTGGGGGTTGGCGGATGGAAGGGATGTTCTCGGGAAAGCGGATGGGCACGGGTCCTGCTTCACCTAAACCGTGCTTCGCAACGCTACGCAGGTCAAGAGGCTCCGCACGGCCCAGCGCAGGACAGGTTGCCCCTCAATCTTGATCCTGATCGAAAAAATGGCCGAAGAGTGGTGGTTTTCAGTTGTAGGAGCGGCTTTATGCCGCGATTGGGGTGAAGCTGTTTCGTGGGATCACGGCGTAAAGCCGCTCCTACGACTGAAAACAGAAAAATATGTCTGCGCATCCTTTTGCGTCCTTCGCGGGCTTTGCGAGAGTCAATTCCCCGCTCTCCCCATTCCTCATTCCTCATTGGCGCCCTTGGGCGCCTATCTGTCTCCGGTTAGAGAGGGCGGATTTTGATGCTCCTGAAGCTCACTTCGTTTTTGTGGTCCTGCAGGGAGATATACCCTTTATCGGCCAAGCCGAATCCTTCCAGCCCCGCGAACTTGCTGCGGGCGACGAGGGCACGGAAGATGCTGTTGCCGCGCTGGTATTGCAACACTTTGAATCCGTTCAACCAGTGTTGGACCACGCCGTTGGGACGGGCAATGATCCGGGCATGATTCCACTTACCCACTTCCACCGGAACTTTTCGGTGGGATACGAAACGGTCGGAGGGGATGAGGTCGTAGAGCGAGGCGCAAGTCCGGTTGCCCACCACCCCTTTTTTTGCATCGGGATGCCTTTTATCGTCGAGGATCTGATACTCCAAACCCAAGGCCGAGTTGCCCTTTTCCGTGGCAAAGTATTTTATCCCGCTGTTGGCTCCGGGAGTGATCTTGAATTCCAGGTCCAGTTCAAACACGCCGTAGGGGTCCTGGGCGATGATGTCGCCGCCGATTTTCGCTTGTCCCGGTTGGGAGGCTTGTACGGTCAGCCTATCGTCCTCCACCATCCAGCCTTTTTCCGGCGCTGAATTTTTCCCGACATTGCGCCAGCCGTTCAGGTTTTTCCCGTTCCAAAGCAACTTCCATCCCTGGGCCGCTTCATCGGGGCTGACGCTGTTGGGGATGAGGTTGCGGATGTAAAGGCCGCGACTGGGGGTCGGCTTGGCGATCGCGGTATCGATGCGGATATTGCGCCAGGCTATCTCCCTGCCGACTAAATGGTCCCTGCTCCCGACCCCATGCACCTGCAGGGCGATGAATCCTTTTTTGGTAAGATCGTCCATGAGGTGGGCCACCGGTTTTCCGTTCAACCAGGTGCGCAACGAAGGGCCCACGCACTCGATCTTCACCTGATTCCATTCGTTTTGTTTAAACAGCGTTTTGGCTCTCGGATTAAAATCAACCGGGTAGAGCCAGCCGCGCCGGGCTTCGTCGAAAATGCCGGCCGACCAGGCGCGCGGGCCAGTATCCAATTCGTATTGGTAGCCGTGGACGCGGCCCTCCCGGTACTCGGGAAAGCTCGAACTGCGGAACTGGATCCCTGAGTTCAGGCCCTCATCCACCTTCACCTCCAACTCCAAAACAAAATCTCGGTAAACCATTTTCGTGGCCAAAAAGGTGTTGGGCGATTGAACCACGGATTTTCCTACTATGGCCCCATCCTCGACCCGGAATTCCGCCCATCCATTTTTGGTTTCCCATCCTTGTAAAGTTGTTCCGTCAAAAAGGTTTTCCCACTCGGCTGCGGCGCTGCCGGGGAATAATCCCGTCCAGGCCAGGACCCAAACCAGGGTGAGAACCGTCGCTTTGTTGAATTTTGCTGTCATGAATCGAGGGCTGATGGAAAGGGCCCCCAGTAAAAGCGGGTTGGGGTGGATGTCCAGGCCGTTTCCATTCCGTGGTTTATCCCGATGGCCCGGGTGGAAAAATAATTTCGATGTTGGTATAACGGGAGGGAAGCCTTTAATCTACAGTGGATTTTCTTTTGGTTGCCCTTCCCCCACCCTATCCATGGGGAGACTGGAGGGGATGAATTCCGACAATTGCCCGATAACATGAAAAAAATCTCCCGTAGAATTGCTTTAAAACAATCGCTCGCTGCGGCTGCGGCTTTCTCCCTGCCCTCCATCGCGCCCTCCCGCGCCCTGGGACTGAAAGGCAAGCATTCCGCGCCCAACAGCCGCATCAACCTCGGGCTGGTTGGAAACGGTAAAATCATGCAGGGTCACCGCCAATATCACCTCGGGGCGGACGATGTTCAGGTCGTGGCCCTGAGCGACGTCAAAACCTGGGAACTGGAACGGGCGCGGGCCGAAGTAAAAAACGTTCAGGGAGAAGCCTGCCCGACCTATGAATTTTACGAAGACATGTTGGCCCGGGACGATATCGATGCGGTCGTGGTGGGAACCCCCGATCATTGGCATGCCAAAATTTCCATCGACGCCATGAAATCGGGCAAGGACGTTTACGTGGAGAAACCCATGACCCTGACCATCGAAGAGGGCAAAATCATGCGGAAATTGTGTCGCCGCTACGGTCGGGTCCTTCAGGTTGGCAGTCAGCAACGGTCCAATTGGGCCTTTCGCAAGGCCGCTGAACTGGTCCGCAACGGATATATCGGCAAGGTCCACACGGTGGCCGTGCGCCTGGGGGATTTCCCTCCCCCCACCCAGTATCCGGCCGAGCCTATTCCAAAGGGTTTAAACTACGACCGCTGGTTGGGCCCGGCCCCCTGGGAGCCCTACAATGAACTTCGGATCAAGGGGGATTACGGTGGCGGCTGGCGCCGTTTCTGGGATTATGGCTCCCGGAAAAACGGCGACTGGGGGGCTCATCACTACGATATAGTGCAGTGGGCCCTGGGCAGGGATGAAACCGGCCCCGTTCACTTCGTCCCCAAAGGTTACAAAGGGGAGCCCTATCAGTATTACATTTACGACGACGCAACCAAAATTATTCGGGGTTACGACGGCAAGGGTCATATGATCCGCTTCATGGGTGAAGAAGGTGAAGTTCGGGTCAGCCGGGGAAACAAACTGGAAACTGAACCGGCATCCCTGAAGAACACGGTATTGAAAACGACCGATCAGCGCCTTTACCAATCAGAGGACCATCGCCGGAATTGGCTTGATGGTATCCGCAGTCGCAACCAACCGATTTGTCACGTGGGCATCGGTCACCGCACCGCCACCATTTGTCACCTGGCCGGTATCTCGGAGCGCCTCGGCCGTCCCATTGACTGGGACCCGAAAACGGAAAGAATCCTGGGCGATCCGCAAGCGGCCAAATGGCAAACCCGCCCCCGCCGCGCTCCCTACCACTTGATCGGGTAACCCACCCCTTTACCGAACATCGACTATCATGAAACGCCTGAGGCAAATTATGTCCTTCCTGGTTCTGACCATTGGGGTTTTCTCCCCCTCATGGTCCAACCCATACACCGAGGACCTGTTGGAAATCGTGCGGGGTTTTTCTGAGGAAGATCCCGAAATCCAATACCGGGCTCGGGCCCGACTCGCCGCCTTTGTGGCCCGCCAAACCGCTCCGGGCCAACGTGAAGGAGCTGAAAAGACGACCCAGGGTTTGCTCGATTGCCTGCAGGATCCCTCGGTGTCGGATGAGGCCAAAAAATACATCCTCCGGCAACTGGGGCGGGTGGGAACCGCAACCGCGGTAATGCCATTGAGCAGAATCATGTCGGGGGGCAACGCCTTGCAGGCGGAATTGGCCCGTCAAGCGCTGGAACAGATTCCTGGCCCGGAAGCCTCCGATGCTTTGAAGCGAGCAATCCGCCAATCCGCCGAGGACGGAGCCCGGCAGACTTACATGCGGTCGTTGGCGAACCGGAAAGATCCCGATGCCCTCGGCTACTTTTCCAAAGGACTTGAGGGGGAGGATTCCCTCCCGGCCATCGAATCGATCCATGCGCTGGCCAAATTGGGCACGAGCGAGGCGGCGCGGGCGCTGCAACGGGCTTACCGCTCACAACCGGCGCCGGAATTGCGGTTGGATTTGGAGCGCGCCCTCGTTTCCCTGGCGGAAACGGCGGAAGCGGTACTGATTCAAATTCATGAATCGGGATTGAGTTCGGCTAATCGACAGGCCGCCTTGACCCGCCTGGTCGAATCGGGGCACGGCCAATCGGTCAAAATCCTCCGATCCTCCTTGTCGGGTTCAGATCCGGGTCTCCGGACCACTGCCCTTCACCTCGCGCTGACTCACGGAAAGCAGAATCTGGCGCGGGAAGAACGGGGAAATTTTTCCGCCGACGATTGGCGGGTTATTCTGGGGGGATTGTCCGCCTTTTCGGGAAGGGAGCCGGAGGACCTGGCCCTTGAGGCTGCCGAGACAGGTAACCGGGATATCCAGGTAGAGGCCATTCGCGCCCTGGCCGCAGTCGGAAGCGGACGTTCCATTGACCTGGTCCTCCGCCACTTCAGCGGCCGCGACCAGGGGATGAAGCAGGCCGCAATCCACGCGCTGGAAAGAATGCAGAGCTCCGCTTGGAACGGTCGGTTGCAAAAAATGCTGAACTCCGATTCCGAGTCCGATGCCGCCACCGCCATTGAGGCGCTGATCTATCGGGATATGCCCAACGCCAAAAACCGGTTGTTCAGGATTGTCAACGGCGAGAACGCCAATCTGGCCCGGCAAGCGCTGCGGACGTTGGCCAACATTGCCGATGAGGAAGACCTTTACCGGCTCTATTTTTTAGCCAAGCGGACCGACAATGAGGACCTTGGACAAATGATCGCGGGAATGCTCAAGAGAGTAACTCCTGAGGTGGGATCGCTCGAATTACAGGCCAAGGTGAGTGAATTGTGAGACATGCGGGTTAGGATAAGAGATGCAGAGAGGGAGAAAGCGCCCAAGGGTGCGAATTAGGAATTGAATGGAGATTCTGAGATGCGGAGGTTCCGAGATGCGGAGAGGGGAGGATTAACCACCGATGACGGTGCTGGAGCCGCGATCCCACGAAACAGCCTCACCCCAATCGCGGCATAAAGCCGCTCCTACGTTTGAAAGCAGGCAAATATGTCTGTGCGCCTCTTCGCGGGCTTTGCGAGAGTCAATTCCAAAATCCTGCTCATCCTGTGCATCCATGTTCCATTCCCAATTCCTCTGTGCCTTTGTGCCTCTGTGCCTTTCTCCCCCCCATTCCATCAGAGTCGATCGATGAGTTGTCGCCGATAACTGTTCCCCCATCTCGGTATCATTTCATGCTCAACCGTAAGTTTACCCGCCTCCGCCGGCAAAGATCGGCCCTGGCTTTTCAAATGATCCAGGGCATTGAGGGCGTGAATGGAGAGGATGAACTCGTTTTGGGGAAAGGTTGCGTATCGCATGAGGGTGGAAATGGCCTTTTCTTGAAGGTTCCCGCGGGAACTGAACCTTCCCAGGCACTCGGCCGCGGCCACCGCTACGATCGGTTCGGCATCATCGAGGGCCTTTTCCAGAAGGTGCTCATTGAGGTCATAGGCAATTCCGGGGCCTTCGGCCAAGACCTGCATGAGGATCCAATAGCGCCGCTCGGGAAGCGGGTGCTTCAGATTCCCGGGTAATTCCTTTTCGAGATCCCGCAGTTTCAAGACGGTGTTTCCCCAGGTTGGAGCGTGACCCAACTGAGTGCGGTCGGATTCCGCCGGGGATGTTCCACTCAAAATAATTTTCCGCAACATGGGTTCGGGCAGAAATCCGAGATCTCCGGTAGCGACCATGTTTTCGTCCAAAGCCTGGCTCAACCTGGATTTTATGGGCTGATGTGGAGCAGATTCGGCCAGATTGTCTACGGAGTGGTAATCGTTTTCCAAATCGTAGAGTTCTTCTCGCGGACGCGGTTCCCAGAAGGCGGATTGAATGGCGTCCAATTCGCCGTCCAGAAATTTCCCATACCATACCGAGGTGGTCGGAGTCTGCTGCTGGTAGTGGACAAATTGGCCGTGGGGGAGGTGCCGGTAAAAATTGCGCATGTAGAGGTAGCGCCCATCGGTTATGCTGCGGACAAAGTCGGACCGTTCATCCATCCGGCCGCGAAATCCGAAAGAGTATGGCGGGTTCTCCGTCTGCTGGTCTCCGGCGAAGGCATGGCCGTGATGGTATTCCGGGATCGTCACACCGGCCAGGGACAACATGGTCGGGGCGAAATCGATAAATGCCACCAACCGGTCGGAACTACCCCCCCCCTCGTAGCCATCGGGAGCCAGATGGGCCCATTTGGGGGGGAAATGCACGATCAAGGGCACGTGCAACCCGGACCAACCCGGATAACGTTTGCTGCGGGGCATGCCGGAACCGTGATCCGCCCAGAAAAATACGATGGTGTCCCGGGACAGCCCCGTGTCCTCCAATTCTTTCATCCGCATCGCGAAAAAATCGTCCGCTTCGGTCAGGCGGTCGTAGTATTGAGCCCAATCCTTGCGCACCTCGGGGGTATCCGGATGATAGGGGGGCAGGGTAGCCAAGGCGGGATCGTGTACAGGGTTGGGGTTTTTATTGCGAATCTTGCTTTCGTGGGTGCCTGTGAAATTGAATACGGCAAAAAACGGTTTTTCCTCCGGACGATTTTTCCAGTGGGCCTTATTGGAGGATTCGTCCCAACCCTTGTTATCGGTGGTCAGGTTGTAATCTTCCTTGCTGTTGTTGGTGGTGTAATAACCGGCTTCCTGCAAATAGAGGGGAAAAAAATTCAGGTAGGATGGAGCGGGGGCGCGCGATCGCATGTGTTGGCCTCCCGTGGACGGCGGGTACATGCCCGAGATGATGGTGGTTCGTGCGGGGGCGCAAACCGGAGCATTGGAACTGGCTTTGGTGTAGCGGAAGCTGCGCTCGGCGAATGCGTCGATATGGGGGGTGGTGGCGTAAGCATCTCCGTAACACCCCAGGTGAGGGCCGTGATCTTCTGAAGATAGCCATAGGATGTTCGGCTTATCCATGGCAACTATTGGCATCCCGGCGGTCCACCAAAGGAACCAACTCAGGGTTAAAAACTTGAATTTCATGTCCCTTGGGCAATTGAGGTTCTAATTTGTTTCGGCTCAATTCGTTTCCGCACCCGACAGGAAATCTTCGTCGTACTGGGTTTGCAGCGCTTCCCAGCGGGAAACCAGTGTGTTAAGCCGGTCGGGATGGGCCCGGGCCAAGTCGTGGAGTTCGGCCCGGTCCTCGGCAATTTGATAGAGCTCCCAGCGATTGCCGTTATCGCGGCGCATGACGGCTTTCCAGTCGCCCCGGCGCAAAGCCCGGTTGCCGGAATGGGCAAAGAAAAACTCGCGATCTTCCCAATCCGGGTCACCCGCAAAGGCCGGCGCCAAACTGCGCCCGGGTAAGCGGGGCCCGATTTCCGGGGTTTTCTCCCCTACCCCAGCCAACTCTAAAATAGTGGGGACCAGGTCGATGAAGTGACCTGGGACATGGCGCAGTTCCCCTCCCGACTGAATTCCGCCGGGCCAATGCACGATGAAAGGCGAGGCTATGCCGCCCTCGTGGTTCCAATGCTTGTGCAGGGAGAGAGGAGAATTGGAAGCCGTCGACCAACCGGGCCCCAAACACAGGTAGGAACCGGCCGAACCCAGGGGAGCGGAGGGATCGTGTTTATCGCCGCGGTTGATGATTTCTCCACTGGCTCCGTTATCGACCATGAAAAAGAAAACGGTATTGTCCGCTTCTCCCATGGCCGAGATCTGGCGCATGACGCGGCCGATTTCGTAATCCATTCGATCCACCATGGCGGCGTGGATGGCCATTTTGGTGGCCTGAAAGCGTTGTTGCTCGGCCGTCAATTCCTCCCAAGGCAAGGCGAAACCAATCTCCCCGGTGTCAATTTGATCGATCAGTTCTTCCTGGGACAAATTCCACGGCGGAAAGATATCCCCTCGCCGTCTGGCCAGCCCGGATTGGACCAGCCCCATCGACTGCACCCGTTCCCAGCGTTCCTTTCTCACCACATCCCAACCCTTCAAATAGGCGTCCTCATACTTGGCAATATCCTGGGGCAGGGCGTGAAGGGGAAAATGCGGGGCAATAAAGGCCAGGTAGCAGAAAAATGGCTGCTCCGGGGTTTCCCGTTCATGCTCCACCAGAAACTCAATGGCGCGATCCGCCATATCGGTGGTAACGTAATAATCGGTTCCCCGGGGCACAGGGGGCAGGGGTTGATCGTCCAGCCAATGTTTTTGCGGGCTGAAAAAGCGGTCCCAGGACCGGGTCCAATAGGAACGGTCGAATCCACTATTTTTTGGGTCCGCCGGGGTTCCCTTGACGTGCCATTTGCCGGAATGGTAATTGCGGTATCCCATTTCCTTGAGTCGCAAGGGAAGCATGCGGCTCCAGACCGGCCACTCCTTGCCTTTGCGAGGATCCATTCCCACCTGCTGGGCATAATATCCGGTCAGGATGACGGCCCGCGACGGCCAGCATCGCCCGGTTGAATAAAACTGGGAAAAACGCAATCCTTCGGCGGCCAGCCGGTCGAGGTTGGGGGTTTGGACCTCGCCCCCATAGCATCCCGCGTCGGAGAATCCCATGTCATCGGCCAGGACCACGAAGAAGTTGGGTGGTTTGGCCGGGCCCCAAAGGCAGGGAAGGAAAAGGGCAGTTGATAGAATGATTTTTGTTGCCGTATTGGAAAAGGCCATGGTGGGGTTCAAATCACGGGTTTTAGGGAAAACTTTCAAACAAATTCCACTTTCCATACGGTGAAGTGATTTGCCATGGCTGAGGAAAAGCATCTTGTCTCGCCAGGGTTGGGGTCTTTGACTGGGAAGATATGCTGAATAAGCGATCGCTATTCATTCCCGTAATTCTCCTGGCCAGCCCGAGGCTGAGGGCGGCTGACCGCCCCGATGTGCTCTTTATTCCGGCCGACGTTCCCGATCCCGACTGGACGCCTCCTGGCGAGTGGTGGGAAGACACCGGCATTTAATCCATACTCGACAGATACATCATGCATAAACGCTTCCATTCCTTCATCCTCGGCTTGGCCGCGGTATCCTTTTTGTCCGGGGCAACGGCCCAGGGTTCTGAAAATTGGTCCGAACTCTTTAACGGAAAGGACTTCGATGGCTGGACCATTCGCGGCGGCGGCGCCACTTACGAGATACGCGACGGCGCCATCGTGGGCAACAACGGCCCGGGCCATAACACCTTCCTGACCACCTGGAACCTCTACCGCGACTTCGAACTGGAATTCGAGGTCAAACTGAACCATCTTCTCAACTCCGGCGTGCAAATTCGCTCCAAGGCGAGGTGGGAAACGGTCCGCGGCAAGGAGATCGAGACGGTTTACGGGCCCCAGGTGGAAATTGAAAAGAAAAATGGTCTTGCCGGCTACATCTACGGAGAGCGTGCCGGAGGGTGGATGACCCCCCAAGAAAAGCGCATTGAGCATTCGCATTTCAAAAACGACGACTGGAATCATTACCGCATCGTGGCGAACGGCCCCCGCATCCAAACCTGGATCAATGGGAACCCGGTATCGGATCTGGTCGATGAGGAGCGCTACCGGGACCATAAGGAAGGATTTATCGGCCTGCAGGTTCACAGTATAGACGCCGAATCGGGCACCATGTCCGTGGCCTGGAGGAACCTCCGTATCCGCGAACTCAATACCGGGGGGAAGGAATGGGTCTCGTTGTTCAACGGAAAAAATCTCGATGGTTGGACGGTCAAAGTCAACGGTTACGAATTGGGGGAAAATCCCGGAAATATTTTCCGGGTGGAGGATGGCCTTATGAGAACCAGTTACGATCAGTTCGCGTCTTTCGACAATCGTTTCGGTCATATCTTCTTTCGGGATTCCTTTTCCCACTACAAGTTTCGCATGGAGTACCGATTTTACGGCGAACAAAGTGAGGGAGGTCCGAGCTGGGCCCTGCGCAACACCGGTATCATGGCTCACGGGCAAACCCCCGAATCCATGGGCAGGGATCAGAGGTTTCCCACCAGCATTGAAATCCAACTCCTGGGTGGAGATCCTCCGGCCAAGCGAACCACGGGAAATTTATGCACTCCGGACACGCATGTGGTTTACCAGGGCCAATTACACGAGAAACACTGCACCTCATCCACCTCGAAAACCTATCCCTGGAGCGAATGGGTTCGCGTAGAAGTTCACGTCAAAGGAAGTGAGGAGTTCATTCACTTCATCAACGGAAAGGAAGTGTTGCGCTACACGCTACCCCAAAAAGAGGACGGCACCCTTCTCGAAAGCGGAACCATCTCCCTGCAGGCGGAAAGCCACGGATGTGAATTCCGCAACATTGAAATCATGCCGCTTTAGAGAGGCAAAAGCGCGCCAAGGCGCGCGAATTAGGAATGAGGAGAGGGGGAGGGAGTGCTGGAGTGAAGGAATTGAATAGAGTTTCTGAGATTCTGAGGTGCCGAGGTACTGAGAGGGAGAATGAATTGAACATGGATAGACAGGATATGCAGGATGGGAATTTTCTAACAACGCTTCCTTTGGTCGCTCGGTCCGGCTGTGCCGGAACAGGATCGCTTCGCGAGCAGGATTTTTATTCTGAGGTACTTGGATTTTGGGATACTCATCTGCCCCTTGGCCCCTTTTCTCAGAAACTAAGTGGCTAGCCCGCATTTCTCACAAATTTCTGAGTTTCTGCTCTGAGGCGCCCATCAGCGGGGCCCGGAACAACTCGGCGGCTTCCAGCTAAAATTTTTCTCTCATTTTCTCTCAGATTGGCCAAAACGATGCCGCTCAAAGCCCATTTCGCATCCCGTTTTTGTCAGCGGCAAAAATCCTCCATGGCCCCTCTCATTGGGGGATCAGATCCAACCGCCAGCACTGCACAAGAGAGTTATTTTAGGTGAACCCAGCAGCCTGTAAGTTGGCGTGGGCCTTGGCAAAGTCCTGCCAATAGGGGTAAGAGCTAGCCAACTCAAAATGGATGCGCCGGCAACTGATGCGCACACGCGCCGCGATCTTGAACAGCTTCAAGCGTATCTGGCCAATCGTGGCGCGGGCCCACTGGGTGCCTTTGAGCACCTCGGCCTGCAGCCTGGAGAGTATCAGGTGGGCAAAACTCGAAAACCACAATCGCAACTGGTTGGAAGCTTTGAAGTGCGTGCTGGTGCGATCGGCAAACAGGTCGAGTTGTTGCTCCTTGATGCGGTTCTCCATGTCCCCTCGGGCACAGTAAAACTGCTCGTAGAGGCGCCTCGCCGCAAAGCGCTCGGGAGCATCTCCGGCGAAACCTTCCGCCGGCAAGTTGGTCACCACAAAACGCGGATTTTTCCCTTTGGCCAACATCTCAGCTTTGCCCACCACCCGCCGAAATCGACTCCAGCTTTTTGTCGTGCGGTAGCCAAACTCGATAAACTGCCGATACGGCAAAGCGCTTTGCCCGGCTTCAATTTCCTGGAGCATCTCTTCGAAGGTATTCTTCATCAGCTCTTTAATCGTCGGGTTCTTGGCCAATCCGAAGCAATAATACAGCTTCTCTTTCTCACAAAAGTTCATGATCGCATCGCGGGCAAATCCACTGTCTGCACGCACAATTATGCGCATCTTTTTGCCAAAACGCCGCCGGATCTCCGGCACGATCTTAGCCAGCGCCTCTTCGGTGCCATCGCTGCCGTCGCGTTTGCAGTCTCTCAACTGCGCCCACAAAGGAATGTTGTCGCAAAAACAATACAGCGGCATGTAGCAGTAGCTTTTATAGTAGCCATGAAAATAGGCTCCCTCCTGTTGGCCATGCAACGGATCATCGGTGGCATCGAAGTCCAACACGATCTCCTTGCTTTGGGGAGGGATCGCCTTGAGCCCTTCGCTTATGAGCAAGGCTTCAATACTCTCGGCATTGGCCAAAATTTTATAGTAACGTCCATCGCCTCCGCAGGCTCCCAACTCCAAGCGATTAAGGGTGGCATGCGCGGCCAGAGCTTTGCCGCGGTCCGCTTTACGGATGCGTTTCTCACCGGTGATATCAGTCTTGCCCGCCAACAAGGCATGCACCGGGTCCAGGCGCAGGCGGTCGTGGTCATTGATATCCTCATAACCCAGGATAATCCCGTTGATGCGCTGGGCCAACAACTCCTCCGGACGGTGTTCGACAAACCCTTGATTACGCAAATCCACAAAGCAACGGGACAACTTTCTGAGGATGCGGTGGCGCCGTTCCATTTCACGCAGAATGAGCGCTTCACCCTCACTACTGAGATAGCCCCCTTTGAAATCCACCGTCACTTTTCGGCTGTTTAAGCCTTGAAATTGGAAAACCTTTTGGCTACAGTGTGTCATTGTCCTGGTTGTTGTTGGTGTTTATGTAACTTTCTTAAAATCAACAACTTAACATCTGCAACAACCTAGGACAACTCTTTTTTGTGAGTTTTTCGGGCTAGGCATCTAAGCAACTCTTCATTTTTCCTGTTGCCGACCTGTCCTGCGCTGTGCCGTGCGGAGCCTCTTGACCTGCGTAGCGTTGCGAAGCACGGTTTAGGCGAAGCATGGTAGCCCTTGGGCGAAGCAGGAAGGCATCATGCGAAGCGTTGTTTTTTTTATTATCCGTGCTCATCCGTGTAATCCGTGGTTTGTTCATTCTGAGGTGCTGAGAGGGCGAAGAGTTGGAAGAAAAGGACCCCTTTTCCTCCGATTTTCTATTGAGGACCAGTTGCGGATGTGTAAACGTTTACACATGCCGACAAATTTAGCCATTGATGACGATTTATTGAACAAGGCCCTGAAGATAGGAGGCCACAAGACAAAAAAGGCCACGGTCAATGAAGCCTTGCAGGAGTACGTATTACGCCGGGAGAAACACAAGGTCTTAAAAGCCATCGGCACGGTTGATTATTATGAGAACTACAAGCCGAAAATGTATAGGAGAGGATGATGGTTTTAGTGGATTCCGACGTATGGTCTGAAGCATTTCGGAAGGGAGGTCGAAAAAGCCGAGCCGTTTTCTTGCTGGAAGAGTTTGTCGAGAATGACGAGGTAGTAATGATAGGTCCTGTACGTCAAGAGGCGCTCTCAGGGATAAAAGAAGAAAGACAATTTGAAGAGGTCCGGAAAATTTTACGGGCATTTCCAAGCAGGCTTCCGGAAGATTCGATCTTTGAATTGGCCGCTTCTTTTTTCAATATCTGTCGTAGCAATGGCATTCAGGGTTCTCACACCGATTTTTTGCTCTGTGCCTGTTGCGTGGCCTGGAAGATAAGGATTCTAACGAAAGATAAGGATTTTGGGAGGTATGCGGAATACCTGCCAATTGACCTCGTTGAAGTATAGTACGTTTGTCTTGCCTGGGCACCTGTTGACCAGTCAGATTGATCCTCTCATTCCACGCTGGCCCGCAATTTGAGCGAGGCCGTTTGCTTGGGGGCGGTGAATGCGTTCAAAACCTCGAAATCGAGCTCGACCTCGGCAATCCTGGTTCCGGTTTTCACCCTGATCTTTTCGGTGGAGTGTTGGCGAATGGTAATCAGGTCGGTGTGGTGGAAGAAACTGTAGGTACTATTGTTGCGGAGGTAAAAATCAGCGTCCGAGGTGTTAGTGATGGAAACATGTAAAATTTCTCCCTCGCGGTAGCTGGCCTCGTGCAGTGACAACGAAGCCTCCAGCAGCGGGCCGAGGTGTTGAGGCCGGCCCATCAAGTTATTCTTGAACCAGACGACGGTGCGCCGGTCGAAAAGGGCTTCCTTGATGGATTCAGAGGATTTTTCCTTGGCCAGGACCAGGGTTACCGGGCGGTGGCCTCCCAGGTGCGGTTGGTAATCCCAATCAATCAGGTTATGAACGTCCGACACACCGATGAGGGTGAGATTGTAGTCGAGGGCCATTTGAAAGGTGTGCTCAGAGTAACTTTGGCCATTGGCGATTTCAATGCCATGGAGCAATCCATTTTTGACGTTTTTTATGTGAAATTCCGGCATGATGGGAATCCCGGTGGGAAAATCGCGGGCCCAATAGGCATGATTCCAGAATACAAATGCGCCTTGTTCGTTTGCGGCCTCTACGGCCAACTGTGGGGGCCATTCTTCCGCTTTTTCAGTGTAGACCTTTCTATCGTAAGGTTCTGAAGGGACCGGTGGCCGGAATAAGGCGTTGGCATCTTTGATGAAAATAGCGTTCATGTGACTGGCAGGCGCGCTACGGGTGATTTCCACCCCGGGGACGACGATAAGGGGTTTGCCCTCGGCGGAACTTTTTGCATCGAGGTAAGCGCGGTTCCGATCCGGATGTGGGATATCTTCGAGGTGCGGTTGGAACTCGAGGTGGTCGGTAATAGCCAGAGCATCCAGCCCGTCTCTCAAAGCCTCGCCGACCCGGATGCGCGGCCAAACGTGGCCATCGGAAAAAACGGTGTGGGTATGCGGATCGAGAACCAGAATCTTGTATTGCGCCGTGTCGGGAAAGGTGATTTTCCGGTCTTGGTCAGCCGGTGGATTTTCGGCGGAGCCGTGGCCGAAAGCCGGGTTGGAGACAAGTAAAACAAGGGTAAGGGTGATGATTGTTTTTTTCACATGATTGGGTGGTTAGGGAAGGACTGTTCAATCCGACCGGTAAATGAAATGACAGTGATGCGTGGTCTCCCGTTTCCATAGCATTTGGTCCATGACACACAGGGAGCAAGAACTCTTTGCTACCCCTGTCCTCTGGCGTGAGTTCTACTACATCCTTTTTCGGGCCAGATAGAGCCCGTCCCCCACCAAAATCAGGCTGGCCTCCACCCGCTCGTCGTCGCGTATTTTCTTGTTCAGATTACGTATGGATTGCGTGTCCTCATCCTGAACGGAATCGTCCGCAACCCGCCCTCCCCAAAGCGCGTTGTCCACCATGATCAATCCGCCGCGACGGAGTAATTGCAGACTCTTTTCATAGTAGGTGCCGTAGGTGCCTTTATCCGCATCGATAAAAATGAGGTCGAAAGCCTCCCCCATCCCGTTTTGCAGTAAGCGGTCCAGGGAAGTTCTGGCATCCCCGAGGCGCAAATCGATTTTCTCCGCAACCCCGGCTTCCCGCCAATAACGCCGTCCTATCGAGGTCCATTCCTCACTACAGTCGCAGGCAATGATCCGTCCATCCTCGGGGAGGGCTTCGGCCATGCACAGGGTGCTGTAACCGGTAAAAGTACCTATTTCCAAGACCTGTCTGGCCCCCATCAGCGCTATGAGCAAAGCCATGAACTGGCCCTGTTCCGGAGTGATTTGCATGCCGCCCTCCGGAAGCGCGGCCGTTTCCCGGCGCAGGCGTCTTTTGATGTCATTATCCCGGAGGGACACATCGAGGGCGTAACGGAAGAGATCGGGATTCAGATTAGCGAAAATTTTGCTCATATCATCAAGGAGACCCTGGGGAGTTCCATTTGCAAGCTCATCAATCGGATCCGTCAGTCCAAGTGTTTTCGCAAGAAGTCATGGACCAGGTCGAGCCGTTCCCGATCGAAGAAGGGGGCGCCGCCGTGGCCGCCGCCGTAAACCACCTCGAAGTGGACGGGCAGCCCCAGACGTTTGTACACCCCATGCAATTCATGGGACTGGTTTATGGGCATTTGGGGGTCCTGGTCCCCGTGTATCAGTAACAGGGGAGGATCCGATGCGTCGGCATGAAACACCGGACTGGCCAGTTTGGCCTTTGCGGGAAGCTCTTCGGGGGAACCACCCAGCAAGAGTTGCAAAGCCGGCACTCGGACGCCGAGGCCGTGTGGTGTGGACTGTTTGAGTATGGTGGTCAAATTGCCGGCCCCGTAAAAGCTCACGATAGCCGCGATATCGGACGATTGATCCTTATACTCTCCCACAGTCCCTTCCAATGCGGAATGGGCATTGCTGACTCCGACCAGAGCCGCCAGATGGCCTCCGGCAGAGGCCCCCGTTATGACAAACGGTTCCTTCCTGTAGCCGAAGTGATCGGCGCGGGCCCGGAGAAAGCGAATGGCGGCCTTGATATCATGCACATTGGCGGGAAAGGGAGCTACCGGGGTGAGCCGATAATCCACGCTGGCAATGGCAAATCCGCGTTGCAGCATGTCCTCGATGGCTACCCGATCCTTGGATCCACTGCGCCAAGCCCCGCCATGCACCCAAACAATCAGGGTGGGTGGATCGGGCGCATCGGGCATATGGAGATCGAGTTTCAAGGAGATAGCGTCCACCACGGCATATTCCACGTCCCGGAGGACACTGGCGCCGTCCTGGGCCGAAGCGGCGTGGGCGACCACTCCCAGACAGAGAAGGCTGAGCATTCGTTTCATGGGTTGTCCATCAAACTAGCTGAAAGACGGGGCGCTTCAATCCTCAACCTCAGCTGCGCCGCGGGGAACGGGGCGGCAAGGGAATTCCCTTCCATTTAGTCTCGAATTGTTTCGGGAAAAGCCATAGGGTGGGCAATTCCTCTGGGTTTCAATCCCGTGGGGAGCCATGATGAAGATGCTGAACTGGATATTCTTCCTGATTTTCCTATTGGGGGCGGTCCTTCAATTCAACGACCCCGACCCGGTCATTTGGATGGCGATGTGGGGTGCGGCGGCCGGGGCCTGCCTTTTATTTGGCCTGGGCATCACTTTCCGGGCCGTTCCATTGGGTATCGGTATCATGGCCCTGGTTTGGGCAGCCATGCTGATTCCCGACGTGGTGAAATCGGCGGGGGATCTTCACTGGAAGGAAGTTTTCAACGTGGTGACGATGAGCAGTATGGCGGTCGAGTGGGTGCGGGAGATGGGAGGGTTGCTCATAATCGCGGCTTGGATGGGGATAATCTACCTTTCGAGCCGAAGGTAGCCGACTCATTCCCCAAGTCCTTGGCGGGATTTCCATCCCCGGACGATCTGGCTGACGATGTCCGGCAAGGAAAGGGTGATATCCCAGTCCGGGTAGTGGCTCCTCAATTTCGATAGATCGCTGTAATAACAGATATGGTCCCCCGGTCGGTTTTCCTCCCGGTAGGAGAAAATTTGCTTTTTCCCGGAAAATTCACTTGCGATTTCAAATGCTTCCAGGATGGAGCATGAATTCTCCTTTCCCCCGCCCAGGTTGTAGACCTCGCCACAACGGGGCGCCTTGAAAAAGGAATAGATGAACCGCGCCACATCCTCTGAGTGGATGTTATCTCTCACCTGCTTGCCCTTATAGCCAAAAATCTTGTACTCCACCCCTTCGAGGTGGCATTTGATCAAGTAGGATAAAAACCCGTGAAGTTCCACCCCGGAGTGGTTTGGGCCGGTGATGCAGCCGCCCCTCAGACAGCAGGAGGGCATATCGTAATAGCGTCCGTATTCCTGCACCATGATGTCGGCGGCCACCTTGGAAGCGCCGAAGAGTGAATGTCTGGTTTGATCGATGGGGAAGGTTTCAGGAATTCCCCGAAGGAAGGCCGGATCGGCGAAGTCCCAGCGGGTTGTCAGTTCCTGGCGTGCTATGCCATTGGGCCCATCTCCATAAACCTTGTTGGTAGACATGTGGATGAAGGGGGCGTCCACGTTCACCTGCCGGTTGGCCTCGAGCAGGTTCAGGGTGCCGACGGCGTTGGTATCGAAATCATCGAAGGGAATTGCGGCGGATCGATCGTGGCTGGGCTGGGCGGCGGCATGTACGATCAGGTCGGGCTTCAGGGCCGCCACGAGGTCGCGTATGCCTTTTCGGTTCCGTATATCGATTTCGTGGTGTACGAAATTGGGCAAGCCTTTGGAAAGCCGAAACTGATTCCACCGCGTGTCACCCTGGGGCCCGAAAAAAACGGCTCGTTGGTTGTTGTCGATACCGTGGACCTGGAAGCCCCGTGCATGAAAGAAACTGCAAACTTCCGATCCCACGAGGCCGGACGATCCGCTGACCAACACCTGTTTTCCCGCATGGGCCATTTACTCAACCTGACGAATTTCCAGGAGACGGCAAGGAGCGGCTAGGGGAATTTCATCCCCTGGTTGGAAGGCCTCGTGGAAATGGCCGTTATAATCATTTCGCTCAGTGCAATTTCATGCGCAGTCTCTCGGTCTCGGCCATAAGGTGCTCCTGGATGGAAAACTCCTCTTTCCTGCCGTTGTTTGCTATGGGGGCATAAGCGCCGTTTGGCTGCAATTCCTTGGCGTACTTGTTGTCCTCCATATATTTCAAGAACAACTCCTCCACCAGGCGCTGTTTCAACTTGGGTGAGGTCACCGGGAATACGCATTCAATGCGGCGGTAGAAGTTGCGGGGCATCCAATCGGCGCTGCCGCTGAATACAAGGGGCGTGCGGTCGCCGTTTTCAAAGTAGTAAACCCGGCTATGTTCCAAATAGCGTCCCAAAATGCTGATAACGCGGATATTATCACTCAAACCCTTTACCTGAGGGACCAGACCGCAAATGCCCCGGATAATCAGGATGATTTCAACCCCGGCTATGGAAGCGGTGTAAAGGTTATCGATAGTTTCCTGGTCAATCAGGCTATTGAGCTTGGCCATGATCTTTGCCGGTTTACCATCGCGGGCGTTTTGCGCTTCCTGGCGGATGAGCTGGTTTATGTCTTCATGCAAGTTGAAGGGCGCGACCTTGAGGATGTTGAATCTGGGGGACCGGGCAAATCCAGTCAGTGAGTTGAAAAGGTCGGCCGCCTCCTTGGTAATATCGGCCCGCATGGTAAGGTAACTGAGATCGGTATAAAGGCGGGCCGTCTTGGGGTTGTAATTTCCCGTTCCCAGGTGCGCGTAACGTTTGAGGCCATCCGGTTCGCGCCGCACCACCAGGCAGCATTTGCAATGAGTCTTCAAATGGGTCAAACCATACACCACGTGAACATCCGCCTCCTCCAACTCCCGCGCCCATTGAATGTTGTTGGCCTCATCGAACCGCGCTTTCAATTCCACCAGGGCGGTGACCTGCTTCCCGTTGAGGGAGGCTTCTTTCAAGGCGTTGATGATGGGGCTGTCCCCACTGGTGCGATAGAGGGTTTGCTTGATGGCAAAAACTTGAGGATCCCGAGCGGCCTGTTCGATGAATTCGACCACGGGGGTAAAGGAATCGTAGGGATGATGCAGCAGAATTTCCTCCCGCGACAAAACGGAAAAAATGGATTCAGCTTTGTTCAGGGGCGGCCTGATGTAGGGAATAAACGGCCTGAACTTGAGGTCCGGCCGGGGGACCATGTTCTCGAAATTCCGCAAACGCATCAGATTCAACGGCCCGTTTATGGGGAAGACATACTCCTTGGACAGCTTGATTTGCGACAATAACTCCGCCAAAAGCAAATCATCCACTCCGTCCTCGATCTCTAACCGGACGGGATCATTTTTTCTCAAATTCCAGAGTTCTTCCTCAATTTTCGTGAGAAGATTCTCCACCTCTTCCTCGTCGAAATAAAGGTCACTGTTACGGGTTATGCGAAATGCGTGAGCCTCTTTGATGCGATACCCCGGGAAAAGAGTATGGGCGAAAATCTTCACCACGTCGCTTAAAAAAATAAAACGTTGTGCCTTGGCGGAAGTCTCGATTTCCACCACGCGATTGAGGATTCGGGGCACCGGTATGACGGCCATCCGCATGGGCTCTTCCTCTCCTTCGCATTTTTCCTTTACCCAGGCCAGGAGGTTGAGGGTCTTGTTGCCGATTTGGGGGAACGGATGGGTTGGATCAATAGCCAGGGGAGTCAAAACGGGATAGACTTCCTTTTGAAAATAGCTCTCCAACCAGGAAAACTCCCCCTTTCTCAGGGTCTCGGGAGTCCGGAATTCGATACGCTTGCGCTTCATGGCGGGGATCAACTGTTCCCGCCAGCACCGGTACTGATCATCCACCAGGGCAACAACGATCGGGTGGATCCGATCGAGTTGCTCCCGCGGGGTCATTCCATCCACGCTGAGATCACTCACATTGGAATCGGCCTGCTGCAGGAGGCCCGCTACCCGGATTTCAAAAAACTCATCCAAGTTGGAACTGACGAAGGACAGGAACTTTACCCTTTCCAGGACGGGGTATTTTTCACTGGCGGCTTGCTCCAGAACGCGCCGGTTAAAAGCGAGCCAGCTCAATTCCCGGTTGAAATAGGGAACCTTGCGGCGCTTTGACTTGGATTTGTTGCTCATGAAAACCCGTTATTCTGACATGCTTTTTCCGCTAAAATAAAGCCCAATTTTCCTGCTTGGCCTCAACTGTTCGGGGTTGAGCACAGTTCCGCCGCTAGGCCCCGACCCGAATGGTGCTTGGTTAAGCGTGTTTGTAGAGGAATATTGTATGAACGTCAATCGGGGTCATGCCGTAGAAAAGTGATGCCTTTTGGAGAAAAAGGGTCAGGCCTTGAAAACTGTATTCCGTTGTACTTCATACACTTTTGCAAGGCAACTGACCCTGTAAGGCATAACTTTTTACGTCTTGACCCCTTCCTTTTCCGAGGTAGTCATATATTCGGAAAATTGCTTAACTAAGCGCCATTCGGCCCCGACCCCTTCGGCCCAAAAAAATTCCCCGGCTTGAACTTATTCCGGGGGCCGGCCGGGTCAGGTTTCAGGATTTGGGCGGAATCAGATCCGGGTAGGATTCGCTCAGGAAGCGGAGGATGTCCCGGGTAGAGATGATTCCTTCGAGCCGGCCATAGCGGGTGATGGGCAGGTGGCGAAAGCTCCCGATGGACATCCGATCCAGGGCGAAGGCAATGGGAGCGCCGAGGTCGAGCTGTTCCGGATGGGCCGTCATGAATTGGGAGATGGGCAGGGAGGCCCTTTCGCTGTAGCGATCGGCCAGGCGATTGAGCGCGTCGCGTTCGCTGAAAATTCCCACAACCTTGTCCTTGCTGCCAACCAGGACGCAACCGATGTGTTGTTCACAGAGTATGCGAATTACCTCGGCCACGGTCGCTTCCGGAGACACGATAACGGGAGATTTGGGGTGGAGAGCGGCGAGCGAAGTTTCCATGATACTGGCCTCGATGGCCGAGCGGGGGCGTGGCAGATCGAGGTCCGCCAGATCCTGCCCACAGTTATCGCAGGTGGCCGCGCCCGACATATTGTCGTAATTGCAGAAGGGGCAATTCATCTCGCTATCCTTTCCGGGCTCATCCTCCTTCGCGAGCCGAAGGATACCTGGCGTGGTCGGGGGGGAGGTTGTAGACCATGGTCGGGTGAAGGTCGGCCAGGAAATAGGCCACTTGCCCCACCGAGATGATCCCGATGGGCCGACCGCGTTTGCTGAGTACGGGAAGATGCCGCATTCCTCCGGCGTACATACGTGCCAGTACGCGGTAAATCGGCTCGTCGATTCGGGCAACCGTCGGATTGGGGGTCATAAAGTCCGCAATGGGGAGGTCGAGAGCCTCCTCCGTAAGCAAAATCCGGGTCAGGAAGTCGCGCTCAGTGAAAATGCCCGTGAGCTTCCTTCCCTTCAGAATGAGGAGGCAGCCGGACTTTCCCTTGCGCATGCGCTTAACCGCGGCCCGCATGTTCTTGCCCTCTTGGACCTTGACCGGTTTAAAATACCCGACGTCGGCCACCGTTTCGTTTTTCAATATTGCGTGCAGTTTCATGGTTCACCGAGAGGGGATGGCCGGGACGGCGATGGGGCGGCATGATACCGTTCCCCATGCCGAGCCATGGCTCTGTCGAACTAATTCGAGCATAAGGAAGCCAGTATCTGTTTTTTAGCGGTGAAGTCAATGATCTTGGGACAATCATCCCGGGGCAGAGGCGGGTTTCGGGGCATTCCCTTCTGGTCTGGAATAACATGGTATGGTAAATGTCACCCCAACCTTCTTTTTTGATGGAATGAAACGCGGAAGACATATTTTCGGATGGGCCCTCTGGTCCTTACTTTGGGTCAGTGGATTATCGGGTGAAAATCGCCCACACATTATTTTGATGATGGCAGATGACCTCGGATGGGCCGATGTCAGCTACCATGGCGGCGTGATTGCGACTCCCCATCTGGACGGATTGGCCCGTCGAGGAACGCAGTTGGATCAGTTTTACGTGCAACCCGTTTGTTCGCCTACCCGCGGCGCCCTACTGACCGGGCGTTACCCTATGCGGCTCGGATTGCAGTGTGGTGTGGTGAGGCCCTGGGCAAGTCATGGACTTCCCCTCGATGAGCAGACGCTGCCTTCTGCTCTGCGCCGGGTCGGCTACACCACGGCCATCGTCGGCAAGTGGCACCTGGGGCATTTCCAAAGGGATTATTTGCCCCTGCAGCGCGGTTTCGATCATCACTACGGTCACTACAACGGAGCTTTGGATTACTTCACCCAAATCCGCGACGGCGGGCACGATTGGCATCGCGATGGCGAACCCGTCTACGAGGAGGGGTACACCACGGACCTGATCGGCCGGGAAGCGGCCCGGATCATTGAGGAACAGGACCCGGAAATGCCGCTTTTTCTCTACGTTCCCTTCAATGCGCCACACACCCCCCTACAGGCAACCGAGGAGCATCTTGAGCGCAACGCCCATATTGCCGAGGCGGACCGCCGCACCTTTGCCGCCATGGTCACCAGTATGGACGATGCCATCGGCGCCATTATCGAGGCGGCCGATCGACACCTGCCCCGCCGGAACACACTGATCTTTTTCTGCTCCGACAATGGCGGAATTCCCCGGCTGGGTTCCAACGGCAAATTGCGCCGGGGTAAAGGAACCCTCTACGAAGGAGGTGTTCGCGTAGTCTCCATCATGGCTTGGGACGGGGTTCTGCAGGCGGGATCTGTGGTTCGAGAACCCCTTCACATAGTGGACCTTTATCCCACCTTGCTGAAGCTGTCCGGCGCGGTGGTCGAGGCCCAAAAACCACTTGATGGCAAAAATGCCTGGCCCACCATCTTCCAAGGCGAAAAGAGTCCGCACAAATGGATCCTCCTGAACCTGACCCCCTTTCACGGCGCCATACGGATGGGACAATGGAAGTTGATCCACAACGGAGATGTTTTGACCAATTTTACCACGCCGGGAGAAAAGGAGACCTGGGAATTGTTCAACCTCGGGAAGGATCCGTATGAAACAAACAACCTGCGCCAAACGCGCCCCAAGGTATTTCAAAGATTGAAAAAGAAGCTCGCCCAATTGGCGGGCGAGGCCCGGGCGCCCAATATTGTACCCAACAGCACTCCTCAAGGGTTTACCTCACCTGAGGTATGGGGGAGCGGGGGTTAGACCGCATTTCTCACCAATTTTCTACTGCGCTCCGGAATATCATGCTTCGCCTAAAGGCTACGGCAGGACATGCCGGCACTGGTGCGGACTTCGTTGGATTCGCGTCTTTTCAGGGTGTCGATCCGGCTTCATCCGCCTGTCTGCGTGCAGCGCACAGGCAGGCGCCTCTGCCCGAAGCCCACACCAGCACTCGATCTCCGTTCGCTCGCAACGAATTTTGTGATAAATGTGGGTTAAAATTTGGGAATCCCCGGTGAGGGGGCTCTCAATCGAGTTCCGTCAGCCGGATATTGCGCCACTGCACTTTTATGCCCGCCTTTTCGGTGTTTTTTCCGATGCCGTGCAGTTGTAAGGCGATATAGCCGGTGGCGGTCAGGTCGTCGCGAACGTCCGCCACCGGAACGCCATTGAGCCAAGTGCGGAAGTGATCGCCATCGGCGATGATGCGAAAGTGGTTCCATTCACCCTGGCGGAAAGCCTTCTTGGCTTCTTCGTTTTCTCCCGGAGTGTGTAGGAATCCACGGCCCCCCTCTTCGTAAACCGTGCCGCTCCAGGCCCGTTCAGTGGGATCGATTTCGATCTGGTAGCCCCAGAACCGGCCCGCCGGCCAGACCCTCTCTATAACATCTTTGCTTCCATCCGGTTTAAAGCGACCGCCCCAACGGATAGTGGTGGTTTCGGCCGAATAGGTGTTGCTGCGAATCTGAATTCCGGAATTGAGCATGGGATCGACCAGGAATTCCACTTCCAGTTCGAAATTGTCGTACATCATTTCCGTAGCCAGAAAGCTGTTGGGAAGCCCCATGGCCGCTTCCCCGACGATGGCCCCGTCTTCGACGTAGAATTTTCCCCCGCCGAAGTTTTGCCAGCCGTCGAGGCTTTTTCCGTCGAAGAGGTCGACCGTTTTGGATTCGGCGCCCTCGGCGGGGCAGCAGGAGGAAAACAGAAAAAGGGCAAGGGAAAGGAGGGAAAGGGAGAGGATGGTCTTCGGATTCATGTTTATGGCTGGTTGAAGGTTGCCCGTCGGGGGCTGTTCCGGTTCTGGAAGTCGATGGTGAAATTTTCCGCGGCGGAGTCGATAGGAAAATCTGCCGGGGTCGATCACGGGATCGAGTGAGAGGGGAGAGGAATTGAACATGGATGGACAGGATAAACAAGATTTGGAATAGACTTTCGCGAAGAGCGCAAAGCAACGCAATGATGGGAAGAGGGGAAAGGAGGAGGGTGAGAGATCAAGATCAGGATTACAGGGATGGGGGGAAGGCGCCCAAGGGCGCGAATTAGGAATGCTTCGATTTGGGGGTTGGCGGGTGGAGGGAATGTTCCCGGGAAGGCGGATGGGCACGGATGGCCCTCAATCTTGATCTTGATCCTGATCTTGATCGTAATCGAAAAATTTGCTGAAGAGAGGGAAAGAGGGAGTGATGGTTTTAAGCTGTAGGAGCGGCTTTACGCCGCGATCCCACGAAACAATCGCGGCGTAAAGCCGCTCCTACAATTGAAAGCAGACAAATTTGTCTGCGCACCCCTTTGCCTCATTCGGGGGCTTTGCGAGAGTGGGTTTTCCAACCCGCCGATTAGAGGTAATGGGGAACAGGAATTCCCCCTCCCTTTTTTTAAAATCCGTGCTCATCCGTGTAATCCGTGGTTTGGGGATAAAGACCGCAAAAGACGCAAAAACACACCATTCTTATTTCTAAATCTCTGTGCTCTCTGTGTCCTCTGTGGTTAGTTCATTCTGAGGTGCCGAGGCACTGAAAGGGAGATTTAAGAATTGACCCCTTTTTCCCCTTTCCCAACCTTCCCGACCTCCATGAGCCGAGCCAATCGCACAGCCATATCCCCCAAACGCAGTGAGGACTATCCCGAGTGGTATCAACAGGTGGTGCGAGGGGCGGAGTTGGCGGAAAATTCCCCGGTGCGGGGCTGCATGGTCATAAAACCCTGGGGTTATATGCTCTGGGAAAATATGCAGCGGGTCCTGGACGACATGTTCAAGGCGACCGGACACAAGAACGCCTATTTTCCGCTTTTCATTCCGGTGAGTTACCTGGAGCGGGAAGCCCGGCACGTGGAAGGATTCGCCAAGGAATGCGCCGTGGTTACGCACCACCGCCTGGAAGCTGGGGAGAAGGGAAAGTTGGTTCCGGCGGGGGAACTGGAAGAACCCCTGGTGGTGCGTCCCACCTCCGAAACCATTATTGGGGAAACCTTTGCCAAATGGATTCAATCCTACCGTGATTTGCCCCTGTTGATCAACCAGTGGGCCAACGTGGTGCGCTGGGAAATGCGCACCCGGTTATTTCTCCGCACGACGGAGTTTCTCTGGCAGGAGGGGCACACCGCCCACGCTATCCGGGAAGAGGCCATCGAAGAAACCCTCCGCATGCTGGATGTTTACGCCGATTTTGCGGAGAACTGGATGGCCATGCCGGTAATCAAGGGCGAAAAAACGGAGGGGGAGCGATTCCCGGGCGCGGTGAACACCTACAGTATCGAAGCCCTGATGCAGGATCGTAAAGCCTTGCAAGCGGGCACCTCGCATTTCCTCGGGCAGAATTTTTCCCGGGCCGCAAATATAGCTTTTACCAATGAGGACGGGAACCGCACCCTGGCCTGGACCACTTCCTGGGGGGCGTCGACACGCCTCATAGGCGGACTTGTCATGACCCACGGGGATGACGATGGGTTGATAATCCCGCCCAAATTGGCTCCATCGCACCTGGCCATTCTCCCGGTCCTACATGGCAAAGCCGATCGGAGCGCCATCCTGGAATACTGCAACCGCATAAAGGAGGAACTGGGAGCTACGACCTACCACGGCCGGAACCTGTGGGTGGAGATCGACGATCGCGATATGCGAGGCGGGGAAAAAATGTGGTCATGGATCAAAAAAGGCATCCCGGCCTGGATAGAAGTGGGTCCCCGGGAAATGGCTGCACAATCAGTCTATCTGGGTCGTCGAGACAAGGGCCCCAAAAAACGTATAGTTGTGGATCTGGATGAGTTTTTGGCGACCTTTACGCGGGTGCTGGATGATATTCAGGACACCCTCTACCGGAGGGCCTTTCAGTTTCGGGAGAAGCACACGGCGACTTTCGATTGCAAAGATGACTTTTACGCGTTTTTCACGCCGCAGAACAGAGAACAGCCGGAAATTCACGGAGGGTTCGCCCTGGCCCATTATTCCGGAGAGGCCGAAGTGGAAGAGCAGATTCAAAAAGACCTTTCCGTGACGGTTCGGTGCATTCCCCAAACGGAAGATGGAGAGGACGGGACCTGCATCTTTACCGGCAAACCGAGCGCCGGACGAGTGGTCTTTGCGAAGGCTTACTGATCAGGATCAAGATCAGGATCAGGATCAGGATTATCAGCCTTCATCCACAATTTCTAATTCTTTGGCCAAATTTCCCCTAGGGTCACGTTCTTCACCCAACCTTCCTGTTTATCGGCGGTGCGGATGTAATGATAGGGCTCATGGGTTTCCAATACCGCGACCCAGGTTCCATTGGGAAGGGTATCCAACACATTGGCCGATTCGGTAGGAGCTACGCGAATGGCTGTATCCGGCCGCAGAATGAGGGCGCGACTAAAGTCCTGTTTCCACAGGAATAAACCCGTCATGGCGCATAACATGAGGGGAATGGATAGATAAAGCGCCAGAATCGGGATGGGCGCCAGTTTGGGCGCAAACCAGATCAGGACCCCGGCCAGGGTAGTGATGGCGGAAGCTATCAGGAGCAACCGCAACCAGGTGCGAAGGGAGAGCGAATAAGCAAATTCCTGGGCTACGGAATAATCGGGTCGAGACAGGTTGGAATGCTCGATTACTTTTTGCAGGTTGGCCGCCACGTCGGGGTTGCCCGGATCCAGGGTCAGGGCCCGTTCGTAGGCAAGAAGGGCCGATGGGAAGTCCTGCAGTTGATAATAGGCGTTTCCAAGATTGAACAGCAGGGCCGGACTGGACTCCCGGGAATGGTCCATTGCTTTTTCATAGGCCTTCACCGCTTCCAGGTATTGTTCTTCCGCGTAGGCCGCGTTGCCCGCCTGAAATGCCTCCAAGAGGGCGTTGGACTGGGCCGTGACGGGCAGCGAACACAAAAGGAAGGCTGAAAAACAGTAGACCGGTCTCGCCATTACGATTTCCCGTCCAATTGGCGCAATTTTGATTCCAGATCGCGTTCCTCATTTTCCAGAGAGACCTCTCCGGCGGCAGCTCCGGAGTAACGCAGGGCATCCACTTTGCGGAAGAATTCCTGAACGGATCGCTTCATTTCATCATCCCCCAGGGATGGCACCCAGAGGGATCCGATTTCCTTTTCGGTGATGGCTTCCGGATTACATCCCAGTTGGCGGGCCAAGGCGGCCTGCAGGGCCCGACAACCCTCCCCATAAAAGGTTAGCGCATCCTTCTGCCGGCGAGCTTTACGCATCCGGCCGCGGTGAAACAGGATTTTTTCTTCCAGGGATTTCAGCCGAATTTTTTCCTGGTCTTGGCGGGCCAATTGGCGGGACCGTTTCAGAAAAAAGGCCAATCCGAGAATAAGCGCCGGGGCCAGGGCGCCGGCAATCAGGGCATGTTGGATCCGCTCGGGGGTCGGCGGGACAACCGTGCTTCCGAGGGAAATTTTGATGGGCAGCAGGTTGACCCCATCAGAGAGTTGGTTACCCGGGAATGGTCTCATGCGACCGGTAAAGGATGGAGCGGTCAATGGGGAGGCGGCGTTCCTGGCGGCGGAAATGGAAAGAGGTATGGACGGGGCGCTCACCTCCCGGTAGGCCCCGGTCTCCGGATGCAGGAAGGCAAATTCGATTCCGGGAATTTCCGTAATGCCGGCGGATAAGGGGATGACGACGTATTCAAAAGACTTGGTGCCCCGGAAATGCTGTTTGTCCAGGTCTTCCTCCAGTACCCGGGGTGGATAGGTTTTAAATTGATGGCCGGTTGGAAATTCCGGGGGGATCAATTGAGAAAAATTCCCTTCTCCGCTCAGGTCTATCCTCAAGGTAATGGGATCTCCTTCCACCAGGTCGCCCGATTCAGTTGAGGCCGCAATGGAAAACGATCCGATAGCTCCGTTGAAGTTGTCTGGTCGGCCATCCTCGGGATGGGGTAGAATGGTGAGGACGGCGGGTTGGCTGTTGGCCACGATTTGTTTGTCCTGGTAACGGCCGAACACATTCCCGAAAAGGGGATCATTGCCAAACAAATTAAAGGGGTCCCTGCGGTTGCCGCGCGGGCTTTCCGGAATGCGCAGGATGTGGGTCGATTGAAATTGCAGGGTCTGCAAGCCCGCTTTGACCGGCGTTATGCCGAGATCCCAAGTGTAGACGTCGTAATAGCGGCCTTCTACAATCCTGCGGGAAATATCGGGTTCGGTGTCGATCGGGGGTATGCTGAAAGCGTCTCCCTCCACCTGGGGAAGGCCGCGATTGGGAAAGGTGGCCTTGTTCAGCATGACCATGCGCAGTTGAGTGGAGATGGTTTCTCCAACGAAGACTTCCCGATCGGGCAGGTCGAATTCCAGCCAGGCGATTCGGCCTATATCGATGGAACCCGGGGCGCCTTTTACGACTTCCAAAATGAACGCTTCCGTCTGGTAGCTCTTGCCATCCACTACCACCGTGAGGGGGGAGAGTCGGAATTTTCCCAGTTGGTTGGGTTGTATCTGAAAAATGTGGGTCAGGGTGGCGGTCATCTCACCATTGACGAAGGCAACCTGGGTGCTGGGACCGCGGTAGGCAATTTGCAGGTAATCATTCCTTTGAATCACCGGAGGTTCCGCCTTCTGGCTTCCCTCCACCACTACGAGAAGCTGTCCGCTCTCCCCCAAGGGAAGGGGATTTGGCTCCACCCTGGCGCTGACCGTTATTTCGGCCCGCACCGCGGGTAGCAACGCCAGCCAGGCCAAAAGCACTCCCGCAACCGGCCCTGACAGAATCGATCTGGGTTTTCCTGAATTCATTGTGAAGGGGCTCACTAAAATGAGAAACCGATGGGCTTTTACCAATCCTTTTTCGGGTCCCTCCTCGGATCGGGAGGTTGGACAATGAACAAGGGAAGTTTCTTTTCGTCGTCTTCCATGGCATCGAGCAGCCGTAAGGCTTCCTCGAGGGTCATTTGAACGGGTTGGGGCTCATCGGGAGGTACTTGAGGCTCCTCAGATGGGGAATCCTCCCCTTCATTCTCTTCCTCCGGTTGGGGTTCTTCCCCGTCATCCTGCTCTTCCGGCTCGGACTCGTCCCGGTCCTGCTGGTCGTCCTGGTCCTGTTGATCCTGCTGATCATCCTGGTCCTGCTGATCCTGCTGATCCTGTTGATTGTCCTGATTCTGTTGATCGTTCTGGTTCTGGCTTTCATCATTTTGAAAGCGAGCCACGATGTTGTGATCCCCATCCGCCACAATGGTGGTGGTCGGCTCTTCTTTTTCCTCCGGGCGAATTCCCCTGCCTTCCCAGTTCAGGAATGTGAACCCCTCGTTCGGTTCGGCCGACAAAGTGACCTCGGCTCCGTCCGGATAAGCGCCACCCCCTTCCACTTTGCCGGCCTCTTTCCGATCGGGTTGGGCGATAACGTTCCAAATGCGTTTCCAGACTGGTTTGATTTGGCGGTGATCCTCCATGTCCACGAAGGTTTTGGCCTCCTCCGGGTCGAGCACGGTATCGCCCTCCCACCTGTCAAAGGTGAATCCCGGATTGGGCACGGCTTCGATTTGTGCGATGGAGCCCGGTTTATAGGAATCCTGACCCAACAAATCCCCTTCCCAGGTTTGCAAAGCCGGATTGCGTGATTGCTGGATCTGATCGGGCGGGATTTCCGCGGATTGAGCTTGGGCCACAAAGGCACAAAGGCACAGAGGCACAAAGACACAAAGAGGAAGGAGGGAACCCCCCACCGGCGCGACTGCGGGCTGAAGCCCTTGTCTCGCCGACTCCCCCTCAAGGAGGGAGTGATTTTTTGGCGGAGCAAAGCTGCTCCTACGGTGATATGAGGCGCGGAGGGGGTTGTTTTTATTCTTCCTCATCGACCACAAATACCAGTTCCTTGGCTGGTTCACAGTGCGCCACCACCCGGGTGTCGGCCCGCAAGGTGATGGTTGTTTCCGGGTGGCTGACATCCGCGATTGCAGGGCCCTCCCAAAGGACAAACCGCCAGCCATAGGCCGATTCAAATTTGAGGTCTACCGCCTCGCCTTTATCATAAGTGCCGCTTGAGGGGGAGGTTCCGGCTTCCTCGGGAAGGACGACCACTTCCAGCTTTACCCGTTCCACCAACACGGCGGTAACGGTTTTGTCCTTATCGATCAGCACCTTGGTCTTCTCCTTGTCGGGATCATCCAACCCTTCCCCCTCCCATTGCACGAAACGGTACCGTTCTTCATCCCGCACCGCTGCCGAAATTGGCCTTTTGATACCCTGATCGAAGTTGCCTGCGCCATTCAGTTCCACCATGTCCGGAAAATTCGATTCCAGACTCAAGTCGTACCTGACCAGATTTTCCACCTGGTATTGCACAAATTTCAGGTTGGCCGCGGTTTCCTCATCTTCCGGGTCAATAATGAGGGCTCCCCGGTAGTTTTCCATGGCCCTGGCCCAGTCCTTGCGGGTTTCGGGCTGTCGGTTCTCAATTTTGCTTTCCCCCCTGCGGTAGTGGGCATTGCCGATATTGTGCAAAATATCGGCCTGTAGATCGGGATCCTGATCCGGTCCCTCCAGGGCTTGTTGGAAAACGGTGATGGCATCGGCGTATTTACCCTGCCGGTAGAGGCAGATTCCCAGGTTGTAGAGCAGGCGCATGTCTTCCGGTTCCTCCTCAATGGCCTTCCGGTAGCGTGCTTCCGCCTCCGCAAACTCCCCTTTGCGCAAATGTTTTTGCGCCTCATAGGGCGATGCCCGGGTATCGGATGGAGCAGCCAGGCAGGCCGCAAACAACAAAGCGCTCACCGGCAAATGCGGCGTCATCCGCTTGGAGGAACGGCGGGTGCCGACGAGCCATTCCAAAATGAGAAAGAGGATGCCCCCGGCCAGGACCCACTGGTAACGCTCGATGGGCAGTTTGTTCATGCGGGAGTTCAATTCCTGGCGGGGAATCTCTTTCAGACCCAGGGTGTAAACGGTTTCAAGGCCCTCGCCCAATGGGCCCAAGGGACTGTAGAAGCCGTTGGAAACGGCCGAAATCTGTTGCAGGGTGGTTTCATCGAGTCTGGTGCGAACCACATTCCCGCGTTCATCGCGCACGAAATCCTGCCGGCCTTCCTCGTTTATGATGGGAATTATCTCCCCTTCCCGGCTGCCCACCCCCAGGGTGAAGACCCTCACCCCGCGGTTGGCCGCGCTCCGGGCAACTTCAATTCCACGGTTCCTCAAATCCTCTCCATCGGTAATCAAAATGAGAATCTTGAAATTATTTTCCCTATTGAAGGCGTTTTCCGCTATTTGGATGGCGGCCGCTATATCGGTTCCCCCAACGGGAATGATCCCGGGTTCGAGGATCTCCAAGGATTGGCGGAAGGCGCCGTAATCCAGGGTAAGGGGACATTGTAAAAAGGCCGATCCGGAAAAGGCGACCAGTCCGATTCGATCCGCCCCCATTTTATCGATAAAATCCAGAACGGCCAGTTTAGCCCGCTCCAGCCGATTGGGTTTCATGTCTTCGGCCAACATGCTACGGGAAGTATCGATGGCGAAAACCACGTCTATTCCCTTGCTCTTCAGTTCCTGCCAAACGTAACCGAATTGGGGACGGGCCACCGCCGCCGCCACCAGGGCGATCCCCACCGCCAGCAAAACCGCTTTCAATTGTTTTTTGCGAGGGCTGACACTATCCGTCAAGGCGGGGATGAGGGGGGAGGCAACCAGTTTGCCGATCTGCCTTTGCTTGTTTTTTTCCAACCGGAAGGCCAGAAACAACATCACCGGAATCAGGGCGATGGCAAAGATTGCGATCAATGGATAGGCAAACGTCATGGTGGTCAGGGCAGGGTTCGCAGTCGGGTGTTGGCCAGGAAATATTCCAGCAGCAGGAAGGCCAGGCCGGTCAGGAGGGGCCAGAAAAATAATTCCCGGTAATAGGTGAAATGTTTCAGCTTTACCTCGGTTTTCTCCAACTGGTTGATCTGGTCGTAGATGTCCTCCAGTTCCCCGGTATCGGTAGCCCGGAAAAAGGAACCCCCGGTGATCCTGGCGATCTCTTTCAGGGTCGGCTCATCCACTTCGGTTGGTATGTTTTGCAGGCGGGTCCGCCCGAAGACATCCTTTACCGGAAACGGGGCTGTGCCCCTGGTCCCGGCCGCTATGGTATAGACCTTTACCCTCAAGGCGGCGGCCGCCTCGGCCGCGGTTACCGGTTGGATCGCCCCCATGTTGTTGACCCCATCGGTGAGAAGCACCACCACCTTGGACTTTGCCTGCAAACCCTTCAACCGGTTCACGCTCATTATCAGGGCCGAACCGATGGCCGTCCCCTCCTCGGTGATCAGACCCAATTTCAGCCGCTCCAGGTTCTTATTCAACCAGTCGTGATTGAGGGTGAGGGGGCTGACCAGATAGGGCTCCCCGGCAAAGGCGACCAGCCCTATTCGGTCGGCTTCCCGCTTTTCTATGAATTCACCGATAACCTTTTTTACCACCTGCAACCGGTTAACCCGTTTTGAACCCATTTTGAAATCCATGGCTTGCATCGATCCGGAAATATCCACCGCCAGCACGATGTCGATTCCACTGGCTTCGATTTCCATATCGCCGTAACCGAGGCGTGGCCGGGCCAGGGCCAGGACCAGCGAGATGAGGGCCAGAGTTCTGAGGAAAACCAACCAGCGACCGGCCCGGGACTTGCTCCTCCCGATCTGTTTTCCCGCCAATTGAGCGTGAGAATACCGGATGCTCCCCACTTTTTTCAATCCGCCGCGCAAAAAGGGGAGGATCAAAATTACCGCTATCAGAAATAAAAAATAGGGCTGTTGAAATTCGAGCATCAGGCGGGGGTGAGAGATTCCGGGTTTGGATCTTGGCCGGGCCCCATGGATTTTCCCGTCCTTTCAATAAATTGTTCGGCCGTGCCGTAGAGCTGTTCCATCTCCTCCATGCCCAATCCCCAACGGGCAAATTTGGCCAAATCGCACTGTTCGGAGAATCGTTGCAGTTCGTCCTTCTGTTCGAGGGAAAATTGCGCGTCGTGTTTTGGATTGCTGAAGAACTCCTCTGTCGTTTGTTCGGTAGCGGGCAATTTAAAGTGGATCTCGATAAATTGACGCACGGTCGAGGAAACTTCGGTGCAAAAGCGCTCCGCCGTTTCCGGTTCCAGCCAAAGACGCGCTTTTCGCAGGCGGTTGAGGGCAATTTCATGAGGGGGAACGGGGGGAAGTTCCGGTGGACGGGTCATGCGTTGGAAAAGAATTACGGCCATCCAAGCCAAGGCCGCCGCAATCAGAATTCCAACTCCAAGGTAGACCAGAAGCATGGGGTCCAGCAGGAAAACGGGCTTTTTGATGTCGAAGATATCGACCTGGGATGGCGCAGGCTCCTGGCCGGCGGCCAGAATCGGCCAAAAGAGGAGGAGGCCCCTGCTGACTGCCTTTACTTTCATTAGCGCCGTTTTTCCCGGTTGAGGAAAAACTCCCTGATTTTGGCGATGTAGGGTTCGCCGTTTTCCACGTAAATACTGTCCACCCCCAACTTTTTCAGGGTGTCCCGGAAATCGTCCCGTCGTTTGCGGTTTTGGGCGGCGAATCGCGAGCGGACATAGGCGCTCCCGGTATCAACCTCGATGAGCCTACCGGTCTCAGCGTCTTCCAAAGTGACGATACCTACATTGGGCAGGGTGCATTCGCGGGGATCGGAAATGCGAATTACAATCAAGTCGTGCCTCCGGTCCGTCAAGGTGAGCGATCGATACAGTTCGGTGTACTGGCTGCGGATACGCGCGGGGCGAAAAGCGTCCCGCACCAGAAAGTCGGAGATGAGAAAGGTAACCGCTTTGCGCTTGAGAATGCGGTTGAGGTAATCCAAGGCCTTCTTCACGTCCGTGCCAGTGGATTGCGGTTCAAAAAACAGCAACTCGCGGATGATTCTCAACACGTGCTGGCGTCCCTTTTGCGGGGGGATAAAGGCCTCGATCCCATCGGTGAAGAGCAATAGACCCACTTTGTCATGGTTGCGCATAGCGGAGAAGGCCAGGACGCTGGCCATCTCCGCAGCATACTCGCGTTTACTTTCCATGCGGGAGCCGTAGTCCCCGGATGCGCTCACGTCCACTACCAGCATGAGAGTCAGTTCCCGTTCTTCCCGATACCGCTTGACGAATGGGTGACCCATTTTGGCCGTGACATTCCAGTCGATAGACCGCACGTCATCACCCGGAGTATAGGAGCGGACCTCTTCGAAATCCATTCCCTGGCCCTTGAAAACACTATTGTAGTGGCCGGCCATGGCATCCGTCACCATCCGTCGGGTGCGGATTTCAATTTGGCGGACTTTCTTGAGAATTTTCAGGGGATCTTTCACCTTGCACAATACCTCATCTCTCCCCGGCCCTTAACCCCCGGGGGATTTGCAATTGGATTTATCCCGCATGTCTCACAAAATTCGTCGCGAGCGAATGGAGATCGAGTGCTGGCGCGGGTTTCGAACAGATTCGCGGGTGAAGCTGGGTCGACACCCTGCAAAGTCGCGAATCCAAAGAAGTCCGCGCCAGTGCCGGTATTCCAGAACGTAGTAGAAAATTTGTGAGACATGCGGGTTATGAGGCCGACGGCCATCTGGGAAGCTCCTCCCCGCCGTCCTCAAGGGACAGGCAAGGTATCCAAAATCTCCTGGACGATATCCTCGCTCGTCTTCCCTTCGGCTTCCGCTTCATAGCTGACGATTACGCGGTGACGCAGGACATCCATGGCTATGGTCTTGACGTCCTGAGGAGTCACGTAACCTCGACCCTGCAGGAAGGCCCAGCCTTTGGCGGCCAGGGTGAGGGATATGGTCGCGCGCGGACTGCCGCCAAATTGGATCAGGGAATCGGATTTCAAATTGAAGTCCCTTGGATTGCGGGTGGCAAAGACGACATCGACGATGTACTCCCTGATTTTTTCGTCCATGTAGATTTCGTTCACCACCTCCCTGGATTTGAGAATGTCCCGGGGTGAAATGACGGGGCCCACCGGGGGAAGGCTGGAGGTGGTGGCCATACGGTCGAGAATGGCCCGTTCCTCTTCCCTGCTGGGGTAGCTGATATTGAGCTTGAGCATAAAGCGGTCGACCTGCGCTTCGGGGAGTTGGTAAGTGCCTTCCTGATCGATAGGATTCTCCGTGGCCAGGACCAGGAACAAGGGCGGGAGGGAGTGCGTCGTCTCCCCAATGGTTACCTGCCGTTCCTGCATGGCCTCGAGCAAGGCGCTCTGGACTTTGGCGGGAGCCCGGTTGATTTCATCGGCCAACACCAGATTGGTGAATACCGGACCCTTTTTGGTTTCAAAGCTGTGGTCCTTGGGATTGTAAACCAGGGTTCCGATGATGTCGGCGGGAAGGAGGTCGGGAGTGAACTGGATACGCTGAAAATCAGCCGATATGGTCGAGGCC
>CBDCNU010000002.1:0-56945 GCA_965219475.1 Opitutales bacterium | reverse complement strand
CCAAACCGTTTTTGTCGAGTCCGTAGAGTTTCAGAATGTGCTCGGGTTCGCCCTTCATTTCCGCAAGTTCCGGAACGGATGTCTGCATGGCGGTAGGCCAATTCGTACTGAGCGATGCGGGTTTGGATTTCGGAATCGTGGTAGCGATCGAAGGCCAAGGAGTTGAGTTGGCCCAGGGTGTCGATCACATCCTTGCGATGGTTGGGGGTGACGCCATCCGGATTGTCGAGGTAGAAGAGAGGTTTTGAGCCGGTGCGAAACAGGACCCCTTGATGTTTGGAGGGAAGAAAGCCGCTGCTCCAGGCTGCCGGCCCGGCGTTGGGGTGCTGATCCTTGAGCACGACGTAGGAGGGAAGGTCCGCGTTTTCAGTGCCCAGCCCATAGGATGTCCACGCCCCGAAGGTGGGACGTCCGAGGCGACCGTGCCCGGTGTGGAGAAAGAGTTCCCCGGACCCGTGGTTGATTTCGTTGGTCCTCATGCTGCGAATCACGGTGAGTTCATCCGCTACGGTTGCGAGGTGAGGAAAGAGTTCCGACATGACGATGCCGGATTCGCCGCGAGGAGAAAAACCATAGGGCGATTTGATGGCCCGGGCATCGGGGGTGATGAAGGCGAATTTCTGTCCCCGGGTCAGTTCGTCGGGAAGGCTTTTTCCATCCCATTTATCCAGGGCAGGTTTGGGATCGAAGGTGTCCATCTGGGAGGGACCTCCCACCATGTGGAGGAAGATGACCCGTTTAACCGAAGCCGGATGATGGATGCTCGATGCTGGGTTCCGGATGCTCGATGCTCGATGCTCGATGCTTGATGCTGGATGCTGGTAGGTCCCGGCTGAGTAAATGGGTCAGGGCGAGAGACCCGATGCCCAGAGTTCCGGTTCGGAGGAATTCGCGCCGGGTCAGGCACTCGATGCATTTGGCAGGGTTCTCGATGCTGGATGCTCGATGCTGGATGCTTGATTCATGATGCTGGATGCCGGGTTCTCGATGCTGGATGCTGGATGTTCGATGCTTGATGCTCGGTTCTAGGTTCTGGGGGTTGGAGGCTGGTTTATGGGTTCACGGTTGCTGGGTTCTGGTTGCCAGGTTCAGAGATTTCGATGCTGGGCTTGGATGAAGCGGTTGAGTTTGCGGCCAAGTTCGTCGTTCTGTAAATCGAGTCGATCATAAAGATCTTCGTTTTTAAGCGAGCCAGTCTCTCGCAGGATTTCCAAGTGATCGCGCGTTTCGTCGCAGGAGGCGAGCGCGCAGGTCAGGAAGCGGACAAAGTCGGCTTTGTACCGTCGCCGGCCATAGCCTTCCACAATATTTGCGACGACCGACTTGGAGGAACGACGGATCTGGCTCCCCTCCTCATACAGCTCAAACCTGGGTAATTCGAAAAGTGACATTTTGTGGATTTCCACGGCAGCTTTGCTCGCAAGCTTCCGGATATCTGAATTTCCATAACTCATTCTTGATTCCAGCATCCAGCATCCAGCATCGAGTATCCAGCAACCAGCATCCAGTTTCATGATTTTGTGATGGTTTCGTCGAGGTTGAGGATGACTTGGGCCACGGAGAACCAGGAGTTGTGTTTTCGATAGAGCGCGAGGATGGCTGCCACTTCGGCTTGGGAGGGCGAACGGGCCAGGGCGCGTCGAAAAGCAATGATGACTTTGTTTTCCTCGTCGCCTGGGGCGCGCTCGATCAAGGCGGCGAAGGCGTGGGCGGCTTCGACGAAGGAGGGGTCATTGAGGAGGTTGAGGGCCTGGACGGGGGTGTTGGAGCGGTCGCGTTTAATGACGCAGGTTGAGCGGTTGCTGCCATCGAAATTCAGGATCATTGGATTCGGATTGCCGCGGCGCAGGAATGTATAGAGACCGCGACGATAGCGGTCCTCTCCCTCGGAGGTCGGGTAGAGGATGACGTCGGCCCCGGAGATTTCTTCCCACAAGCCCTCTGGCTGCGGGGGATAGACGGGGGGTCCTCCAATCCTGTCGGAGAGCTTGCCTGAGATGGCGAGGAGGTTGTCGCGGATGAGTTCGGCCGAGAGGCGGAAACGGGGGCCGCGTACGAGCCATCGATTGGCGGGACCCTTCTCGATTTGTTCGGGCGGCACGGCGGTGGTTTGACGATAGGTCGAGGACATCACCATGGTCTTGACGATCTGCTTCATCGACCAGCCCTGCCGGACGAATTCGAGGGCGAGCCAATCCAGGAGTTCGGGATGGGTGGGCGGCGCGCTCTGCATGCCGAAGTCCTCGGGTGTGGTGACGATTCCCTGACCGAAAATCTCAGCCCAGAAACGGTTCACGGTGACGCGGGCGGTGAGCGGATTGTCGGGGTGGACGAGCCAGCGCGCGAGTCCGAGCCGGTTGAGCGGCAGGTCCGTGTCCAAGGGATGGAGCACGTCGGGCGTCCCGGGTTGGACGGGCTCACCGGGGCTGGTGTAGGCGCCGCGAAGAAAGACGTGCGTGGGGACGGGCTTCTCGGCGTCCTTCATGACCATGGTATGCGCGACGAGGGCGTCGCGCTCCTCTTTCAGCCGGTCGAGGGCCTTTTCGTGGGGGCTGGTGGCGGGATGATCGAAAAATAGGAGAGCTTCGACGTTTTCCTTTTGGTTGGAACTGCGTTTTTCAGGGGGGATTTTGAGTATGCGGTAGCCACCGCGGAGGTTCCAAGGGAAGCGTTCCCAGGGAATGGATTCGCCGCGTCCCGAGGCCAGGAAGCTCTTCTCCCACTCGCCCTGACCGGCCAGGGCGGTCGACTTGGCCTCTTCCAAAGCGGCTTTTTCCCGCTCGATTTCTTCCTCAATTTCTTCCAACCGGATTCCATCCTCGGGCGAAGCCACAAAAGGGAGATCGGCGCCGATAAATTTCTTCTTGAACATGCCCGGACCTTCCATCGCGACCTCGGGAATGGCCTGATTGAAGTAGGCGTAGAATTCGTAGTAGTCGGTCTGGGGGATGGGATCGAATTTGTGGTCGTGGCACTGGGCGCATTCCATGGTCATGCCAAGCCAGACCTCGCCCGTGGTCCTGACGCGGTCGTGAAGAATGTCGGCCCGGACTTCATCGACTTTGGACCCGCCGGAGAAATTGCTTGGAACGTTGCGGTGGAAGCCGGTAGCGACGAGTTGCCGGAGGGTCGGATCCGGCAGGAGGTCGCCCGCCAGTTGCCGGATGGTGAATCGATCGAAGGGAAGGTCGTCGTTGAGCGCGTCGATGACCCAGTCCCGATACGGCCACATGGTGCGGAGGTCATCGTGCTGGTATCCGTTGGAATCGGCATAGCGACTGAGATCGAGCCAGTGGATGGCCCACTTTTCGCCAAAATGCGGAGAGGCGAGGAGACGGTCGATGGCGGCCTCGTAGTTATCCTCGGAGGGATCCTTTTCGAATGCGGTTACCTCCTCTACCGTGGGTGGCAAACCAACGAGATCCAGGGAAAGACGCCGGAGGAGAACGGCCGGTTCGGCCGGGGAGGAGGGTTGGAGTCCCTGTTCGTGCAAACGCCGTTGCACGAAATGATCGACGGGGTTGGTTCGCGGCCAATCGGAACGATCGATATCCGGTAACTTCGGCCACTCCGGTTTTACATAGGCCCAGTGCTTTTCATAGGGCGCTCCTGCTTTCACCCATTCGAGGAGCAAATCCCGTTCCTGAGCAGACAAGGTTTTTGATTCCTTCTTTGGAGGCATGCGGTCCTCCTCAAAATCCGTGGTTAGCCGATAAAAGAGTTCACCGTCTTCCGCATTCTCAAGATCCAGAACCACCAGCGCGCCCTCTCGATTGTCCAGCCGGAGATCCCCCTCGCGGGCCGCCTCGTCCGTTCCATGGCATTTGAAACAGCGGTCCGAAAGAATGGGTCGGATCACGTTATTGAAATCCGGACCCGTGGATTTGGCATGGCTGAATGACAATGGAATGGCGCAATCCAGGAGGAAAACCCCGATGAGGTACCACCTTCTTCTCCTACTTTCGGGCAAGCTGCGCAATTATCAACCGATCATTAAAGTTCCTTGATTTTCACATTACGCCAGCGGCACTCGGCGCCAGGGGCCCAACGATCCCGGGTGGGACTGTCATGAACTTCAAAGCCGATATGGCCTTTTCGACCAATCCGTTCGAAAATGAATTCGGGATCGTAACCCGGAACGCGGTCGGCCAACTCGGCCGTGTCCAGCTTGGCTATGGGGACGCCATTGATCCAGGTTTCTATGAGTGGTAAACGGCCGGTGCATCGAATCTTGATTTCATTCCAATCATTCGGTCGCCAGGCCTTGAGGAAATCTTCCAGAGTTGCCGCATAGTCGGTTTTAAACTGTCCTCCCCGAAAGGTCATGGCATAGGGATCCCCCGGGCGAATATTGGCGATCTTGTAACCCTCCTCTTCATCGGCGTCAAAAACAAAGGGATAGGCAAAGAAGTGCCCCACGGAGTTTCCGTATACTCCTCCAATCGTGCCATTGGGCCGGTTATCTACCAGAACCTGAAATCCAACGGATCCCAGTTTATGGGCCCGGACCATGATTCCCGTATCAATCGGATAATCCGGATTCGTCTCCAGAGTCAGTTCGAAGTCGCCGTAAGTCTTTTCCGACATCAGGTAGGCTCCCAGGATGGTATTGGGGACTTGCCTGCCGATCACCACACCATCCTCCATTTTCCATACGCCTTTGTTTTTGACCCGTTCACGATCCGGAACCCCGTTCATCTGCCGGGAGCTTTCCTCATAGTGTTTCACCACCGCATCATAAAGCTGATCGGAGGGAATCTTGGCGAATTTCTCACCCCTGGGGACATAAATGCGAGGCGTGGCGTACCAGCCATTGAGCGTCTTCCCATCGAACATTTCTACTGAACCATGCGATTTTGCCCAGAGAACCGCGGGCAGGAAAGCGCATAACGAAAAAGACTTCCTCAAGAACTGAAGTAGCGAATAAGGGTAAGAACGTGTCAAAATCATGAGTAAATAGTATATTATACATTAAGCTTTTTGAAACCCGAATCTATCACATGATGGTGTGATAAAGGCTGTAAAGCATGGACAAGGAATTGGTTCTCAACAACGATTTCACCCTCTAAAATAGGTATTTTCCGAATGATTTGCCTACTGCTCAACTTCGAAACCTTGAATTTTTTGAATAACCGCAACAACTATGAACCCTCGGGCGCTTCTTGAATGACACTGACTAAATGTCCCTTGCATTGAGAATGGAAAACTTGAACGTCGTGTTCGACACGGATGAAGGACGCGTGGTGGCAGTGGAGGATGTGTCTTTAGATGTCAAGCGTGGGAAGACATTGGCTATTGTTGGAGAGAGTGGATCAGGGAAGAGTGTAAGCGCTGTTTCCATTCTGAAGTTGATACAACATCCGGGGAAAATTGCCGGAGGTAAAATTCGGTATTTTCCACAGGAAGGTGGAGAGATTGACATTATGTTCCTGGAAGAGGGTGATCCCAGGCTATATGATCTTCGAGGGGGTAGGATCAGTATGATTTTTCAAGAGCCGATGACTGCTTTGAGCCCTGTCCACACGATTGGAAATCAGATTTGCGAAGCCATTCTTTTACACAGTGATGCAAGCAAAAAGGAGGCTGAAAAAAGGGCAATTGATATGTTGGGGAAAGTGGGAATCCCAAACCCTGATCAAAGGTTTAAACAATATCCCCATGAGTTCTCCGGTGGCATGCGGCAAAGGGTGGTGATTGCCATGGCCCTAGTTTGCAAACCCGACATCCTGATCGCGGATGAGCCCACCACTGCTTTGGATGTAACGATACAGGCCCAAATTCTGGAACTGATAAAATCGCTTCAGGATGAGATGGGAACTGCAGTGATATTCATTACTCACGATCTGGGTGTTGTCGCACAAATAGCAGACGATGTTGTGGTAATGTATAAGGGTAGAATTATTGAAAAAGGAGGGGTTCGAGACGTGCTTAAAGATCCTTTGCATCCCTATACCAAAGGACTTCTTGCCGCCATACCAAGCCAAGCCAATCACGGATCACGCTTGCCTACGGTTGATTCTGTGTTGGGAGGTCGCGACATTGATAGTGTCAAGGACTTGAAAGTATTACCAAAAGGTAGAGCAGTGGCGTTGTCTGAGGCTGACCTGGAAGTCCTCTAATAAGCAGTTCTATTATGAATGGGGAAAGAAACTTCAGTCGACCGTTGCTGGAAGTAAGAAACCTGAAGAAATATTTTCCCGTATTCAGCCGAGGCTTCGTTAAGCGGCAAATTGATACGATCAAGGCAGTCGATGACGTAAGTTTCGATCTCATGCCTGGAGAAACGCTCGGAATTGTGGGGGAGAGCGGTTCGGGCAAAACGACCTGTGCGCGATCCATACTTAGAGCCATTACCCCGACTTCGGGCGATGCATTTTTTCAGTCAACACAAGGTCGCGTGAATCTGGCAATACTGCGGGATAGTGAACTGAAAATGTTGAGGCAGGAGATGCAGATGATTTTTCAAGATCCGTTTTCTTCACTCAATCCGCGTATGACCGTTGGGGATATTGTCGCTGAACCCTTGAAGATTCATGGTTTGGCAAATGGAAAAGAAAGACAGGATCGGGTCGTAGAGATTCTCGAAAAGGTAGGAATGAACGCGGATCATCGAACACGTTACCCGCACGCATTTTCAGGTGGCCAACGACAAAGAATTGGCATCGCCAGAGCGCTGATCATGCGACCTTCCCTGGTCGTCGCAGACGAAGCGGTTTCTGCATTGGACGTGTCTGTGCAAGCGCAAGTAATCAACTTGCTTCAAGATCTTCAGGAAGAGTTGAACCTGGCCTACCTCTTTGTAGCCCACGATTTGAGTGTTGTGCGACATATCTGCGATCGAGTTGCGGTCCTCTACAAAGGGAAGCTGGTGGAGCTCGCCGAAACGGAAGCATTGTTTGAGTCTCCCCAACATCCTTACACAGAGATGTTGCTTTCGGCTATACCGAGTCCGGATCCGGACATACGGATGAAGCCGATCGTGAGGTTTGACGAGTTGACGGAAATTAGCTGAATAAGCTTGTGAGATATGCGGGTTAAGATACGAGGATGAAATTTTTTGTGGGAGTGGACGTTGGGACCGGGAGCGCCCGGGCCGGGTTGTTTGACCAGACAGGCAAGCTCCTTGCTCATCACACGGAGACGATCTCGATTTGGAAACCGCAACCGGATTTTTTCGAGCAGTCCTCCGAAAACATCTGGGATTGTGTGGCGACGTGCCTGCGGGCCGTGCTGAGCGAATCGAGTATTGAGCCCGGGAAAGTGAAGGGAATCGGGTTCGACGCCACCTGCTCGCTAGTTTTGGTGGATGCCGAGGGCCATCCGGTGAGCGCCAGTCCGACTGGTGAGGACGCGCAAAATATCATCGTGTGGATGGACCACCGCGCCCTGAAGGAAACCGATGCCATCAATCGACTGAGCCATGAGTATCCGGTCTTTGAATACGTAGGAGGAAAGATTTCTCCCGAGATGCAAACTCCGAAACTGCTCTGGCTGAAAAAGCGCTTACCCGCATCCTGGCAACGAGCAGCCCATTTCTTCGATTTACCCGACTACCTGACCTATCGGGCCACAGGTGAATTGACCCGTTCCCTTTGTTCAACAACCTGCAAGTGGACCTACCTGGCCCACGAAGCGGCCCATCGTGGAAATGGCTGGTCAGCAGATTTCTTTAAAGCAATAGGCCTGGGCGACTTGGTGGATGAAGGGTATGCCAGGATAGGCAAGGCGATTCGCCCCATGGGGGAACCGGTGGGCAATGGCCTCACGCGGGAAGCAGCGGAGGAACTTGGATTGGTGGTCGGCACACCGGTGGGGGTTTCCATCATCGATGCGCACGCTGGAGGAATCGGTATGATTGGAATGGCCGAAGGAAATGAATCCGTCCAATTGGATCGCCGTCTCGCCTTAATAGGAGGCACCTCTTCCTGTCACATGGCGGTGTCACCTGACAAGCGTCCCATACCTGGGGTCTGGGGCCCTTACTACTCTTCCATGGTTCCAGGACTCTGGCTCAATGAAGGGGGACAATCGGCAACCGGCGCTCTGATTGATCACGTCATCTTCAACCATGGCGCCACTGAGACGGCTTCCAAGGCGAGCGCTGAGGCGGGAATTTCCATCTACGAGTTTCTCAACAACCACCTCTCCGCAATGGCCGGAGGTTTGAGCCTGGATCGGTTAACAGAGTCACTTCACATCTGCCCCTACTTCCACGGAAACAGGTCTCCACGAGCGAACCCCCACCTCAGGGGGATGATCTCGGGACTCAGACTCTCTGCTACCATCGATGACCTCGCTCTCCAGTACCTCTCGACAATCCAGGCGATCGCCTATGGAACAAGGCACATCGTTGAGGAAATGAACGAGGCGGGATATCGGATTGATCGGCTCATCTGCTGCGGTGGAGGATCGAAAAATCCGGTTTTTCTACAGCAACATGCCAATGCCACCGGCTGCCGGCTAATTCTGCCCGAAGAACCAGAGGCCGTACTGCTGGGTTCCGCCATGCTCGGTGGAGTCGCATCCGGAGGTTTCGAAACCTTGGAAGATGCCATGAAAGCCATGTCCCGGCCGCAACGCATCATTTTGCCGGATGAGGAAACCAAGTATTACCACGACAACAAATACAGCGTTTTCCACAGGCTCTACGAGGATCAGCTCAGCTACGAATTATTAATGCAAACCTGAACCTATTCAAATTCATAAGTCAGTCTCCATGAACACATCACCCTTCAAGGTACCCCTCTACAATCCCAACCGCATAATCCTATTCTCCGGGCTAACGAACCTCTTGGCCAAAATTGGGCAACCGGACCACTATGGGAACCATCTGAGATGATCGAACCAACGCGGCAAATTCATCTCGATTTCCATACCTCCGAACATCTCCCGGATATCGGCTCTTGCTTTGATAAGAGCCAGTTTCAGGACGCCTTGAAGGCCGGCCATATCAATCTCGTCAATGTTTTCGCGAAGTGCCACCATAGTTGGTCCTACTACCCTACAAAAGTGGGCCGTCCTCATCCCAACCTTTCCCGCCCGGATCTCTTGGGAGAGCAGATAGAGGCATGTCACGAAATTGGTGTGGCGGCGCCGATCTACTTCACCGTTGGCTGGTCGTCCAATGACGCGGAGGGTCATCCCGAATGGTGCATGCGCACGAAGGAAGGAAAGGAAAAAGAAAAAGAAGGAGGTATCGTAACCTCAAACCCCACCAATATCGGAACCAAAGCGAACCAAGGCTGTGGCGAAGCAAAGCAGCGGGAATCGCTTCCAACCGATCCGAAACCTACTTTCGAGTGGAAGGGCCTGTGCATCAATACCAACGGTGATTACCACGACCTTGTTATGGCGCAGACGGAGGAGATTTGCAGGGCTTACCCCGTAGATGGATTCTGGTTCGACATCTATCGCTCGGAAGACATCTGCTACTGCGACCAATGCAGGAATGACATGCTGGCTAAGGGTCTTGATGTGGAGCAGCTTGAGCAGGTCGAAGAGTTTCGCGCTCAGGTCCTTCGCCGGCACACGAAAGCCCTCAGGCAACTGATTCACGACATTCATCCCAATGCAAGTGTCTTCTACAACGGAGTTACGGCACTGCATCGGCCCATGAATTCCCGATACCGGCTATTTGCAGACAACACAAAGCACGACCTTGAGGATCTCCCCACTACTTGGGGAGGGTATGACAAATTCCCCTCCCGAGCGAAGTTCTTTCACAAGGAAGGCAAGCCCATCGTGGCCATGAGCGGCAAGTTCCACACCGCTTGGGGCGAGTTTGGCGGATTCAAGGACCCGGAGGCGATTCGTTTCGAGGCAGCAAGTATGATTGCCTACGGTGCCCGGTGCAATTTTGGGGATCAACTCCATCCTCTCGGTCTGATGGACATGACGACCTACGAGAATATTGGGCATGCCTACCGCTACGTGGAGCAGATTGAAGGTTACGGCATCGGTGGCCTGCCCAAATCCACTTTGGGCCTCTGGCTCGCCAATGACCCTCCCGCAGACGAAGGTTTGTGCCGGATGCTCATGGAAGAACAGATGGACTTTGACGTGGTTCGTCCAGGGGACGATTTGGAATCATTTGAAAGCGTGGTCATTCCGTCCATGGCGGGTATTCTGTATGGGTACGAGAATGTGGTGAAATCCTATCTTGAATCCGGAGGCACGGTACTGGTCCTTGGGGAGGGATTGCTGGATGCGGGAGGGTCTCAGACATCGATTGCCTGTGGAGCCCAATACGTGGGAACCGGTGAATTCGACATGGACTACACCAAGGCGGGCGACGCCATAAGGAAGGGGAGCCGGTCCGAAACGATTCTCCGGGCACCGGGCCGCGAGACCCGCGTTCCGAAATCGCCCTTCCTTAACTACAATGCGGCCCTGCGCTTCAATCTCGGAGAGGAATCCGAAAAGCTTGCATCCCTGCACGAGCCCTACTTCAGCCGTACCTACGGGAAATACTGCGGCCACCAGAACACGCCCAACCGGCCGGAGGAAGCCCCTCACCCAGCAGCTTGGCAACACGGAAATCTAATTGTTTTCGCGCACAACCTGGATCGCCTCTATTACCAACATGGGGCGAAGGTGCACCGTGACTATTTCATCAGCGCGCTACGGCTCATCCACGCATCTCCAATGTTGGAAGTTGCCTTACCAAGCGCAGGACGCGTGAGTCTCCTCCATCAAAAGGATAAGAATCGATACGTCGCCCACCTTCTCTACGGAGTCCCCATTACACGTGGGAACTGTTCCGTCATCGAAGATCTTCCGGAGTTAAGAGATGTCGGCGTCATCCTACGTCTGCCTGTCAAAGTTGATGCGATGCGCCTCATCCCGGGGGATGTATCCCTGGATTTTGAGAAGTTGCCTGGAACAACCAAAGGACTCCTTGCCTATCGGACCACCGTCCCCTCATTCGCCGGGCATTGCTGTATCGTGGCGAATCATTGATTAGAACCGGCTAAAAATTTCCCTGAGAACATACCTGCCATGTCGGCAACTGGCGCCAGCGTCATCCGGATTTGCTAACCATGAATCAACATTTCAGACACAAAAGTATTTCTCACTATTGGTATTCAAACACGAACGGTACTAACTTCGACATAAAATGAAGAATTATTACGTATCCCATCAACGAGGACACGAGGACAACACAGGAACGGAGGAGAGTCCCTTCGCTTCGATTGAACAAGCGCGGGATCATCTGCGAAGCGTCAGTGATTCAATCCATTCCGACATAACGGTGTGGATCGAAGGTGGACTGTACGAATTGAATGCCCCACTTGCTTTAGGACCGATGGATTCCGGGAAAAACGGACATACCATTACCTACAAGGCGATGGATGGCCAACAGGTTCTTGTATCAGGTGGCCGCAAGGTGAGAGAGTGGGAAACCGTCAAAGATTCACCCATCCTACGTGCCAAGGTCCCAGAGAATGTCGGTGATTTTGTAGGCCAGTTTTATGCGTCAGGAAAACTTAAACCGATAGCATCTTCAGGATTTCGCTTTAATTTATTACCGCGCGGAGGAGAAGCATTTAGAACTGAAAAACGTCTCCTTGCACCCGCGTCCATTTTTGAAGGAGTTGAAGATCCAAGTGGGCTTTTCATGGATTACTTTTTGGTTTATATTCAGCTCAAAATCCCGATTGGTTCTGTAAAATTTGAAAACGATACGGCTGAGATTTTGATCCGCGAAGATTTTCCTCTTCACAAGATGCTTCCTGCCAGCAGTCCCTGGACACCACAGGTTAATGAGGAGGAAAAATTTTCATTGGTAAATGATCGGAAATTTCTCGATAGCCCAGGCGAATGGTATTTCGACCAAAAGGAAAAGTTTCTTTATTACTATCCGGAAGCGGAGGAAGAAATTGATTCTTTTGAGGCATTCATTGGTGTACATGAGCAAGTGATGATCTTTGGCGGTAATGACGCCGAAGAGCGGGTCGTGAACTTGACACTGGAGGGGATCACAATTGCCCATTCAAATTATGGTAATCCAATGGAATTCGGATACCTTTCGAGCCACTCTGATTATATCGAATTCCCTGACGAGAAAGAGCAGACGATCCCTGCTGCAATCTTGATTGAGAATGCTGAGAATATTTGTATTGAAAATTGTGAGTTGAGCCAGTTTGGCAATACCGCAATCGGCATCAGGAGAAACACCCAATCGATTAGGGTTGCTCAGTGCTTAATTCGTCAAGTGGGTGCTGGGGGTGTCTCGGTGGGGTATCTCCTGCGTGGGATTGAAAATATTAATCCAGATGCTGTTTATAACCCCGCAGGTGGCTATTGGATGGATGCGATTTACCATAATGAGAATTATAAGTCTCATCCTGACTTCGAATTCATACCATGTAATGTGGTGATCGAAGATAATATTATTGAGGACGTAGGTATTGATTTCGGGACCAATAATGGGATCATTGTTTACCACGCAAAACGAGCCCGCCTAACCCATAACCTGATTCGTAACATCGGCTACTGTGGCATATCGGTGTGCACGGATCACTTTTGGAATCCGGAGTATGAAGAAGGGAATGACAAGGTTGGTGACCATTTGATTTCGGGGAATCTTTTGGTCGATACCTGTAGAGTGTTGTATGATGGAGCCCCCATATACGTGCTTTACCGTAATTGCGGCGAAAACCTGATCACTCGCAATTGTATCCTGATCGATAGGATGGGGGAGCGTGGTCATAATTGCGCTGTGTATTTAGACGAAGGATGCAGCAATTACACGGTATCGCAGAACGTAGTAGACGTTCCTCACAATATGAAACTCGGCTGGTTGGTGCTGAATCAGCGAGAGCCGAAGATGCCACGAAATCTGAAGATTTATGATAACCACCTCACGAACACTGATTGTATTGGCAAGGAAGCTCTATTCAGTGACACGATTGATGGAATCGTGGATAGCGAAAAGTATCAGATCTTTGCGCACGATAATAACTTTAGAAGAAACGATCTGGAATGGTCCAAAGAGGCGCAACAAGTCATTCTCGAGTCCGGTCCCAGGAAGGTCGCTGTTCCCGGCTATCAGGAGATAATTGAAACCTATCTAGAGAGACTTTTGGAAAAGTCACATCCAGGAATTCCGAGTTATTATGAGTCTTATAGGTTTACGACTGCTAATAACAGGATAGCGAATGGGGATTTCGAACAAGGGATGTCGCATCCGTGGACTGCGATGGGATGTTTTGTTCAAGTCCGCGATACAGATTCATACGAAGGGAGAAATTGTTTAGAAGTTACGAACAGGAAGTTTCCTTTTTCCGGCCCGAAAATGGTATTCGATTGTACGATAGTTGGTGATTTGGAGCCCGGGGGTTACAGGATTTCCTTTGCTGCAAAAGCCATGGGAGAAGTGGAGATGAGACCAACTATCAATATCGTAACCAAGGATGGAGAGCAATTCAATGCGGGTGTCACCATGCCTGCTATTAAACCAAAGGATGGTTGGGTCTATTTATCAGAAGATATTGAGATATCCTGGGAGGGAGAGATTCGAAATGTTCAGTTTCTCGTTGGCACTACGGAAGAATCTCCCGACAGACTCGCTGGGTTTTATTTGGATAAGGTCGAACTTTCTAAAATTGGATAATGGATAAGTTCGTGGCGAGAGGCTGGAGGCGAACAGATTAAGGGATTACCGCTGAGGATAACGGAGAATTTCTAGACCGTTTCGGCAAACGTAGCGCATACGCCTGGTAGGTTGCGGCTGGTCAGGAAGTTGCCGCTCGTTTTACCCTGTGGCACCGGCCTTGTTTTTCCTCTCGTCAATTTCCTTTCTATACTGCGCCATCCGTTTTTCGCTAAGCGGATAGAACAGAATACAAAGGAACGCGGAACACATCAGTCCAAACGGGATTAGGGCGAACATCAGCCGGAGGTTGGTGACCGCCTGTTGGCTTTGCTCCGATGCTCCGAGAGTGGTATCAATTCCGGCCATCGAAATAAACAGTCCTGTCAGTCCAGCAGCTGCAGCGGAGCCTGCTTTAAATACAAAGGAATTGACCGAGTTGAACACACCCTCACGTCGCAACCCATTCAGCCATTCGTCATAATCACACACATCAGCAAGCATGGCGGGAATCGCGGCTAGAACCATTGCGTTGCCGGGCGAGGTGATGCAGTAAGACAGGATTGAAAGATAAGGCCTGTCAGGCGTGAAAAAGTACCAGGTCGACAGCATACCGACTGAGGTGATCGTCAGCCCGGTAATCAACGTGGCTTTGCGTCCGATTTTGTTCATCAAGATCGCGATCAGTGGTCCGGACAGAAGGGTGACCGCCGCCCAGCTGGATCCTAGCATTCCGAAGAGTTTCGCGTTCTCTGTTTTTGCTGCGGGATCGCCGGCATAGATAAAGTACAGGCCGATAAAGGTGGACATCGGGAGCACGATAAAGAACCCGAGCTGTTGCAAGGTGTAGGTTCCGGTCAACATGAGGAACGGGCGATTTTTCACCATGCTCTTGAGCACGGGTCCGATTTTGATTTTCTCCTGCTTCGACGCCTCCGGATTTTCCTTACAGACAAGCGCGGGAAGCATTCCGGAAAGAACAATGATCGATCCGAAGAGAATTCCCACCACCCGAATGCCCTCAATCTCATTGGTCCCGAAATAGGGAAAGAAACTGAGACTGTAGGACCAGGGTAGCATTAATCCTGCGACTCCCATAAAAGAAACCCGAATCGACATCAGACGATTGCGTTCTTTCACATCCGAGGTCAGCTCCACCCCTAACGCAGCATGGGGCACAATAAACACCGTGTAGGCGGTCAGCATGATAATGGAGCACACGCAGAAATAAACCATGATGAGTTCATTACTCACTTCAGTCGGTGGATTCCAAAGCAACACGTAGAAAAGACCCCCAAAGATCGCACCACACAAAATGTAAGGTTTTCGTCGGCCCCAACGGCTTCGTGTATTGTCGGAAATATAACCCATCAGTGGATCACTGATGGCGTCCCAAAGTCGAGGGATCATCAGCGCCAGCCCGATCCATGCTGGATTGAGGCCGAGTCCTATGCTGTAGATCGGTAATGCGAGGAACATCAGTCCGTTTGCCAGAATATTATTCCCAAGCATAGCGAGGTTGTAGGCCAAAATTTCCGGCAGTTTTAAATGTCGATGTGTGACCATTAAATTACCCTCGATTGATCAGTTTAACCGCGATGAGTCGGACTGCGGTAAAGGCAACCCAGGCCAGATTGAAGTAGAGAATTGTCGAAAAGGCGGCTACGAGACTGGCAACGACCATTCCACCCCTTTCCCCGGCTAGAGGGATTCGTGCAAGGCGATTCACTTGAGGAACGACTTCTTTCAGATAGGCGTCCTCGATGAGCGCGTGTTCCTCCATGCTGTAAAGATTGAGAAGTCGAGCATTCAAAATTTTGCGATTATAGGCCCCGAGGGATGCGCCGATGTGCTTTAGTTCAGGGGGAGGCACAGGCTTCATCTCTGGCAGCTCGGTTCGAGACGAAACGATTACTTCCTTTTCATCAAAGTTTGGTGATGCCTGACGGTGGATGGCTTTCCCTGTCAAGACTGCGCAAACGATCGCAACAGCGAGCGAAAGCAAAACCGCCTTTAAATCATAGACTCGAATTTTCTTTTCTTCTGTCATTTCCCAGCCTCCAGGATGTCCTGAACCGTCTCGTGTGGCACCGGATTCTCCAAGGCGTCGATCCACCCTCTTACTCTGGCAGGATTAGAGCTGGCCAGTACCGTGGAATCGACCAGAGAATTTTCTAAACAAAAAGACAGCGCCGCATCGGCAAGTTTCACTCCTTTTTCGGCGCACCTCGCTTGCATGTTGACTACTCGCTCCCGTATTCGCTCTGGTACCGGACGGTAATTGTAGGTGGCCTCGGGGACGGGTCCGGTTGTCAGTATAAAGCCTGCAAAAGGAGCGGTGTTAATGATGCCTTTCCCCTTTGATTTCGCAGTTGGAAATAGCTGGTCTGCGGCTTCTCCGTTAAGGAGATCATACACATTGTAGGTTTGGACTACGCCTATTCGGGGATCGTCCGCAGCGGCCAGTAGTGGCCCCATGTGCATGGTTGCCATCCCTATCTGCTGAATCACTCCCTGCTCTTGTAAACTTACAAGGGTATCCAAAGCTCCTCCCGACTTAAAAACCTGTGGCATGTGCTCAGGATGGACGTCATGGAGATGAACAATCTCGAGTTTGCTTACCTGCAGTCTTTTCAAGCTGAGCTCGATGGATTGAAGTATGCTGTCCCTTTCAAAACTCCAGTAGTTAATTCCCCGTTCCCAGTCCCTGTAGCCACAGACTTTGGTGGCAACTACGATATCGTTTGGAGGTGTGAGTTCGCGAAGGGCAGTCCCGACCTTTTCCTCTGTTTGATACAGGGCGGCCGTGTCAATGTGTTTGATCCCACAATCTATCGCTGTACGGACTACCTCCACAATTTCATCTTGCGTGACTCCATCGCGGAATCCAGCCGTGCCAAGACCAATCCTCGTGCTCGTTATGCCTGTGTTCCCAAGTTCTACCGCGAACTCATCCATGGCTGTATTCTCATGTTGATAGGAAAATCAGTGATGTATGCCTTTCTCATGATAGGCCAAAACGTTGCATGAGTGAGTGCGTGGGTCTCACAGGAAAACAGTGCGCAAAAAATAAATTAACCCCTAAATTTCTCGCACCGTGTGGCGTTCAATCACGTCCCAGTCAATATCGAGGCCCAATCCCGGTCCCTCAGGTGGCTCTACGTATCCATCTTGATCAGGTACGATGGGAGGCGTTTTAACGCAGAGATGGAATACCTCCTCGGGGACAATGTTTTCTACATACTCACAGCTCTTAATGCATAAGGCTGCATGGATACCCGGTATTTCACTGTGAAGAATTTGACAGGCCAGACCGAATGATTCTGCGGTATTGGCAATTTTCAGCAGGGAGGTGATGCCGCCTTTATTCGGCCAGCCAGCATGTATGATGCTCCCAGTTTCAAAGAGAATATGGTTGGGGATATCGTAGACACTTTGCGATGCCTGCTCTGCAACGGTAAGCGGAATTTCCAGCTGACGATTAAGCTCCCTCAAGCCGTAAAGGTCGTAGTCACGAACCGGTTCTTCGTACCATTTAAAATTTAGTTTCTCTAATTCCCGGCCAACCCGGAGAGCATCGCGCTGATTGTATTTTCCGGAAACATCGAGCATCAAAGCGATGTCCGGTCCTACTGCATCGCGTACGGCCCGGCACACATCCACATCCTCATCGGGTTCACCGTGAACGTGAAGTTTTATGGCTTTGTAACCTTGCGCGACGTATTTCCTGCAATTCTCCTTGTACGCTTCAATGGTCTCGAAGATGAAAGTGCTGGCATAGGCTTGAATCTTATGCCGGTAGGCGCCGATATATTGATATAAGGGTAGGTTGGCTTGCCTGGCCGCCAGGTCCCACAGCGCGACATCGAAGGCTCCGATTCCGAAAAAATTGTACGGCTCTGCCCGACTGACTTCCATCAATCGTTGCCACAAGTATTCACGGTCACATACCTCGGATCCAATGGCTACGGGTTTTATCGTATTGTGAAGTGTGGTCCCGATGATCGCTCCGCGTTCGATTGAAATGCAGTGCCCTTCCAAGCCATCCTCAGTTATCACTCTCATGAAAAAGGCATTTCGTTTGCCTCTGGCTGGTCCAAGTGTGTTTGGCCAATCATAAGGTCCGGCGGGAATGCTTAGTTCGTAACCTTTTATATCAGCTATCTTCATGGATGAATGTTCCCTTCGTTTCTCTGTGTTTATCTACGCACTTTAAATTACTTCAAGGGTGACCGTGGACGACATCTCGAGGCTTTCCAGGCTCTTCGATGATGGCGTACCCAATCAAGCAGGGCGGCTTCAAAGCCCATATCCCTGCCCAAGCTTTCGGATTTTAACCACTTGTGTTTCAGTATCTCTTCTCTCTCGGCCAGAAACTCCTGGTTACACTTGAGTGATTAATGATTTCACTCGAATCGTGAAGTGTCCTTTTTTGCGTCATTTTGAAAATGTTGGCCGATTTATGGACGTGTGAAGTGTGATTTTTTTACTCGGAGAGGCTATGGAAAATGCAATATTCAATTCAGCGTCTATCAAAAGTGACACTTCGGTAGCCGGTGTCATTCTGTGCATAATCCCAGGTCGCATCTTCCTTGTGTCCTTCATGAGTGACGACGACGCGGTATTCCCCAAGGGGAATTTCGACGGCTTCAAAACTGAGCTCGTCACTGTCCCGGTTAACCGGTGCCCGCCAGGTTTTGTCACCTACTTTAAGCACGAGTTGGGCGTCTTCGCCAAATTGCTCATTCCGGATGTCACGAACAATTACGCGGTAAGGCCCTGGGTGTGTAAACTTCACGGGCCACCCGTGTGGCTGGGGGCAATCGTACAGGCAAAGGCGCGACTCCAATTGTTGCTCTGACCCTATGACCGTCGTCTCAGATTCCAATTCATCGCGGGTAAACTGTGAAATCCACGCTGCATATTTGTCGCGCAAGGACTGAAGGTTGTCCGGCTCTGTATCCGATAAGTCAATACTCTCGGCTGGGTCTTCCGCTAGATTATATAGTTCCTTTCCGTCCACAAGCTTGTAGTCACCGCTGATTGCACAGCTGTTTAGCCATTTACTTTCACCATCGAGCTCGCTTTTTTCCGCACCTGAGCTTTGATGGTGTTTCAGGAAGTATTCGTTCCTTCCTTCAACCAGTTGCTCTCCTTTCAAGGATGACTTGATGCTTGCTCCGTCATGGATAATCCCGGGATCGGGCTTGATCCCGCAGATATCCAGTACGGTGGGTAACATGTCGAGATGCGCGGTAAGGCTGTCTACCACCTTTCCGGCTGGGAATCGATCAGGCCAGCGAATGAAGCAAGGGACGCGAATGCCTCCATCGTAGACCGAATTCTTGCTCCCTCGAAGCCCGCAGTTGTACCTCGCCTGGGTTCCATTAAAGTGGTGTTGAATGCAGCCCCCGTGGTCTGGGTGGTAGATGACGACCGTATCGTCGGCGAGTCCCAACTCGTTCAATCGGTCGAGGACGCGGCCCACGATTTTGTCGAGCTTCGCGACCATGCCATACACCTCCTTGGTGTGCTGGTTGAGTTCCGGGTAATCATTGAATGGTTCGACGTAGCGATCTTCAACCTGGGCATCCTTAAAGTGATTATGAGGCACATGGGTGGCCATGTAGGCAAAAAAGGGACGGTTCTGATTATCCTCAATGAAACGGATTGTCTCGTCGGCAACGATGTCATCGTGGAAGCCTTCGCACTGGCGCCACTCACTATCAAACTCCATAAGCGGGTCAAAACGTGTGGAGGCATATTCCCAGGTAACGACTCTATCAAAGCCGCGGTCTTGTGGACGTGAGGGATAGTTATGGCCCATATGCCACTTTCCAAACATACCGGTTGCGTATCCGGCTTCGGATAAATACTCGGAAATCAGCTTGTTCCCGGTCCGGATATTGGTGCGGCTTGTATTGGTGCCGGTAACGCCTGTCCGCAGGTTATACTGCCCCGACAACAGTGCGGCACGGGTGGGAGCACAGAGTGGATTTACGTGGTAGTTGGACAGCCGAACACTTTCCTTACATAGCTGATCCAGGTTTGGCGTCGACAGGATGTTGTTTCCGAAACAACTGAAATCGCCCTGACCCTGATCGTCGTTAATAATGTATAGTATATTTGGTTTTTTGTTACTCACTTTAAAATACTTACCTCGAGTTCAACCCAACCCGGTTCCGCAAATGCGCACGCCTCTCAAAGCGCTTTCGAGAATAGATGAATGGATTGGGGTATGTTTGGAGAATTCCACATTCAAGTCATATCACAATATGCTATCCTCGACCATAACACGATGAGATTATCGGGTGGTGGATACGCTCCATTTCCAGGTATATCCGTAGCTGTTAATAATCGTCTATGGCCATCTCGACGACTGCATGGTAATCAATATTGGTAAGTTTCAATTCGAGCTCGCCGTCCTTCCATTCGTATTCGACCCCACTGGTGGCAGGTTGCACTGAAACGCTTTTCGGTTTCGAGGGCAGATCCAACTTCAAGTTTAGCTGCGGAATGATGGCGACGGGGTCGATGTCTGTGCCGGTATTGGGCTCGACCCTCTGGCCGTCAATGTGAGTGGTAAGGTTAGTTGCATGGAGGAAGAGACTCCCCGTTTTGCTTCTCAATGAATACAACAGGTGCTTGTCGTCGTCCCCGTATTCGACCCGGATTTTCGGCTCGAGATTTAGCTTTCCCATCATCCAGGCGATTGTGTCATTGCTTGCTGGATAGGAATGGGCTGCGTGTGCGTTAACGTAGACGACTCGGCCCTTGCCAAAACGACGTGTCGTTAAAAACGGATTTCCGCTGGTGTCGGAGGCGAGGACCTTTGCTTTGTCGATCGCTACATCCCCGGCGACATCGAATGAAACAGCCTTCTTGCCTATTTTAACTGTAGTGTTGCTCGCTTCTCCTGCTCGCTCGAGGCCTAGAAGCGAATCAATGCTGCTTTCATTGCCCTGCAGGCTTGACCCCATGACTAGGAGGAGGCCGCCTTCTTTGACGAAAGCTCTCAGGCTTTTAACAGTTTGAGGTGAGATCTCACGTTGACCGCTCGGGATTACCACTGCCCGATAGTGATGATCCGTGGAGCGCAGAATGTGCTCATTAACGATATCTACTCCAAATCCGGCGTCTTGAAATCCGAGTGCGGTATCTTCAATCTTCCTTACTGCAAAGCTATTCTGTTTCGCTTCCAGCCTTTTCAGTTGGGATGAGGTTTCGCTGGATAGGACGGCGATAGAATTTCCAGATGCGGTTTTACCGACGGCATTCCTTCGAGCCTCGACGAATTCGGAGCAGATTTTAAGGCGTTCGATGGCGAAATCGTTACCAGGTTCGACGTTATTGGTCCAAAGATGCCACGCGCTACCGGCCGCCATTGTCAGCCCCCCTTCTTGAAGGATCTTGGGAAGAGATATTTTGTCCGGGACGTTTATAACGTGCATGATGTCGTGCGGAGTCTCTTGCTCGCTCGACAATGACATCGAAAGGAGGCGAGTTTTGCGACTCGCGTTCCAGAAGCTGATATCTTTGCTCAGAATACCAGCAAAGCTTGGTGCGCTACGCGGGTCTTCATGGTTTATCCGCCACGAGTTGTTCGTCGTGTATGCGCATTCCGGATGCGCTGCATGGACGGCATTGGCGACAGTCTCCAGATATTCATCGCAGCGCTCATAGTGCAGCTTTTGCCATTCGGGCCAGTCGGGATCTATTGGACTCGTCGGGACGGTGGTTTTCCCGGTTTTCATTTTCCATGCCTCCTTGCAGTTGTCGCACCAGCAGATATCGCTCCAGATGCTCCAATCGCCGTCTACCCAGATACCGTCAGGTTTGTAGCGGGTAACGAGTTCATCAACAAGGGGCAGGAAATACTGCTCGAGAAATCCGGTGCCGTCTTGGCTTCTTTTCACACACATGCGATTTCCGGACCCCCAAGGGTTCACCTGCTTATGGGCTTCTCCATCGGCTTTCCGTCTGATCCAATCCACATGGTCATTTAGTCTCAGGCCGAGTGAGTTGACGTAGACGCAAAACCTCTTCCCTGAATTTTCGCATGCCTGCTTCCAGACACCTGTCATGTCCCATCCTTTCGGATTCGGAAGCAGAGAGCTTGAATAATGAGCATTTTGCCCCTCGTTATTGTGGGACAAAAAGTAGACCGCGGTCACCGGGATCTCTTTCAGGACCTTGGTAAGCTCCTCGACAGTCCACTCCTTATTCCCGCCGTGGTGATTTCCGACAAAAAGGTTAGCTCCGGAATCCCAATACCAGTCATTGTGTCCTGGGCTTTGTGCAAAAGAATATAAGCACTGTAATTCAATGGAAATGGTCACTAGAAGTATTTGAACGACGAAGGTTCTTATATTTGTTTTCATGGTGTTCTATGAAAGTATATATGTACGAAATCTATTAGTAACAGAAATCAGTTTGTTGTATCATCCAGGAGTTCATCTTGGTTATTTTCAACAATTCATTGTATGCTCATGTCCGTTTAACGCTGACTGTTCTTGGGATATTTAGGCATAAGGATCAGCGGCGTCACGAAGGCCGTCTCCGAGGAAGTTGAATGCCAGGACGGTCATGACGATCATGAGAACCGGCATGAGAAGCCACGGATAATGAGCCAAAGCCTGAAGGTTCATGGTGTCTTGCAGCATGACACCCCAGCTTACGATTGGCGCCCGCAAACCCAGCCCCAGAAAGCTCAGGGCTGTTTCACCGAGAATCATTCCGGGAATGGTCAATGTTAGGGAGACGATGATGTGGCTGGTAAACCCTGGAACCAGATGCCTGAAGAGGATGCGTCCGTGACTGGCGCCCAGAAGCCTCGCTGCTACGGCGTAATCTTCTTCTCGAAGAGAGAGGATCTTCCCCCGAACAACACGGGCCAGGATCGTCCAGTTGATCATGCTCAAAACGATCGTGATCGCGAAGTAGGTCTGAAGGCCGGACCAGGACGCAGGCATAATGGCGGCCAAGGCGAGCCAAAGGGGTAATTGGGGAAAAGCGTTGATGATCTCGATGATTCGCTGAATGAGATTATCTACGTGACCGCCCGCGTATCCGGATAGACCTCCTATCGCTATTCCCAAGATGAAGGTGAAACAGATCGAGACCAGGCCAATGGTCAGGCTGATGCGGGCGCCGTAGATCAACCTCGAAAGTATATCGCGGCCGTATTTGTCAGCTCCCAGAAAGTAGACCGGTTGGTAAGGATTACTGGGATCCTGTGTCGCAGCGAGGAAATGACGCTGGCCCGGGATTAGCCCCCACAGCTCGTAGGCTGCTCCGCGTGCAAAGAAATTCAGCGAAATATCACGGTCTGTTTTGATGTAGTAGCGCTTAAGGGTAATGGGATCGATCTTGCGCTCGTAATCTTGGACATGAAGTCCTTTGGAAAAACTGAAGCTTGGTAATTGAGGGGGGCAGTGGGCGTATTCAAGATTCTTGTACCTGGTAGAGTTCGGGGCCCAGAACTCCGCAAATCCCGCCATTAGATAGAGTGCTATCAGGATGTAGAGGGCGGTTGATGCCAGCTTGTGTTTGCCGAAGCGTAAGCGAATGAGTTGCCATTGCGAAAGGGATCCCAGGTCGCCTTGGCGAGAATCTGGAATATGCCCACTCACCGTGTCCCTCCTTCATAACGGATACGTGGATCGAGCCAGAGAAGAAGAAGGTCACTAACCAGGGTGCCGAATACGCCGAGGATACTGAGGACCATCAACATCGAGCCAGCCAGATAGGTGTCTTCCGAAAGCAGGGCGTTGAGAAGGAGGGGGCCGACTGTGGGCAGGCTTAGAATGAGGGCTACAATGGCGCCTCCGGACACGAGTTGAGGAAACAGATAACCGATGCTGGAGATAAAGGGATTCAAGGCCAGGCGGACCGGGTATTTGATGAGCATTTTAAAAGGGCGCATTCCCTTGGCCCGGGCCGTTGTGACATAGGGCTTCTTCAATTCATCGAGCAGGTTGGCTCGCATAATGCGAATCATGACCGCGGTCCCGCCGACTCCCAGGACGATGATCGGCACCCAAATATGCTGGAGCAGGTCGACGAATTTTGCCCAGGTCCACCCAGGTTCACCTGCGAATTCCGGTGAGAACAGACCGGAAAATTTTATTCCCAGGATTTCGTTGCTGAAGTAGAGGAGCAAGAGGGCGAGGAGAAAGTTTGGAACGCACATCCCAAGGAAGCCCATGAAGGTGAAGAAATAGTCGGCTGGAGAGTACTGGCGCACTGCCGAGTAGATTCCGATGGGTAAGGCTATGGCCCAGGTAAGGAGAATGGCGCCAATTGAAATGGACAAAGTCAGAATGATCCGGTCACCAACCATCTCGTTGATGCTGCGCATGGTCTCCATTGAAAATCCGAGTTCACCTTGTAGTAGCCCGGTGTCTCTGGCGTCGAATGTCACAAACCACTTTAATCCAAGCCAGAGGGCGTATTTGGTGAGGAAGTCTTCCTCGAACGGAAAGAGCTCCTCAAGCTGTTCAGCTATGGCCAGGTTCTCGCTACTGCCGGTTTGGGCTGCTTCATCGAGCTTAACCTGGATAAAACTTCCCGGTGGTAGCTGAATGATGGTGAAGACGATGAGCGACACTACTGCGAGGGTGGGAACCATGATGACAAGACGACGCCCGACAAACGGGTGACGTATGGATATGAGGATCAAACCGACTGCTACCAGGGCGACCAGCAGGAACCGGATCAGTCGGCTGAGCTTGTCTCCCGAGGATGCGGCCGCGCCCTGTAAAGGAAGTGGGGTGATTTGGCGAATCTCGCTTTCAACGAGGCGCTCGACTGCTTCGGAATCGCCGTGATCCTCCTCAAAGTAAAACGTTTCCGTTCCGCCATTCGACGGTGTCTTTACCAGGGTTGTATCAAGCATGACTCGCGGCACGTTCGCGAGGCGTTTGTCGACGATAACCAATTTGGGTGGGGGAAGGGAAAAACCGAAGGCGAAAACATTTTCAGCGGCGATATCGGCCAGTTTGTGAAAAAGAGCGATACTCTCCTCCTGGCTAACCGCCTGTTCCGACAAATTCAAGAGCTCCAGGACCTCGCGGAGGGGACCACCTTCTGCGGGCTCCACACCCGACACTTCCGGTGGGATGGGCTTTCCGTGAAGTCCTTCGAAATTATACCATAAAGAGGCCTGCTTTGCATATATACCGCCCGTGGTGGTCACTTTGGAAACCGGAGCGAAAATCATGGGCAGGAGAATGGGATTAATGAAAGAATCTCCGGCCCAGACTTTAAAATCTGTTTTGCGCGCGTTGTGCAGGGCCCTGACCAGGGGAAGCGACTTGGCTTGTACGCGAGCCCGGATGCCTACCTCTGCCCAGTTGTCGACCACAAATTGCATGGGACCTTCCTCCGCGTCGGTATTGTTGGACAAAACAATAAACCAGGTCATGCGAGATCCATCCGGAAAAGTGCGGAAGCCTTCTGCATCCCGTTGTGTAAGCCCCATCTCATCCAGCAGCTCGCTTGCTCCATTGGGATCGTATTCAGCATACTTGGTAGCCAAGCTATGTGAGTAGTAGGGCGATTGGGGCAACACGCAGAGCTGGGCTGGCCTTCCGATTCCCAGAAATTCCCCTTCTATGATCTGTTGCCGATCAATAGCTAACGAAAGGGCTTGGCGGAATCGTTTGTCCTTAAGCAGCTTGGACTTATGTTTGGTTTCCGGTTTCCCCGGTTCGACAGCACGTTCGAGATTCGGGTACAAAGCGACCGGAAATCGCGGGGTGAGCCAATAGTGTATCTTGTAGCCTCCAGCATCCCGTTGGGACATGTAAAAGGTGTAGTCCTGATACTCCACATACAATTCCTGAAGACCGATGGCTCCGCTGGCAGCCGCGCTCGGAACCATATTGGGTGGTTTTATTTCGTAGGAGATTCGGTCAATGTAGGGGAGTTGGTTTCCTTCCGGATCTACCGCAAAATAATAGGGATTTCGAACCGTAAAGTAGGGAGGATTGGGTTGGTAGGTTCGGTAGACCCAAGGCCACATACGTGGATGCTCCGGATTGAGAATGTCACGCAGATATAGGTAAAGACCCTTTGCTGTGGGAATCCCGTGTTCTTGCATCGCTTTTTCGATGAGAGCTTGGTCTCCCCACTCCAGATGGAACAGCTCCATGTAGTGTTTTGGAGTGTAAAGCTCATCGTCCCCATAGATGCTGGCCAAGCGTTCAAGAAGAAGACGATGGGATTTCTCGAATTTGAAGCGAATCGTATAGTCGTCTATTCTTTCCACTTCTCCAATCGTTCCCCCGATTTTTGACCATTCGGGGCGGCTTTCCCCTAACCATTTCGTGTGTTCCCAGTGAAAAACAATGTCGTTTGCCGTAAAGGGATGGCCGTCCGACCATCGAACGCCCTCGCGTAGAAAAAATGTCCACACCTTGTATTCGGAATCTACTTCCCAACGTTTGGCTAGGTGAGGAACGACGGGATCGCCACCGGGAGACCAGCGCACAAGGCTGCTGGCTGTAAGGCGTCCCTTCATCGCCCACTTCACAGCGGTTGTGCTCGGCTCCACTCTTCCAAGTGTCCCTCCGTAAGCGCCGAGGCCATCGATCCCTTGCATCACAACGGGCTCAGGGCCGATACGCTCGGCAACTGGAGGAAGCTCACCTTGATTGACCAGGCGCTGGAGGATCGGTGATTCTCCCTTTGGATACCATGGGGCCTGGGCGCCCTCAGAGTAGTCGATGTCCCGGTAGAGGCGAATCTCGCTCTTCAGATTGAGGTCAATAGATCTCACTTCCTGGATCGCCCTGACGTTCGTAGCGTCGTAGACAATCTCCTGATCGGCTACCTCAATGGTGAGCAGCAAACCCATCGCGTAGAGGGCCAGTCCGATGAGGACAAAGCCTGAGACAATGCGAAGAAACAGGATCCCGAGTCCGTTCAGCATCCTTCTGTGTGCCCCACAGTTTCGAATGGTAATCAAAAGCGATTGCTTATTGACCTGGCTATTATCTGGAAGTGGTCGGCCATAGGCAAAACGTGTGAGAAAAATACAGCGCCGTGCGTGTCAATCTTCGGAAAATCATGATTGCAGATGATACCCGAATTAAGGGCTTGGTCTTCCGCAAAAAAAGTCCACGGCGAACCCGCTGCAACGGAATAAGCCCCCCAAAGTGAGTGCCTACCACATCCGCGATGTAGCGAATCACAATATCTCTTCTCGATTTACTCATGTCATGTCCTTTGCTTGACGCCTCGATTCATTGGGAACATGCCACGTTGGTAGAATAACATTTCATGCCTTGGGTTAACTATAACACGAACATGCGAGAAAGGAAAAAGAGTGACTGTGATATAACCTTAAACGATATCTTCTCGTATCGCTTTGGCCACTGCTCCGGTATTGGTATGTACGTGCAACTTTTCGTAGATGCTTCGAATATGCGTATTCACGGTATGCAGGCTAATTTGTAACGCATCGGCTATTTCTTTTTTTATCAGACCATCAGTCATTAGCCGAAGAATCTCCTTTTCCCGTTCCGTGAGATGGTAGGCATGGATATCGACCTTGGGTGGGTTAACGTTAACGGCAGAAAAGAATCTAAGTACTTTAGTCGCGACGGAGGGAGTCATAGGGGCGCCTCCACTTACTACATCCAGAATTGCGGAACTGATCTCCCTTATGCCTGCGGATTTCAATAGATAACCGGAGGCGCCCGAACAAATCGCACGGTAAATTTTCTCTGAATCGTCGAATACCGTGAGGATGATGGTACGGGTTGCCGCCGCCTTTTGCCTGACGGAGGATAAGGCGGAAATTCCATCCATACCCGGTAACTGAAAATCCATTAATAATACATCGGGTCCAGTCTGAGAGGAAAGTACTTCCAAAAGCCTTTCTGCCGAAGTGAACTGACGTTCACAAACGAGATTATCCATGCTATTTACAGCGCGGACCACCGCCCTGCGGTACCCGACGCTATCTTCCACAATCCATATCCGGATGTCCTTATGATTCTTCATATTCTCAAGATTTCAATGATGCGGAAAAGACGATGATGGTTCCCTTTCCAGGTGCGGATGTAATATTGCAATAACCGTCCAGTTTTTTGCTCCGCAGTTGCAAGTTGCGCAACCCGTGACCGAGGGCAGGATCTCCCGGATTGAATCCTCGACCATTGTCTTGGACTTCAAAAGTGAGGGTTCGTCGGGAAACATCTACATTGATCGAGATGGAAACCCTTGTCGCCCGGGCATGCTTGCATATGTTGTGTAGAGTTTCTTTGAAAGCGAAATAGAGATGCCTGCGTACTTTCAATGACAGCATCAGGCGGGGACTTTGTCGGGGTCTAACTTGGAAAGTATGGCTTAAGTGTGGAAAAATGCAATTCGCAGTGTGGCGCAACCGGACCAACAGCTCTGCCAGGGAACTCCTGTTTTCGCTAATGAGCCACACAATATCACTCATTGCCTCGCTCGAAGATGTTGCGATAGAATGAATTTCCAACAGGTCGTTCCGCGTCTCCTCTGTAATATCCGCCTGATTAATCCCTGATTCGCTTAGCAACGCGATAGCTCCCAGGTTGCTTCCAATATCATCATGCAAGTCCCGGGCAATTTGCCGGCGAAGCCTTTCCATACGGCGACGGCGTTCACTTCGATTATAAAGAAAAAGAGTGGCGAGACTGGCAACCAACAAACCAGATCCACCAACAGTTCCAACCACAGACAGAAGAATTACACGATCAGCTTTTTCGGCTCTTTGCCTAGCCAGTCCTTCAATCCGGTTTTCCAGCCGTTTCCTTTGCTCTAGTCCCTCTAACCAATCCGGGAGTTCAATAAGCTTTTGTCGACTGTCATATCCGTCCACCAATCCTTCCGGTTGCCAACGGGGGGAAATCGCAGTAGGCGATACATCGGATGCTGAGACGGGTTTTCCTAAAGCCACATTTCTCCCTCCGGAGTAAATTTGCATTTCCGCCAAGCTGAACGAGTAAAAGTTTTCCCAAAAGTAATGAAGTTTCAACCCAGTGAATCGGACATAACGACCAGTGCGCCCACCAACTGGGAATACTACAGGATTGTCGCCCGGGTTGGGATAGTCTTTACCGCCCGTTTCGTAGATTGGAATAGGATTATCAAATCCCGGGACAGAGGCCATTTCCAGACGAAACTGAATAGGAAAACCCAGGCTTTCAGGGTCCGCAATTCCCAAAGGCCGGGAAGGCAACAGGCGGATCTCCTCAATCTTCATTTCTTCTTCCAAATCCACCTGAACCCATTTGATTGAATCCTCCCGGGAAGAGTGTTCGCAAAGGAAACCGTTAGAGGGGCTTTCTTCAGGTTTTGTTGGAGGACCAAGAGGATACTGGAAATCGGTGAGTTTGGTGAAACCCCAACTATTGGTTGGAAAATCTTCACCTTCCCCGGCATGAACGGGACAATTTACCGCAATGTTTCGAACTCCTTGGATAACCATGATTTCAGACAAGGCAAAAAACCAATTTATCTCGGACTTCCAATGTTTCAAAGATGTGATTCTGACAAATCTTCCGGTAACGCTTTCCGCGCAACGAACCAGATAGGGATACCAATCCGGATTTGGATAGTCTGCCTCGCTTTCATTCGCTACAACCCTCGGACTGCTTCGCGATTCGTCCAAGACTTCAATCTTGAAGCGTAAGGGAAATCCGTAACCGTCTCCGGCATATCGGGGAAAATCCACCCAAACAGGCAAAAGTGCGATCGAATCTATAGGTTGTTCTCTTTGCAGATCAACTTCCACCCAAAAGGGTTCATCAGGGGAACTCAACCGCCTGCTCAAGTAACCCAAACTATCATTGCGATAGGCGAGTTCGGGATTGGGAAGTGTGGCAAATTGGCTGCGTAGAATTTCCAATTCCCTATCCATGGCGCGTGCGGATGGACTCAGAAATCGGACTAAATGGTTCGAAAAATTGGAGTCCTGAGCGAAAGCCTGTAAACTAATGCTCCAAATTAGAATCTGAATAGGGAGCTTCAAAAGAAGTTAAACGCGAATGGTGCCAGGTTAAGGGAGATTTTTCAGGTCGTATGGTATGGCGGCAGCCGGGGTCATGCCGAGGAAAAGTGATGGCTGACCCCTCTGTGCCTCCAACTTAGACCCTAGCCCGGACCTGTCCTGCCGTAGCCCTTGGGCAAAGCGGGATCCTTGGTTCATCCACATCCCCCTGTGATATCCGATCATGATCACGATCACGATTTATCTCAGCACCTTCAGCCTCTCCCCAATTCCTCATTCCTAATTGGCGCGCCTTGGCGCGCTTCCCCTCTGTGTTCTCTGAGTCCTCTGTGGTTAATCCCTCCAGGAATTCAAATATTTGAAAGGCCAATCCAATCGAAAAAGTCCGCCGTTTGTGTTACGCGCCACCCGTGGCAATTTGATAAATTTGGTCGGCGCAATTCTTGATAGCTACTTTGAGTCCGGGGTAGGGGGTTCCATAGGAATCTAATAATCCGGAGTGCTGCCGGTATTTTCTCCCCCACACCGGTAAATTGTTATCGGCATCGACCAGACCACAGTAATGCCAGCCGATGAACTCGGGTCGGGCAAAGGCCTTGTTAAAGAAGTTTTTCGTCCACTCGATGCGCTCCTCCAAGGAGGTGGCGATGGGACCGAATGGGTGTGGCATGAACTGGGTGACCATGGTAAACGCTGAATCACCGTTGATGATCGGCTGATCAACCATTTTCGACCAGCGATCCAAGCCAAATTCCTGAACCTCGTACTTGGCGTACATCTGGTAAAAGAGAATGTCGGTATACTTGGTTGTGGTTTTCAGGACCGTATCCACGCTGTCGGTATTGGCATTCAGTTTGTCGCCCACAAACAGGTGGTTCGGATCGTGTCGACGTATGGCCTCGAAGGCGCATTGATAATAGCGGTCGACCGCAGCCAGCAGGAACTCGGTATTGTCCCGGGATTCATCCGGGTTGGACAGTTGGGTTTCAAGGCGCCAGTTTTCCGCTGAAGCAAGTGTATCGAATGATTTGAAGGTGGTGCTGTAAGTGGAATTAAAATCCTGGATACGGTCCCGGTAGAGCTTCCTCATGATCCGAACGTAGGCTTTTTTCCCCGGAGCGTCCGGGCCCAGATTGCGCAGGCGCCGGGGCCATCCCATACTCCTCAAAGCTCGACGCTTTCCGCCTATGACATCGGTTCGCTCGCGACAATCCTCTTCCGTGAACAGGGGACAATCGTTCATGCTGTATCCGAGTAGGTAAGGATCATTTCTCTTGGGGGCCGCAATCTCAGCGGCCAATTGGTCGCATCGGGACTCGTAGTCCGGGGAGAAGACATCCACGAAATTTTCATCGGGGATTTCATCATACCAATGCGAAATCCTGATGGCCTGGAAGGGCTGCATATAGGGTATGGTCGGCTTCGGATTGTTTAGAACCCCGAGGTCATTGTGCACCCCAATGGAATTAAAGCCGTAATCGGCACACGCCTGGTGGACCCAGTCACGCGCGGCTGGATAGAATTGCTGGTTATCCCTTATATCTTTTATGCCCAGTATTTTCTGCCAAGCTTGGCTGTTGTGGGGAGACCGCCACCAGACGGGGTGGAAATGATTGATTCCGAAACTGAGAAAGGCGTTGCCTTCCGGAGTTACCATCCACCACCGGTCGTCCTTCTCCAGGCGAAAGAAGCCGGTCGCCTTGAATTTCCTGCCGGTCCAGCCTCCGTACTTATCCAGAGAAGTGGCTTCCGCCGCGCTCAACTTCGAAATGAGCCCACTGCCGGCGGTTGTTATAAGGAGGGCTTTAAGTGCGTTCCTGCGATTCATTGCGTATGGGGGTAGGGTGTTGATTCCTGTTAATCAAGTATAGTATGCTCCCAGCGACTATCATATGGGAATGAATTTTTTTTGGGAGTCGACGTTGGAACCGGGAGCACCCGTGCCGGGTTGTTTGACTTGGCAGGCAAGCTCCTCCCTCATCACGTGGAGACGATCCTGATCTCCAAACCGCAACCTCGTTTAAATTCATAGAATAGGCTCAATGAACACATCACCCTTAACCGTTACGCTTATCGCCAATGGTGATCTAAGGATCTCAGCCAACCAGAACTGCTGGGACGAACAGAACAAAATGGAGCAATCTCTGATTGGGGTCATCGAATCGATGGGCGGCAAAGTGACGCGAGCTCACGATTATGATCCGGTTGAAAAACATGGATTCATTTCCAGTCAACGCCAAGGCATGGATGTCTTCGCAAAGATCAATCGAAAATCCCCCATTATCGTCGCGGAAGCAGTGTGGCAGTACTCGCACCACATTCTAGCAGGACTGATTTCTCATGAAGGGCCAATTCTGACTGTGGCAAACTGGAGCGGTAAATGGCCGGGTCTGGTGGGTATGCTCAACCTCAACGGTTCTCTGACAAAGGCAGGAGTGAAATACTCTACTTTGTGGAGCGAAAATTTCGAAACCGATAAAGGATTCCAGCAAAAGCTCAGAGAATGGTTGGGAACCGGGTCGACAACCCACAACACCAGCCACGTCGTCCCGTACAACTCAGGCAAGACCAACAGCCGCGCAAAAGAAGTCGCTAATCTGATAGCCGAGGATCTCGACACCAACAAAGCGATAATGGGGGTTTTCGACGAGTTTTGCATGGGAATGTACAATGCGGCCATTCCCGACGAGCTTCTCTTTCAAACCGGAGTTTATAAAGAACGGCTCAGTCAAAGCGCCTTGTTTGCGGAGATGCAGACCGTCAGTGAGGCCGAAGCCGAGGAGGTCTTCTCATTTTTGATACAAAGAGGTTTCAATTTTCACTTCGGCAACGACGATGCTACCGACCTGACAGAGAGACAGGTGATCGAGCAATGCAAGATGTATGTAGCAGCATGCCGCATCGGGGACAGATTCGGCTGTGACGCCATTGGGATCCAATACCAACAGGGACTGAAAGACACCTGTCCCGCCTCCGACCTAGTCGAAGGAATGCTCAACAGCACTGATCGTCCACCCGTCAAAAACAGCAAAGGAGAAGTTATTCTCCAAGGTGAAACCTATCCGCATTTCAACGAGGTCGATGAATGCTGCGGGCTCGATGCTCTCCTGACCAAACGTATTCACGGCGCGCTGGGACAACCGACCGAAACCACCTTGCACGATTTGCGATGGGGAGATGCGGACAGGTCGGGCACGACAGACGAATACGTATGGGTGTTCCTGATCAGCGGTTCTGCCCCCGTTGAGCACCACATTGGTGGATGGAGCGGCAGTCACGGATACAGGCAACCTGCCATGTATTTTCCCAAAGGTGGCAGCACCCTCCAAGGTACTGCAAAACCCGGCGAAATCGTCTGGAGCCGCATATTCATTGAAGACGGCAAGCTCAAGATGGACCTGGGCCGGGCTAAAGTCATCGAATTACCCGAAGAGGAGACCCGGCGCCGTCTTAACGAAACGACCCCCGAATGGCCCATCATGCATGCGGTTACCTATGGAGTCAGCCGCGACCAGATGATGGCGCGCCATAAAGCCAACCACATAAATGTTGCCTATGCCGAGAGCCCTGAGAAAGCCGACCTATGCCTTTCAGCAAAAGCCGAACTCGCCCGAAAATTGGGCATGGAAGTTTTCCTTTGCGGCACGAAAAGGGACGGTTCAGCCTACTGAAAGTCCGACCTATGCCTGAGATCATCTTTATTACGGGGGCCAATCGTGGCATTGGACTGGGGGTAACCCATCATCTTCTAGATGCCGGCCATACGGTGATTGCCAGTTGCCGGCAGCCGGACGAGGCCGTGGCGCTACGCGATATGGAAAAGACCTCCGGCGAGCGATTGATCCTGTTGCGTCTGGATGTGATCGATGAGAACTCCGCCTTGGAAGCCGTGGCACGGATTGGGGACCGGGTGGACCGGATCGATGTGCTATTCAATAATGCAGGAATATCGCCGGGTTGGGACGGAGCCGTTCTGGAGGAACTGGATCTGACCCAATTTCTCCCAACTCTGGAGACGAACATCGTAGGCCCGGTCATCGTGGCGCGCGCCTGTTTGCCATTGCTGCGGCGGGCGAAGTCACCCCGTGTCGTCAATGTTTCTTCAGGGGCCGGTTCCCTGTCCAAAGCGCCCTCGAGAATGCATATGGCTTATGCGGTCAGCAAGGCGGGGCTGAACATGGTGACCCGCATGATGGCAAAACAATTGGGGCCGGAGGGCATCACCGTTGTTTCCCTCCAACCGGGCTGGATCAAGACCGACATGGGCGGGCCGGACGCAGATCTGGAAGTCGACGATGCCACTTCTGAGATCGCCGCCATGTTGGGAAGGATAACGGCCCAGGATAATGGGGATTTTCTGGATCGTTTCGGCAAACGCAGTGACTACGCCTGGTAAATGCCATCCTCAAGGTTCGAGAAGTAATCCGCATGTCCCCTGAAAAGGGATCAAACGCGAATAGCGCTTAACTTAACCACAGAGGCCACAGAGAGCACAGAGGGGAAAAGGAATGAACCACGGATTACACGGATAAGCACGGATGTAGCGACGCATGCGTCGCCGTAGGGTTCACGACTGAAAATCTTACATTTTCCATGTAGGAATTTTCAGCCGGGACTCCTTCCCCCGTGACCTCCCTTTTTGAGCCTTTTGAGCTTTTTGTGGTTAAATATCCTTAAAAAGAAAGGAAATTTTGTTCTAAACCCCCCTTAACTAAGCAGCATTCGGATCAAACGCGAATGGCGCTTTATTGTTTCCATTGATCCTGAGTTATTTAAGCTGGTAGGGGTGAAATATCAATGCTCCCCCCGCATACCCAGGCCCTTGGGTGAAAAAGTAGAGGCCTTTTCGGTTTACGCGGATCTGGAAAAGGGCCTCAGCCCCCATACCGTAGAGGGATACTTCAGCGATCTGGAGCAATTCTGCGGATGTTTGGCCTCCCTCAAGATCGAGGATTGGAGCAAAGTGAAGGCGGAACATGTTTCATTGTGGATAAGTTTCTTGTCCGGAGATGGTTACGCCGTCTCCAGTTTGGCCAGAAAACTGAGCAGCATTCGGATGATGAGCCGATTTCTCGTTCGAGAGGGCATGCGCAAGGATGACTTTTGTGAATGGTTGGCCGGGCCGAAAATGGTGCGAAGTATTCCCCAAACCCTTTCCACACATGAAGTTGAGCGTCTTCTTGAAGCGCCCGATCTCAAAACCCCATACGGGATCCGGGACCGCGCAATTTTGGAACTGCTTTACTCGAGCGGACTTCGGGTAACCGAATTATCGACATTGGAAATGCACCAGGTCGACCTGGAACAGGGTTATTTGCGAGTAGTGGGGAAGGGTTCCAGGGAGCGGATTGTGCCCATAGGGGTGGCGGCTTTGAACGCCCTGGAAACCTACCTGAATTCCTCCCGGTCATACTTCGTGAAACCCAAGACGGGAAGCGAGTTGTTTTTGAGTGAGCGTGGATCCGCCATCAGCCGAAAAATGATATGGGTGATCATCAAACGTTGGGCCAAGGCTGCCGGCATTGAGAAACCGGTAAAGCCCCATCTTCTGCGTCACTCTTTTGCCACCCACCTGCTCGGTGGCGGAGCCGATTTGCGGGTTATCCAGGAAATGCTCGGTCATTCCGATATTTCCACCACCCAGATCTACACTGCTCTAGAGGACAAGCGCCTCATCCATCAGCACGCCCGGTTTCACCCGAGAAACCGGTTGGGTTAGACGTCCTCTTCGAAGGCTATCACCTCGCCATTTTCAAAATTGACCACCAGGTCCTTTATTTTTCTCCCCCTATGGTAGAAGGAAACAGGATAATAATACCCGCGTGCCGTAAGGTAGGGATTGTACCAACCTGGAGACCCGTAATATCTGGAGCCGTAGCTGAACAACCCGGGACCATATTTGAAGTAGGTCCACTCTTCGCCCACCCCGTCCTTGGTTGTCTTTTTCGTCTTCCGGTCGGGCGCTCCGGAGGCAAGAAGGACCATTTCCTTGGTGAATCCCAACTCAATTTTTCCCTCCAGGATCAATGTCTTTTGCTCCTCGGAAAAGGTGGCGAAGAGGTCTGGATTCCGCTCCACGCGGGACTGCGGTGTGGAAACGCATCCCGCCAGAATCCCGGCCAAGCCGATTAACAAAAGAAGGGAGGTTGGTTGCATGTTATATTAATACGACACTTTCGCACCATATGGATTTCCCTATTTCATGGCAATGCTCAAATTCCTTTCGTTCTTCCAAGGCGAAGGAGCGCGGCCAGGAGGGTCCGCAAGTTTGAGTTGACAGAGAAATTTCGAGGGACGTAATAGAATTGCCCTTATGGAGGCCCTAATGTCCAGTCAGGTGCTCGTGCTCAACCGCTTTTGGCAGGCGGTCAACGTTGTTGGCATCAAGCGTGCCTTCAGCCTGTTGGTGCGCGGCCATGCCGACGTGATACACAGGGAGGAGGGCAATTTTCAATTATATGATTTCGACCAATGGCTAGGAGTTTCCGAAGATTCACCTCCTCCGGCTCCGGAATGTCTTCACACCGTGCGCCACATCATACGCTTGCCCCGAGTGATCATACTCAGATTCTTTGATCGCCTGCCCATCAAAGAGGTCAAATTCAATCGTCAGAACATCTTTGAAAGAGACAAATTTCACTGCCAATATTGCGGCAAACCTTTCAGGCAGCCGGAGTTGAACCTCGACCACGTCATTCCGCGGCACCATGGCGGGCGCACCTCTTGGGAAAACGTGGTTACTTCGTGCAGGACCTGCAATTCACGCAAAGCAAATCGTCTGCCCCACGAGGCCAATATGCGGCTGATTCACAAACCGGTCAGGCCGCCGTGGAGGCCATTTGTCAGTTTTATCCGGACCCAGAAAAGGCACGAGTCCTGGGATTATTTTCTCAATGTGAGCCATAAAGGCTGACCGGCCCATTCGGATAATTGGATAAACCATACTAGTGTGATGTCCCAGAATTTTCCTCGCAGGTCCGGCGGGGTCATGCCATGGAAAAATGATGCCTTATGCAAGAAAAGGGTCAGGCCTTGAAAAATGTATTCCGTTGTACTTCATACACTTTTACAAGGCAACTGACCCTGTAAGGCATAACCTTTCCACGTCTTTACCCCTTCCTTTTCCGAGGTAGTAATATGTTCGGAAAATGGCTTAACCAGGCGCCATTCAGGTTTGACCCTTTCCCCGCGCTAATAGGGCCCTTGAACCAGGGGCAGCCACAATTTCATGGTGGTTCCGTCAGGTCCCGTTTTTTTTACCTCGATGTCGCCGAGGTGACTCTTGAGGATACGCTTCACGATGGATAACCCCAAACCGGTCCCCCCAGGCCGGCTGGTGAGGAAGGAATCGAAGATCCTGTGCTTCCATTCATCGTCGATACCCGTTCCGGTATCGGTTATTTCGATACAAGCGTATTGGGTTTGGTCCTTCTCTTCATCATAGCAATCAAAAGTAATGGTCCCGCCTTTTTCCATGGCTTGGATGGCATTGAGAATAAGATTCAGGAGGACTTGTTCGACATGGCCCCGGTTGCCTTCGATGACCAGGGAACTTTCTGCGGCGTTCAATTGGGTGGTAATTTTGTGTTGGTTGAGCTTGGGACGAACCAGCCGAATGCTATCTTCAAGCAATTCTCGCAGATCCCAGTGTAAAAAAAGGGTCTCGGAAGATTTTCCAATATTGAGAACCCGTTCCACGATCTCTTCCAGTTGGCGGATCTTATCATCGATGACGGACAGGTCCTTCCACCTCTCGTCCCCGGCGGGAAACTGGAGATTCAGGCTGCCGAAAAGCAGCTTTATGACCGTGAGCGGATTGCGAATTTCGTGGGCGATTTCGGCCGCGATCAATCCCAGGGTGATCAGTTTTTCGTTGTTTTTCAGTTGCTCTTCATTGGCCAACATCAAGGCATACAGCCTCAGGTTTTGAATCGCTACCCCGCTGAAGCCGGCCAGCATGTCGAAGATGCGCTTTTCCTCGTTGCTGGCCCGGTGGGGCTTATCGGAATAGGCGGCCAGCACTCCAACGACCTCATTTTCCCAGAGGATGGGCGAGCAGACCATGGAAACGAGGTTCTCCCCGCTCACTATATTCCAAAAATGCTCGTCTTCGGATTTGCGAATATCGAAAACTTCCAATTGACGTTTCAATTGGATAGCGACGCCAAAGGAAGAATCTATCGGGCTGATTTCCGGAAGGGGATGGTAGGATTGCCGGGCCCCGCAAATGGTATGGATTTTCAGGGTATCCCTGTCCTTGTCCAGGATGAGCATCATGGCCAGGCGGCATTGCATGATCTTGTGGGCTTCCCTGGTAATGGTTTGAAGGAGATCGTCCAGATCCAATTTGGAAACGAAGTCCTGTCCCATGGAGAGAAGGTCCTCGAGTTGTTCTGACTTGGTCTTGAGTTTTCCGATCAGCCACATTTGGCCGAGGATTTGCGTGGTTTCATCAGCCAACAATTGCAAGGTTGCGACCGATTCCCTATTAAAGGCGGCCTTCTGGCCGGATCCCACCGAGATTACCCCTATGACCTGTTCGTGTTCGCGCAGGGGACAGGCCATCTGGCTTTTTATGGCTGGAGCAAGGTGGTAACGGCGGGGGTCCTTCTCCACTTCATCCACCACCATGGGTTTGGCGTGGAGAGCCACCCATCCTATGATTCCCCTGCCCACCGGCAGGAAGACCTCCTTGTCCCAGTTCAGAAAACCGCGGTTGACCTCGATCTCCAATTGCCTGGTGTCAGGATTAATCAAGGTGACGGCTACGCCGTTTGCCCCAAAATACCGTTGCACGACCTCCGCGATCTCTGCCATGGCTTGCCTCGGATCACCCGCTTCATGCCCAATTACCCGAATGCGGTAAAGGATATGAATGAGTGAATCGCTCGCCACGAATGGGGTCGGAAATATGGCTAGTCGGCAACCTTCGGGTTTCCTGAGTTGATGACTTTGCTCAAACTTTCTTTCAGAGCAAGTAAATTGGTCGTGTTATCGTAACCGGCCCGGTCGCGCGAGTTTTCGATGTAAAAGGTATCTACCGCGATGTCGCGCTCGGTGGAAATCCGGGCGAAGGTGATGTCATAGCCGTTTTGGTAAATGCATTTGGCCAGAAAATACAATAATCCGATTTTATCGACGGCCTGAATTTCGATGATGTTTTTGTTGAGTTCGACTTCGTGGTAAACGTCAACCGTTTGGGGAAAAGGGGTGCGGGTACGCCGTTCGGAGCGAAACAGGGGGATTTCGTCTCCTGGGATGCGGTCAGTATACGTTGGGTGAGGTCTTTGTTTTGTACGACCGACCGTTCGATACACTGCTCGAAAACCTTACGGGCGGAAGGACGCCCTACCACTCCTCCTTTGGCATCGCTCACGTAAAAGGTATCGATGGTGATATGATCCATTCGGTTGATGGCTTTGGCGCTGACGATATTGAGATTTGCCAGACTGAAAGAACCGGCCAGCCGGTAAAACAGGCCGGAACGATCCCACGTGACCAGGGTTACCACGGTGAGACCGCGATTGATATCGTCCCTCCAACGGATGACTGGGGACAGAGCCGCCATGGAGTCGGCCTGGTTGATATTGCGCAGGAGTTGATTGACCATCCGGGCGTGGAGAATAATTTCCTCTTCGCTGTTATTGACGAAGTAGCGTTCCGGCAGCAGGTTGCAGTGGGCGTGGATTTCCTCGGGTTCCACCCCTGGAATGGGCTGACTGAGCAGTTTTCGATACATGTGTTCCTTCTGCTCTCTCAGTTCCAACTCGAGGTTTCCGTCCGAGGTGAGCTGGGTTCGGGTGGTGGAAAACAACCTGCGGTGCAACATGTCCTTATACTCGTTCCACAATGAGGAAGAAGTTCCACGGGCATCGCAGTAGGTATGGAGGAACAGCAATCTGAGATGGGCCAGATTTTCCACCAACCGGGCAAATTTTCGAACGGTCTGGGGGTCATCGATGTCGTGGCGCTGCCAGAATCGTGCCATTTCCAAGTGATTTCCAATAATAAATAAAATTTGATCAGATAACCGGGAATTCAACCCCATCCTCCTTAGAATGGGACGCGATATTTCCACCCCGATCTTATCGTGACCCTTTAAGCTCACCCCTTTGCCGATATCGTGCAGCAGTAGAATGAGGTAGAGGATGGAAGGGTTTTCCAGCTTGTGAAATTCGTGCCGGTAGGGCTTTCCCGATTCCTTTCCTTCCGTGAGCAGGGCATCGAGTTCCTTGATGGTGTTGAGGGTATGGATATCCGCGGTGTAGCGGTGGAAGTATTCGTGCTGGACGAGGCAGGTGAGGCGGTCGAAATCGGGCAGGAATTTCCCCAGCACACCGAGTTCGTGCATGCTGGACAAGACGGGGAACACATTACCCAGTTCCGCTAAAATGGACCGGAAGGTTTCATTGGCTTGCGGCGCTTCAATAACGGATTGGTCGATCAAGGCTATCGAATTGGCGATCAGGTTGGTCAGGTCGAAGTCGGGCCGAACGGCCAATTGCTGGCAGTGCCGGAACACGCGGATGAGCCGTAGGGGATCTTTTTTGAAAATCTGCCGATTCACCTGGGTAAGTTCTTTGCCACGAACCACAAAACCATCGATGATCCTGGGCCTTTCCTTGCGGCGAGAGCCAATTACTTCCCGGAAAGTTATGGAGTTGGGACTCCTTCTAATGAGGGCAAGGCGATGTTCCAACAAGCCCGACAGGCGGTAAATATTTTGCAAGTTGCGGTAATAATCCCGCATGAAAGCCTCCACTTGTTTCAAAGGATCCTCAAGCTCGTAGTGGAAGGCCTTTGCTATGGCTGCCTGGTGCTCAAACGTCATGAGGTCCGTCGGCCTGGGGCTTTGAAAGTGCAACTGGTTGCGAGTGCGCAGCAGAAAGTCGTAGGCCTTGCGCAATTTTAATCGTTCCTCTTTGGACAAATAACCGTGGTCGACCAAGTCGCTCAAAGACGCCGTGTTGAGTTTGATCAGTGAAATCCAAAGCAGGTTCTGGTAATCGCGCAAACCTCCAGGGCCGTTTTTTATATCCGGTTCCTGAATAAAGACGACGCCCCCATGCTTCTCTCGGCGTTTTTGCTGTTCGAACAACCGTTGCTCCACGTATTGCTGGGCATTCTTCTTGCAAAAGTTCAGGTAGGCCTGTTGCCACACTCGAAACAAGTCATTCGAACCCGCCACCATACGGGATTCCAGCATGGCGTTCTTGGATTGAACGTCGGCTTTGGCCTCCTCCATGGTCTGCTTGATCGTCCGCGTGGAATGGCCCACTTTTAATTTCAAATCCCATAGAATGTAGAGCACCCGTTCGGCAAACACCTTCTGGAATTGTGGAAACAGCTTGGAGTTGATTCTCTCCGGGTAGAGGAACATGATATCCACATCACTTCCCGGGCACATTTCGGCTCGACCATATCCCCCCAATGCCACGATTCCGGTGGGAAAGGGCAGGGCCCCGTTTTCCTTCTCGAATCGTTTCAGGTTATAGTGATAGAGGTGCTGGAGCAGTTGGTCGATGGTGTTGGATCGGGCTTTGGCCACCTTGAGGCCCGATGTTGTGGATTCGTGCAGTTTGAGCAGGCGCCGGTCTTCCTGGGCGATCCACTTCTTGTAGAGTTCCAGGCGGATTTTCCGGCTGGCCCCTTCTGGAACGTAGAGACGGATGGACTTGGGTTTTGTTTGGGCGGTTTTGAAAGTTCCGGGCATGAAAGTAACCTATTTGATTTACCGAGCTGCCTCCGAACTGCAAGGTTTCTTGCAAGGCAAACCGTAAGGATTCTTACGGAGCAAACCGCTTGACATGGGAAGATGCATGGGAAACCGTCTCGATGAACCCATCTTTGAAGGGCCAGGGTTTGTTTTACCTGGCGGAGAGGAATGACGCCGTCTTTTAATGATTTGCTCAAGCAGTTGAAAAAATTGCCCGGTCTGGGATACCGGTCGGCCGAACGAATCGCCCTCCATCTCCTGGTTGAAAAACCCGACAGCCTTCCCGCTCTGCAAGATTCGCTCGCCCGCGCTGCTGCGCGGGTCAGACGGTGCCGCCGATGTGGAAATCTGGCCGAGGAGGAATGTTGCGGCATCTGTCTGGACGGGCGGCGGGATAGTTCGCGCATATGCCTGGTCGAACATGTTCCCGACTTGGTCGCCATTGAGAACTCGGGGGCATTCCGAGGGCTCTACCACGTGCTGCACGGAAAGCTTTCCCCCATGAGAGGGGTGGGCGCGGAAGATCTGAATTTGAGACCCTTGCAAAAACGTTTGGAGGAAGGGAACTGCGCAGAGCTTATTTTGGCCCTCTCCAACGATATTGAGGGAGAGGCCACCTGCCATTACATCGCGGATACGATCATAGGGGATCGTCCCGTTGCAGTGTCGCGCATTGGATTTGGCCTGCCCAGCGGCGGAGGCGTCGTTTACGCCAACCAGGTAACTTTGAAGAGCGCCCTCGATGGCCGCCGGGCCTTTGGGGGGCCAGGGTAGAGGCCTGTTGTACAATTTAACCTATTACGGAAAGGTAAACCGAAATGAGAATCCTGCTTCTTTACACATTTATTCTGGCTTCCGCCCTTCCTCTGAGTGGGGCCTACAAGTTGATTCGAGGTCCCCTCCCAGAGGATCCCATGAAGGCCCATATCTACGAGCTGGACAACGGGCTGAGGGTCTATCTGAGCGAAAACCGGGAGGAACCGAAATTCTTTGCCGAGGTTTCCGTTCGCGTCGGAGGGGTCAATGACCCGGCTGCCAACACGGGGCTGGCCCACTATTTGGAGCACCTCATGTTCAAGGGAAATACCAAACTGGGAAGCAGGGATTGGGAAAAAGAAAAGCCCCATATCGACCGGATTACTCAACTTTACGAGCGGCGTTTCAAGGAAACGGATCCGGAAAAAAGAGCGGCTCTATTTGAAGAAATCAATGCCGAGTCCCGGAAAGCGGCGGAGTTTGCCATTCCCAACGAACTCGACCGCATCGTCAAGGAACTTGGCGCCACCAGCACCAACGCGGGGACGAGCAACGATTACACCATTTACTTTTTCGAGTTTCCATCCAACCGGCTCGAGCAATGGGCCATGTTGGAATCCAACCGTTTTATTGAACCGGTATTTCGGTTATTCCTGCCCGAACTCGAAGTCGTATATGAGGAAAAGAACCGCTCCCTGGACAACAAGGACCGCCTCGTCATAGAAAAGTTGTTCGCCACCCAATACCCGGACCACCCCTACGGAACGCAATCCGTTCTGGGCCAGGTCGAGCACTTGAAGAATCCTTCCATTCGGGCCATCCACGATTTTTTCAATACCTATTACGTGGCAAACAATATGGCCCTTTGCCTGTCGGGAGATTTCGAAATCGAGGAAACCATAGCCGTGATCGATCGATATTTCTCCGGATGGAAGTCGGGCCAATTCCCCCCAGCTCCCCCCTATGCGAAACCCTTGACCGAAAACCGGAGCGCAGAGATCTATTATCCGGGAATGGAAGTGGTTTATGTCGGCTTTTCCACCCAGCCGCTAGCCCATGAGGATGTGGAAGCGCTCAAGCTCATCGACATGATCCTGGACAATGCTCAGGCAGGCCTGATCAACCTCAACCTCAATCAGCAGCAACGCGTTTTGCGGGCCGGATCCTTTCCTCTCTTTCGAAAATATGCCGGGGCCCAGTATCTTTTCGGTTCTCCCAAGGAGGGCCAGACACTGGAAGCGGTAGAAGAGCTTCTGCTGGAACAAGTGGACATTCTGAAGCGTGGTGAGTTTGGCGATTGGTTGATCCCGGCCATCCTGGCCGATTTTAAAAAGAATGAAAAACTTGCCCTGGAATCGAACGGGGCCCGTGTGGGCAAGCTGTCCAATGCCTTCCGCTCCGAGCTGGATTGGCCCTATGTCATCGACGAGATATCCCGAATGGAAGCGTTGACCCGGGAGGATATAATTCGAGTGGCCAACAAATATTTCGATGGGCCCTATTTGACCGTATACCGCCGGGATGGGGAGTTCGAGCCGCCCAAAGTGCCCAAACCCGTGTTTGATCAGCCCGATGTCCAAGCCTTCCATTCCTCCGCCTACGGCAGGGAGGTCCTGTCAAAAAAGGTAGCTCCCATAGCGCCGGATTTTGTCGAAGCGGGGAAGGATTTCCAGGTTGTGACCATCAGGGATGGCACCCGTTTGTTCTACAGCAGAAATCCAGTGAACGATTTGTTTTCCCTTTCCATGGATTTTGAGATGGGACGCTTGGAAAACCGGAAGTTGGCCGTGGCCGGTTCACTGATGGATAAAGCCGGCACCAAGGACCTTTCTCCCGAGGCTTTGAAGCGAGCCTGGTACGCTCAAGGATCCGAGTTCAGTATTTCCGTTGAGGACCATAATACTTCCATTTCCATCAATGGGTTGGATGAAAATTTCCAGGAGGCACTCCAACTCATGCAAGAGTTTGTGCGTGAGCCCGTGTCCAGTGGGGAAGTTCTGGATAACCTGAAAGCCATTATCCTGAAGCAGAGAGACGATGCCAAAAAAGATATTCGCTCGGTTTATCTGGCCTTGAGAAATTTCCAGCGTTTTCAAGAAGATTCCCCCTTCCTCACCCGTCTGACCAGGGATGAGATATTGGCATTGCAGCAGGACGAGCTCCTGGACCTGGTTTCTTCGCTCCCCACCTATGAGCACGATTATTTCTACATCGGCGCCCTGCCTTTGGAGGAAGTCCAAAAGACGATCGCCCAATACTACCCCTCCGCCTCCGGGCTGAAAAGTCCGCCGCCGCGCAAGATGCAGGACATCCGCGAACCCGGGCAAACCGAGATCGCCTTTTTCCATAAGGAGTCCGCTCAGGCCCGCATCCGTATTGAATTCGCCGATGGACGTTATTCCGAGGACGACCGATTGGAAGTGGAACTCTTCAACGACTACTTTTCCGGGGGAATGTCAGGAATCGTGTTTCAGGAACTTCGCGAATCGCGCGCCCTGGCTTATTCAGTGGGGGCATTTTATTTGCAGCCCTCCAATCTTTGGGATGAAAACCTGGTCATAGGGGACATCGCAACCCAGCCGGACAAGGCGGCCGAAGCTTTGGCCGCTTTCCTGGATTTATTCGAAAACATGCCGCAATCCGAAGACCGATTTCAAAACACCCTCCGATCGCTGGAAAATCAGTACCGGGTCTCCAAAATCAATTTCCGCGGAATTTTGGGCGCCGTAAGGAGTTGGGAGCAGCTTGGCTTGGAGGCCGATCCGCGTCGGAAGCGGTTTGAGGGCATTCTAACGGCCGAATTCCCCACCTTGCTGGATTTTCAGCGGAAACGCATCGCCGAGCGCCCCAGACTGATATCGATCGTAGGGCCGAGGGACCGGATCGATCTCTCCCGCATAGAGCAGTTCGGCCAAATCCGGGAGGTTACCGTAGAGGATATCTTCCTGGATTAGTTCGATTGAGGCATCGAATGGTTCAATTCCCAAGATGCCGGAATGCTTAAGATAATCATGATCATGATCGTGGTCTTGATCGTGATCGAACGGCACACGGAGTTGGAAATGAAGCTAACGGAGGGCGGGTTTTCCTATCCCCCACAAGAGGTATATTGACGAACAGGATGTAGAGGAATGTTTAGCCACAAAAAGCACAAAGGACTCAAAAGGTAGGGGAGAGAAATCGACTCTCGCAAAGCACGCAGGGACCGCAAAGGAAGGGGAGGAGGAAGGTTGAATTAGGAAAAATCCACTAGCCACCCGTCACTAGCAACTAGTCACTGATTACTGACCACGGATTACACGGATGGGCACGGATGAAAGAGGGAATTAACCACAGTGGACACAGAGAGCACAGAGGGGGAGGTAGAGAAAGGAATCAGGATGGAGGAGATTAAACCGCAGATTACGCAGATGAACGCAGATAAGATGTTGAGGAAAGGCTGAAGGCAGGAGGAATTGGGACCTACAAGGGTAAGCGTCCGTCGTAGCGCGTCTATGCAAGTTCAGGAAATGAGGTTATGCTTTGTGGATGGAAGTTTCAAAATTTGACCGGGTGTTATGTGTATGGAGGCGTGGTCGACCTGCCTGCGTGCACCGCACAGGCAGGCATCATAAGCGTTTTTATTGGCCGGAACATCTTTTGGGCGGCCAGAAGCTGAATGCCAAGGAACTGACCTGTTTGCTGGTGGGCACAGAGGTAAAAAAGAACCTCAGAGCTACCTCACGGACCTTCTCAAAAAGCTCCCGGCAATGACCAAGGGCAAACAGCCAACTTTACTCCGGATAAGTGGAAGGCTCGTCAATTAATTCGCCGGGCGCTTACCCTTTAATCGACACGGCAAAACGGAGCCGAATCCGAGCGGCCAATTTCTACCGTTCGGACCGGTATTATGTTCCAACAACCCAACACAATGAATCCAACGACGAGCCAGAAATGGGGGAAGCGCTCGAATCGTGTTAGGCCCAGTTCTTTTCCGTTTATTTTGAACGGACGGTATCCGATTAAGTAGTTCAATTTACTGGCTTGGAAACTGAAAAACTGACCTGACCTTGTCCTTTCGTAAAGCGTCTGCAACGGAATAGTTCAACAACGCCCAGGGGTTGTAGTTCCTTTAGATTTGGCCGTTCACGTGTCAATTCCCGGTGTGCGATGAGCGTCCTCAAAACATCGAGTGAAAGCGCATCCTTCCATACCGGCCAAGTAAAACAATGCGACCTGTCTTGGGTCATGTAACAAAATCCCGGCGTTTCTACTCGACGGCCTGTAGGTATCAGCGGAAAAACAGACAGGGCCTCTATTCCGAAGCGATTGGCTCCACGTTGAGTGCGAATACTGCCGTCGTATGAAGAAGACCTATCGTTGCCTTTATGTTTTTTTGTCGGATTGCGGTGGCGCAAAGCATAGTGTCTGTCTTCCTGAGAATCCCATCGGCAGCCCGGCATCGGATCTTCGAAACGCCAAACTTCGAGAAGCGTATTTTGAAGATGCTCGACACAGGTAACACGATCTTCTTGATTGCTTTTCCCAGAAAGCTCAAGCGCCACTTTAAGAAAATTTTGATTACTGGCTCCGGCTAAAGCACATAGTTGGGTGGAACTTGCCTTTTTGCTGTCTTTATCGTCAGGAAGATCAGAAAACCACCCCGAAAGCGTGTCGGAATAGAGCGATCGTTTGGACATGCCCTTTTCGATTGATTCTTTGAGATAGTTTGTGGCATCGGACGGATCGATTTTTGTGATGGTTGGGTAGGGTTTGTTGCCGTTGGTTTTTTGAAGCGTGAATCGCTTTCGATTGTTCTTATCGGTCAATTCCTCGTGAATCGCTTCTATTTGCCCAGTAGTAAGCGCCTCGTCATCAATCAAGATGCGGGCGCGCCAGCCAAGGGATTGCTCCCAATGCAAGGTAACCGGTTGTTTCCGAAAGATGTTGGTGCAAGCAACCAAGGCGCCCACCGCCGACAAAAATCCGAGCAGGTTGCTTCCATCGGGCCCCGCCCCTTTCAGGAGATCCGAATACTTTGATTCAGTGGTCATGGGCACTTGATTTTGCGGAGGCGACATGGTCCGAGAGACGCGAGACCGCTTCGAGAAATGCCAGTCCGTGCCAACCAAATTGTCGTTGCAGGGAAGCGAATTGGTCAATCAGTCCGCTGTTCAGGCGGTGCCACTTCGTCCTCTCCTCTGGTTGCAAGGTGAGGTTCTCGAATGAAACTGGAGGCGGATTTTCATCGTTGATCACGAGGGCCATCGCCCGACAAAAACCGTGGTGGGTAGCGATCAGATGCTTCAAAAGGGTGACGCTCTCCTCTTCCATTCCATTGAGACATGAAGGATTCTGTTCGATCATATCGAGGGAAACCAGTTCATGCCGCCAACCTGTCGGCAACCCGCATTCTCTCCAACGATTCCGAAATTCCTCTTTTGTCAAATGCCCGTCTTCGGATTTTGCTATTGGAGGTTCTCCTGCTCCTTCATACATCCCGCCATAAAGAAAATCCTGAAAACGAGGATCGGCTTTACCTACATCATGTAACCGTGGAAACAATTTAAGCGCCTCTTGGACGGACTTTTGGAAGGACAGTTTTTCGAGCCAGCCATTGAGCACGGTTTCGATGTCGGCAGTATGGGCAGTTAGTTCTCTTTGTTCAATTTCAGTAAAGGAGGAATCTTCGTCCTCCCACAGGTAAACGGGGCTTTCCGCCGGTTTCGGTTTTTTCTTGCTGGTGACAATCCATCCCAAGCCGTCCGGATAAGCTCTGTGACGGAAGTCTTCGCTGTTCAACCTCTGAGCCAGATCACGAATGTCAGAACTCAGCCACTGGCATTCAGCCAAAGCGCTCAATGTTTCTTTTACCTTGTTAAACGAAAAAACTTTCTCTTCGTCTGCCTCGTCCAATTGCAAGGACTTCAGCATTCTCAGAATATTAGTTTTTTCCTCATCGGAAACATCCTGGTCCGGTTCTTTCCAGGAATCCACCAGCGAAGGATAAAGCCGTAGTGTTGATCGCCCTTTTTGATGCGAATGGGCGCTATCGGCTATGTCCGCGACACTGTCATTGTTCGACGGATTCCACCCATACTGGTCCAGGCCGCCTGCCAAAGAACGAATGACCACCGTATCTCCGGGTCGCAATTGTTTGGTCAACTGCGATTTTTGAGGGACACAAATGGATTCTTTTTTCCCCCGCCAAATGATGATTCGATCCGACAGTTCATAGTCGTTCTGCGGGCTTTCTCGATTCTTGCCAACCATTTCCCCCTCAATGTCCGAGCAGTCGTCAGTTGGCTCTATGAGACCGAGCAACCACTTCTTCGCAACGCCGAAGGGCAACGACAGCGTTTCCGCCGATGAGGGTGGGACGATCGACAGGGTTTCGAGCCACTGATCGAATTTCTCAGGCAGGTCTGCCCGCCAAACGAGGTTGATGTCGGCGGGTTCTGTATTGGGTCCGTGCATGAAAACCGACGGGTCGGGGTCGGGTGACGGTTTCGGGTTGGTCTGTGCGTAGTAATCGAGGTGTGAAGGCATCAACACAGGCGCTTTCTTCCGAGGGCTGAGACAATAATTCCAAAAGCTGTTAGCGAAATTTTTCGCATCGCCCATCAGATCCTCTTCGCTACGCTTTTTATTTTGCTTGGCGTTCTTCCACTTGAGTTGCTTGAATTTTTCTCTGGAGATTTCCTTAAGAAGGTTATTTAGGTTCGGCTTGAACTCGTCGATTCCGAACCCAATGCAATGCTCGCCAGTAGCTTTCTTTTGTTTCTTGCTTGGCTTTTTTGCCCTTTCCAGAAGCTTGAAGCTATGGTGGATCGCATTTCCATAAACCTGGTCTTGGACCCTGGTCGTGGTCACATTGTCGTTTCGTGCCACAATCCAAGCTTTTGTTTTTCCCAGGCAACCGAGACGGTCCAGCCGTCCGAATCGCTGACGTAACGCGTCCATACTGGCCATCTCTGTGACAAGAGCATCGAAATCAATGTTGACCCCGACTTCGATACATTGAGTCGCCACGACGAAGATAGGACGGTCTCCCTCTGAAATTTGACGGTTTGCTTTGATCCGGTCCCAGTGTTTTTTGATAAGCCGGTCTCTGTCAATGGCCCGGCAGCGGCCGATCAATAGAATAGCGTCCGCTTCAAGGGACTCATTCTTGATTAAATCAGAAAGTTGGCCATGCACGGCCCTCGCTGTACCAACCCTGTTCAGGATCACACCGATCACACGAGGTGGATATTCTAGATTCAGGGTTTCCCTCGCGACCTCCGAAACTTTGGAGACAAAATCTTTTTTTCGTTTGGGCTCCTGGTCCTTCCAGAGCTTCTTTTTACTATTCGGCGCGTTATTTGCCGGAGGCTTCCAATCTCCAACCTTGATCAACATCGCCTGTTTGGATGCCTTCAGACGCTTCTTCAGAACAGGGCTGGCCTCTTCGTTTTCATGATAAGCTTCCTTAAAAGGAAAGACCTTTTCCTTTTCGATCTCTTCTGATGGCAAGGTGGCTGACATGAAGGTGACTTGCAGCGGCCTGCCGATCCTTTTCTGACACCACTTATCCGAGCGGTAGAGACTCAGGAGTTTCAACGTCTGGCGAAATGGCTCCGAAAGGTGGGCTTCATCCAAGATAATCAGCGAATCCGTCGCCGCTAAACCAGCGTGAATAGGCGCCATTCTTTGGGTTACACCGTAGCCTCGAAAGAGCAGCCGGGAACCAAGCTGATCCACCGTTGTCAGGCAAACCGTCGGTTGAGTAGGGGACTTTGCCCATGCGGTTTCCAACGGCATGCCGCCACGCATGATGCTGACGTGAAGCGGCCGGTCGGCGTCAGAAAGGGCGGCCAATTTGCCTTTCAAAATCGAAAGCGAGCCGAGACTTTCGATTTTTTTAGCAATTTCATCCGCTCGCTCCTTGGCTTCGTCGACGACGATGCGACGGTCCACTACAAAGAAAATGCGAGTTGCGGCGGCTTTCCATCCCATCGCCAGGGCATAGATGGCAATGTCAATGAGAGCAGTCTTTCCGGCGGAAGTTGGCGCTTCAATGATTTCAGGCCATTTTCCTTCCGACTTGATGCGCCGAGCCAGTTCCTTCTGCCACGGAAACGGGTCATAAACCCAAAGGCAACGAAAGTAATCTTCAAAATTCATCGGGTACCACTCGTTTTTCCGTCGTGCAAAGGACGGAACAGGCCGTAGCCAAGGTAGCGGCTTCGGCCAAGGAGTATTGGACCGGAGACCTTTTCGGAAAAGATGAGCTTCACATGGGCGTGAACGGGGCGCGGTTTGCCGATACGAGCTTTTTGCGGTGCAAAATGGCGAATGGGTGGACTCGCTTCGACCCAGGATGTTTTTGAAACGAATACTTTGTCTGGTTCAGGCAAGCCAATATTGCGGCAAGAAACACGAATGCTTGCCTTGGCTTCTTCCAGGGCCTTTTCTGTCGCTCGGACTCCAGCCTCCGTCTTTCGTGCTCGTCCAAACAAAAAGCCGGGGAAACGATCCAGGGCCATCGGGGTGACCGTGGCCCACACTTGTGCGCCCTTGCGGCCGCCACACCATGTTAGTGGCCGCAGTGTCGCTGGAAAAACGGGTTTTGGGAAATCCGCTGCCCGAACCCGCTTTAGTTTGATAGTGGAGCCTCGGAAGGGAAGGGTCTTGATGCTTCGCAGCACACTCATGATGGCTTCGGCCACGGGGCGGTTTTCAGGTTCACTGATACGCCTGGGCGGAACGGCGGCGAGGCCGAATACGAGTCCATTTGCGTTGGGATGGGAAACCCAGGGTAGCGCCAACCAGGCAACATGCTCGCTTTCGATAGGCTTTCCATTCGTGGAATGACCCGAAATCATACAAAGCACCTCAGAAGGAAGTTCCTTGCGGCGTTTCTCAGCGATTCGGCAGGCTTCCGTCTTAAGATTCGAGGTCAGCCCAAGCGTTGCTGTTAATGGGACTCGCGCCCACTCTGGAAAGCGATAAACGATCCATTGTTCGCCAAAGTGGGAATGGCAGTTACTGACAATTTCGGTTGCTGCGGCTCCCTGTTTGACATAGCGGACCGAATTATGCGGCAAGCGGTAGTTCTGTTGGGAATACTCGTTAGGCAGATAGGTCTTTTCGAGAAGTTTCAAGAGGCCGTCGCCGATGCCACGGAGCATCATTCCGTGTTGTGATGTTGTGGGAACGCTGTGGACGTAACTATGCTTAGCAAACTCTGGTAATTTATCGATAAATCCCAGGGAAACAGCAGAACTGGAGTGTCCCAAATAGGAAACACGGGACATCAGGGTTTCCAGGGCAGCTTTATTGGAATTCAGTTCAGAAGGTTCCACATTGGCCCATTGAAAATAGACCATGTTGGCAGGCACGGGCAGCAGTAGTGTAGGAAAGGTTCGTTCGTGTTTTTCCGTTCTTTGATCCGGTAGGTAGTTGATGGCCGACTTAATGCCGTTAACAAGCGGTTTGCCGCCTTTAGCCTTCAGGACTTTGGGCGGCTTGATCGGCAGTTCCATGTCATTCGCAGGCACATGGTGCTCGACAACATCTCGCCTGCCCACGATTGAGCAGTAATAGATTTCTGGATTTCCCTGTCGTTGCAGCCATTCGAGGGCTTCACGCTCCGAGGCATCTCCATTTTTGTCCTCCTCAGAATCGAAGACATGAAGAGAGGAAACCAGTGCATAAAACAAACGTGCCGGGTGGGGTGGCCATTCTGCTTCGTCGTGAGTCTCTTTTGCGACGTAGCATGACGTTATGAATTCACAACGTATCAACATGGCTGTGGAATCCCGTAACTACGAACCCTACGACGCTTCCGCATCATCATCTTCAGCTCCTCCCCGTTCGTGAGAGAGGCGAATCAATTCAGCGAGGTTTGACTTTGGTTTGAGGTTTGGCATGTCCTCACCGGTTTTCCATTTCAGCCCTTTTTCTTCGGCCTTATCCAATGCTTCATGAAGGAGCTTCACCGCCTGAGAGAAGTCGAGTTGAAACTTGTCCTCGTCCCGAGTTTCTCTACCCTGGACGACAAACTCAAAGGGCGGGGATTCGATCGCCCGCAATTCGCAACGGGAGCGCAAGAAGTAATCGTGTTCCCTCTGAGTGGTAATAGCAACCAAGCCAAGAGCCGCCAGAACTGTCCTCGCAGCAATATCCCGCTCCTTTTGACTGATAGCCTTCCTCTCGCTTTCTTCGTTCAACGGGAAACGCAAGCGACGGAGAGCGGCAAGTGAAAGGACAGTGGTTTGCAAGGCGTATTTCATGGTGACCCCGCCATACGATGATCCCTCATCTCCAGTTCCACCAATAGATGGAGCAATGTTCCCGTGAAGTAACTCGGATGGTTTTCCTTTTGAAGTTCGTTTTAGCTTAAACTTAACAGGCGCGTCATTCTCACGATTTGCAAGCTCTTCGTTTGCAGTCCAATCGCCATCTTCAGTTTCATATAGTGGCTGGTTGGTGATTCCTAAGGGATCAAGTTTTCCGCCTACCTTTACTCCGGTAATGGTTTCAAATCCGACGATTTCCGAAACTAGAGCTCGCGCCAGTTTGAAACTCCCATTGATTTTTCCAGGAACCTTATCATTTGCCGAGTTCCAGCAACCGAAAACAATAGACGTTGGGCTCCATTTGTAGAGCGGCGTGGCGTTAGCAAGGGACGCTCTGGCCAAATCTTGGCCGACAGGAGTGTCCTTGAAGACAGTTTCGGAACCACCGTTGCTGTCCGGGACGACGCTGTCACGAAAGATCGCGTCAAACACTCGATGAGGGGCGTCAAGCACGGTGACCGGTTCGGTTACATATTCTGCGGCGGCTGTTTCTTTGAAATCAACCTTGAGAAGCGGAATTTCGAGGGACCGCGAGGCGCCTTCAGGCGTTTCGCCCAACGCGTACTTCAAGGCCTCCTCCATCAAATTGGCTTGGCCCGCCACGGAGTGCAGCAGAACTGCATCGACGGGCTCTTCTTCAGTGCTTGAATCGCTCTTGGATGAGACCGCGGGGTAGCGCTTCTCAAAAGCATACTCGCCACCAGAGTAAGTCGGTGGGAAAACCTTGTCTTGAGGATGGCCCACAGGTTCGAGGCGGGTAACAATTCGAATTGCAGCGGCGGAACCACCGGCTGCCTTTCTTAGCCCATCGTAGTCAAGTGAACCGTATTGTTCGTTTGATTTGGTCATGGGAACGTTTGGTTTTTAGTTGAACTGTGGTAGTTGCGACCAGATCTGGCAGGTTACCCAGTCCGGGCCGGATATATCTCGGAAAGCGGTTTCAGGGTCTTTTGGTGGGTCCATTTGTCAAATTTTAACTTCCGATAACCAAAATTGATCATCTAAGGGAGTGCCTCGAGTTGAAATCTGACGGATTCACTGGTAGAAAGTAATTCAGGGGCGTCGTTCAATATTTCATGCTCCTCGTTGTCGTGTTCCTTAACCTCCGTTTCAGCCGTATGGGCGTAAAATTTCATATTCAGGTGTTTCGTGGGGTAACTCTACCATATTTGGGGTGACAAAACCTGTCCCTGATGCCGAGTTTGCTCATATATTTTGTGGAGGATTTCGATCTCCTTGGAAATTTGGGCTCGAAGTTTTTCAGGTTTTAATACCTCAGAATGACTGCCCCAAGAGAGGACCCATCGTTGAATGTCCATGAGATGGTTTACTTTAAAGAGAGCGTGGATTTCACCATCAGGTAATTCCTCAATTTGCTGACTCCTATGCCATATGCGTTCGCGAATAAAGGGAGCTGTTGATTTATCGAATAGAATTTTCACCGCGATCACATCATCACCTGTAAACCGGCCAGAACTGTTCTTGAGATAATCATGTAAATCAAAGTCCAATGGGGGGTGGAAGCTGTTGTGAGTTTTTTCCACGGCCTCCATCCGGTTCAGCAAAAATTTCCGTGGTTCCCCTTTATTGGTATCCCAGAAAACAAGAACCCATTGATATTCCATGAAGGCGAGGTGCAATGGCCAAACCATCCGGTTTTCAGCCCGCTTGGAGCTTGGTTTCTTATAACGAATCTCAAGCTCTCTCTTCCGCCGAACGGCTTCCAGCAAGCAGCCGAACCAAGTATGTTCTCTATCAAATTCTCTCCCAATTTGAGGAGCGCTTCGCCGTCCTTTCAGAAACTCCCATCTCTCCTGCCAGATTGACCGAAGTCACATTCCTTTGCGCATTCAAAGCATTGAGGATATGCAGCAGGCGATCCCAAGGCGGGGATGAATTGGAGGAATGCATTTGATACAGGTGTTGGGATTATTTTCTGTGATGTGTCCGGGAAATGTGGACACGGGATTCTCTTGACCGGAGCGATAAGGGCAAGAGTTCAGTGTCGCGGACATCGCCAAGTCAAAGGAGTTTTACGGCAAGGCGTAACCACTCAGATGGTTTAGAAGAGGCAATATAAAGGAGTGAGAATCGAGAAAAAATATTAAAAAAAGCTGTACAAACAAGTGTCTATCTGTCATACATTTCTGAATGCGAGACCGGGAGTCGAAAAAGCAGGAGCTTTTGGAGTTGATCCAAAAGGATCCTGAGGCAGTTGTTGAGCTGATTTTGGATCTGATGGAACGTGTCGAAGTACTTGAGCAAAAGCTTGCCAAAAATAGCCGTAACCGTTCAAAGCCGCCAAGGTAGCGGCTATGGGACCCTAGTACTTAGAGCCTATCCCAGAAACCGGGATTTGAAACTTCATTTCGAGCAATCGCGGCGAAAAGCCGCTCCTACAACAAAAACCATTACTCTGGAAGGGGTCTATGGGGTCAGCCCTAGGATGTTTTGTGCTGCCGCGTTTTGGTATTCCACTGCGATATCCCAGGCCGTTTTTCCTGTTTGGGAAACGATTTTGGGATCGATATCCGCATCCAGAAGCATGCGAATCAAATCTTCATCGCCACTGACGGCGGCTTCATGCAGCGGGGTGCCCCCCGCTGCGCTGAGGTAATTGGGATCGACTCCGTGGTTCAGCATCATTTTTACAATTTGTATCCGGTTCTTGGCCGCGGCCAGGTGCAGCGCGGTCCAACCCTGGCTATCGCGCACGCTGGTATCGACGCCTCTTTGCAGTAGCATTTGGGCCGTTTCGATCAGACCGCGCTCAACGGCAAGGTGAAGTGATGATTGGTTGCCTGGGGTCAATACGTCGGGATCAGCCCCTGCCTCCAGTAGAATGGCGGCGGCTTCCGGGCGTTTTCGCAGGATGGCCTGGTGAAGGGGTGTCAAATTGCCCCGTCCGGGTTTATCGATGTCTTGGGGATTTTTTTCCAGGTGCCTGACCACGTCCTGCAAGTCGTTGCGCGCGATGGCTTCTTCGATGGTTTTGTAACGAATCAGGCCGGACACTTGCGTATCGATCTTCCGGGCTGGAATCTCAATCCCCTGGATATTATTTCCGGCTTCATTGGAAATGATTTGGATATTTCGGATATAAACGGCTCCTCTGCCGTCCTGATGGGGCAGGTGGTGTGCTTGGAACCCGATTACTCCCTTGGAGGATTGCCCGTCGATTATGTTCGTGGAGGGGACACCATTGACCCAAACGCGCAAATGTTCCCCTATCGCCTCGATGCGGTAGCGGTTCCAGGAGGACGGTTGGTAGGCTTCCCGAGCCTTCTCTTTCCCTTCCAATGAGGACAACCAGCCCCGGCCCATTGCCTCGTAAATTCCCCCGGTCCATTGGCGGGAAGACTGATCGATTTCCATGCGGTAACCGCTCAATCCGTCATCCTCATTCGTGGCCTCACCCACCCCCCGAAGCAGAATTCCGGCATTGAGATCGCCAATGATTTTAAGGTCCATTTCCAGGGATAAAGTCGCGAAAAGACTCCTCCGTAGCGAGGAAGGTGTTGCCCGTAGGCCCTCGGGGCAGGGCGACGATATGGCCATCGTCGACCAGGACCGTTACGCTGTCACGGCGGACCTGCCAACGATCGAGATCATGTCCATTGAACAAACTTCGCCACTGTGGTTGGGGGACGGGTTTTAACCGGAAAAGCGCCCCGCTATTGGGACTGCGGGTATTGATGGCGGCGTAAATGTAACCGTCCGGCCCGCTGGCCACGTCCCGCACCCGGCCCTGCTTTTTCAGAATCGTCTCACTGTGCACGACTTTACCATCCCGAATGACCAGACGTTGGATTTCTTCGGCCGACATTCCGGATACGAGCAGGTTGTTTTTCCATTGGGGAAACTTGTTCCCTTCGTAAAAATCGATACCACAGACGGCGATGGAAGGCAGCCAGTAGTGCGCGGGTTGCTCCATGCCCTCCATGTGGGTCTTATCGGTCATGGGAGTTCCGTCGTAATTCATCCCGTAGGTAATAACCGGCCACCCGTAATTGAGGCCGGGCCGAATGATGTTCAATTCGTCTCCTCCGCGCGGGCCGTGCTCGGTTTCCCACAGATCACCGGTGACCGGATGAAGGTCCAACCCCTGCGGATTTCGATTCCCATAACTCCAGATGGTCTTGAAAGCTCCCGGTTGATTGAAAAATGGATTCCCCCTGGGAATACGGCCATCGTGGTAAATCCGGTGGATTTTCCCGCTTGGTAGCGTGAGGTCCTGGGCCATTTCCTGCTGTTGGCGTTCCCCGATGCTGAAGAACAGGTATTCATCCTTGAAAACAAAGCGCGATCCGAAGTGGCCGCCCTTGGTGGTATGAAGGTGCGGAGGGGCCCGGAAAATTTCTTCTTCGTCGACCCATTTTCCCCGCTCTATTTTCCCTCTCACGATGGCGGTCATGGCCGCGTCCTTCCCGTCGAGTTTTGCCCCGACGTGTTCACTGAAGGACAGGTAAATCCAGCCGTTTTCCTCATACTTCGGATGGGGCATTACCTCCATCAGCCCGCCCTGGCCTACCTCCCATACCTGTGGAATTCCCTCAATCCCGATTTTTG
>CBDCNU010000001.1:0-49726 GCA_965219475.1 Opitutales bacterium | reverse complement strand
ACGAAATTGCCGAAAAATTTCTCCTGGGGGACACCCCGGAGGAGGATGAACTGAAGCGAGGCATCCGCAAGGCTACGCTCTCCATAGATTTTGTGGGAGTCATCCCGGGATCGGCCTTTAAAAATAAAGGGGTCCAACGGCTCCTCGATGCCATTGTCGATTACTTGCCATCCCCCCTGGACCTGCCCCCCATGAAAGCCCAGAATTCGGTGGGGGAGGAAGTGGTATTGGCCCCCGACGACGGAGGCAAAGCGGCCGGCCTGGTATTTAAACTTTGGACCGACCCCTTCGCGGGGAAACTGGTCTTCTATCGGCTCTATTCCGGTAGGCTGCAAAAGGGTTCCCAGATTTACAATCCACGCACGCGAAAGATGGAGCGCGTCAGCCGCCTTCTGGTCATGAAAGCGGATGCGCGGGAAGATATCGATGTTGTCTACGCGGGGGATATTTGCGCCATCATAGGGGTCCGGAATGTTACTACCGGAGACACCCTCTGTGACAAGGTGCTGGATGTATCCCTGGAGCCTCCCACCTTTCCCGTTCCGGTCATCTCCATGTCCATTGAACCCAACACCAAGGCCGATCAGGAGAAAATGTCGATGGCTTTGGGCAGACTCTCGGACGAGGATCCCACCTTCCGGGTTTCTTCCAACCCCGAAACCGGGCAGACCCTTATTTCCGGAATGGGAGAACTGCATTTGGAAATCATAAGGGATCGGTTGTTCCGGGAATTCAGGGTGCATGCCCGCGCCGGGAAACCGCGCATCGCCTATCGTGAAACGATTTCCAAAGAGGCCGAAGGAGAAGGAAGATTCATCCGCCAGTCCGGGGGCAGGGGCCAGTATGGCCATGCCAATATCCGCATTGAACCTCAGAAACCGGGTATGGGTATCGAGGTGGTCAGTAAGATCGTGGGCGGGGTCATCCCCAAGGAATTCATCAAGCCCACCGTGGATGGGATTCTGGAGGCGGCCAACAACGGGGTGGTGGCCGGCTACCCGGTAATTGATTTCAAGGTGAGCCTCGTGGACGGAAGCTTCCACCAGGTCGATTCCTCGGAAATGGCCTTCCGTATGGCTGGAATTTTCTCCTTCAGGGATGCCATGGCCAAGGCCGGGCCCACATTGTTGGAACCCATCATGCTGGTCGAAGTTACCACCCCCGAAGCGTATCAGGGAGATCTGATAGGTGACATCACTCGCCGTCGCGGGCGCATCCAGAATATGCGGGTGGGAACCAAGGCCACCCATATATCGGCCATGGTCCCTCTGGAAGCCATGTTCGGCTATGCCACCGATCTGCGCTCGCTTTCCAGTGGAAGGGCCGACTACTCGATGGAACCGTCGCATTTCGAGGAAGTTCCCGCCTCCCTTTCCGGCCACATCGTTCAAACCTCTCATCGCGAACCCGTTCGCGCCTGATTTTTCATGTCCGGTCAGAGAATAAGGATAAAACTCAAAGGTTTCGATTTCCGGGTCATCGATTCCTCGGCCCGAGACATAGTGGACACGGCAAAGCGTTCCGGGGCCCGGGTGGCGGGGCCGGTCCCGCTTCCCGTACACATTGAAAAGTTTTCCGTGAACCGTTCGCCGCACGTGGACAAGAAATCGATGGAACAATTTGAAATCCGCACCCACAAGCGCTTGATCGACATTATTGAGCCCACCTCCCAAACCGTAGACGAGTTGAAGAAATTGAACCTTCCCTCCGGGGTGGATATATCTATTAACGTATAACCCTTGCCAAGTCCGAGCTGAATTCTTTTTCCCCTTAACTGCTAAAGTAGGTCTATCCCATAAACGGAGCCCCGGTTCCACCTACCGCTTAGAACGATGTTACACACCCTTATCGGAAAAAAAATCGGAATGACCCAGGTCTATGACGATGAAAATCGTTTGATCCCGGTCACCGTTATCGAAGCCGGGCCCTGTCCCGTCACCCAGGTCAAAACCGAAGCCACCGACGGGTTCAACGCCTTGCAAATCGGTTACGTGGGGAAAAAGGCCAAAAACATGAGCTCCGCCCAGAAGGGCCACCTGAAAAAAGCGTCTCTGGCCGGGCTTTCCCAACTCAAGGAAGTCTGGTGTGAGGGGGAGCCGGCTTACAGGGTGGGCGATACCTTGACCGTATCGGGTTTTGCCCAAGGCAGCAAAGTCGACATAATCGGTGTGACCAAAGGACGCGGATTCCAGGGTGTGGTCAAACGCTGGAATGCCAAGGGTGGACCTTCCTCGCACGGTTCCATGTTCCACCGGAGGGTGGGAGCCATCGGATTGTGCCAGGACCCCGGCCGGGTATTCAAGGGCCAGATCATGCCTGGGCAAATGGGAAACAAGCGTCGTACCATGCAAAACCTGCTGGTGGTAAAAATTTACCCGGACAAAAACCTCATGCTGATCAAGGGGAGCGTTCCGGGGCACAACGGCGCCCAGGTCTTGGTGCGCAGCGCAATAAAGAACCGGATGGCCCAGACGAACTGAGAGGAAACGGCGCCATGCAATTGAAAACCTACAATTCGGATGGATCCTCCAGTGGCTTGGAGGAATTTGATCGGGTTCCCACTTTCGAAGACGACAAAGGTCTTCAGGCCTTGAAGGAGGTCATCACCGCGATCCAGGCAAATAACCGTCAAGGTAACGCCAGTAGCAAAACGCGGGCTCAGGTATCCGGCGGCGGAAAGAAGCCTTTCCGCCAAAAAGGCACCGGTATGGCCCGCCAAGGAAGCCGTCGTTCCCCCATCCTGGTGGGCGGCGGGGTAGCCATGGGCCCCAAACCACGCCATTACGGCAAGAAGGTTAACAAAAAAGCGAAAGCTCTTGCCTTCAGGCGGGCCCTGTCCGACCGCGCCGTAGATGGGTCCTTGCTCCTCATCGAGGAATTTTCTTTGCCCCGGGCCAAAACCCGCCTCATGGTGGATATTCTCAAACAAGTCGTTCCCGAACGGGGCTCGATTCTCCTGGTGGACCGGGAATTCCAGGAAATGGTCATTTTGGCTTCGCGCAATCTCCCCTCAGTGGATTTGGAAGAAGCCCCCTATCTCAACCCGCTGCAACTTTCCCTCTATGACTCCATAGTCATTTCCAAGGCGGGTTTGGAAACGGTTCTGAATCGAATGGAGGAAGACAACTGATGAAACGGCCCGAACAAGTCATTAAGGAAGTAAGCATCACGGAAAAATCGAATATTTTGTCCTCCCATTTGGGGCAGTACACCCTTTCGGTCCATCCCGACGCCGACAAAATCAATATAAAACACGCCGTGGAAAGAACCTTCGACGTATCGGTTGCCCGTGTGAACACCATGAACCGAAAGGGCAAGCGCAAAGCCGACTTGAGGAGACGGGGCAAGTTTGGTCAGAAGGCCTCCTCAAAACGCGCCATCGTGACCCTCAAGAAAGGGGACGTCATCGAAATCGTATAACCGCGAGTTTTCCCACAATGCCCATCGTAGAAAAAAAACCCGTAACGCCCAGCCAGCGCTTTCTCAAGCAGAACAAGCAGGACCTTTCCAAGGAAAAACCCCTGAAGCGCCTGACCCTTCACAAGAAGAGTTCAGCTGGACGCAACGCCTATGGCCGCATTACCTCCCGCCGTCGGGGAGGGGGGCACAAGCGTCACATCCGGATAGTCGACTTCCGCAGAGAAAAGTTGGAAATTCCGGCCAGGATCCAGAGTATTCAATACGATCCCAATCGGTCGGCAAACCTCGCCCTGCTGGCCTATGCCGATGGGGAGAAACGCTATATTCTGGCTCCTCGCGGCCTGCGGGAGGGAGACCAGGTCATCGCTTCGGATACCCAACGCAGCATCCGGCCCGGAAACTCGATCCGCCTGTCCAATATTCCCCCGGCCACCAAGGTTCACAATATTGAATTGATCCCCGGAAAAGGGGGGCAAATTGCCCGGTCAGCCGGCACAGCGGCGCGACTGATGGGTTTGGATGACAAATTCGCCACCCTCAAAATGCCCAGTGGCGAGATTCGCCTGATCAACAAAAAATGTCGGGCCACCATCGGTGAGGTGGGCAACACTCAACACCAGTATCGCTCAAAGGGCAAGGCCGGTCGATCCCGTTGGCTGGGCCGCCGGCCCCGCGTCCGCGGGGTGGCCATGAACCCCGTCGACCACCCCATGGGTGGGGGGGAAGGTCGCACTTCCGGTGGAGGGCATCCCATGTCCCCTTGGGGCCAGTTGGCCAAGGGATTTCCCACCCGGCGGAAGTCAAAAACCACTAACAAGTTTATCCTGGTCAACCGTAACGGTAAGAAATTCAAGCGATAATCCCAATGGCGCGTTCCCAAAAAAAAGGCTATTTTGTCGATCCGAAGTTGATGGACCGGGTGGAGGCTGCACAAAAGGCAAATTCCCGTAAACCGATCAAGACCTGGTCGCGCCGATCGACCATCACCCCGGATTTCATCGGCCTCACTGTCAGCGTGCACAATGGCCGCGCCTTTCTCCCGATCTATATAACCGAAAACATGGTGGGGCACAAGTTGGGTGAATTTGCCCCCACACGCACCTTCAGGGGTCACGGTTCTCACACCAAAAAATAATCCTGCGCCATGGAAGTGAAATTCGGCCCATCAATGGTTTTGGCAGCCTGCCTGTTGTGGGGGGCGTTTTACCTTGCTTTGCAGGCGGAGACCCCTGGCCGCCCCGGGGGGTTGGTAATCTGCATTATTGAGCCGGGCGACCTGACCGATCTGATCGGCATCAACGGAGGCCTGGAACAAGGGTTGGTCCCCGGCATGGTCTTATCCGTTTTCAGCAATGGCCAAAGGGTGGGGGAGTTGCTCCTTACCCGGGTCCAAGAACAGTGTGCAGTGGCCTTGATCGCCGCTCTCGAGCCTAAAAAAACGCTTGCGATTGGGGATAGGGCCACTCCAAAACTAAGTAAATTCAAACCGATTTGATCCATGGAAGTTCAGGCCCTCACCAAGTACGTCCGCCTTTCCCCCAAGAAGGCACGTGAAATTACACGGGAGATCCAGGGGTTGCGCGCATGGAAAGCACAACAAATACTCCGTTTTATTCCGCGAAAATCTGCCCGACTGGTGGCAAAGACCTTGCACTCCGCCATCGCCAATGTGGAAAATAACCATAATCGACCAGGTGAGGATCTGATCATATCCAAAGCCGTTATCGAACAAGGACCCACCTTGAAACGTTTTCGTGCCGGAGCCCGCGGCTCGGCCAAACCCATAAAAAAGAGAACCAGCCACATTCGCATCGTTCTATCGGATGAAGACTAATCGCTGACAAACCGCCTCATGGGACAAAAAACACATCCAATCGGTTTCCGACTAGCTGTTCGCCGTAACTGGCAATCCCGCTGGTACGCGGACAAGAGAAATTTCAGTCAGTTTCTGGAAGACGACCACAAGATCCGTATGGCGTTGGCGGAAAGGCTCAAGTATGCCTCGGTGCCGCGCGTTTTCATTGAGAGGGCTTCCGAGCGGATCCGGGTAAAAATTTACACCGCTCGTCCCGGAATCGTCATTGGCCGCAAGGGGCAGGAACTGGATAAACTCAAGGCCCACCTCAACAAGTTGATGAACCGGGAAGTCTTGTTGGATATCCAGGAAATCAAGAAGCCCGAATTGGAGGCTCAGTTGGTTGCTGAAAATGTGGCGCTGCAATTGGAGCGCCGCATATCATTCCGCCGCGCCATGAAAAAGGCCGTGCAAATTGCCCATAGTCTGGGGGCGGAGGGGATAAAGATCCGTGTGGCGGGTCGATTGGGCGGGTCGGATATTGCCCGTGCCGAAATGGTGAAGCAGGGCCGCATCCCCTTGCACACCCTCCGGGAAAATATCGATTACGGTTTTGCTGAAGCCAGAACCGTCTACGGGGTGATCGGGGTAAAATGCTGGCTGCTCAAAGAAGGGGAAAAAACGGATTCATTCAAACGGAGTCGTATTTGATTTATGGCCTTAATTCCATCCAGAACCAAGTACCGCAAACAGCAAAAAGGGCGGGTCAAAGGCAAGGCCCAGCGAGGCAATTCCCTGGCCTTTGGCGATTTCGGAATGCAATCGCTGGAGCGCGCCTCAATTACTTCGGCCCAGATCGAGGCGGCGCGGGTTGCGGTTACCCGCCACCTCAAGAGAAAGGGAAAAGTGTGGATACGCATCTTTCCCCATAAACCCATTACCAAGAAACCGCTGGAAACCCGCATGGGCAAAGGGAAGGGCGCGGTAGAGCGTTGGGTGGCCCCGGTCAAGCCGGGCACCATGCTCTTTGAAGTGGGCGGAGTCCCCGTTTCGCTGGCCCGGGCCGGGCTGCGCCTGGCCGATACCAAGTTGCCTTGCCGGTGCCGGTTCGTTTCCCGGGAGGTAGAGTGAGAAAAGGGATTATGAAGGCAGAGGCAATCAGGAATCTTTCCCAACAGGAAATCGAGAAAATGCTGCGCGATACTCGGCAGGAGTTGTTGAACTTGCGCTTGCGCAAGCAATCCGGGCAAGTTGAAAAGACCCATGAACTGAGGGAATTGCGCCGGGAAATTGCCCGCTTGCAAACCATAATCAAGGAGCGGCGAGCGGCCGTCTCCGCCCAATAGACAAGGAAGGGAACAATGGGCCAAACGAGAAATAAACGCAAACGCTTGCAAGGAGTTGTGACGAGCAAAACGGGCGACAAGTCTATCAAGGTTACGGTCGCCTACAAGATTCCCCACCCTCGGTTTCAAAAGGTGATCAACCGGAAAACCGTCCTTCACGCCCATGACGAGAAGAACGAAACCAAGCCCGGTGACAAAGTCGAAATCATGGAAACCCGCCCCTTGAGCAAGTTGAAGCGCTGGCGCACCACACGTATTCTGGAAGCCGCCCCTCCACTCGACTGAAGGGTAGAAAGGAGAGGATAGTTTACCGTGATCCAACTATTGAGCAGACTGGAAATTGCCGACAATACGGGGGCCAAGAAGGCCACCATGATCCGTCGTCTTGGCCAATTGAAGAAATCGGCCGGCATCGGGGATATCATCGTGGTCAACATCAAGGAAAGTTCCACCGATGCTTCGGTAAAAAAGGGAGAAGTGGCCCGGGCCGTGGTGGTCAGGACGAAAGCCCCGATTCGCCGCCCCGACGGTAGTTACCTCCGTTTTGACAGCAACGCTATCGTGCTGATCGATGCCAACAAGAATCCGCGGGGAACCCGCATCTTCGGGCCGGTGGCCCGCGAACTGCGCCTCAAGCGTTTCATGAAGATTATTTCCCTGGCCCCGGAGGTCCTGTAATGAAAAGTCACATCAAAACCGGAGACATGGTTGTGGTCATCAGCGGAAGCCATAAAGGCAAATCCGGCAAAGTGCTTCAACTGGTAAAAAATAGAAAGAGAGCCTTGGTCGAGGGCCTCAATATGGTCCATCGCCACCAAAAGCCGACCGACCCCAATGACCCGCAGTCAGGGGGCATCATCGAACGCGAAGCCAGCATCCACGTTTCCAATCTGATGAGGGAGTCCCGCTACAACTCCCGCCAATCAAAAAAATAAACCACTAAGGCTTGCCAACCCCATTTGTTATTGTCTTTGTCCAACCTTTTTCCCATTGGCGCTACCGATCATCCCCGCTAAAATGCTCGGCTAAACACCATGAACCAACCCAGTTTAAAAACCCATTATCACCAGAAGATTGTTCCGGAACTGTTGAAAACCCGCCGGTTGAAGAACAAGCTTCAGGTGGCTAAGGTGGAGAAAATCGTTCTCAATTCGGGGGTGAGCACTTCCAAGGACAAGAGCGTGATCAACGACGTGGCCAAAGATATGTCCCTGATTTCCGGGCAAAAACCGGTAATCACCCGCGCCCGCAAAAGTGTATCCAATTTCAAGTTGCGCGCCGGCATGCCCATCGGGGTAAAGGTCACCTTGCGGGGAAACCAGATGTGGGAATTCCTTTACCGCTTGATATCGGTATCCCTTCCCCTGATTCGGGATTTCCGCGGCGTAGGCAGCAAATTGGACGGTCGCGGAAATTACAGCCTCGGCATCGCCGACCACACCATTTTCCCTGAGATCAATTTGGACACCCACAAGCACACCATTGGCCTCGATGTCTGTATCGTCACCTCCGCCAAGACCGATGAGGAAGGGCTTGAATTGCTTACAATGCTGGGAATGCCCTTTAGAAAATCAAAAACCTGAACCCTATTGCCATGGCCAAAAAATCTGCCATTTACCGAAACAAAATGCGTGAGCGTCTGGTGGCCAAGTACGCGGCCGAGCGGGCCGAACTGAAAAAAATTCTGTCCAACCCCGAGGTCGGAGACGAAGAATTTTTCAAGGCCCAGCGAAAATTGTCCCAACTCCCCCGCAACTCATCACCGGTGCGGTTGCGCAACCGATGCATGGTCACGGGCAGGCCGCGGGCCTATATGGGTCGGTTCGGCCTGTCCCGCATCACCTTTCGCGAACTCGCCTTGGCCGGCCGCATTCCCGGGGTCACGAAATCGTCCTGGTGACACGGCCACAGTTTGAAGTAGGGTTAACATCCGGCAACGCAACGACATGACCGATCCAATAGCAGATTTCCTGACCCAGATCCGCAATGCAGTGAAGGTTAGGAAAAAGACCTGCACCGTCCCCCATTCCAAAATGAAGGCCGGTATCGCAGGCATTCTGAAAGAATGCGGTTATATCAGGGGGGTTTCTGAAAGCGAAGCGGTCGCCCCTCGAAAAAACCTGACCATCGAGCTGAAATACGTCGATGGAGAATCCGCCATTACCGAACTCCATCGGGTCAGCCGCCCGGGCCGGCGCCTCTATTTCGGGGCCGATGAGATTCCCAAGGTCCTGGGTGGTATGGGAGCGGGAATTTTGACCACCTCCCATGGCCTGATGACGGACCGGGAGGCTCGTCGACAACATCTGGGCGGTGAAATGGTGGCCAGAGTCTGGTGAGGAAGACAGGATGAGTAGAATTGGAAAGTTGCCGGTTGAAATACCGGACAAGGTCACGATCACGGTAGAGGGCAACTCGGTGACGGTGGAGGGTCCGAGGGGCAAATTATCCCGTACCTTTCCCGAGGTGGTGGACATTGCCAAAACAGATTCCCGCGTAACGGTAGCCCCGAGGAAAAACTCCCGGTTTGCCCGCAGCATGCATGGTACAGCCCGGTCTCTCATAGCAAACATGGTCAAAGGTGTGGTGGAGGGCTACCGCAAGGACTTGGAGATAAGGGGTGTGGGATACAGGGCTGTGCTCACCGGCAGAACGCTGGACATGAATCTCGGTTATTCGCATCCGGCCATCTACCCTATTCCCGATGGAGTCGAGGTGACGGTCAAAGACAATACCAGAATCAAGGTGGAGGGCATCGACAAACAACTGGTCGGTGAGGTAGCGGCCTCCATTCGCAGGTTCTATCCCCCGGAACCTTACAAGGGCAGGGGTGTCAGGATCGTGGGCGAATACGTCCGGCGCAAGGAGGGTAAGACCGCCGGTTAACCCGGAGTTGTGGGATGAAGGTAAAAAAGAAAATTTTGCTGAAGCAGAAACGCCGTTGGCGTATCCGCAAGAAAATATCGGGTAGCGCCGGCCAACCCCGGTTGGCAGTCCATTTCAGCAACAAACATGTCTACGGTCAGGTCATCGACGATGAAGCCGGCAAGACTCTCATCTACGTATCTTCCCTGGACAAGGACCTGGGGAAAAAATCGATCAAGGCGAATCGCGATGGCGCGGTAGTGATCGGCCAAATCGTGGCAGAAAAATCCAGAAAAGCGGGAATCGAAGACGTGGTTTTCGACCGAAGCGGTCGTCTCTACCACGGTTGCGTCAAAGCTTTTGCCGAGGCCGCTCGGGAGGGTGGACTAAAATTTTAATCTCCAGAAGACCCTGATGGCTATCGAACCAGAGCCCCCCGAAATATTCGACAAAGTCGTTCATATCAACCGCTGTGCCAAAGTGGTCAAAGGCGGACGACGTTTTAGTTTTTCCTCCCTCGTGGTGAGTGGAGACCGCAACGGTCGAGTGGGAGTGGGCCTCGGTAAGGCCAAGGAGGTTCCCGAGGCGATTCGCAAGGGCACGGAAATGGCCCGCAAGAATTTGGTTTTCATTCAATTGCGCGAGGACACCATTCCCCACCAGGTGGTGGGCGTGTCCGATGGCGGCAAAGTCCTGTTGCGTCCGGCCTCACCCGGAACCGGGATAATTGCGGGCGGAAGTGTCCGCGCCGTTTTAGAGGCGGTGGGAATAAAAAACGTGCTCACCAAGTCCCTGAGATCGAATAATCAACGGGCCATGATCAACGCCACCATGGCCGGGTTGAAAAAGCTCCGTTCCAAACAACAAATCGCCCATCTCCGTTCCGCGGAATAATCGAGGAGACCGACGCAATGAGACTGCACCAACTTTCCAATACGCCGGGAGCTACCCGCCGGAAGAAGCGCCTGGGTCAGGGAGAGGGTTCCGGAAAAGGCAAAACTTGCGGAAGGGGGCATGGAGGAAGGAAATCCCGTAGCGGTGGAAGCATCCCCATCGGATTTGAAGGAGGGCAAATTCCCCTCTATCGCAAGCTTCCCCGACGCGGTTTCAACAACGCGCGATTCACCATCCGGTATGAAGTCGTAAACGTGGGGGACCTGGCCAAACTGGGCGATGAGATCAATGCCACTCCGGAAAACCTGGCCAAAGCCGGGTTGTTGCGGGCCGGGGCCAAATCCATAAAAATCCTGGGATCGGGAGAAGTTGAAAAAGCCTACAAGGTCAGCGCCCATAAATTCTCTGCCACGGCCAAAGCGAAGATAGAAAAGGCCGGTGGAGAAGCGGTTCTGCTCAGTTGATCCGATATCTTCAACCTTCAGCAGATGCTCTCCGCTTTTTCCAATAGCTTCAAAATCCCGGATTTGCGCAACAAGCTATTCTACACTTTGTCCCTCCTGTTTGTGGCGCGTATCGGGGCCAATATCCCCATCCCGGGAATCAATCCCGCTCCCTTGCAAGAATTTTTTGCCGACCAGACGGCGGCGGGTGGAGGTGGCATGCTCGGGCTCTACAATATGTTTACGGGAGGAGCCCTTCTGAAGGGAGCCGTATTTGCCCTGGGGATCATGCCCTATATCTCGGCATCGATTATTTTCCAGTTGATGACCGCGGTTGTTCCGAGCTTGGCCCGGTTGTCCCGTGAAGGGGACGTGGGGCGCCAAAAAATAACCCAATACACGCGGTATGCAACGGTGCTCATCTGTCTGGTACAGGGAACGCTGATGATAATGGGTTTGAAAAATCCCCAGAGTCTGTTTTCCGGATTCGACCAGCGCATTTACAGCCCGATTATCCTGAGCGACAGCCTTTGGTTTTTCTTTAGCGCCGTCATCATTTTAACTACCGGCACCATCATCCTGATGTGGTTGGGGGAGCAAATTACCCAAAACGGAATCGGGAACGGAGTGTCCCTGTTGATTACGGTGGGCATTGTGGCCGACCTCCCGGGGGCATTGGCCACCCTCTACCGCCTTGTATTTGCGCCCGTTGGCACGAGTCGAATCGAGGTCCCCCAACTGGCTGTAATGTTGATTCTGCTGTTGGTCGTGACGGCGGGGCTGGTGGCAGTTATCCAGGCCATGCGGAAAATTCCCGTGCAGTACGCCAAGCGGGTAGTCGGTCGCAAGGTTTACGGCGGGCAGACCTCCTTTCTTCCCCTGAAAGTCAATTATTCCGGGGTGATGCCCGTCATATTTGCCAGTGCCATTCTGCTCTTCCCGCAACAAATTTTTTCTTACCTGGGAGCCAGTAGTGAGAACCTCAGTTTTTTCAGCAGCATGTCCGCCTGGTTCAACCAGGGAACACCCAGTTACTATTTCATATTCGGAATGCTGATCCTGCTTTTCAGCTATTTCTGGGTATCCGTCATGTTCAAGCCCATTCAGATTGCGGATGACCTGAAAAAATACGGAGGTTATATTCCCGGGGTGCGTCCGGGGGAGCCGACGGCGAAGTTTCTCGACTTCATCATGACCCGTCTGACCTTTGCCGGGGCGGTATTCCTGACCCTGATTGCGGTTTTTCCGGACATTCTCCTCTTCACCTACAACGTTCCCTTCCAGATTTCCAATTTCTTTGGCGGAACCGGGATGTTGATTACCGTGGGTGTATTGCTGGATCTGTTACAAAGAATTGAGACCTATCTGCTGCAACGCCACTATGACGGCTTCATGAAAAAGGGCCGCATTCGCGGACGCAGTCCGGCCAGGGCTCGGCGTCAGATGGCTTCCACGGGTAATTTGAAGAATATCGGACCCCTCATGGTGGTATTGGGCGGGATCTTCCTGGTGGGCATCATTTCCTGGGTGCTGCGCTCCTGGGTTCTTTGAGGAATGGCCGCGACCCCATATTGTCTTCCCGACTCCATGATTCCCATCAAAAACAGCTACGAGGTCGAACAGATGCGGAGGGCCTGCCGAATCGCGGCTGGGGTGCTTGACCGGGTTGTGAATTTGGTCGTTCCGGGGGTGAACACCTATGACCTGGACCAGGCGGGGAAACGCTATATCCGGGAATCAGGCGCCACCAGCGCTTGCCACAATTTTCAAAATGGCAACCGGATCTATCCAGGTTACATCTGCGTCTCGGTCAATGACGAGGTTGTCCACGGCATCGGTTCCCTGCGGCGCACCATTCGCTCGGGCGATGTGGTTTCAGTAGACGTTGTCATTTCCTATAATGGGTTCATTGGGGACAATGCCCGGACCGTTATGGTGGGGGAGGTATCGTCCGAGGTGCGGCACCTGGTGGAGACAACCCGCAATGCCCTCGGCTATGCTATATCCTTTGCCAGAGACGGCGGCCGGGTGGGGGATATATCCCACGCCGTGCAGACCTTCGTGGAATCCCGCGGGCTCTCTATCGTGCGGGAATTTGTCGGTCATGGGGTGGGCAGGTCCATGCACGAAGCCCCTCAAATTCCCAATCACGGCAGAAAGGGCAAAGGCGACCGTTTAAAGGCTGGAATGACCCTGGCTATCGAACCCATGGTAAACTTGGGTAAACACGAGGTGATAGTGGCCGATGACGGCTGGACTGCGGTAACCCTGGATGGAAAACCATCGGCACATTTCGAGCACACCGTTTTGATAACTAAAAACGGTCCCGAAATCTTAACTTTACCAAAAAAATAGCTTTTCAAAAGGACTTGACTTGTTATTTTGGCCACTTTTCACAAATTCCATCATTAACCCTGCATGCCAAGATTACTCGGCGTAGAAATACCTAATAATAAGCGAATTGCTTATGCGCTTCGCTATATTTACGGAATCGGCCCCACCCGCGCGGAACAGATCGTCGAGACCCTGGGGATCGATCCCTCCTTGCGGTCGCATGAGCTGAAGGAGGAGCATATGAACCAGATCTCGGAAATCATCGTGAAGAAACAATGGATGATCGAAGGGGATTTGAGACGGGAAATCGCGGGCAATCTCAAGCGCTTGCAGGCCATTCAATGCTACCGAGGTTTGCGTCATCGCAGGGGTCTCCCGGTTCGCGGTCAACGAACCAATACTAACGCCCGCACTCGCAAAGGGGCTCGCAAGACCGTCGGTGTCGTTTCCAAAAGGTAGGTGTTTTTTCTATGAGTAAAGAAGAAAATTCGGAGGATAAACCGGCCCAAACGGCCCGGGAACCCCTCCAGGCGAAAGCAAAGGAAAAGGGTGGGGAATCGGTTTCAAAAGAAACCCCTTCCCAGGAATCCTCAGTCAAAGCGGTTTCCGGAAAAGAGGCCGAAACCCCCGATCAAGCCAAGGGGAAGGAAGGCGAGAAGAAGAAAGGCACAGCCATCGCGGACCTCCTCAAAGACGAATTGGCCGGGGCAAAAATCCGCCGTGCCAAGGGGAGTAAGAATATTACTTCAGGGGTGGTGCATGTAGTGGCCACCTTCAACAACACCAAGGTGACCGTTACCGACACCAAGGGTAATGTTATTTCCTGGAGTTCGGCTGGAAAATGCAATTTTCGCGGTTCCCGCAAATCTACCGCCTATGCCGCTCAGGTAGTGACCCAGGATGCGGCCCGGGCTGCCATGGCGCATGGGCTCAAGGAAGTAAGGGTCCACCTCAAGGGTCCCGGTTTGGGACGCGACTCCGCTGTCCGCGCCTTGCAGGCGCTCGGGGTTATCGTGCTGGCCATTGTCGACAAAACCCCCGTTCCGCACAATGGTTGCCGCCCGCCAAAGCGTCGTCGCGTATAATTATTCAATTCAAGTTTGGTATGGCTCGTTACACTGGTCCCACTACACGCATTAATCGCCGGTTTGGTATGGCGATTTTTCCACCTAACAAGGCTTTTGAACGCAAGAGCTATCCCCCCGGGTCGCACGGCTCGCGGATGCGTCGCAAGCAAAGCGAGTACTCCATCGGCCTGGCCGAGAAACAAAAGCTCCGCTACACCTACGGGATGACGGAAAAACAATTTCGCCGCACCTTTCAACAGGCAAAAAAGGCCGGTGGGGTGACCGGTGACGTATTTTTGCAGCGCCTGGAAACCCGGCTCGATAATGTGATTTACCGCATGAATCTGGCCAAGACCCGTTCCGCCGCCCGGCAGTTTGTCAATCATGGGCACATCCTGGTCAACGGCAGGAAAGTTGATATCCCCAGTTTCCGGGTTTCCCCAGGTGACGAGATCGAGGTCAAAGACGCGACATCCTCCAAACAATTAGCCACCCGTGCTTTGGATGAAACCCGGGCCCGCCTCATTCCCGAGTGGGTTTCGCTTTCCGAAGACACTTTCAAGGGAAAGATCCTTCGTTTGCCCACCCGCGAGGAGATCGAAGTGGGCATCAATGAACAGCTCATCGTCGAGTTTTACAGCCGATGATTTATGCATTTCGTATTTAATTTTACCTCCGGTAGATCATGGTTACACGATTAAGAATATTCGAACTTCCCAACCGACTGGCCAAGGAAGAAGAAAGCGCTACGGAAACGTACTCCAAATTTATCGCCGAGCCCTTTGAAGGTGGATATGGACACACCATCGGCAATTCCCTGCGCCGCGTGCTGCTGAGTTCCATCGAGGGAGCCGCTATTTCCTCGGTCAAAATCGAAGGAGTGGATCACGAATTCCAAAGCCTGGAAGGAGTGGTCGAAGATATCACCGATGTGGTGCTCAACCTGAAAAAAATTCTCCTGTTCAATCACAAGCGCGAACCGGTCAGCTTGATCCTCGATGTCACCAAGGTGGGACCGGTCACCGCGGCCGATATTCGACCTGATGCCAACATCGAGATTATCAATCCGAATCAGGTCATCTGCACCTTGGACAAGGAGCGGCGGATCCTGGCCGAGTTGGAAGTCAAAGTGGGACGTGGCTACGTTACCGGGGAAGAAAACAAATCCGAGGAGGATCCCATAGGAGTGATCCCCATCGATTGCCTCTACAGCCCAGTGCGGCTTGTAAAATACAGCGTGGAAAATACCCGGGTGGGCCAAATGACCGACTACGACAAGTTGATCCTGGAAGTCTCCACGGATGGCCGAATCACACCGGATGACGCGCTGAAGCACGCCGCCTCCATTCTCAAACATCACCTCAACGTATTCGACGCCGTATCCGAAGAATCGGTCGAGTTCGAGGTGGCGGGGGCCGAAGTGAGCGAGGAGCAGAACAAGCTGCGCAAGCTGCTCAACATGAGTGTGAACGAAATCGAGCTCTCGGTGCGTGCGGCCAATTGCCTCAATAATGCCAACATAACCACAGTGGGCGAACTGGCCATGAAGTCGGAGCAGGAAATGCTCAAGTACCGCAACTTTGGTAAAAAGTCCCTCAATGAAATTAAATCCAAGCTGGAACAGCAGGGCCTGTCTCTGGGAATGAAGATCGACGAGCGCCTGCTCGATGCCAGGATGGACTAGATCGCCTGTCCACGAATCGAAATGCGTCATTTAAAGCACCGACATTTACTGGGGGTAAAAAAAGCCCACCGGATGGCCCTTATGGCCAACCTCGGCTGTGCCTTGATCGTGGAAGGTCGTATCGAGACCACCCTGGCCAAGGCCAAAGCCCTGCGGCCTTTTGTAGAAAAATTGATCACACGAGGGAAAAGGGGAACTCTGGCCGACCGCCGGATCGTTTTCTCCCGCCTGCGCAACAAAAAAGCGGTGCAAATCCTCTTCAACGAAAAAGCATCTGAATTCAAAGACCGCCCGGGAGGTTATACCCGCATTTATAAATTGGGCAGGCGTGTCGGGGATGCCGCGGAAATGGCCCTTATTGAACTCATTCCCGCCTCTGACGAGGGTTACCCCAAAAAAAGGAGGACTGGGCAAGGAGCCAGGAAGACGGGAAAAAACCCTTAGCAAGGAGCGAAGGTGAAGGGCGCGCATGAACCACCGGCGCGTTTATGTTTGAGATGATCCCCATTACACTCGGTGAAGGTTTCTTCATTTACCTGATGCTCGGAATCGGGTTTATTCTGTTGTTGTGGGTTTATTACGATTATCGCGATAAGCAATTCTACCAGTCGGAACGCTCTAAAACGGTCTTCCATTGTATCAAATGCGGCAAAATTTACGCCGATAAGATGGGGGGAAAGCAGTCGCGATGCCCAAGCTGCCAATTCAAAAACGCCCCTCTCCAGTTTTAGAAATGGCCCAAGTCGTAGCTGTCCTCGATTTCGGATCTCAATACACCCAGGTAATTGCCCGCCGACTGAGAGAATGCCAGGTTTATTCCAAGGTTTATCCTTACTCCACCTCCGCTGCATCGTTCAGGGAGGAAGGGGTGAAGGGGATCATCCTGTCGGGGGGGCCTTCCAGTGTGTTGGCCGAAAATGCCCCCCTCCCTGACCGAGGTATTTTCCAACTCGGGGTGCCGGTTTTGGGCATTTGCTACGGAATCCAACTGCTGGGGTATATGCTCGGAGGCAAAACCGAACCCAGCGAGGAACGCGAGTACGGAAAGGGTGTCTTGCGGTTGACTTCGGACAGTCCCTTATTCGAGGGAATACCACGGCGGATACAGGTCTGGAACTCTCACGGAGATAAACTTACCCGATTACCTCCCGGATTTGACTCCATCGCCAGAACGGAAAACAGCGAATTCTCCGCCGTGGAAAACCCGGAGTTTCGGTTTTACGGTTTGCAGTTCCACCCGGAGGTGTTCCACACCGAGCGAGGAACGGATATCATGCGCAATTTTCTCTTTCGGATCTGCCATTGCCAAGGTGACTGGAACATGGCCCGCTACATTGAATCATCCATTGCGGCCATCCGCCAAACCGTGGGAACAAGCAAGGTCATTTTGGGCCTCAGCGGGGGAGTTGACAGTTCCGTTGCGGCAAAACTCATCCATGAGGCTATTGGAAATCAGTTGACCTGCGTTTTCGTGGACAACGGGTTGCTCCGGGAAAAGGAGCGCCAGGCAGTTGAAGAACTCTACCGGGAACACTTCCAGGCCCATCTCGTGGTGGCGGATGCCCGGGATATCTTTTTGAACCGCCTCAAGGGGGTGGAGGATCCGGAGAGGAAACGAAAAATAATCGGCAATACCTTCATCGAAGTCTTCGAGACCGAGGTGTCAAAAATGGGTGAGGTCGAATTCCTGGCCCAAGGCACCATTTATCCCGACGTCATCGAAAGCATTCCCATCGACGGTAATCCCGCCTCGCTCATCAAGAGTCATCACAATGTGGGCGGATTGCCCAAACAGATGAAACTAAAAATCCTCGAGCCGCTCAATCAGCTTTTTAAAGATGAGGTGAGAAAGCTTGGGGAAGAATTGGGGTTGCCGAAAAACCTGGTGTGGAGACAACCCTTTCCCGGACCGGGGCTGGCCGTGCGGGTGATCGGCGACATTACTGAGGAGCGGCTCGGTATTTTGCGGCGGGCAGATGCCATCCTGTTGGACGAAATGACGAAGGCGGGTATGTACTACAAGGTATGGCAGTCCTTTGCCGTATTTCTTCCCATTCGAACGGTGGGGGTAATGGGAGACGAACGAACCTACGACAACGTCATCGCTTTGAGAATCGTGGAGAGTATCGACGCCATGACGGCTGATTGGGTAGGCCTCGAGCACAACTTGCTGCAACGAATTTCCAACCGCATCATTAACGAAGTCAAGGGGGTCAACCGGGTCGTGCTCGATATCAGTTCCAAACCACCCAGTACCATTGAGTGGGAATAGAACCGCGCCTGCGGGAACGAAGTCAAAACGACCGGAAACATCCGAATTCGGATGCGGCGGAAAAAATTGGATTGAACATCGAATGAATATTCTAGTCCTATAACCTTGCCTCTGATTTGCCGATAAGGAAATGAACCGGGCATTTTCCAGAATACTGCTGGCTACGCATTCGATGAGAACCTCAATCCTTCTGATATTGGGGCTCATCTGCTCACCTGTTTTGGTAACGGCGGGTGATCCGGAAGCAGAGGCGATTCTGGCCAAGGCCCGGAAGCGTTTGGGTAGCGAAGCCAAGCTGAACGGGGTACAATCCCTGCGGTTCACGGGCACTATAACCACGGTTAAGGGCAAGCCGAACTCCATCGAAATTGTCTTGAAAAAACCCTATAAGCAGCGCCAGGTATTTGTCGGGGATAAAATGGTTCGCGAAATTGGGCTCAACGACTATGTGGCCTGGACCAGGGTGTATAACAAAAAAACCCCCAGCATTTACAACCTGATGCTCCATAATTCCGAGGCGCTCCGGCGCATTCGAGCATCCACGTTTGAAAATCTCTACTTCTTTTTTCCCTTTTCCAACCGATGGCGCAAGGTGGAATACCTGGACCGGGATGTCTACGATGGTCTAATGGTTCACCGCGTAAAAGTTTCCTACGGAAAAGTTTATTATCTTCGCTATATCGAGGAAACGACCGGACAGCTTGTTCTGACCGAAGTGGAGACCGGAGAACGCATTGTGGAGGGAGGCGAGATGTTTGCCGGCGGAATCCGCTTTCCCCGCACCTTGACCACATTCCGGGATGGGAACGAAGTGCACCAGATTGCCTTTGATGAAATACAGGTAAATCCCGATTTGGACGATTCACTGTTCACCTTGCCCCCTCTTCCCGGGCTGAAGCAAAAGTAACCTATGGCCACCTACCAGTACGGTTCGGTTGGATTTTTTCAACAGTTGCAGGCTTTTGCCGAAGACGCTTCCGGCTTGCCCGAGGTGGAGGCTGTGGTGACTGACATCCTTCGAGCCGTTGCCAGGCGGGGAGACCGGGCCCTCTTCGAATTGACCGCCAAACTGGATGGCGCCACCATCTCGGCCAAGTCGATTCGTTTATCCGGCAAGGAGATCAAGCAGGGCATACAGCGCCTTTCGGCGCGGGATCAACGGGCCATTGAAGAATCGATTCATTGCGTTGAGTCCTTCAACCGCCAGTCGCTTCCGGAAAATTGGACCGGCAAAAATCCGCACGGCGCCACGGTGGGGGAGCGCTATTATCCGATCCGGCGTGTGGGGATCTATGTTCCGGGAGGTAGCGTTCCTTTGGTTTCCACTGTCATCATGACTACTACCTTGGCCAAAATAGCAAATGTGGGGCAAATTTGTGTCTGTACCCCTCCCAATCGCCGAGGAGCAATCGCCCCTGCACTGGCTGGGGTATTGTCGATTTGCGGGGTGGATGAGGTCTACAAGGTGGGTGGCGCCCAAGCTGTGGCAGCCATGGCTTACGGGACAAAATCCATTGCCGCGGTGGATAAAATTTTTGGCCCGGGCAACGCTTTTGTCAACGAGGCGAAGCGCCAATTGTTCGGGAAGGTGGGAATTGACCTGCTCCCGGGACCCAGTGAATTGATGGTGATCGCCGATTTACAGGCGGAACCGCAGTTTGTGGCGGCCGATTTGCTGGCCCAAGCCGAACATGGTTCGGGAAAAGAAAAAATCTATCTGGTTTCCACTTCGGAGAAAATTGCGGCGGAGGTGAAAACAGCCCTGGCCGCACAGGTACTTCGGTTGACCCATCGGGAGGCGATTAAAAAGGTTCTCGAAACCAATTTTGCCTGGGTCAACGCGCCTCATCTCGATGCGGCCATGGAAGTGGCGAATTTTGTCGCCCCGGAACACCTCCAGTTGCAAGTGGATAACGAGGCCATTGCCGGGATGACGCGCCGTATTTCGACAGCCGGGGCGATTATGCAGGGCAATTTTACCGCTACCGCCTTGGGTGATTTTGTCGCCGGACCCAGTCACGTACTTCCCACCGGCCGGGGGGGGCGATTCTCCAGTGGACTGACCGTGCGGGACTTTTTCCGCAGAAGCAGCGTGGTGCGTTACGATAAGCCGGAAGTGAACAAGGCCGCCCTTACGGTTGAAGCTTTCGCCAGAATGGAAAACCTCGACGCACATGGGAAATCTGTTTCTATTCGGGCAAAATAACTCCTTTTGCCGCGTTATGAAAAATCCCAACCCTTCGGTCGGTGACCGGGCCCTCCCGCATGTGCGGGCCTTGGACGCCTATGTACCGGGAAAACAACCCAGGGATTTGGGATGGATCAAACTCAATACCAACGAGAACCCATATCCTCCCAGTCCGGTTGTGGAGGAATTAATTCGCAAGTCGGCGGGTGAAGCACTGAAAACCTATCCCGATCCCATAAGCGCTGCCTTACGGGAACAATTGGCCGGGTTTTTCGGCCTCCCCGGCTCGGAATGGGTCTTTGTCGGGAATGGTTCTGATGAGGTTTTGAATCTGCTGGTTCGGACATTTTCCGACCGGGATCGTCCGGTGGGATACATGGCGCCGAGCTATTCCCTTTATCCGGTATTGCAGAAGATGCAAAATGCGGCCAAAGCGGAACTAAGGTACAACCGGGCCATGGGACTGCCCTTCTCTGCCATCGCCCGATGTGGAGCCAATATCTTTTTCCTCACCTCGCCCAACGCGCCCACGGGAGTGGGCATTTCCACGGGGTCCGTAGAGGCTTTGTTAAACCGTTTCGGCGGGGTGCTGGTGGTGGACGAAGCCTATGCCGCATTTGCCGAGGAAGATGCCATTGGTTTGCTAGCCAAATACGACAACCTTTGCATTACCCGAACTTTCTCCAAATCCCACAGCCTTGCCGGGATGCGCATTGGGTTTTTGCTGGGAAATCCCGGATTTGTCGAGCTGTTGGACAAAATCCGCGACAGTTACAATGTAAACGTCCTGTCCCAATTGGCCGGTCTGGCCGCTCTATCCGATGATGGGTATTATCGGGACTTGGTGCAGAAAATCAAGCGGACGCGGGATCGGCACTTTGATGCTTTACAGGGTAGGGGATGGTTTACCTACCCTTCCCAGGCCAATTTCCTGTTCACCGAGCCAAAGGATTCCAGGGGCAATACGGGTCCGCCAGTGGCCCAATCCCTATATGACTTCCTTTACGGTAAAAAAATTCTTGTTCGCTATTTCGGAAACGATCCTTTAACGGATTCCTTTTTGAGAATCAGCATCGGTTCGGAAAAGGAAATGGAAATTATCAGTGAAGCTTTCGATCAATGGCAGATCAGCGCATAGTTACCCTGAGTCGCAAAACGGCGGAAACGGATATTTCCGTTACCATCAACCTGGATGGTAGCGGCCGGTATGAGGTGGATACGGGGATACCCTTCTTCGACCATATGCTCTGCCTATTCAGCAAACATGGGCTGTTCGACCTGAGTTTGAGGGCGTCAGGTGACCTGAATGTCGACTATCACCACACGGTTGAGGATACCGGTATCGTTTTGGGCCAAGCCATTAAACAGGCGCTTGGGGAGAAGTTGGGTATTCGGCGCTACGGGTTCTTTATGGTTCCCATGGACGAATCCCTGGCCCGGGCCGCCATCGATCTGAGCAACCGCCCCTACCTGTGTTACAAGGTGGAGTCGCCCGCCCATTACATTCGGGATTTCAATATCGTCTTGATCCGGGAGTTTTTTCAGGCCTTGGTTAACGGGCTTGGCGCCAATATCCACCTGAAGCTGGAATACGGCGATGAACCGCATCATATTTTGGAAGCCTTATTCAAATGTTTCGGCCGGGCCTTGGATGCGGCCACGGCCATGGATTCCCGGATCGAAGGTGAGATTCCTTCGACCAAGGATGTGCTATCCTGAATCCAATCGTTATGAAACCAAAGGTAGCTGTTATCGACTACGGCCTGGGCAACCTCCGCAGTGTGTGCAAGGCTTTCGAAGCCTGCAGAGCCGAAGTTGACCTGATTTTTGGGCCGGAGGGCCTGAACGAGGCCCAAGGCCTGGTATTGCCCGGGGTTGGCGCCTTGGGCGATTGCATGGATGGCCTCAAGGCCTGTTCCCTTGTGGATCCGGTAAAGGGTTGGATTGCCGATGATCGACCCTTTTTTGGCGTTTGCCTGGGTTTCCAGGCCCTTTACGACTACTCCGAGGAGGGGGATGTGAGCGGCCTGGGGATTTTTCCCGGATCGGTTAAGCGATTTCGCCTTCCGGGCGACCTTAAAGTGCCCCACATGGGTTGGAATGCGGTCGTCCTGAAAAACCCGAACGACCCCATGGCGGCGGGACTGGTTTCGGGGAAGGACCAGTTTTATTTTGTCCACAGCTACTTTGTGGTTCCGGAAGAGGAGGAGGCGGTGTTTTTTCAGACCGAATATGGAATTCCCTTTGCCAGCGGGATTAAAGTGGGAAACTGTGTCGCCACGCAGTTCCATCCCGAAAAAAGTCAGGACAAAGGACTCCGGTTATACAAAAATTTTCTGAATTTGGTTGAAAATCACTAACCTGCTTTGACTATCTTTGGGCTGACCCTGCAACACTCGTAATCCATTTTGTTTATGTCTGAATCTGCCATTATTACCATCGGAGGAGAAAACCACCAGTATCCGGTAATCTCTGGAACCGAGGGAGAGAAATCCGTCGACATTCGAAAACTGAGAGCCGATACGGGATATATAACCTTTGATGAAGGTTATGGAAATACGGGGTCCTGCCAGAGCGACATCACTTTCGTTAACGGAGAACAGGGCATTTTGCGCCACCGCGGGATTCCCATTGAGGAGTTGGCGGATAAGAGTTCCTTTCTCAGCACGGCCTACCTGGTTATCTATGGTCATTTGCCCACCAAGGAGGAATCGGATGCCTTCCGCGCCCGGATAGCCCAAAATGCCCAACTGCACGAAGACTTCCGCCATCATTTCCAAGGATTTCCGAGGGACGCCCATCCCATGGCCGTGCTCGGTTCCATGCTCAATGCTCTGGGTTGTTACCATCCCGAAATGGCCTCGAATAATCGTCAGCAGGACCTGGACAACTTCGATGCTGCTGCTGCCTTGCTCATCTCGAAAGTGCGCAGCATCGCAGCCATGACCTACCGCATGAAAGAGGGGCTGCCTTTTGTCTGGCCGCGCAAGGATAACAGCTATGTGGAAAATTTCCTGCACATGATGTTCAGCGAGCCGTATTCACTCTACGAACCGGCCCCCGAGGTGGCCGGCGCCCTCGATCTGTTTTTACTGCTGCATACCGACCACGAACAAAACTGTTCGACCTCTACGGTGCGAATGGTTGCCAGCGGAGGCGCCAACCTGTTCCCCTCTGTGGCCGCCGGGGTGTCCGCCCTTTGGGGGCCCCTGCACGGCGGAGCCAATACCGCAGTGGTTAAAATGCTTCAGGACATCCACCTTTCCGGCGACGACGGCAGCAAGTTTATTGAAGCGGCCAAATCGGGCAAAGCCCGGCTGATGGGGTTTGGCCACCGCGTTTACAAGAACTACGATCCGCGGGCCAAGATTCTGGGCGCCGCTACCGAAAAACTGTTGAACAGTCTGGGACATGCCGATCCCTTGTTGGAAATTGCCAAGCGACTGGAAAAGGCTGCTTTGCAAGACAGCTATTTTATCGAGAGAAAACTCTATCCGAACGTGGATTTTTACAGCGGCCTCATCCTGAAAGCTATCGGCATACCGGTGGAGATGTTCACCGTCATGTTCGCCATGGGGCGGCTTCCGGGCTGGATTGCCAATTGGAGGGAAATAGCTACGGGAACGATCCGTATCCACCGGCCGCGTCAAATTTACACCGGGCCCGTCAACCAGAACTATATCCCCATTAAGGAACGCTGATAACCTCTCCCGGTTCCTGCCTCCAGGGGTTGCTCCTTACTCACCGGCCCTTTCTCTTCTCCTTTGCCGGTTCCAGTAACATTTGCTCCAGCTTCAGGCCGGTAAGCTGCCCGAGTCCTGTAACCAGTTTCCACAGGGCAATCATCATGATAAGGGCGCTGGGAAGGGCGATTACGAACCAACTCATGAAATTCATTTTGCCGAGTTGCGCGTTAAACTCCACCAGATCGTCGGCCGGGTGGGCCGTAACCATCATGCGCGCCAACAGGTAGTTGAGTGCGGCGCTCAACAGGAAGGAGACAATCAACAAACCATTGCAGATGGAAAATATCTTGTCGAATGCCTGTTGCGAGCCAGTTGCTTGCAGGCGCTCATCGATCAGTTGGGTGTTTAAAATTTGGGGATTATAGAGAAAGGTTTTTATCAGCGGCCTCTTGCTGCGGAAGGTCAGCAACACCATGATGCCGATGGCCAGGGGCAGGGAGGCTTCCTTTACCGCAAACCAGAACGGGTCGACCTGAACCAGACCGAATGCGCCGCTTAAACCCACGCTTATGATCCCCAATACCGAAACAAAATTGAGTTGCTTGCGGTTTATCAGATCCCAGATGCCGTAACCCAGGGGGAAGGCCAATCCGAGGCAAAGCGCCACTACCGGACCCAAACGATCCGGATTGCTCAATTTGGTTAAAATCAATAAGGGGATGATGAGGTTGCAAATTACGCTAACCAGAAGATTTTCCCGTTTTCCAACCGTATTGGCCTGGTCCCTCCGCATCATGGGTGGGACTGTGTGGAGCCCTAAAATACTTGGCAACTTTATTAAGACCGGTGTTGGATAGGGTAGCGACTAAGCATTTTCAGGCGGCCCTGGCCAAGGGCATCACCTTTTGCAGCAATGACGGAAATTAGAAATTCCCGGTTAGATAAAGTCCTGGGACAACTCGATCACCTGGACGAAACCAACCTGCAAAACCTGGCCAGCCGACTGGCCAGAGAGAGGGAACTTTTTGAGGGGATTTTCAACACGGTTTGCGAGGGAATTCTGGTCATTTCCGCCGATGGTGTCTTGCAGTATGCCAACCGGGAGGGCATGGCCATGGTCGGTATCAGGGAAAGCGATCTGGGGTCCGCTTTCTTATGGAAATGGATTCCCGACTTGGCCCCGGCCATCAATCTCGACCACCGGCAGCCCCAGTTCTCCGAACAGGCACTGGTAACGCGCGAAATTGAGATGACCTATCCTGAGCCTCGCATTGTGCGGGTTTATATCGTTCCCTTCGAAAAATTACAGGGCGCCGGGAAACACTACGTGGTAATTTTAAATGACATTACCAAGGACGTAGTTTCGACCGAGGAAAAGATCGAATCGGAAAAAATGGCTTCCCTTTACTTGTTGGCCGCCGGTGTGGCCCATGAATTGGGAAATCCACTCAATTCCCTCACCATTCACCTTCAGCTCATGCAGCGCCAACTCGACCAGATCAAAGATCGGGAAGCGCGGGGCAAGTTGAAGGTTTCCCTCGATATTTGCAGCGACGAGGTGGTGCGTCTCGATGGAATAATCACTCATTTCCTGGAGGCTATCCGACCCACTCCGCTCGATTTGAATGATACCAACCTCGTCGAAGTTCTGGAATCCGTCCTGCGGGTTCAGGAACAGGAATTGAGCAATGCCGGGATTTCCATCGAACTCGAAACGGGAAATGAAGTGCCCATGATATCCGGAGATGCAAATCAACTGAAGCAAGTATTTTTCAACGTGATCAAAAATGCCTGTGAAGCCATGACCGAGGGGGGCATTTTGACCATTAAACTGAAGGAGGATGACGATTTTTTCTACATTCTCATTGGAGATACAGGCAGTGGTATAGAACCGCAGCACTTGTCCAAAGTCTTTCATCCCTACTTTTCCACCAAGGCATCGGGCAGCGGCTTGGGGCTTATGATTGTCAATCGTATTCTCAGGGACCATGGAGGCCAAGTAGGCATTGACAGTAAAACCGGCATCGGCACGGTTGTTTCCTTGAAGTTTCCCAAGAAACACCGCCGGGTTCGATTATTGCCGGAATAACCCTCCATCCGAAACCGGCCAGCCCAACTGTTGTTTCATGCCCGCATCCATCCTCATTGTCGACGACGAGAAACATACCCGGGAAGGGCTGCAGTTGGCTTTGGAGGACACCTACGACGTTTACCTGGCCAGCAATGCTGCCCAAGCCTTCAATTTGCTGGATAGCCAACCCTTCGACGTAGTTTTGACCGATCTCCGCATGTCGGGTAAATCGGGTATGAAGGTTATCGATGAAGCCCTCTCCCAAACTCACAAGCCGGTCTGCATCATGATGACAGCTTATGGCAATGTGGAAACAGCCGTGGAGGCCATGAAGCGCGGAGCCTTCGATTTTCTGACCAAGCCGGTCAATTTGGAGCGTTTGGAGATTCTCATCAAACGGGCCCTTAATTCCAAGCAGATCAAATCGGAAAACAAAGTCCTGCACCAGCGGTTGGACCATAAATTCGGTTTCAAAGGTATTATTGGCAACTCGGCCGCGCTGCAGGCAGTGATAAACCGGGTTCAACTGGTTGCCCCCTCCCGGGCAACGGTGTTGCTGGAAGGAGAGACGGGAACCGGAAAGGAACTCATCGCGCAGTCCATTCACCAGAACAGTAATCGATCCCGAAAACCCTTCCTTGCGGTCAATTGCGCCGCCCTTCCGGCCAGCCTCTTGGAAAGTGAATTGTTCGGGCATGAAAAAGGAGCCTTCACCGGGGCCGTGGGAAAGCGGATTGGGCGCTTTGAAGCGGTTCAGGGCGGGACTTTGTTTCTCGATGAAATCGGAGAGATCGATGCCTCTTCCCAGATCAAGCTCCTCCGGTTCTTGGAAACCAAAACCTTCGAAAGGGTGGGAAGTATCAAATCCATATCGGTGGATGTGCGCTTGGTGTGTGCCACCAACCGGGATTTAAAGGCGCACGTGGATAAGGGGGATTTCCGCGAAGATCTCTATTACCGGTTGAACGTGGTCTCCATTATCCTTCCACCCCTGCGCGAGCGAAAGGAAGACATTATTCTATTGCTGGATCACTTTCTCAAGTTGTACGCCAAGGAAAATGGCGTAAAAATTCCCCAGGTCGATCCAGGGGCCTTAAAGGTTCTCGAAGGATATCGATGGCCGGGTAACATCCGGGAATTGAGAAACTTTGCCGAAAATACCGTAGTGCTGCATCGCGGGGGAACCATAACCGAATACAATCTGGACCATCGGTTCTTCGAAGGAAATTCTGCCGTCACCCTCGATCCCGGCAGGGTGCAAAACCTTTCCATGAAAGAAAATGAAAAGCACCTTTTGCGTCAGGCTTTGGTGAAGGCCAAAGGAAATCGAACCAAGGCCGCCCAACTGATGGGGATTTCGCGCCGCACCCTCCACCGCAAACTCCTGCAGTGGCCCGAACTGGATTTCATCGGAAAAACCGAAAAGGGTTGATACCATGATGCGCCCTTGGTTCCCTCCCATATGGTCCATTCCCCTACTTGCCTGGCCCATCTGGATTGCGGGGCAAGAGCCTCCTCTCAAGGTGGTGGGTAGCCATTACGTGAAGGAAATCCTTGGCTACGACAGTTCCGAAGAGCAGGAATCCATCGCCTATCGGATGACGAGCAGCCTCCTCGGGGTTATGAAAATTCGGGAGGGATTAGCTGATGTCGCATTCGTCATTCAGTCCTCCGAGGCGCAACCTTCCACACCGGGCACGGCCAACATACCTCTCGGTTTTTGGGGTGTCTTTTTTGCCGTACACCGGGACAACCCCCTCACTGAAGTCCCCCTCACCCGGTTGTCGGAACTATTGCGCAAAACCCGCCATGGCCTCAATTCCAAGTGGGGATTTCTCCTTCCCGGTGAACCCGATTGGACCAACCGTCCCCTACTCGTGACGTTTGGTCTGACCGAGGAAGATCCTTCCTACCCCGTATTGAACCACTGGTTCTTTCAGGATGAAAAAGTGGAGGAGTTCGGATGTCTCGGAGAAAATCCCGCCGATCCCTTTGGGGCCGGGTCCTCCGCCTTGTTGGTTTTGCCCCAATTACCCGAGGTCGATCACGGGCTCAAGTTATTATCGCTGGTTCAACCGGGAGATTCGGTGGGATTCCTTCCATCTCAGGAGAATTTGTTTTTTGGAGATTACCCTTTGAGATGTTCACTGCACCTGATCGCTCGCGATATTTCAGAACCCCGAACCCGTCGATTTCTGGCCGAATTTTTCCAATCGGGAGACTTGGAAAAACTTGTGAATTCCGGCTTTGTAGTTGTGCCGGCCAACGTGCGCAACCAGGCGCTTTTAGAGTTTGACTTGGAGTTCTGATTTTCCCTTACTCACTGACTTTTAGCCCGGTCGTGAGATGTCCGGGCGAGACGCGGGCGTAGCTCAGTTGGTAGAGCACAACCTTGCCATGGTTGGGGTCGTGAGTTCGAATCTCATCGCCCGCTCCAACCCACCGTCACCACGGATTGGTGGCGTCCATCTCCCACATTACCACGTCCTTGGCCATCATCACGCCGTCCCCATCCGTGTAACCTGTCCTGCGCTGTGCCGTGCGGAGCCTCTTGACCTGCGTAGCGTTGCGAAGCATGGTAGCCTTCTGGCGAAGCGGGATCAGTGGTTTATCTTTGCCTCGACAGACGCTTTCAGCGCGTTTTACGACTTGACCCCTTCTCCCTTGAACCTAGAGGTTAGTCGCCAATTCCAAGCCTCCTTAGCTCAATCGGTAGAGCAGTTGACTCTTAATCAATTGGTTCGGGGTTCGAGTCCCCGAGGGGGTACCAGGCCGGTGTAGCTCAATTGGTAGAGCAACTGATTTGTAATCAGTAGGTTGCGGGTTCGAGTCCCATCGCCGGCTCCATCCTTTCCATCCCTATAATCCTGATCTTGATCCTGATCGTGATCCTGATCTCTCACCCTCATTCCCAATTCCCAATTCTTCCTGTCTCTGTGCTCTCGGTGTCCTCTGTGGTTAACTTACTGTCCCGGCGAAGCCGGATCACCGGACTGACCTGACACGCCGTAGACTTGAGCGTAGGCAGAAGCCCTGGTTTTTAAGTGTTTTGGCTGCCTTTGAAGATATTCGGGCAGAGGATAGTGGCAGTTTAAAGCATACTGCAGGAAATCGTTCAATTCCTTGGCTAACGTCGGGCCAGCCTCTGCAAAACCGTGTCCAACACCGCCAGATGGAGCGCGGAACGTTGCTCAAGCGGCCACATTGTCGGCGTTTCACTGATGAAAACATGCTCGGCGTTGAAGCGAAGGAGGTAAGGCGCCAAGCCCTGAACTCCCCATTGCTGAGCCACTTCATAGACCCCTTCGCCGATCAGCTCTTCGCTTTCGCCTGAATCGTCATCATCCATAGAGCCGATGGTTTTGACGACGGTAGCGATTTGGGGGCCGATGTACTGTTTGTCCCTTTTTCCTTCGTAAAGGTAAAACCCCGTCGCATCGCAGTCCTCGTGAAAATCTATGGCGAACGAGAATCGGGTTTGACCAATGGCGCGTTTAACCATGCATGCCTCCGGCACCTCATCCGTTGCAAAGGAGCGATTAATATCCGCGCCTTCGCGATTTCCCCGGGTATCGTGCACGTACCCGTAGGGATTGATACAGGGAATGACCCAAAACCTGAACCGTTTCAGTAGCGCTGCGTTGTCCCTTTCCAAAAACCTTAGGGTTGCCTCCACGCCCGCCGGTTCATCGCCGTGAATCCCGCCTGTGATGAAGATGTTTTCACGTTCACCCGTTTCGGATCCCAATAGAACCTTGAATAGGGGATAATCGTGTACAGTGCCAATTTTCGTCAAAAACTCCAAATTGGCTGCATTCAGACGATCTACGATCTTGGAATAGCCGCGCACAACCTGACTATATGCCAGCGATTTTAGTGAGAATCCAGCTCGGACCACGAGAAAAATGGCGACCGGGAAGTAGAGGAAAGTTTAACCACAAAAAGCACAAAAGACTGAAAAATCCCAATTCCTGATCCTGTCCATTCCTATAATCTTGATCTTGATCGTGATCTCTCCCCCTCATTCCTCATTTCTAATTCGCGCCCCTGGGCGCTTCCCCCCTCCGTGCCTCAGTGCCTCTTTGCCTTTTCTTTCCCAATAAAATGGACCCGTTTGCCTTGACTTTTGTCGCTTTAAAACTGGGGCATTTCCCAGTTGGCGGTCAATTTCGGATCATGCCAACTTCCGATAGCTCCCGAGGGATTCTCCTTCTTAACCGGACTGATCAGCTTTTGTGAAACGATTCCCGCGCCTTGGGCGATTGCGCGCCAGCGTTTCGCCATGGCCTGAACGCGTTCAGGGTTGGCCGAGGCAAGGTCATTTTGTTCCGTGCGGTCCTCAACCAGATTGTAGAGTTCCCAATTGTGCCCGTAAAAACTAACCAGTTTCCAATCTCCCTGACGTAAGGCACGGCAGTTGGAGAAGATAAAAAACAATTCCTCATGGCCAGTCCGTTTCTCTCCTTTCAGAATCGGCGCCAGGGATTTTCCTTGGAGAGGATTCAACCCTTTTCGTTCCGGGTAGCGCGCTCCCGCAACTTCGATACAGGTCGCCATCACGTCGATCAAGTGACTCAATTCACTGTCTAACCGGCCCGGATTTTTTATCTTTCCCGGCCAGTGCGCAATGAAGGGACTGGAGATTCCTCCTTCGTGCTGCGTCTGCTTGTAATGTTTAAAGGGCGTGTTTCCAACCGTTGCCCAACTGGCGTCATAGAGGTACCAAGACCCCGCCTTCCAAGGTGGAATTTCGAGATGCTTACTGCGTTCAAAGGGACATGCCCCATTGTCGGACAAAAATAAAATGAGGGTGTTTTGATATACGCCCATCTCCTTTAAATAGGCGATGAGTCGGCCGATATTCTGATCGAGGCTATCCACCATGGCGGCGTAAACGGCCATGCGAAAGGATTCGAATTGCTTTTGCTTATCGGTCAGCGAATTCCATGGGGGCACATGGCTGGGTAGGGGGGGCAACTCAAAGTCGGCCGGAAATAGTCCGAGCAACTTCTGTTTAGCCAGGCGTTCCTCTCTCAATACTTCCCAACCGGCGTCATAGCGGCCCAAATATTTTTTGATATCCTTCTTAGGGGCCTGAAGGGGATAGTGAGGGGTATTGAAAGCGATGTAGTGAAAGAAAGGCTTATCCTCTTTCAGGGCATTTTCCAATAACTGGATTGAGAAATCGATATTCGCGTCCGTGGTGTAGAAATCTTCGTGGAAATCATTCCACGCCTCTCCATTCATTCGAAAGGTGTCGTCACCCTGAAAAAAATCCGTGGCACCAGAAATATGTCCCCAGTATTGTTCGAAACCATAATCGGTGGGTTCGTTATCCAAATGCCATTTTCCCGTCATGGAAGCGCTGTAACCGGCTTCCTTCAGGACCTGTGCAATGGTTACGGCATTGCGGAAATCCTCTTCTCCGGCGTAATGGCTGTATTGGCCGCTTAAGAGACTGAGCCGCGATGAGTGGCATTTGGCGGTGTTGTAAAACTGGGTAAGCCGAAGACCGTTGCTGGCCAGACGATCGATATGGGGGGTTTGGATTTCGCTCCCGTAGCATCCGAGGTCGGCGTACCCGAGATCATCCACCATGATGAGGAGAATATTGGGCCTGTCCTGAGCGGACGCGGCGGCAAGGAAACTCAAGAAACAGATTCCAAACGGCAAAAGCCGCCGGAACGGCCTGGGTCGCCTCGGGGACCTCTCCTCAGAGTTGGCCTGGGCCGCTGCGGCCGCAGAAAAAATCGAAGATGAATTTTGATTCATAGGTTTCTTGGTTTTACTCGGATTATTTCCTGGTAGGCAAAATTGTTGCCCCCAGAGTTAGAGAAAGGATGGAAATAAGAAATTAATCAACGAAGGATTACTCGATCATGGAAAGACGAAAATGGACGAAAGGTCGTTTTCGGGCCAATCCAATGGGCTAGTGTGGTGTCCCGGAAATTCCTTCAAACAATACCGTAGCGATTTCAAGTTGTAGGAGCGGCTTTACGCCGCCGTCCCACGAAACAGCCTGAAAGCAATCGCGGCGTAAAGCCGCTCCTACCTTGGATATCCCACTACCGAACGGAGGATGCAAATGCGCCCATCTATTGCCCCGATCAACCGATTCAAACATCTGGCTTTTACGCCAACGGCGTTGAACTCCGGAGCCCAGCGTCGCGCTGTGCCGTGCGAAGCCTCTTGACCTGCGTAGCGTTGCGAAGCACGGTTTAGGCAAAGCATGGTAGCGCACGCTGGGGCGTCGATCGCCCCTATGATTGAACCCCACGGGGGTTCCACAAATAATTTCCAAAATGCCTTGGGATCGATTCATTGTGGAACCCCGTTGGGGTTCTTAATTTGTTGTCCACTCCAAAGCCTGGTGTCGCACAGCGCACACCAGGCTTTGGAGTGGAACTGCTTTGCAGTTCATTCTAGTGTGGCCCTCATTAAATGAGTTAACCTTCTATCTGGCTGTTACAGAATAAAACCCAGCCGTTTGTTTGAGCGAATTAACAGGACACCACACTTGGGCCAAGGCCCATCGCATACGCTCGATAGTGAGATATGCGGGCTAACCAAATGGATCGCGCGTTCGCAGCTCCGGAAATAAGGAGAAATCGCGATCCCGCGTGAAGAGGGATTCAATACCGTGTGCCAGACAAATCGCAGCGATCCGGGCATCGTGTACAATGGCTCCGCGCACTCTGGGACGTCGCACCAGACCGCTTAATACCTTTAAAAAGTCGTCCGTTTCACCCAGAAGGCGATTGCTCGGCGACGCAGTCCAGGCTTCGAGTTGCCGCCAGGCACGTTCCGGCGGTGTTGCAGTGTCTTTCCAGATCCGGTAGTTCGTTACGACACTCAGGAATTCGTAGCAGCAGGGCCAGGGAATGGCCCACAAATGCCTACCTTCGGCAAGCTCCCGCACCATGGAAAAAGATGCTTCATGCAGGCGGGACTCCTTGCGATGGGCGTACACGAGCAGGTTTGTATCCACCGCAATCACCGCATTTCAGCCTCTCCGTAGATCAACCCGCGCAAGTCCTGCCACGAGTGGGCTTCGAGAGGGTCTTCCGCCCCGGCATGGCCGGTGCTCAAATCGGGTAGCCGGTAAGAATTGGGGCCGGCAGGTGCGGCGAGGACCTCTCGCAGACCGTCCTCAACCACCGCACGCAAGGTTCGACCCGTTTTTCTGGCATGACGTTTCGCCCGCCCCAGGAGGTCGTCCTGGATATCGATAGTGGTTTTCATGGTGCCACATTGCCCATAATATATAGTATTGCAAGGCAATATCGTTGAAATGACCGGCGGCAGGGTTCAAATAGGACAAATGGCCGAACTGGGGCGCTTTTCACCAGAGAGTTTCCGGATAGGTAGCGCGGGCGATCAGGTCACTCAGCTTGGCTGTCGCTTGGGATGTGTCCTCAGGGTAGGTCAGCCCCAACCACGATTCCCTTGACTGTATCAATTCTACCGTGGCGCCCCGCTCCCCGATCCATTGGAATACCGCAGTGGGCAGGTAAAATTCCTCGTTCTGCGGGTCGGTCATGGAACCGAGGAATTGTTCGAACTTTTCCCGCAGGAAAGGCAGAAAATCCGGGCCAAATCCCCAGAGATTGAGCGAAACGATGACATCGGGAGCCAAGTGGCGAGCCTCACCCTCAAAGGATCCGACAATTCCCTGATCGGTCCGGGAAATGTGGGTGTGCTCCTCGATTCGGATCAGGAAATTGTCTTTGGAGGTTTCACATACCGCGCGTGAGACGCCGCCATGGGGAGAGAGCGTTTTTTCCAGTTCAAATCCGATGTTGACCCCGGATTTCCCTGTCATTCCGGCCAGGCTTTGGGCCAGGAGCTGAAAAGATGAGGGTCCGTAAAAATCATCCGCATTGATCACCCCCATGGGCCCATCGATATGATGGGCTGCGCTGAGGAGGGCATGGCCCGTTCCCAAAGGTTTATCCCGGCTCACAGGGGCAAGTTGCATGGATTGAAAGGCGAACTCGACTGCGATGCGGTTTTCAAACCTCCGGGTAATGCGTTGACGAAAGCCCGGTTCCATTTCTTTGCGGATCACGAGGACCACCTTTCCGAATCCCGCTCGGATGGCGTCGTAAACCGAATAGTCTAGCAACACTTCCCCGGAGGGTCCCAGACCTTCCAATTGTTTGAACCCGCCATAGCGGCTGCCCATTCCTGCGGCTAAAACAACCAGGGTTAAATCGCTCATAGCAGAGATAATCGGACCCAGCATTTGGAACCCCTTCCCTTACGTCCAGTCCGGAATCGATCAGGAATTCGGAATGCTAAACCACAAAAGACTCAAAATTTCCAATTCCTGATTCTTCCTCCCTCGGTACCTCAGAATCTCATGAACTCTATTCTTGGTAATCCTCAGGAGGGGTTTATAGGATTGCCACTTGTCGGGGCAATTTACTCAAAATAACTCCCTGGCTATATTTTCATGGCGCCCTCATCCCATTTTAAAACCCGGATTTGCAGCCTCTTATTAGCCTTGTATTTGCTTTCCAGCATGCCGAAGCCGGTACGGGGTGAGGATTCCATCCGCTACAAGTACGAAGATTACCAAGAGGATGACGACCGGATTCGGGTGAGAGCCCATTACATCAGCGCCGATAAGGATCTCAGCCCGAGCACTCGTTTGGGCGTGGTGGGGCTGATCGATACCATAACCGGTACAACCCCCACGGGGGAACTGCCGGAGGCCGGGGCCGACCGCGTTCCCATGGGGGATTTGGTCGATGAGCGCCGCTCCATTATCCTGAATCTCGATCACCAGTTGAAGGACCACGCTTTCACCTTCGAGTTGAATTATAGCAATGAAAGCGATTATTTGTCGGAGGGCGGGGCCCTTACTTATCGACGCTACCTCAACAAAAAAAACACCATCATCGAGTTGGGCTACTCCTCGCTCCAAGATGAACTCAGCGCCCCGACCCTCCCTGAAAAGGAAAGCAAGGACAGCGAGGATGTTCTCATTGGGATTACCCAAATACTGGATTCCGCCACCGTTTGGTCGGCCGATCTGACCTGCGGCCGGGAGGATGGATACCTGGCCGATCCCTACAAGGTAGTGGAAAAAGACATCGAACTCATTTCCGATTTCTTTCTCGCTATCACCTTTCCGGAAAACCGGCCCCGCTCACGCCAAAAATGGATTTTTTTCACCAAAATTTTACGGGATTTTGAGAAACTGAAAGGCAGCTTGCAAACCTCCTACCGTTATTTTTCCGATGACGCCGATCTGAACGCCCACACCTTTTCCCTGCAGTGGTATCAAAAAATCTCCGACCAGATCATCCTCGAACCCTTGATCCGCTACTATAAGCAGTCGGCCGCAAACTATTACCACCACGACCTAAACCTCACCGATATCCTTCCCGACCGCAATGCGATCGGCCATGCCCCCTATTTCTCTTCCGATCACCGCCTTTCCAAAATGGAAACCTACGCTTGGGGGGCGAAGTTGGTTTATTTTTTTTCGCAAGATCTGGAATTCAACCTGAAGATCCAACGCTACGAGATGACGGGACTGGATCCCCTGACCCATCCCAGTGTTTACAGTGACGCAGATATCCTTACGGTGGGGGGACGGTGGTTCTTCTAATGTCCGATTGTCTCCAGTTGAACGTGTCGAGAGTGGCGACCAGTGATCTGGCCCGGGGGCTGTTCCGGGTGAAGTTCAGGGCCATGGGCACAACTTGCGAAATCCAATTTCAATGCAACGATGGGGGGGTGGCGGAGAACTTCAAGAAAGCGGCCCTGGATTGGGTGCGCAATTTTGAAGCCACCTATACGCGATTCGAGGATTCCAGCCTGGTCAGCCGCATCAACCGTGCCGCCGGAGGGGACTGGGTGGCTATCGACCCCGAGACGGAAGCCCTTTTTGACCTTTGCGACCGGTTTCACTTTATTACCCGAGGCCTCTTCGATCCCACCAACTTGCCCATAATCGAGCTCTGGGACTACAAGGCCAGGCATCCGCGGATTCCCACTGATGAAGAAATTGGGAGAGCCAAGGACCTTATCGGGTGGGACAAGGTGAAGCGTAAGCCCGGTAAGGTTCGCTTGGAAAAAGTCGGAATGGGAATCGATTTGGGGGGTATCGGAAAGGAGTACGCGGTGGACCGCGTTGCCCTGTTGGCCCGGGACTTCGGGATTGGCGACGTACTGATAAATTTTGGTGGGGACGTGGCCGCCCTGGGGCATCCCCCCGGCTACACCCATTGGCATGTCGGCATGGAGGATCCCGGAAATCCCGGGAAGTGTTGGGGAAGTTTGGCCCTGAATGACCTCTGTGTAGCCAGTTCGGGGGACTACCGTCGATTCTTCGACCTCAACGGCAAGCGTTACGGGCACATCGTCGACCACCGCAAAGGCTATCCCATCGCCAACATGGTGCAACACGTCACCGTAGTTGCAGGCACTTGCACGGAGTCGGGTATCCTTGCTACTGCCGCCTGCCTCTTGGGCGAGGAGGAGGGCATGGAGTTGATAAACCGGTTTTTTGGAGCGGAGGGATGCCTCCACACGGAATTCAAACGAATAGATTCGCATGGAATATATCATTATATGGTCTCGGATTAAATCCTTGGTCCTGGCCCTGCTGGTCGGGTTTTCAGCCATCGGTCAGCATGAGGCCGCGGCAAAGGTGGTAGAGGGAGACACGTTTCCCGATTTGAGCAATTTCGAGTTCGATGGAGAAGTGCCCGAAATTGAGGGAAAAGTCGTATTGGTCGATTTTTGGGCCTCGTGGTGCGCCCCCTGTAAAGCTTCCTTTCCCGCCATGGAACGGTTGTACCAGGAGTTCAAGGACCGGGGTTTCGAAATTATTGCCGTCAGCGTGGACGATAGCGCCTCGGCTTATTCCCGATTCGCAAAAAGTTCGGGAGCCACTTTTCCCATATTGCGCGATTTGGGAAAAAAACTGGTGGCCACCTGTGCCATAGAAGCCATGCCCACCTCTTTCATGCTGGATAAATCGGGCCGAGTGCACGCCGTGCACCAGGGATATTCGGGAAAAAAGACGGACGAACAATATAGAAAGGAAATTCTGGCCCTGTTGGCCGAGGATTGATGGTGAGGGCAATCCTTCGAATAGGGTGCATTATTGCCTCCGGAATTTTTTTGTGGGGTTGTGGCACGGTGGAACCGTGGGAACGTGGGGCGTTGACCCAATACGGTATGACGGCGGACCGGGATCCCCTTGATACCGCTATGGCCGAGCACGTATTTTATACGCGGGAGGCAGCCCATGGGGGCGGCAGCATCGGAGGTGGCGGTTGCGGTTGCAATTGATCGGTTGGTGAATTCCCGCGGCGGGCTGGACTGAATCGAAAAGAAAAGGAACAAGCACTGCTCCTTTCTGTCTTTCAGCGGTAAATTTTAATCACCTTTATCAACCCGAACATGAATTATATCTGCCAAACTCTCCTCAGCTCGGTCCTGCTCCTGGGCTTCACCCCGGGAGTTCTTCAAAGGAGGCAGGAATGGTAACCTTCCTCGGTGTGGGAACGAACCGGGTCAGCGATGCCTTGCGAAAGCATGTGGAAATCCCCCATGGAGTCGGCTTGGTCATCGAACACGTGGTTGAGGATTCTTCCGCCCATAAAGCTGGAATCGAGCAATTCGACATTTTGTTGAAGTTGGTTCAATTCCGGTTTCTGGGACAGGCTCTAAGTCAACCCCCAGTATCGACGTGCCTCCCGGACATCGACGGCGATCTGTTTTCTCAAAGATTCGACACCCTCAAACGTATTCTCCGCCCGGAGAAAGTGATACCAGCGTACCTTGAGCCGGGACCCGTGGGTAAAGGGGCATTGGCGAAGGGCGTGGACTTCCAGAACGGGTTCCGTCGTCTTTTCCACCGTGGGTCTGAGACCAAAATTTGCCACCCCCGGAAGGGTGATGGTCGCTCCTCCGAACTCACCTTCCACCTCCACGCAATATACCCCGTAAGGTGGTTTCAAATCTGAGTTCCAGGGCAGGTTCAGGGTGGGAAATCCCATTTCCCGGCCCAGTTTGTTCCCTTGGATGGCCGGCCCCAGGGAATAATATACATCTCCCAGGAGAGCATTGGCCATTTTCATTTCACCGGCTTTGAGGTGATTGCGTATTCGGGTGCTGCTGATGGGTTGGCCGTCGTAATTCACGCGTTCAACACTTATGACATGGATCCCCGCCTTTCGGCACGATTGCAAAAGCAATTGCACGTCCCCGGCTCGCCCCTTACCAAACCTCCAATTCGAACCCACGTGAATGGAGTTCAAATTGGGTAAAAAAGACTTCAGGTGCCCCACAAAATCGGTCGCTTCTATGGCGGCAAAGGCCAGGTCGAATTTTTGTTGGATTACGTATTGAACCTTGTGAGAACGCAGAACCTCCACCTTGATTTCAGGGGACATGATCATATGTTCGGAATTGTCCGGCCGAAACAAGCGACTGGGATGGGGCCAGAAAGTCAGGACGGCGTTAATCCCTTGGGTTGCCTGCGCCAATTGGGTGGCTGTCTCGATCACGGCCTGGTGCCCCAGGTGAACCCCATCGAACATACCCACCGCGAGATGCAATGGTTTTGCGGGAAGATCGACTTCATCCAACTGCAATGGATGACTGGGGGGGAATGCGCTCACAAAGGGGTATCAGCAATTGGTAAGAGCAAGGGCCTGGGGACCGGGAATCAACCGTTTACTGATCTCAGCATGGGCCAATGATTTGAAATCCTCGAGGGTTATGGCATGCTCCACCTGCAATTTATGGCTGGCCGTGCGCCTCAATTGGGTCAGCAATCCCCCGCAACCGAGGTTTTCACCCATATCGTGCACCAAGGTGCGGACATAGCTCCCCTTGCTGCAATAGACGTAAAATTTCCCCAATGGGGCCTTCCATTCCAAAAGTTCAAATTTGGAAATGCGGATGAAACGAGGTTCACGCGGCACAACTTTGCCTTTGCGGGCGTGTTTGTATAAGGGAACTCCCCCGATTTTCACGGCGGAAAACATGGGCGGGGTCTGATACTGATCACCGACAAAACTACTCATCGCCGCCGCAATTGCCTCCCTGTCGAGGGATGGGTCAATCGGCCGGGTTTCCAGAATTTGCCCATCACAATCGTGTGAATCCGAGATTTTACCGAGTTCGAAGGTCCCTTCGTACTCTTTGTCCAGGTTCATGAGCCGGGAGGACAGTTTGGTGGCCTTTCCCACCAGAATTACCAATAATCCAGTGGCCAGCGGGTCGAGGGTTCCGGCATGGCCGATGCGTTTCATTTTTAACTTTCTGCGCACGTGATTCACCACGTCGTGTGAGGTTATGCCTGCAGGTTTATCCACCAGCAAAATTCCTTCCAAATCCTTTATGGGACGTGTCATGACGATTTAACCGATTATCCCTTTATCGACCTTTTCCAGGTGTTGGCCGATGGCCTCGAGCAGGCGGGACACCAACTCATCCATGGGCAAATTGTAATGGAATCCGGCGGCGGCCGCGTGTCCGCCTCCATCAAATTCTTTGGCGATCAAATCGACTCGGAACCGTTTCTCCTTGGCCCGAAGACTTGCCTTGGTTTTTCCGAAACGCTGTTCCACCAATACGCCTATGTCCACTCCGGCTATGCTTCGCGCATAATTGACCAGGCCTTCCGAATCGTCAGGTTTGGCCCCCAGGGCTTCATAGATTCCCTCCTTGAGCTGGCCAAGACAGACGCGCCCGTTGAAATGCAGTTGAAAGGATCTCAGGAAAGTTTGCAACAGTTCCAGCTTGGCAATGCTTTCTTCCTCATAAAGTTCCCTGTTCACCTCGCTCAAGTCCACCCCTCGATCGACCAGGATGCCGGCAAGGTAAAAGGTATGCCGGGTTGTGGAAGGAAAGCGGAATTGACCGGTATCCGTGGCAATGCCCACGTAGAGAGCGGTAGCTGTGACGGAATCCATCGGGTAATCGCAATCCAGAAAAAAGCCCGCCAGCATTTCTCCCGTCGCGGCGGAATTTCCCTCGATCAGGTTATTCAAACCATAGCGGGTATTGGAAATGTGGTGGTCGATATTTCCCACCGGTTTGGGCAGTTTTGGCCATAACTCAAGGCCGGTTCGCTTAACGTCCGCACAATCCACCGTTATCACGTCCCACCCCGCAAAATCAAAATCAGGTCCTGTCGTAAACGGTGTGTCCTCCAGCAAAAACGCCAGTGTTGCCGGCACCTCGTCCTGATTTACGCATACCGATTCGATGCCCACCGAATTGAGCATGCGACAAAGGGCCACTTGGGATCCGATGCAATCCCCGTCCGGCCGGACGTGGCCCACAACGGCGACTTTCTTTCCCTTCTCGGATTCAATCAAGACTTTGAACAGAGGCGACTGATCGGGGTAGAATTTCATTGTTCCGGGTCGAGGGAAGGACCGTCCACTTGCTCAAATTGATCCATGAATTCGAGCAAGTCGACTCCCCGCTTGATGGAATCGTCTTGGAAATATTTCAAGTGGGGGAGGTACTTGAGGATGATTCTCTTTCCCAGTTGATGGCGAATCTCGGAAGCATTGCGGGAAAAAAATTTTTTGGCTGCCCGTTGTTCGTATTCCTCGCCCAAAACCGAATAGTAGATCCGTCCGCTTCTCAAATCCGGGCTAATGGATGCGTCGGTTATGGTGATTCTCACCGTTTCACCCCGGTAGCGGGTGTGGAGGATAAGACTGATTTCCTGCCTGACCAGGGCATTTACGCGGAGATTTCGCTGACCCATTCTTATTTCCTGATTTCAAATTGGAGTTCGCAACAAGGGATGGCCCCGAGGTGGCCCAACCCTGCAGAATAACCAAGCTCACGGCAAACATCCATTCTGCCAATCCTTTAATAAAATCTGATCGGGATGAGGTCGAGAGGGATGGCCGGGAGGTTACAAGGATGCGCGCTTCTTTCCTTTCTCGTAACACTCAATGGTATCCCCTTCGGCGAAGGCGTTATAGTTATCGAGCTGGATGCCGCACTCATACCCGGTGCGCACTTCAGTTACATCATCCTTGAAACGTTTGAGCATGGATACCCTGCTTTCTGCCAACACCTCACCCTTGCGCAGGAGGCGGGCCCACGCATCTCGCTTGATATGGCCGCTGGTAACGAGACAACCCGCCGCCATTCCCCGACTGATGGGAAATATTTGCCGGACTTCAGCGGTCCCCAGCTTGTTTTCCACCAACTCCGGTTCCAGCAGATCCGCCATGGCTTCCCTGACCTGATCGATCATTTCATAGATGATCTTGAACCGCATGATAGTGACACCGGCATGCTTGGCGATGGCGGGCACTCCACTACCCGGTTTCACATTGAAGCCGATTATAGTGGCATTCGTAGTGCTGGCCAGATCCACGTCATTTTTGCTGATGGCTCCTACCTCCTCGGAAATAACTTCCAAGTCTACCTTGGAACTTTCGATTCCCTTGAGCATGCCGAGGACTGCTTCGACCGATCCGTGCACATCGCACTTGACCACGACTTTGAATACTTTCTTCTTTGTCTGCTCGATGGCTGCAAAGAGAGTATCGAGGGTAGCGGGTTTCGCTTCCTCCTCTTTCTCCACTACCTGACCGCGTCTTCTTTGCACATCCGCTTCCGCAGCGCCCCGCTTGGCCACTTTTTCGTTTTTGACCACCTCAAAGGTGGCCCCTGAATCGGGAGTCCCGGACCAACCGTCCATCCTGACGGGGGTGGATGGCGGGGCCTGCACGAGTTTTTTGCCATTCTCGTCCAACATGGTCCGGACCTTGGCAAAATGGGGGCCACAGAGAACGGCATCACCCACTTTGAGCAGGCCCTTCTGGACGATCACCGTAGCGGTGGTGCCTCGGCCGACCTCCATCTGGGATTCGATAATGGCCCCCGAGGCCGATCCTTTGGGATAGGCCTTCAATTCCATGATCTCGGCCTGCAGGTTGATCATTTCCAGGACCTCTTCCACGTTCTCGCCGGTAAGGGCTGAAATCTCCACGCAAATGGTTTTGCCACCCCAGTCTTCCGGGGTGATCTGGCGCTCTTGCATTTGGGTCTTTACCCGATCCACATTCGCTCCCTGGGTATCGATCTTATTGATGGCCACGATGATGGGGTCGCCGGAATCTTCGGCAAATTTTAAAGCCTCATCGCTTTGAGGCATAAACCCGTCATCCGCAGCCACCACCAATATGGCGATATCCGTAATAAAGGCGCCCCGTTCCCGCATCTTGGAAAAGGCGGCATGACCGGGAGTATCCAGAAAAGTTATCTTTTTTTCATCATGGGTTATTTGATAGGCGCCGATATGCTGGGTAATGCCGCCAAACTCACCTTCCACCACGTTGCTCTTGCGAATATAATCGAGCAAAGTCGTTTTTCCATGGTCGACGTGGCCCAGGATACAGACAACTGGCGGTCGGGGTTCCAGCAACTTGGCCTTGTCGATTTTCTCAACTTTTTTCTTGGGTGGGGGAGGCTTGTCTTCACCCCTGTGTTTTACCTCGAGCAGGAAGCCATGTTTTTCGGCCAGTTTAGCCGCAATTTCCTCTTCGATCACCTGGTTCATGGAGGAAAAAATGCCCAACTCCATGAGCTCGGAAATGAGGCGGAACGGTTTCAGTCCTATGCTGACGGCAAATTCCTTAACCACGATGGGAGGTTTCAAGGTGATCACTTGAACCTCTTTTTCTACCTTGCTTTGGTCGGTCTCCGCCTCGTCCTCTTTGGCTTTGGGCACCGGGGGAGGGCCTCCGGGAAGGGGCGGAGCCATGCGGGGAACGGAGGGAGGAGCCCCGGGCCCTCTTGCCTTGGGCATAGGGGATCGTCTCAAGGGAGGGGAATTCTTTGACCCCGGAGGAATGGCAGGCGGTCTGGGAGATCTCGGGCCGGGCCGCGACGGGAACAAACCCAGCCTGGTAACCGGCGGAGGGGGAGGAGGTATCACTACAGGTCTAAGCCTTTTTTCCTTCTCGCGTTCAATCTCTTCCTTGGACCGGACGAAGGCGCTCAAAGGGGGCGGGGCGGGTGGTGTCGGAGGAGTTGGCGGCTTCAGGGCTGGCTTTTCCGGTTTTGCTTCGACGGCCGGCGGTTTTTCCGCCGGGCCCAACTCCTCGACCAGGGCTTCAGCTGAAATCGGGTCGATGCTGCTGGAAGCAGTGGACACCTGGTGCCCCCGTTCCTTCAGGATGGCGATTAGCTCCTTACTGGGAACTCCGGTTTGTTTGGAAATTACGTGAATTCTGACACTCATTTATTAGATCATCCTAGGATTGTCCCGGGACTATGACCGGCAAATCAACGCGCGATAAACTGATTGATTTTAATTAATATGTTTTCTGCTTCCTCCGTGGTAAAGCCAGAATCCACCAAGTCTGAAGCTTCTACCCCGGTAAAGGCATCGGTGCTGACGAGGCCGATGGCCACCAGTCGTTGGGCCAATTCGTCGCTGATTCCCGGAATTTGGTTGAGCCCGGCAATGGCCCTTTCCATGCGATCCTCAAATCCTCCGGCCACCTTTTCCTTGCTGATATCGAGTCGCCAACCCATGAGCCGGGAGGTCAGGCGCGCGTTTTGGCCGCGGCGGCCTATGGCTACGGACAAGTCCCGTTGGTTCACTTCAAAGTGAATGCGCTTATTGCGTTCGTCGATCCTTACGTTCAGTGGCATGGCTGGTTTGAGGGCCTCGGCCAGCATGTCCTGCGGATCATCGTAGTGGCGAATTATGTCGATCTTTTCTCCGCCCAATTCACGGACAATACTTTTGACCCTGGCGCCGCGGGCGCCCACGCATGCGCCAACGGGATCCACCTTTGAATCGCGACTGGCCACGGCGATTTTGGTCCGATAACCGGGTTCCCGGGCCATGGATTTTATTACCACCGTCCCATCGGCGACTTCCGTAACTTCCAGCTCGAGGAGCCGTTGTATGAATTTGGGATGAGCCCGGCTCAAAATGAGCTCAGGACCGCGGTTTCTCTGTTCTATGGCCAAAAGGAGGCAGCGGATGCGTTCGCCCGGAGCATAATCCTCACCGTAGACTTTTTCCCGGGCCGGCAAAAGTGCCTCCGCCCGCCCCAGATCGATGATCAGGTCGCTGCGCTCGCGACGGCGGACAACCCCGGAAACCACGTCCCCAATAGAATCCTTGTATTCATCGAATATGCGTTCCTTTTCGAATTGCCGCACTTTCTGCATAATGGCTTGGCGGGCCGTTTGGGCGGCAATACGTCCCAGAAAAGCCGGGTCGATCTCTTTTTCCAGGATCTGGCCGATTCGTATGTGAGGATCGAACAAGCGGGCCTTGTCTATATGGATTTCCGCCTGCGGATTGCTCACGTAATCGACCACCTTCATTTGGGCCCAGGCTTGTAAGCCCCCCGTTTTCGGATTGATTTCCACCCTGAGTTCCTGACCGGCGTTCCCACCCTTGGAGGCCGCAGTTTTTATGGCCAGTGAAATCGCTCCGATCATGTCCGCACGATCGATTCCCTTTTCCCTTTCCATGTATTCCAGGACGGATAAAATCTCACTACTCATCGCAATAGAAATGAAAAAAAAAGCGGGCTAGTCAGCCCACTTCCCAGTTTTGGTAAAGTGTGTAAGGAGGAGTGTTTAAGTGGCCCTGGCTGTCATGTCAAGGGTGGTTAAACACCTTTGCCGGGTCGCCCATGGCAATGGAGCGTCCAGCCGAGCAGGCCTTGAAAAAGACCGTTGCCGTAGGGCTGGTCACGATTGCCGCCCAACCCGCATTGCCGGATGAACCCTTTCAGCGAATGGGGCATATCGCCCGGATACCAGTAATACCAGAGGGGGAAGAGGCAATCGATTCCCCGGGCGGCAAGAAGGGGCAAAAAACCATCGATGACCAGCGTGTCGAAACGCGTGCCGCCCACCGTTCCAACCGTTATTTGATCAGAAAGCTTCTTTTTCAAGGCGGCACACTCGAGCTTTCGGCGGTTGGTCCGGGAAATTTCCCCCTTTTCCACCCTTCCCATTCCCCGGCCCATGGATTGCAAATCGGATGGCCAATGAGGCTTCAAACGCACCCAGTCCAGATACTGGGCCAATCGAGTCCGAGGGTGATTGGCGGGACGTGTTCCCATCAGTTTCCACCGGCCCCGGCCGGCCGCGTAGAGATCCTCCAACGAATAATCACTGCTGCGAAGGGCTGGCAACGAGTAATCAGCCCCAGCCATCAACATGGCGGAACGATTGTAACGGTAGCCGAGGATTTCCAGTGCCGTCTGGTGGCAGGCCGCTTCCCAATCCAGAGCCCGTATTCTTTTGCGGGCGTAACCAACCTTTTCCTTCCAGCGGCGCAAGGCGTGTTCCGTCACCAGGGCGTGCCGCTCCTCCATGGACCGGGATGTCCAGAACTCGAGAATTTCCTCATCCCTGTCGGTTAGAGCGCCGACCGCGGCATCCTCGGCATAATTTTCCAAACCTTGGGGAAGAAGGTTCAGAAAAACCAAGGTGTTTTTCACGCGGTATCGATCCAGTTCCAGAGGGGACTTGGGGGGAAACACCAGAATGTGCAAAACTACCTTGTCGAAGGCGGGATTGTCATCGTGTCCGTGGGCCCTCCAATCGGCGGGATAGAAATGCAGTTCGGCATCGCCCTCCACCGGTGCTCCATCCACTCTTAGCCGCACATTCAAAAAATCGGGGCCGGCCAAACGGTTCAACTTACCCAAATCCACGATTTCCAAGCGCCGACCCTCCTCCGTGATCAACTCGCTTTGTTGAAATTCACCCGATGCCCAGACGCGCTGGAGGATGTGTTCGGAAATGGAGAAGGCGCCGTATTCCCCCTGAATCTCCGCAATGGTGTCCGGTTTCCGCGGCCTCATCTTTTCAGCCCCCCAGTCAGGTGGCGGTCGATAAAGGCTTCGACTTCCGCCAGGGAGGTGGTGCGGGTGAGGTCTGCGGGAAAGGCGGCAAAGTCGTTCAAATCTCTACTGAATAGAATGACGGGTTTTTGATATCGGGCGGCCAATTCCGCCTCCGACCGGGTTCCGGCGCTACCCGGAAGCACGACGATGGCATCCGATGTGAGGATGTTGATGTGATTTCTCGAAAGCGGCTCTTGGCCGCTTCTGCCGCTGAGGGGGAGGTGGGTCTTTACGGCCAGCTCGACGAAGGCATTTGGATAACCCCATTTCGGTGTGGAGGAACCGTCGCCGGACCGGGCCGGCAGGATCCCTACGACCAAACCCCTTCGCGGTTGTTGCCCCTGAAAACTTTGGCTGACGGCTTCCATAGTCCCCCGGCCTCCCCCTGTAAGCAAATGAACCGGCTTTTGGGCCAGTAGTTTACCCAGCGGTTGGCAGAGATCGTGGTGGGGCTTGTCGCCCGACCCCATGACCCCAACGATTTTTAAACGGCTTTTTGGCATGACGGATGGAACAATTCGGAAGGCTGACACCTCTTCTCTATGGTTTAAACATGAAAGCATTGTCCTTGTTGAGAACATTTAGGAGACTAAATTTTTCGCCATGTATTTGAATGCGGCAGTGCAAAGACTTGGAACTGAGACTGCCTTCGGGGTGTTGGCCAAGGCAAAAGCCATGGAGGCGGAAGGCCGGTCCGTTATCCATTTGGAAATCGGGCAGCCGGATTTTCCCACCCCGCCTAACGTTTGTGAGGCGGCCAAGCGGGCTATCGACGAGGGTTGGACCGGTTATGGGCCCACCTGCGGTTTACCCGAATTCCGCGAACTGATTGCCCGGCACATCTCGGAGAGCCGGGGCATCGAGGTTAGTCCTTCCCAAGTCGTCGTCACCCCGGGCGGCAAACCCATCATGTTCTTTGCCTTGCTCTCCTTGGTGGAGCGGGGGGAAGAGGTCGTTTATCCCGATCCTGGATTTCCCATTTATCGTTCCATGATCGACTACGTTGGCGGAACACCCGTTCCCATGCCTCTGGTCGAGGCCCATGACTTCAGTTTTGAACTGGATCGCCTGGAAAGCCTCATTTCCGATCGCACCAAACTGTTGATCTTGAATTCCCCGCAGAATCCCACCGGCGGCATCCTCTCCCGGGATGATTTGAAAGCGGTGGCAGAGCTTTGTATTGAGCACGACGTGGTCATCCTGGCGGACGAGATTTATTCCCGGTTGCTCTACCAAGGGCGGTTTGAATCGATAACCCAGTTTCCGCATGTGCTCGACCGCACTATTATTCTGGATGGATTTTCCAAGACCTATTCCATGACGGGTTGGCGCCTGGGCTATGGAATTTTGCCGGAGTGGTTGGTCGATTCCTTCGAGCGCTTGATGGTGAACAGCAATTCCTGCACCACGACGTTTATTCAGCGGGCCGGCATGGAGGCCCTGACCGGACCTCAGGACGCGGTAGAACACATGCGCCGGGAATTTCTCCGGCGGCGCGATTTCTTTGTAGAGTGCCTCAACCGGATTCCCGGAATATCCTGTCGTCATCCCAAGGGGGCCTTTTACTGCTTCGCCAACGTTTCCCAGTTCGACCTGACTTCCCGGGAACTGGAGAAATATTTATTGAATGAGGGCGGTGTGGCCTGCCTGGCAGGTGACGGTTTTGGGGCCGGTGGAGTGGGCTATTTACGTTTTTCCTTCGCCAATTCCATGGAAAATCTGGCGGAGGCTCTCAAACGCCTGGCGGATACGCTCATCCAGGTGTCCCGATTCTGAGGACCCGGCGGATTTAACTTGGAATGGGCGGAGAGGTGGGGCTAGGGTAGCCCGCTTTTCAACCGGGTATTCCTATGATAGCTTTAGAGGTCCTGCGCCATGAACCGGAACGTCTGCGCAAAGCCATTGCCGACAAGGGTATTGAGTGTGATCTCGATTCCATTCTGGTACTGGACAAAAAGCGGCGCGTCCTGATCCAATCCGTGGAACGGCTTCGTGCCCGACAAAAGGGTGTGAACAAGGAAATGGCCGCATTGGAAAAGGGATCGCGGGAATTTATGGCCAAGGTAGGGGAGATGCGGGGCGTTTCCTCGGAGGTAAAAGCGAAGGACGCTGAATTGAAGGCTCTGGAGGCGGATTGGGAAGCTCAAATGCTATCCATTCCCAATATTCCCCATGCCTCGGTGCCGGTAGCGCCAGACCCCATCGGCAATGTAGTGTACTATTCCTGGGGGGATCCCGCCTGTGTCTCCCCTCAGGCCCGCCCCCACTTCGAGGGGAAGGTCTTCAAGAAATATGCCGACTATGCCCGCGGGGCCAAGGTAACCGGCGCCGGTTGGCCCTTTTTCCGGGGCGGGTTGGCCAAGCTGATGCGCAGCCTGATAAATTTCTTTCTGGATGAAGCTCTCGGCAACGGTTACGAGGAGGTCACTGGGCCGTTGCTGGTCAACCGGGCCAGCGCCAGCGCCACCGGTCAGTTGCCCGACAAGGAGGGACAGATGTACGTCCTTTCCCGGGATGGTTTCTGCCTCATTCCGACTTCGGAAGTTCCGGTGACCAATTTTTATCGCGACGAGATTCTGGATGAAGCGGAGTTGCCGGTTTACCGCGTCTGCTACTCGCCTTGCTTCCGCCGGGAAGCCGGAAGTTATGGGAAAACAGTGCGCGGTTTGAACCGGGTTCACCAGTTTGATAAAGTCGAGTTGGTGAAATGGGTGCATCCGACTGAGTCTTACAGGGAACTGGAAAGTCTGAAAGCGGACGCGGAAAGACTGTTGCAAAAACTCGATATCCCCTACCGGGCGCTTCTGATGTGCACCGGTGATCTCGGGTTTACCCAGAGCAAGAAGTACGACCTGGAAGTTTGGGCCGGTGGACAGAAGCGTTGGCTGGAGGTTTCCAGTTGCAGCAACTATGAAGCCTTTCAGGCGCGGCGGGCCAATATCCGTTACCGTCCCCCGGGCCAAAAACCGGTTCACCTGCACACCTTGAATGGTTCCGCCCTGGCGGTTCCCCGAGTATTGGCTGCGATATTGGAGAACAACGTGTTGGAGGACGGCCGGATTAAAATACCTCCGGTCCTGGAGGCTTATTTTGGGGAAGAATTCCTGGAGTGATCGTTGCAATGAATTGGCCTGGCTACGCCAAAGGGCTCGCAGAAAAAATAACCCGGGACCGGCTCCACCCCCGGGTGGTTGATTACCTGAATGAAACGCCATCCGGAGCGATGGGACTGTCCTGCTCGGGCGGCATCGATTCATTATCCGCCCTCTTGCTCATTTATGGGCATTTCCCGTCCAGGCATGATGACATGAGCGTGCTTCATTTCAATCATCTTCTACGGGGGAGGCTTCCCAGGGAGATGAACAATTCGTCGCGGATGCGGCCGCACAATTGAGCTTGCCGTTTTTGCGCGATTCCTGGGACGACAGAGATGCGAATGCTCCGGAAAACGAAGCCGATGCCCGAAAAGCCCGTCACGCATTTTTCGACCGCTTCTTGCGAGGGGAAGGCGGAGGAATGGTGGTGTTGGGGCATCAACAAAATGATATTATCGAAACGCTTATGCTTCGTCTGGCTCGTTCCAGCAACGTGGCCGGCCTGGCCGCTCCCCGGCCCGTCCACACATTTTCCGACCAAAAAACCTATCTGAGGCCGCTATTGGGCATTACCCGCAACGAACTCCAAGGCTGTTTCCGGGAATTGGGCATTCCCTGGCGGGAGGACCTCAGTAACCGGGAAGGAAAATTTGACCGCAACCGGCTTCGAAATGAAA